>NZ_JAUZVE010000002.1:0-771394 GCF_031844425.1 Microbacterium sp. ARD31
GCTAGGCGTACGTCACGCTCGGTCGCCGCTGGGCACGGGAGACGGACCGGAATGTTTTTCCGTCGGGGCGGCCGGGGCCGGGAGGCGGAGGCGCTTCAGCATGAGTGCGTTGACGGCGACGATGACGCTCGAGCCGGACATGGTGATTGCGGCGATCTCGGGTGTGAGCATGATGCCCAGCGACGGATAGAACACGCCTGCGGCGATGGGTAGTGCGACGGCGTTGTAGCCGATGGCCCATCCGAGGTTCTGGCGCATTTTGCGGACGGTGCCTTTGCCGATGCGTAGCGCGGTTGCCACGTCGAGCGGGTCGGAGCGCATCAGTACGACGTCGGCGGTTTCGATGGCGACGTCGGTGCCGGCTCCGATCGCGATGCCGAGGGCGGCTTGTGCGAGTGCGGGGGCGTCGTTGACGCCGTCGCCCACCATGGCGACCTTCTTGCCTGAGCGTTGCAGTTCGGCGATCTTGGCGGACTTGTCCTCGGGGAGCACTTCGGCGATGACGGTGTCGATGCCCAGCAGCGCGGCAATGCGTTTGGCCGTGGGTTCGTTATCGCCGGTGAGCATCACCACCTCGATGCCGGATTCGTGCAGTGCGGTGATCGCTGCGGCGGCGGTCTCGCGTGGCGCGTCGGCGAGGGCGATCACGCCGGCGGCTTTGCCGTCGACGGCGAATGCGATGGCGGTGCGTCCGGTGGCGGCGAGTTCGTTCTGGGCGGCGGCGATGGAGCTGATGTCGATTCCTTCGTCGGCCATTAGTCGGGCGTTGCCCATCACCACGCGGCGGCCATCGACCGTTGCAACGGCACCGAGGCCGGTGACGTTGCGGAATGAGCTGGCTGTGCGACGGGGAATGTTGCGGGCGTCGGCGTAGGCGACGACGGCTTTGGCGAGCGGGTGCTCGGACTCGCGCTCGGCGGCGGCGGCAAGGGAGAGCAGTTCGATGTCGTTCATCCCGATGGGGAGGTAGTCGGTCACTTCGGGTTCGCCCTTAGTGAGGGTGCCGGTCTTGTCCAGGACGACTGTGTCTATGTGCGCGGCGGACTCGATCGCTCCGGCGTTCTTGAACAGCACGCCGCGTTTGGCGCCGAGGCCGGTGCCGACCATGATTGCGGTCGGTGTGGCCAGGCCCAGCGCGTCGGGGCAAGTGATCACCACCACGGTGATGGCGAACAGGATCGCGGTGGGCACCGGGGCGCCGATCAGCCACCAGACCAGGAAAGTGACAGTGCCGCCAATCAGGGCGACCAGCACCAGCCAGAAGGCTGCGCGATCCGCGAGCCGCTGCCCGGGGGCTTTGGAGTTCTGCGCCTCCTGAACGAGCGCGACGATCTGGGCCAACGCGGTGTCGGCACCGACCTTAGTGGCCCGCACCCGCAGGGTGCCGGTGGTGTTGACGGTGGCGCCGATCACCGTCGATCCGGCGGTCTTGACGACTGGGAGGCTTTCGCCGGTGACCATGGATTCGTCGATCTCCGACGCGCCCTCCTCCACGGTCCCGTCTGTGGGGATCTTCGCGCCGGGCCGGACCAGCATGAGGTCCCCGGGGATGACATCGGAGGTGGGCACCTCGAGCTCTTCCCCGTTTCGTAGGACGACCGCGCGGGGCGGGGCGAGCTCGAGGAGGGTGCGGATGGCGTCGTTCGCGCCGCCGCGGGCGCGCATCTCCACCCAGTGGCCGAGCAGCACGAAGCTGGCCAGCACCGTGGCGGCCTCGTAGAACACTTCCCCGCCCCCGGTGAGGGTGACCACGACGCTGTAGAGCCAGCCGGTGCCGACCCCGACGGCGACCAGCACCATCATGTCCAGGGTGCGAGCCCGAAGGGCACGCCAGGCGCCGTCGAAGAAGATCCAGGCGGAGTAGAAGATCACTGGAAGGGAGAGGATCAGCGAGAACCAGTCGTCGCGAAGCCCGAATGGTGCCGGAACGGTGAAGCCGAGCACTTCGCGGCCGATCGGTGACCACAGGATGATCGGCAGCGACAGGACAGCGGCGACGATGAACCGGTTGCGCATATCGCGGGTCATCGCCGCCATCGACATCCCCGCATGGCTCCCGCCGTGCCCCATCGCATCCTGGCTTGTACGAGCAGGCATCCCCTCCCCATGCCCGCTGTGGGCATCGTGCCCCGAAGGCTCAGCAGGGGCCACCGCATGATCGTGCATCGGCGTGCCCGCGTCGGCGCCGTGACCCGGGTCCGCATCTGTGGAAGGTCGGGTGGGCGCCACCGTCACGCCTGCGTCGTGTGCGTGGTCGGGGTCGAGAGCGGGATCGCAGATGTGCTCGGGGACGGACTGCCCGGCGCAGTGGTAGCCGCAGTCGATGATCCACTGCCGCAGCTGTGCTTGTGAGGTGAGCTGCGGGTCGTAGGAGACGTTCGCGGTCTGGGAGACCGGGTTCGCCTCGACATCCGTGACCCCGGGCTGGCGGAGAAGCGTCGATTCGACGATCGACTTCGACGATGCCCAGGAGACTCCCTCGACTTCCAGGACGACGGTGCGCGTAGTTCCGTTCATTTCTGTTCTCCTGCTCCGTGAAGCCGCTGCGGCGTGCTCATGAGGTGGGCTCGGTTCTGATGACGACTCGCCAGGTGTTCCCGGCATCGGACGTTACGCGGACTCCACCGTCGTCGGCGATCGCGACGATCCCCTCCCAGCTGACGGCGATCGCGGACGCGGTGCCGGTGGCGTGCCCGGCGGTCTTCCACACCGCGTCGGGCGTTGTCGCCCCGGTCCAGATAGTGCCGTCGGTATCGACGCCGATGATCCCTTCCTCCACCGTCGGATCGGCCGTGATGACCAGCAGGGCGGGGCCGTTCGGCACAGGCGAGAAGGTGGTGCCGCCGTCGCGGCTGACCATCAGCCCGTCTGGGGTGGTGGCGGTGACGATGTCGGCCTGAGTGGTGTCGATGCTGATGTCACGGGCGGTCAGTGGGACAAGATCCGCCCAGGTCTGCCCGGCATCGGTACTCTCCGCCAGGACGGGCCGGTCCGAGGGGAGCCCGAGGAGGATCTCTGGTGCGGCGGGGGTGGCGGCGAGCATATGAAAGTCGGTGACGCCTGCCAACGACACCTGCTCCCAGCCGGCCTCGCTGTAGCGCACCAGTCCCACGTTGGGGGCTGTGAACGTGTGGTCCTGGTTGGCCGGGTCCGGGTGACCGGACGCGAGGATCGTATCCCCCTGAACGGTGAGTCCCATCGCATCGAATGTGGTCTTACCGACGAGGGAGACCTCATCGCTGGTGAGGTCGACCAGATAGACACCGGTGTGCGCGCCGACCAGCAGCGCCCCGTCCAGATCGAACGCGACATCGTGGACATGCGGGATGAGGGCGGGCGAGGCATCGCTGTCAGGGGACGCCGTGCAGGCAGTGGCGGTCAGGGTAAGCGTCGCGGCGAGGGTGGCGGCGGCGAGGGTACGGGCGTGTGTAGTCATAGTGGCGTTCTCCGGAGACAGCGGGCCGGCCGTCGGGTGCGGCCGGCCCCTGCCGGTCAGAGGGTCGCGAGGATGTCCTCCATGGTGGCGATCTCGGTGGTCTGGGAGGCGATGATGTTCTCGGCAAGGGTGACCACATCGGGGTTCTGCCCGTTATCGACCTCGTCTTGGGCCATCTCGATCGCACCCTCGTGGTGGACGATCATCTGCTCCAGGAACAGGCGGGAGGCCTCGGCACCGGTGGCATCCTCGAGGGCTTGCATGTCGGTGTCGGACATCATCCCCCCGTGGTCCATGCCGTCCATGTCCCCCATCGGGGTGCCCCACTCGTCGAGCCAGGACTCCATCAGCTCAATCTCGGGGCCCTGGGCTGCCTTAATCTGCTCGGCGAGGGTGATCACGCGTTCGTCGATGCCGTCCTTGGCGAGGATCATGTCAGCCATCTCGACGGCTTGTTCGTGGTGCGGGATCATCATCATCGTGAACTGCATGTCGGCGTTGTTCACGTCGGCGGCCGGGGATGCGGATGCCGATGAGCCCATTCCGGGCATGTTGTCCATCCCGCCACTGCTGGTGGTGCTGGCGCAGCCGGCGAGGGCGAGCAGGGCGGTCAGGGTGATCGTGGCAGTTGCCGCGGCACGGTTGTTCATCAGGTATCTCCTCAGTCGTATATGAGGCGCACGAGCCGGTGCCCGGGCGCGCGAATGCTGTGCCCACCCGCAAACGGGTCGGCTGACAGCGCTGCTCAGGTACGACTGATGCAGAGAACCAGAAGAGACGGTGGTCGAGTAAGGACAGCGGCACGGGCGGTCAGGGCCGGGCCGGCGCGCAGCGCGGACCCCCAGGAGATGCCCACGCGCGGGAGGAACAGCAGCAGCGAGACGATCAGGAGCGCGAGGACGCAAGCCATCGCCAGCATGCTGGCGTGCCCGCCACAATCCGCGCAGTCCCCGTCGGTCGCTGGCTGGGTGGTGCCGTGGTCGACAACGCCTGGGTTGGGGGTGCCGTGCTCGTGCATCGGCGCCGCGGCTGCGGGTGCGGCGGTCTCGGTGTGACTGTTCAGGGAGTGCATCGCGAGCAGCCCGACGATGATCGCGGCAGTGACAGCGATGAGCAGCAGGACCGAGCGACCCAGCCCGCGCGGGCCGGGACGCAGACGCTGCGCCAGAGCGATCATCGACATGTCACCTCCTTCGTGTCCAGGGTAGACCGGCTCAGGCCGGCTGCACCGTCCGGTCGGCCGGCGCGGGCGCCGCAACAGCGGGCGCGGGGTGGGGGCGGAAGCTGCGCAGGCGGAGGCTGTTGGTGACCACGAACACGGAGGACAGCGCCATGGCGGCCGCAGCAACTAGCGGGTTGAGTAGGCCGAGCATTGCGATCGGGATCGCGGCGATGTTGTACGCGAACGCCCAGAACAGGTTGCCCTTGATGGTGCCCAGGGTGCGGCGGGACAGCCGGATCGCGTCGACCACGACAAGCAGGTCGCCGGAGGCGATCGTGACATCGGAGGCGGCGATCGCCGCGTCCGTGCCGCCGCCCATGGCGACACCGAGGTCCGCTGCGGCCAGGGCTGCGGCGTCGTTGACGCCGTCGCCGACCATGGCGACGACCCGGCCGGCGGCTTGCAGCTGACGGATCACCTCGAGCTTCCCGGCCGGGGTGACCCCGGCGCGGATCTCGTCGATGCCGACCTGGGCGGCGATGTGCTGCGCGGCGCCGGCATTGTCGCCAGTGAGCAAAACCGGCGACAGGCCGAGGGCGCGGAAGCGTGCGATCGCTTCGGCGCTGGTCGGCTTGACCGTGTCCGAGACGGCGATGGTGCCGAGGAACTCGCCGTCGCGGGCGACCGCGATCACCGTGGCCCCGGCCGCTTCCAGAGCCTCTGCCTCTGTGCGGTGGGTGATCGGAGGGTGCACGCTCCACTGATCCTCAACCCACAGCGGCCGGCCGGCGACCACGAGCGCGCCGTCGACGATCGCCTGCACACCGAACCCTGCATGGGAGGCGAACGCTTCAGCCAGCGGCGGGGTGTCGCCGGCGGCGGTCACGATGGCGCGGGCGACCGGGTGCTCGGAGCCCCACTCGGCCGCCGCCGCAGTGGTCAGGAGATCCTCGGCGGTGACGCCGGGGGCGGGTGAGACGGTGGTGACGGTCATGGTGCCGTGGGTGATGGTGCCGGTCTTGTCCAGCACGATGGTGTCGACCTGGCGGGTCTGTTCCAGCACCTGCGGTCCGCGGATCAGGATCCCCAGCTGCGAGCCGCGGCCGGTGCCGACCAGCAACGCGGTCGGTGTCGCAAGGCCGAGCGCGCAGGGGCAGGCGATGATCAGGGTCGCGACCGCGGCGGTGAACGCGACCTCGAGTGATCCGCCGACCAGCAGCCACCCTGCGAACGCCACGATCGCCAGGACAATCACGATCGGGACGAACACCCCGGAGACGCGGTCGGCGAGGCGTTGCACCTTGGCTTTGCCGGTCTGGGCTTCATCCATCAGCCGTTGCATCCGTGCCAGTTCGGTGTCGGCGCCGATCCGGGTGATCTCCACGATCAGTCGTCCGCCGACGTTCACGGTCGCGCCGACGACGCGGGACCCGGTGGTCACCTCGACCGGGACGGATTCGCCGGTGAGCATGCTCGCGTCAATCGCGGAGGCCCCATCGACCACCAGGCCGTCGGAGGGGATCTTCTCCCCGGGGCGCACGAGCACCCGGTCGCCGACGATCAGCTGGGAGACGGGGACCAGTTGTTCCACGCCGCCGACCAGGCGCGTGGCATTCTTCGCGCCCAGGTGCAGGAGTGCGCGGAGCGCTTCGGTGGAGGACTTCTTGGCACGGGCCTCCGCGTACCGGCCGGCGAGGATGAACACCGTCACCAGGGCGGCGACTTCGAGGTAGATCTCGCCGCTGCCCGCCTCGGGGCTGCCGAACAGGGTGAAGGTCATGTGCATCCCGGGCATCCCGGCCATGCCGAAGAACAGCGCATACAGCGACCAGCCGAACGCGGCGATCACCCCGACGCTGATCAGCGTGTCCATCGTCGCCGCCCCGTGGCGGGCGTTCACGAACGCCGCACGGTGGAACGGCCACGCCCCCCACACCGCCACCGGCGCGGTCAGCGTCAAGGCCAGCCACTGCCAGTACGTGAACTGCAGCAGCGGGATCATCGACATCAGCGCGACCGGTACCGCCAACGCGGTGCTGATAAGTAGCCGGCGACGCAGCGACACCAGCTCGGGATCTTCCGCAGGAGTGTCGGTCGATGTCGGCTCGGGCGCGACAGGTGCCGGTACCGCCGCGGAATACCCGGCGGATTCGACCGCCGCGATCAGCTCCGCCGCCTCGACACCGTCGGCGCGGACACGGGCTTTCTCGGTCGCGTAATTGACCGTCGCCTCAACCCCGGGGAGCTTGTTCAGCTTGCGTTCGATCCGCGTCGCGCATGACGCGCAGGTCATCCCGGAGATCTCGAGCTCCACATCGAGGGTGCTCATGACGGGCTGCCGGCGAGGGCGTACCCGGCCTCCTCCACCGCGGCGCGCACGCGTTCAGCATCGATCGGTGCGGCGCTGTGAATGGTCACACGCGAGGAGCCGCCCGCGTTCAGATCGACCGATACGTTCTCGACCCCGTCGATCGCGGTGATCTCCTCAGTGACGCTCATCACGCAGTGCGAGCAGGTCATCCCGTCCACCAGAACATCCTGTGTGGTCGTCGATACGGCAACCTGCGTGTCGGTGGCGGACGCGGTGGAGCAGCAGCTGCATCCGGCGGCGGAATCGGTCAGGCCCAGGTCGGTGCGCTCGTTCGCGGTCATGATGGTGTCCTCTCGGTCGGGGGGTGTGGTCAGGAACGGACCAGGCGGGCGATCGCCTCGTTCGCTTCACGGATCTTCTCCGCAGCGACGGCGCCGCCCTCAGCGGTCGCTTCCGCCACGCAGTGCGACAGATGATCGGCCAGCAGGGAGAGGGCGACCGTCTCCAGTGCGCTGGTTGCGGCGGAGACCTGCGTGAGGATGTCGATGCAGTACTTGTCGTTCTCGACCATCCGCGCGATACCACGCACCTGACCCTCCGCGCGGCTCAGCCGCTTCAGGAGGTCGTCCTTATTCGCTGCGTACCCGTTCATATCTCGATACTATACCCCCCTAGGGTAATCTGGCTGATCGCAACTGATCGCTTTGGCATTGCAAGGCGCTGGCGGAGGATGAGGGAATGAACATCGAGGTACTCCACATCGAGGACTGCCCCAGTTGGGGCGAAACCGGGAACCGCCTCCGCGAAGCCCTGGATGCGACCGGGTTCGGTGAGACGACCATCGCCTACCGACTGCTCCGCACGTCCGAGGACGCCGCCCGGGTTCCCTTCGCGGGTTCGCCCACCATCACGATCGACGGCCAGGACCTGTTCCCCAGCGGCGGGCGCACCGCGGACCTCGCCTGCCGGGTATATATGACGCCCACCGGGCTGGCTGGACTCCCTACGACCGAACAGCTCATCGAAGCGATCGCCGCCAATGGACACTGACGCGGCGGTCCAGTGTTCCTGCTGCGGGCGAACTCTGCCCCGACGCAGAGTCCACGCGTTGAACGGCACCGCCGGATACGTGTGTCGGCGCTGCGGCCTATGGATCGCGCTACGGCTGCACAACGACCGACGCACGGCCGACTGACCACTCGCCAGGCGAACGCGCGGACCTGCTCCCGACCGAAACGCTATGTCGTCGGGTGCGAGTGCCGGTGGTGGCTGTCCGGGTAATGCTCGTGCGCGTGGGTGAGCTCAACGTGGGGGTGTGGATGCCGGTGGCGGATGCCGGCTGAGACCGGCTCGGCGTGGTCGTGGTCGTGATGCTCGTCGGGGTGGGTGTGCCAGTGGTCGTGCTCGAGGGGCTCGTGGGTGTGTGGGTGTTCGTGCCGCTCGGTCAGATGCAGCCAGACCCCGAGCACCATGAGCGCTCCGGCAATGATCAGCGGGATCGTGATCGGATCCCCCATCGCGATCGCCAGGACGGCGCCGAAGAACGGGGCGATCGAGAAGTACGCGCCAGCGCGGGCGGTGCCGATATGGCGGAGGGCGACGATGAACAGCACCAAACTGATCCCGTACGCGAACAACCCCGTCACCATCGCCGCCCCGACGTTCAGCAGCGGCGGAAGTGATGCGCCGAGCAGGAAGGCGAGTGTGAGGTTGACCGGTCCCGCGGTGAGTCCCTTGACAGCGGCGAGCCAGGTCGCGTCGTGAAGGGCGACCTTCCGGGTGAGGTTGTTGTCGATCCCCCAGGCGAGGCACGCGCCGAGGATCGCCACTGACGGGAGGATGCCGGCGAAGTCGGCCTGGCCGGGCCAAGAGAGCACGACCGCCCCGGCGACGATCGCGGCCATACCGAGGGCGATGCGACGGTCGAAGTTCTCCTTGAACACGAACCACGCCAGCAGCGCAGTCGCTACCCCCTCCGCGTTCAGCAGAAGAGAGGCGCCGGATGCCGGCATCCCGACCAGTCCGAACATCAACAGCACCGGGCCGACCACCCCGCCAAAAAACACCGCCCCGGCCAGAGGCAGCAGCTCCCGGCGCTCCAAACGCACCCGGGGTGCCCGGCGGATCAGCCGGTACACACCCAGGCCGATCCCGGAGCCGAGGTAGAGCAGGCCGGCGAGCATCCAGGGGCTCACGTCGACGAGCAGCAGCTTCGCGATCGGGGTACCCGCACCGAACAGCAGCGCCGCGGCAAGGGCGGCCTGTACGCCGGTGTTGCGTAGGGAGGTCAATCGCACGATTCCACGCTACGCGTGCTCGTGGTGACCGTCATGGTCGTGGTGGTGGTCGTCGATTTCGAGTTCACCAGTGAGGGCGGCGATCGGGACGGTGCAGGCGTCGCCGCGCCACGCTTCGAGTCCTTCCTTTACGGCGAACCCGGCGATGAACAGGGCGGCAAAGGAGTCCGCCCACGCCCAGCCGAACAGGCTGTTCAGCAGCAGGCCGACCAGGAGCGCCGCCGACAGGTAGGCACAGATCAGGGTTTGCTTCGAATCAGCCACCGCTGAGGCCGAGCCGAGTTCCCGCCCCGCGAGCCTCTCCAGCCAGCTCACGACAGGCATGATCACCAGGCTGATCGCGGCCAACGCGATCCCCACCGGGCTGTGCTCCGGCTCCCTAAGGCCGGTCAGCGACAGCAGTGCATCGACGCTCACGTACGCAGCCAGGGCGAAGAAGGACACGGCGATGATTCGCAGCGCCGGCTTCTCGCGAGTCTCGGGGTCGGGGGCGGCGAACTGCCAGGCGATGGCCGCCGCAGAGAGCACTTCCACGAACGAATCGAGCCCGAATCCGATCAGCGCGGCGGAAGAGGCGGCTCCACCGGCGATCAGCGCAATGATGCCCTCGATGACGTTGTAGGTGATCGTGAACCCCACGATCCAACGGATCCGCCGACGTAGGATGCCGACACGGACCGGGTCGGTCGCGACGCTCACGCCACGGCCCCCGCCCCGCAGCACAACGGGAGGGCACAGTCAGGATCCACGCATCCCGTACCGTCGTCGACCGCAAGCACAACCTGCACAAGCGCGCCGATCGCTTGGGTGAGGTGCGGGTCGGCGATCTCGTACCGGGTCTGCCGCCCCTCCGGAGTCGCAACGACAATGCCGCAGCCGCGCAGGCAGGAGAGATGGTTGGACACATTCGTCCGGGTCAGATCGAGGTCGCGTGCCATCTGCGCCGGGTAGCCGGGCTGGTCAAGGAGCGAGAGCAGGATCCGCGACCGGGTGGGATCGGCCATCGCCCGGCCCAACCGATTCATCACATCGACGCGCGAAGACAAGGTCAGCATTGACTGACTATACAGCATCCAGTGACCATACACGTCTGACAGCGGGAAAGAGCCGCGTGGAGCTCCGTGTAGCGCAAGACGATCCGTCCATGGGACGGTTCCATGCTCGATGTATTCGTTGTCCGCCATCAGTGCCCGAAGCACGATGGCCGCCATGCACGAACTTCTCTCGAGGGAGGTTGAGTGCGGACCGCCCGACGAAGCAGAACGTCACCTATGTGCAGTTGCCGACAGTTATCCACAGGACGCGCCCGAAGCGTCACCACATCGGGCGAAGGCGATCCGGTCCGGGCTACCCTTGCCGCGAGGTGACCCATGGGAAGCATCACTGCCTACGAGATCGGATCCGGCAGACGCTATCGCGTGCGTTGGCGCGACGATCAGCAGAAGCAGGTTGAGAAGAAGGGCTTTCGCACCAAGAAGGAGGCCGAGCTCTATCTCGCACACACCGCCGTCTCGAGATCCAATGGTTCGTACACCGACCCGGGTGAAGCTCGCATCACCGTGGGGGCGCTTGGCGTCGATTGGCTACGGAACAAGAAGCACGCGCTCAAGGCGTCATCGTTCAGCTCGTTGGATACCTCCTGGCGGGTCTACGTCCTGCCGCGTTGGGGCGACGTCCGTATCGGCGACATCCGCGCGTCCCACGTCGAGCAGTGGATCCGCGAGCTGTCCGAGGGCACCGCGACAACGAAGCGCACGAAAAGTGAGAAGGCTGGTGCCAATCCGCGATCCGCGAGCGTCGTCTATCGCGCGCTGGGCGTGCTGGCCGGCATCCTCGACACGGCCGTCCGCGACGGCAGAATCCCCCGGAATGTCGCCAGAGGCGCGCAGAATCTGCCTCCCAAGCAATCGCAGAAGCCGCGTCGCTACCTCACACACGCCGAGGTCGTGCGCCTCGCCGAAGCGACTAACAACGACACACACAAGACCCTCATCCTTGTTCTCGCCTACTGCGGAGTCCGATGGAGCGAGGCGATCGGAATGCACGTCAGCGACATCATCTTTCCGAGGCACCGCATCCAGGTACAGCGAGCGGCAGTCGAGGTCAACGGCAAGATCGTGCTCGGTACGCCCAAGAACTGGGAACGTCGGCTCGTGCCGTTTCCTGCGTTTCTCGAGCAGCCTCTCAAACGACTGTGCAGTGGCAAGCGAGCCCACGATCTCGTCTTCACCGACTTGGAGGGCAAGCACCTGCGGCGTGCGAAAACCCAGCAAGGAATGAACTCATGGTTCACGACCGCCCTGAGCATTGCTGACATCGAGCGTCTGACGCCCCATGATCTGCGCCACACGGCCGCCAGCCTTGCGATCTCATCCGGAGCCAACGTGAAGGCGGTCCAGCGGATGCTGGGGCACAAGTCGGCCTCGATGACTCTCGACACGTACGCCGATCTGTTCGACGACGACCTCGCCGACGTCGCGGAACGGATGAATCAGGGCGGCGTGAACGCGGATGTCGGCCGCCTCTGGGCCAGTTAGTCGCTCCACTCGTGAGCAGCGCGCGCGAACATCGCCATCGAGAACCGTCATTGCACGGCATCCAGACGCAGTTTCCCACGCTTATGCGCCGAAAATTCGTGGGCGATTTGTGGGCGATGCAGCTTGGCATGACCAACCATGACCAAAAGGATGGGCTCGAGAACCGCGTGATTCCGCGGCTCTCGAGCCCATTCAAGTGACAGCGGATTGGTGGAGATGGGGGGAATCGAACCCCCGTCCATTGCTGAATCTCTGCGGTTTCTCCGGGCGCAGTCTGTGCAGACGTTCTGCTCGGCCCCGACCCTTGTCACAGACACCTGAGTCGACGAGCCCAGCCTGGGAAGAGTCCCGCGCGGCGTCCAGACGCCACCGCGCAGCAAGATCCCTAGATGACGCCAGGACCCGTGTCGGGATCACACACGGACTGACGGACTATCGGCCTCGCTTACGCAGCGAGGGCGAAGTCAGACTGCTTCTTTTCGGCAGTTATTGGTTTGCAGGGGGCGTTAACGAGATAACCCCGCATCCTCGGCCCGCTTCACGCAGATAGGCAGGCAATGTCGAAACCGATCATCCCCGTGAACCTCTCGCGAGGTGTTCCTTCTGCTGAAGGGCCGCTGTCACACTGTGGAATTGCCAAGTCCGGACGCCGAAGCATCCGAGCACACCAGACTACAACGGATGCCGCCGGCTCGCCATTCCCGCTCAGGCGAAGTCCAGCTCTCCCCGCACGATGGAATCGCCCGAATGCGTCGGGTCGCCATCCTGCGGCTCCTGTGAGATGTCGACCAGCACGTAGTCGCGAAGATCGACGTCCTCCGGAACGGCGAACTCGCCCTCGGACCCCTCGAGGATGCCGAGACTGACGATCGCCGTCGCGTCGGCCGTGATGAGCCAGACTTCTCGGAAGCCGTCCGTCGGCTCGTCGTCGTCGAGCTCGACGCGCACCATCTTCTCGCCGTCCTCACCCTCGACGACGACTGCCGAGCCTTCCGCGCCGGGGTGGTCCGGGAAGGCGAGCAGGCTTGCGGACGCCACCTCGACGACCTCGGCAGGACGCACGAGGGCCCAGGTGCCGACGACCGCGAGAATCACGGCGGCGCTGGCGGCCAGGGTGAACAGCATCTTCGAGAGCGTGCGGCGCGGGGATGCGTCCCGCTTCGTGTCGGCACCGTCGTCCGATCGATCGGTGTCCGCAACAGGCGCGCTGTCGACAGCGGCCACGGGAACGCCGGCCTCGTCGATTTCGGCGACGATGCGATCCCAGACGCGATCGGGGGGCGTCTCCAGCCCGCCCATGCCCAGGGTGGACTTTCCGACGAGCACTGTGCGGCGCAGCTCCGCCAGCTCGAGCGAGCAGTCGGCGCACGCGGCGAGGTGCGCCGTGTCATCGTCGCTCGCGGGCTCACCGAGGGCGATCAGAGCGATCTGCTCGGGGTCAAGGTGCGACATGGCTCACCTCCAATCGGCTGCGCAATCTGGACAGACTTCTTCGGATATGACTCTTCACCGTACCCAGCGGCATCCCGAGACGGTCCGATATCTGCTGATGTGTCAGATCGTCGTAGAACGCCAGGCGCACGACGTCCCGTGCGTCGGGCTCGAGGCGCTCCACCTCGTCGGCCATCAGCAGCCGATCCGCGAGGTCCACATCCGAGTGGACCAGCTCGTCGGTGCCCGAGACCCGCACGAGCTCCTCCTGCAGCGCCCGCACCTTCGCCCGCGCCTCGTGGGTGTCGGCGATGCGGCGGCGGGCGATCGCAACGAGCCAGGTCGAGAGCTTGGCCTTCGCCGGATCGTAGGACGCGCGGGACGTCCAGGCGGACACGAACACCTTCTGCGTCACGTCCTCAGCGTCACCCCGGTCACCCAGCGACCGCAGCGCCAGAGTGAAGATCAGGGGCGACCAGCGCCGGTACACATCGGCCAGCGCGCGTTCATCGCCTTGGCGGAAGCGGTCGGCGAGAGCCGCTTCGTCCGGTTCATCCACGCGAGACTCTCCTCTGATCATCACGTCGGTCATCACCGGCGGCCTTCGGGAGAGGCGACGGCGACGACGTTGTCGGCGTAGCGGCCGGTCGAGCTGTCGAACTCTCCCCCGCAGGTGATGATGACCAGTTTGTCGGTACCGGAGCGCGCGAACACCTCATTGACCGGAAGTTCTTCCTTCGGGTAGTACGTGACGGAGTCGATCGTGTACCGGTGCGTCGTCCCCGCATCGTCGACGACGGTGACCGTCTCGCCGCCCGAGAGCTCCCGCAGTCGGCTCAGCGGTCCGATGGGATAGTCGGGCGCGTCGACATGTGCAGAGATGACGATGTTCCCGTCGTCGCTCGTGGGATCCGCGCCGAAGCGATACCACCCACCCACCGCGGGATCCTCGTTCAGCTCCATGAAGCCTCCCTCCTCCACCCCGACGGGGGTGACGGGGATGTCCACGGCGATCGCGTCGAGGGTCAGCCGCACCGGAGGCACGGACTGCCGCGGCGGCGCTGGGGTCGCCGCCGCGACAGGAACCTCGACCCCAGGAGTAGGTCGAGGTGTCGTCGGACTCGCTGAGGGGGTCCGCTCCGCGGTCTCGGGTGCGGCCACGGGCTGACCACCGCACCCGGACAGGGCGAGGACGATCAGCCCGGCGGTGGCCGCCAGGGTGATCGTCCTCGCCGACATGTGATGCCTCAGCGGTTCGCGCGAGCGCGGGCCACGACGACGCCGGTGGTGGCGGCGGCAGCCAGCAGGGCGAACCCGCCGACCAGCACCATCGCCTGCATCATCGCGTCACGCTCGGCCAGCTGGCCGCCGGTGCCGGAGTTCACGCCCTCCGGGGCGGAGTGCAGGCCGTCGATGGTCTGCACGGCGATGTCGAGATTGTCGTCCTCGAGGCTGCCCCACGCGTAGACGATCGTGAGCACACCCTCCTGGACCTCGACCGGTGCCGGTCCGATGACCGGGTCGGTCGTGCCGGCCGCGGCGACCGAGGCCTCGATGGTGCCGGCGGCGAGGTCGAGGCTCGCCTCATCCGGGTTCGCGAGACCCTCGATCACGGCGTCGCCTCCGGCGAGCACGTCGACGGCGGGTGCGGCCGCGGTGTGGCGGACCGTGAGGCGACCCTCGCCGGCGGCGGTCTCGGAGATGTCGTTGACGAAGGGGGTGACGGTCGGCTCACCGGCTTCGTTGAGGTGCGCCACGGCGGTGTAGCTGGTGTTCGCCTCGAGGGTCACCGAGATGGGGCCGAGGACCGGCTCGCTGGCGTCTGCGGCGTCGGGGGCGGTCAAGACGACTTCGTAGTCGCCCGCGGCGAGGTCCAGAGGACCGGCCAGGTCGCCGGGCTGGAAGTCGTCGAGCGTGAGCTCGCCGTTCACGTAGACGTCGACGGGGGTGTCGGGAATGCCGTGCAGGACCGAGAGGTCGGCGGTGGTGTCCGAGATGGCGTAGGCCGGGGTGATCAGGCCGAGAGCGGCGACGGCGCCGACGACCACGCCCGTGATGGTCTTTCGCATGATGTTCCTCCAGATTCGAGCGACCCTGCGTCGCCCGTCGGATGGGTATTCCGGGGGGTGGCCGGGTTTGGATGCACGGGAATGGAAATTCCCTCGTCGTCATCCCTGGCCCGACGCGTACGATCGCGAGTATGAACGACGTCGTCATCACGGTTCGCGGTGAGCACGAGACCTCGCTGCCCCCAGAACGGGCCGTCGTGCACCTGAGCGTCACGGTGGAGGGACGCGACCGCAGCACGGTCGTCGAGCGCATCGCCGCACTCAGCACCCCGGTCCGCGAAGACCTCGCCGCCCGACAGGCCGCCGGCGAGCTCTCCGAGTGGTCGAGCCAGCGGGTCTCGGTGTGGGCGGAGCGCCCCTGGCACCCCGAGGGCAAGCGCCTTGCCCCCGTTCATCACGCCACTGTCGAGATGACGGCGACGTTCACCGACGTCACCGCCATGTCGATGTGGGCGGGCGATGCCGCCGAGCGCGACGGCGTGCAGATCAGCCATGTCGACTGGCAGCTCACGCCCGAGACGCGTGCGCGGGTCGAACAGGAAGTGGCCACGGCGGCCGTCTCGGTCGCCGTGGAGCGCGCCACCGCCTATGCCCGTGCGTTGGGACGGATGGACGTCGCACCGCTCGAGATCGCGGACGTCGGCTTGCTGAGCAACCCCGACGCGGCGACGAAGCAGAGTGGCGCCATGATGGCCCGCATGGCGTTCGACGGCGCGCCCGCAGGGGGCGGGGGCGGCCTGCAGTTCCAGCCGCAGGACCTGAGCGTCACCGCCGCCGTGGAAGCACGGTTCAGCGCGCGCTGACGTCGCCGGATCGGCGGACCGGATGCCGCGGCATCCGCTCTGTCAATCGCCCAGCCGATTGCGGCTGCGCATCGCCCGCTCGGCTTCGCGCTTGTCCTGCCGCTCGCGCAGCGTCTGGCGCTTGTCGTACTCCGCCTTGCCCTTGGCCACGGCGATCTCGATCTTCGCGCGACCATCCGAGAAGTACAGCTTCAGCGGGATCAGCGTGTAGCCGCCCGCCGAGATGGCGTGGCTGAGCTTGATGATCTCGTCCTTGTGCAGCAGCAGCTTCCGGACGCGCTTGGTGGAGTGGTTGGTCCAGTGCCCCTGCGAGTACTCGGGGATGTGCACGGCGTCGAGGAAGGCCTCGCCGCCGTCGATGTACGCGTAGCCGTCGCTCAGATTCGCGCGCCCCTGCCGCAGCGACTTCACCTCGGTGCCGGTGAGGACGAGTCCCGCCTCGTAGGTCTTCTCGATGGTGTACTCGTGTCGCGCGCGACGGTTGGTCGCGATGACCTTCTCACCGCGTTCCCTGGGCATGTCGTCTCCTCGATGGCGCCTGCGCGCGTGGCTGATGTGCCATGCGGGCGCACGGCAGCCTGTCAGTCTAACCGCGAACGATCAGGCACGCAGCCAGCGACGGATCGCGAAGCCCGCCGACAGCGCTGCCAGGAGCGCACCGATGCCGAAGAGCACCGGTATCACCAGCCACGCGTCGTCGATCCCGACCCACGTCGTGACGAAGTCGACGCGACGTCGCAGATAGCCGTCGACACCGAAATGGATGCCGGCGATGACGGCCCCGCTGGCCAACACCGACCCGAGGAGCGCCGCGAACACCCCTTCGAGGATGAACGGTGTCTGGATGAAGCGGTTGGACGCCCCGACCAGCCTCATGATGCCGAGCTCGCGCCTTCGGGCGTACGCCGAGAGCCGGATGGTCGTCGCGATCAGCAGGACGGCGGCGATCAGCATCAGGACGGCGATTCCGACCGCGATGTAGGTGGCGACGGTGAGGGCCGAGAAGAGCGGCTCGAGATACTGCAGCTGATCCTCGACGCCCTCGATGCCCTGAGTCCCGCTGAAGGCCTCGATGAGAACGTCGGACTGCCGTTGATCGACCAGGTTGATCCAGAACGTCTCGGGGAGCTGTTCGGGGGTGATGACGCTGGCGTACTCCTCCCCCAGCAGATCGATGACGTTCTGGTACGCCTCGTCCTGGTCTTCGAAGCGCACGTCGCGGATGAGAGGCGCCAACGCCGGTCCGTCGAGCTTGGCCTGCACCTCGGTGAGCTGCTCCGGCGTCGCCGCACCCTCGGTGCAGGTGGGCTCTTGCGAGATCTCGGTGCACATGAACACCGCCACCTGGGCGCGATCGACCCAGTAATCGCGCATGGTGCCGATCTGCATCTGCATGAGGATGGCGGCGCCGACGAAGGTCAGAGAGACGAATGTCACCAGCACGACCGAGATGACCATCGAGGCGTTGCGGCGAAGGCCGGTGAACGCCTCGCCGAGGATCAGTCCGACCCTCACGTCGTCGGTCCGACTTCGTTCTCGGGCTCCGAGCCGCCGAGCCCGAGGCGATCCGCCAGACCCAGCTCCGAGACCTCGACCTCGGCGATGTCCGCGATCGGGATGGGCTGCGTGGGGGCCTTCGCCGGTCCGACGGCGGAGTCTGCCGACGCGGCGGGCTCGGGATCGGGCGCGGCCTGTGCGGCGGCATCCGCCGGTCGGATCTCGGCGTTCGCGGTGTCGGTTCCCGCGTCACGCTCCGGCGTGCTCTCGGCGGGGGCGGCCGCGGCTGCGGCAGCCAGGGCGACCTCGCGCTGAACCTCGAGCACCGCCGTCAGTGCCGCGACGGCGGCGGCACCGCGCTCGGGCGGCGGAGCGAGGCTCGGCAGGCTCGACGTGTCGCCGTAGCCGCCGTGCCTCTCGTCGCGGATGAGCTCGCCGCCGCGCAGCTCGATGACCCGGCGCTGCATCTGGTCGACGAAGCCTTTCTCGTGGGTTGCCATCACGACCGTCGTCCCACCGGCGTTGATGCGGGCGAGCAGCTGCATGATGTCGACCGATGTCGCGGGATCGAGGTTTCCCGTGGGCTCGTCCGCGAGAAGGACCTGCGGACGATTGACCAGGGCGCGGGCGATCGCGACGCGCTGCTGCTCACCGCCCGAGAGCTCGTGCGGAAAACGGCGCTCCTTGTTGTCGAGACCGACGAGCGAAAGCACTTCGGGCACTGCCTGACGGATGAACCCGCGGGACGAGCCGATGACCTGGAGAGTGAACGCGACGTTCTGGAACACCGTCTTGTTCGGCAGCAGCCGGAAGTCCTGGAACACCGCGCCGATGTGGCGGCGGAAGTACGGGACCTTGCGGTTGGACAGGTTGCGGAGGTCACGACCGAGGACCACGACTCGCCCCTCGGAGGGTGTCTCCTCACGCAGGATGAGGCGCAGGCACGAGGACTTGCCCGAGCCGGACGCACCGACGAGGAACACGAATTCACCGCGCAGCACCTCGAAGTCGACCTGGTTCAGGGCCGGGTTGGCGGTGCCGCGGAAGCGCTTCGTGACGTTTTCGAACCGGATCATGGCTCAGCAAGCCTAAGCGGATCAGGCGTGAGGGCGATCTGCGACACCCGACGGCCCGGCATCCGCGCGCGGCGGACGATTCAGTCGTCGTCCTTGCGCTTGCGCCACCGGATGCCTGCGGCGATGAAGCCGTCGAGGTCGCCGTCGAACACGGTCGCGGGGTTGCCGACCTCGTGCCCGGTGCGAAGATCCTTCACGAGCTGCTGTCCGTAGAGGAAGTACGACCGCATCTGATCGCCCCAGCTGGCGGTGATGACGCCGGCCAGTTCCTTCTTCTTCGCCGCCTCCTCCTCGCGCTTGAGCAGCAGCAGTCGCGTCTGCAGCACCCGCATGGCGGCGGCGCGGTTCTGGATCTGCGACTTCTCGTTCTGCATCGACACCACGATGCCGGTCGGCAGGTGGGTGAGGCGGACGGCGGAGTCGGTGGTGTTGACCGACTGGCCGCCGGGACCCGACGAGCGGAAAACGTCGACGCGCAGATCCCCCTCGGGAATGTCGACCTCGACGGCCTCCTCCATCACCGGGATCACCTCGACGGCGGCGAAGCTGGTCTGGCGCTTGTCGGCCGACCCGAACGGGCTGATGCGGGCGAGGCGGTGGGTGCCGGCCTCGACCGAGAGCGTGCCGTACGCGTAGGGGGCGTCGACCTCGAAGGTCGCGGACTTGATTCCGGCACCTTCGGCGTAGGAGGTGTCCATGACCTTGACGGAGTACTTGTGACGCTCGGCCCACCGCAGGTACATGCGCAGCAGCATCTCGGCGAAGTCGGTCGCGTCGTCGCCACCGGCGCCGGAGCGGATCGTGACGACCGCGGAGCGATCGTCGAACTCGCCGTCCAGCAGCGTCTGCACCTCGAGCTGGCCGATGACATCCTCGAGCTCGGCGAGCTCTTTGCGGGCCTCGTCGGCGGAGTCCTCGTCGTCCATCTCGATCGCAAGCTCGACCAGCACCTCGAGGTCATCCAGCCGCTGCTCGATCTCGCTGATGCGCTTGAACTCCGACTGCCGGTGGCTGAGGGCGCTGGTGACCTTCTGCGCCTTCTCGACGTCATCCCAGAGGTCTGGTGCGCCGGCCTCCTCGCTGAGGCGGGCGATCTCGGCTTTGAGCGCGTCGACGTCCACCACCGCCTGGATGTCGGAGAAGGTGGAACGGAGGGCCTGGATGTCGGCAGACAGATCGAGCTCGAGCATGACACTCCACAGTAACGTGGATGCACGTGGCCGATCGCTCTCTTCGCGCTCGGGACGTGCTGTGGGGTTTCGGACCCATGGTCTACGCCCCCACGCTGCTCTTCGCCCTCGGCGAGGGCGCGGTCATCCCCCTCATCCCGGTGATCGCCGACAAGCTCGGCGCGGACGTGGCCCTCGCCGCGCTCGTGGCTGCGGCGCTCGTCGTCGGCCAGCTCTGCGGAAACCTGCCGGCGGGGTGGGCGGTCGCCCGGTTCGGCGAACGCGTCACGATGGCGGTGGCGGGCCTGGTGTCCCTGGCCGGCGTGACCGCGATGGCGCTGGCGGACTCGCTCGCGATCGTCACCGCCGCCGTCTTCGTCATCGGGTTCTGCGCGGCGGCCTTCGGGCTCGCCCGCCACTCCTTCATGACCACCCGGGTCGCCTTCGCCTACCGGGCGCGCGCACTGTCACTGCTCGGGGGAACCTTCCGACTGGGCATGTTCATCGGTCCGTTCGTCGCCGCGGGGCTGCTGTTCGCGACCGGTGATGAGCGCGGCGCGATCTGGTTCTTCGGCGGCTGCCTGATCGCCACGGTCCTGCTGGTGACTCTCGGCCCCGACCCGGAGCGGCGGTTCGCGCCCGTCGCGGACGACGGCGGCGGCGGCTCCGACGACTCCCCCGCGATGGCCGACACCGGCGAAGCCGTGACCGGTTCGGTGCCGACGGTGCGGCGCCCCGGCGTCTTCGCCACGATGCGTCGCCATAGCTCGGTCCTCGCGCGGCTCGGCGTCGCGGCGGCGAGCCTGTCGGCGGTGCGCTCGGCACGTCAGGTGGTGCTCCCCCTCTGGGGACTGTCGATCGGGCTCGACGCGCAGACGATCGCGCTGGTCGTGGGGATCTCGGGCGCGCTCGACTTCGCCCTCTTCTACGCCAGCGGCCAGGTCATGGACCGGTTCGGGCGACTGTGGGCCGCGCTGCCGGCGATGGCGCTCATGGGGGCCGGATTCATCGCCCTGTCCTTCACCCACGACCTCGATCAGGCCGCCATGTGGTTCGCGATGTTCGCCGCGGTGCTCGGCGTCGGAAACGGCCTGTCCAGCGGCATCCTGCTGACCCTCGGCGCCGATGTGGCGCCGAGGGACGACCCCGCGCCGTTCCTGGGCTCGTGGCGCACGCTCACCGACGCCGGCGGCGCGCTCTCACCACTGCTCGTATCTGCGATCGCCGGTGCGGCGTCGCTGTCGGTGGCCTCGGGCGTCATGGGCGCGATCGGCCTGGCCGGCGCGTATGCGTTCGTGCGGTGGGTGCCGCGCTTCGTCCCGGGGGCCCGCCCGTGAGCGACGAGATCGTGCAGTTCTGCCGCAGCCGGCGGCAGTCCCGGCGCTGCACCCGGCGGCTCGGGCACCCCGGCCTGCATCGTCACCGGAGCGTGATGTGGTCGGATGCCGGCGCCGACGCGTCTCGCTGCTCCGGCTCGGGCCAAGCGGGCTCGCCCGCCGCTGCGTTGCCCGACGCCTGGCCGCACGGGCGCGCGATGTGCGATCGCTGTCACGACTTCGTCGAGTTGACCGCAGAGGGACGCCTGGTCGCTCACGACGCCGACACCCGGCATCCGGATGACGAGCTGCGCCGCCGGCAGGAGTGGTTCAACACGGTCGGATGGTGACCCGAGCGGCGCTGGTCGTCATTCAGTGACGATCGGCAGCCCCGTGGCCGAGGCGGCGCTGTCGATGCCGCCCGCGTCCGTCACGTCGTCGAAGCCGGCGGCCTCCATCGTGGCCACCGCCTGAGCCGATCGGCTCCCGGTGCGGCAGTAGACGACGTACTCGGCCTCGGGGTCGTACTCCGCGATCTCGGATTCGAAGCGACCGGACTGCAGATTCACGTTCACCGCGCCGTCGAGGTGCCCGGCGGAGTACTCCTCGGCGGTGCGCACGTCGACGACGATGGTCTGCTCCGTCACCTCGATCGCGGTCGCCTGCGGACTTGCGGTGCACGAAACCAGCCCGCCGGAGACGAGGGCCAGGGTGACGAGCGCGGTGAAGGAGTGCCGGATGCGCATGGGTGAGACCTTTCGTTCGATTCGCCCACAGCATACCCCCTGGGGTATAGTGCTGGACATGAGCACGAAAGAGATCACGATCGACAACATCGCGCAGACGATCGAGAGCGGCGACATCGTCCTCCTCGACTTCTGGGCGGCGTGGTGTGGGCCGTGCCGCGCGTTCGGTCCCGTCTTCGAGAAGGCGTCCGCCGAACAC
Source organism: Microbacterium sp. ARD31 (assembly GCF_031844425.1). Classification (NCBI taxonomy): domain Bacteria; kingdom Bacillati; phylum Actinomycetota; class Actinomycetes; order Micrococcales; family Microbacteriaceae; genus Microbacterium; species Microbacterium sp. ARD31. The sequence continues at coordinate 22,050 of NZ_JAUZVE010000002.1, forward strand.
GACGACATCGTGTTCGGAAAGGTCGACACCGAGGCCCAGCAGCAGCTCGCGGCGGGCTTCCGGATCACGTCGATTCCGACACTGATGGCGTTCCGCGAAGGCGTCCTCGTCTTCTCACAGCCGGGCGCACTCGCCGCCCCACAGCTGGAGCAGGTCATCACCGCGGTGAAGGGCCTCGACATGACCGAGGTCCGCGTCTAGGTCGCCGCGGCCCAGACCGACGGCGCCGCCCAGCGGTGAGCCCTGCGCCGACTGCGAGCGATGGGGTCCGATTCCCCGAACCCAGGCGGCCGCAGGCGGGGCAGGATGGAGTCATGAGCACCCGCGAGATCACCATCGACAACATCGCCCAGACCATCGAGGACAGCGACATCGTCCTGCTGGACTTCTGGGCCGAGTGGTGCGGACCGTGCCGCGCCTTCGGCCCCGTCTTCGACAAGGCCTCCGAGACGCACGACGACGTCGTCTTCGGCAAGATCGACACCGAAGCCCAGCAGCAGCTCGCCGCCGGCTTCCAGATCACATCGATCCCGACGCTGATGGCATTCCGGGAGGGCGTCCTCGTCTTCTCGCAGCCCGGCGCCCTGCCCGCGCCTCAGCTCGAGCAGGTCATCACGGCGGTGAAGGGGCTCGATATGGCCGAGGTCCACGCCCAGGTGGCAGCCGCCAAGGCCGAAGAGGATGCCGCGCCTTCCGCGTGAGGCGCGAACGACAGCGGGCGGGGATCCGAAAGGAACCCCGCCCGCCGTCTTGTTTCCGGCTCAGCCGGCGAGGATCACCTCGGCCTCGCTGAAGAACTCCGCAACCGCCTCGTCGACGGTCTTCGTGCCGAGTCCGAGTTCCTTGCCGAGGTCCCAGAACTTCTGCTCGAGCGAGCCGTATCCCACCACGGCGGGCGGCGGGGTGTCGCCGATGCGGTCCTCGACCGAGGCGATGTAGTCGGCGACCTGCGCGTCCGCGCCCTCGAGCGTGGCGCCGGCCAGCTTGCTGCTGGAGGCGGGGAATCCGAGCGTGGTGCCGAAGATCTCGCCCGCCGCCTCGCTGTTGACGACGAAGTCGAGGAAGATCGCCGCGGCCTCGGGGTGATCGGTGTTGGCCGACACCGCCACCTGCAGTCCGCCCTGGCGGTAGAGGTCCTTCGCAGAGGGGTCGTCGGTGGGCGGCGCGACGATCGTGATCGACGACGCTCCGGAGTCGGCGAGGTAGCCGCCGAGGAAGTTGCTCCAGCTCATCTCGCTGGCCGTGAGCGTGGCGCCGAAGCCGGAGATCGGGCTGATCTCCTCGAGCTCCTGCTGCGGGATGGCCGCGCCGTCGCGCAGCTCGGCACCGGACTCCCAGTACGCCGCGAGCTCGTCCTCGGTGAAGCCGAGCTCACCCTCCTCCGTGTAAAGGCTCTTACCCTGCGCGCGCAACTGCAGTTCGAACACCTGGATGCGCTGCGTGTAGTCGGTACCGCCGAACGGCTCGCCGCCGGTGGCGTCGGTCGCCGCCGCGATCCAGTCGTTGAACTCGGCGTACGAAGAGCCGCCCTCGGGCAGCTCGATCCCGTGCTCGGCGAGCAGGTCGTCGTTGACGAAGTTCGCCCACAGACTGAATCCCGTCGGCAGCGAGTACTGCGCGTCGCCGAGTCGGCCGGTGCCGAGCAGACCCTCGTCGAACGTGGAGAAGTCGACGTAGTCGGAGACCTCGTTCAGGTCGAGGATGTTCCCCGTCTCGCCGTACTGGCGCAGGTAGCTGTCCGAGAACTGGAACACGTCGGGAAGGCTGCCGCTGGCCGCCTCGACCTGGCGCTGCTCCCAGTAGCTCGGGAAATCGGTGAACGTCGTGTTGATCTCGATGTTCGGGTATTCCTCGTTGAACGCCTCGATGAGCTCGTTGTAGCGGTTCGCGCGGTCGTCGTTGCCCCACCAGGCGAAGTCCAGCGACACCTCCTCGTCGGGGTCGAACTCGCTCGTCGGCGCGGCGGAGGAACCGCAGCCTGCGAGCACGATCATCGAGGCCGTGGCCAGCGCGGCCGCAGCCAGAGTACGCGTGCGGAACATCGTCGTCCTTTCATCGTCCGTTGCGGACGTCCCAGTGGCGCTCAGGAAAGCGCTTGCCGTCACCGTAGCGCTGGTGAGTTCGCACACGCAAGCGCGATCTGACACGTTTCACTCGACGACCTCGGAACGAGGGGCGAAGGTCGGTGTCTGGTGCGGGTCAGCGCAGCGCGGTACGGCCCGTGGCCGTGGACTCCAGCTCGACGCCCTCGGGGACGAACAGGGTGAGGATCGGCGGTCGCCAGGTCGCGGCGACCGTCACCCGCGCCGAGACGCCGTCAGGGGTGACGGCCGAAACGAGCCGGGATGCCCCTCCGATCTCGCCCACCATCGACGCGGCCTGGGCCCGCACTCCCCCGTCATCGAGGATCGCCACGGGCTCGCCACCCACGATCGAGAGGGTGAAGCCGTCTGCGGCCGCGAGCGCCGCCGCATCGGCGACGGCATCGAGCCGCTTCTGCGACAGATACAGGCTCGTGGCGTCGACGCACAGCAGGATCGCAGCCAGGGCGAGCATGGCGTACCCGATCGTCAGGATGAGCACGCTCCCGTCCTCATCAGCGACCCCGCCCGCGCGCCCGGCGCGGCGCGGGATGCTCACGGCGCGCCCCAGAATCTGGACACGCGCTGCGCGGCTGTGGCCTCGACGGGGATCGCGGCCGATCGCTCCCAGCCGAAGACCGGCGGGACGAGAGGAAGCGGAACGCGCGAGGTGAGCGTCACCACCAGCGTTGCGCCCGCCTGCGGACACGTGACGCCTGACGGCCTGCACACGTAGTCGAGGTGCACGCTCTCCGCGTCGAGGCGGTACTCCTCGACGACGAAGGCGAGCACGCGCTCGGCACGCTCGCGCGCATCGGCGGCGCCGTCGGCTGTCGCAACGGTGCGGGCGATGTGACGTGCGCCCGCCTCGGCGCCCAGCGCGTGCCCCTGGATGAGGCCCAGTGCGGTCACGAGGTAGACCAGGGGCACGAGGAGGAGGACTCCCCCCAGGATGAACTCCAGCGATGCCGACCCGAGCTCGGCCCCGTCGGTCCTCGTCAGCGGCAGACGAGGATCAGTCGAAGGACTCGAGCGGCGCACGCGCGCTCACCTCCAGAGCGCGGGGAGCGCCGAACAGACCGAGGAGCGGCAAGGTCGTGCGCACCGTCACCTGCACGGCCGGTGAACCGAGCGCATCGGTCGGGTGGGCGGTGACGTCGGTCGCATACTCGGCGCCCACCGTACGGGTGATGATCTGCCGGGCCCGTGCGGCGCCCTCGCTCGGGGATGCGTCGGCGAGCGCGCCATGGAAGGCGCCGTCCACCGCGGCATCATGGACGACGTTGCGGACGTAAACGGCGAACCCGAACTGCAGGACGCCGAAGGTGAGAGCCGTCAGGAGGACCCCGACGAGGACGAACTCGACCGGGCTCGATCCGCGCTCATCGGCGACCGCCGCACGCACTCGCGCGCGCAGGACCCGCATGGGATCACAGGCCCGAGACGCGGCTGATCGCCTGTTCGAACAGGCCCGCGAGCGCGGGCCCCGCCAGCGCCCAGATCACCACGACGAGCCCCGCGGTCATGAGCGTGATGAGCACCCAGCCGGGCACGTCCCCTCGTTCGTCCTTGGCGAGGTCCGCGCTGAGTGCATGCCAGCGGGCGATGAGGCGCCGCATCCATTCGTCGGTCATGACATTCCTTTCGTCGTGTATCGAGGCTGCTGCCCTCAGCCGATGCCCAGCCGCAGCATGAAGATCCCGGGGAAGACCGCGAAAAGCACGCTGAGCGGGAGGATCAGGAACACCAGCGGAACGAGCATGTAGATCTCCTTCCGCCCGGCACACTCGATCAGGGTGCGCTTCGCGGCCTCGCGAGCATCGGCGGCCTGACTGTGCAGAACATGGGAAAGCGGTGCACCGCGGTCGATCGCCGCGACCAGCTGGTCGATCGCCCGCGCGAGGGCGGGCACATCCACGTCGGAGCCCAGACGGGTGAGTGCGTCCGGGAGGGGCGAGCCGGTCCCCACGGCGACGACGACGCCACGAAGCTCAGCTGTGAGCTCGCCGGCGCCCACGTCGCTGACGCGCCGGAGGGAGTCGAGGATCCCTTCGCCGGCTGACAGGCACAGCGCGAGGAACTCGAGCACGGTCGGGAGCTCCTCTTCGATCCGCGCGATCCGCGTGCGGGCAGCATGGGTGAGGAGCATGTCGCATCCGATCGCGCCGGTCATTCCGCCCACCAGCGGCAGCAACCACACCGCGGGAGCAGCGGAGCCCGTCACCGCGAGCACGACCGAGAGCGCACCGCCGCCGCCGATGCCGACGATCGTCCAGGCGAGCTGGCGGGCGCGGAAGGTCGCCACATCATCGTCACGACCCGCTTGGCGCAGTCGGCGTTCGATGACGGCCGAGCCCGACAGCAGGGCGCCGGCGCGTCGAAGGGCCGACCGCGCGATGTCCCGCACATCTATGGGCCCGAGCCCCCCGGGACGAAGCAGCGTCGTCCCCTGCGGATCGGTCACATCGCGGATGTACGGAGCGATTCTGCGAGCGAGACTCGGGGCCCACCACCGCGGCGCGAGCGTCGACAGCAGCGTCACGCCCAGCGCGAACGTCACACCGAGGACGATCGACACCGCCGCGACGTCGACACCCGGCAGGAGCGACGGCTGCCAGGTCACCCGAACCACCTCCGGGGTTCGGGGAGCCGCCCGATGCGCAGCATGATCCGGAACGCGACGAGCGACACCGCCGCGCCACCGACCACGAGGGCCACTCCTTCCGGGCTGGAGTAGGCGCGCGCGCCTTCCGGCCTGAGCGCGAGCAGCGCCAGGATCACCCACGGCGCCGAGACACCGAGCACGGCCGCGCCCCGGATCCACGACTGCCGCGATTCGACCTCGGACCGCAGAGTCGCATCCGCGCGCACGGACGACCCGAGCCCGCGCAGCACCGGCGTGAGCTCGGTCCCGCCCACCTGCCGGGCCATGCGGAGGGTCTCGACGATCCTGTCCGCCACCGGATCGGCGAGCGTCGCCTTGAGCGTCAGGATGCTGGAATCGAAGTGCCCCGACGCTGCCAGATCCCGCCGGAAGGAGGCGAAAGGGGCACGCAGCTCGGCCGGCGCCGAGTCGGCCAGGGAGGCGACGGCATCGGGAAGCGACATGCCCGCACGCACCGAGGCGATGAGAAGGTCGCACACGTCGGGCCACAGCGCCCTGCGCGTGCGCTGCAGGCGCGAGGCCCGCGAGCGCAGCCACGCGAACGGCGTTGCCAGCGCGGCGATCGCCGTGATCAGCGCGAGCGCCGCCACCGTCGTGGCCAGCCATGCGATCGCCGCACCCACCACCGCCCCGCCGAGCGAGATCGCAACGATCACCACCGGGCGCACCCCCGCCAGTCCGGCTGATGCCAGCAGCCGCGCGAGCGCGCCGGGCTCCTGGTCCGCGGGTCGACGCTGCCGCACCGGCCACAGCCACGGGGAGACCGTCAGAAGGACCCCCGCGGCCAGGACCGCGCCCCACAGGATCGTCACGGTCGCACCGCCCGGTACAGCGTCCGTGCCGTCACCGCGCCGGCGTCCACGCCGTCCGGCTCGACGATCTCGGCGACGCGGCGCGCTCCGGTGTGTGTGCGCTCGCAGTGCACGACGAGGTCGACGGATGCCGCGACGGCCGGAACGACGAACCCCGCGTCGATGTTCCGCCCGGCCAGCAGCGGGAGTGCGGCGAGCTTCCCCAGCGCTTCACGCGCCGAATTGGCGTGGATGGTCGCCGCACCCGGCACCCCGGTGTTGAGCGCCAGGAGCAGATCGAGCGCCTCCGCATCGCGCACCTCGCCGACCACGAGGCGGTCGGGTCGCATGCGCAGCGCCTCTTTCACCAGGCGGCGCAGGGTCACCTCTCCCGTGCCCTCGAGACTCGGCTGACGGCCCTGAAGGGCGACGATGTCGGGGGCGCCGACCGCGAGCTCGAAGGTCTCCTCGACCGTCACGATGCGGTGGTCGGGTGGGCACGCGGCGATGAGCGCGGCCAGCATGGTGGTCTTCCCGGCGTGGGTCGCGCCCGAGACGAGGATGCTGCGACCGGCGGCCATCGCCTCGGCCAGCAGCTCCGCCGCGGGAACAGGGAGCGACCCGGCCGACACCAGCCGATCCAGGTCGCGGTACGCGGGCAGGAACTTCCGGACGTTCACCGCCCAGTGCCGCCGCGTGATGTCGGGGATCACCACGTGCAGCCGGCTGCCGTCGGGCAGCGAGGCGTCGACGAAGGGCTGACTGAGATCCACCCGGCGACCGGTGGCGTGCAGCATCCGCTCGACGAGGTCGCGGACGGCGGACTCGGTCAGGGTGAGGGGCACGCGCTCGGACACGCCTTCCCGGGCCACGAAGATGCGGTCCGGCGCGTTGATCCACAGCTCCTCGGAGAAGTGTTTTGGGCAACGAGGTTGCTCCAGGCGTTCTCCTCTCTAGAAACAATCTCTCGAGAGGACCGATAAGTGGTAACAACAGGAGCATCCCCCGCCGATCTAGTCGACCTGTACGTCCGCCTATCCATCGATAAAGAGGGCAAAGACTCCCTCGAGCGCCAGGAGGCCGATCTCCGCGAATGGGCGCAACGCGAAGGCCTCGCTGTCCGCCGCGTATGGCGCGACGCCGGTCGCTCTGGCTACAAACAGGGGGTCAAGCGTCCTGACTTCGATGCCGCCGTGGCGGCCGTCGCGTCGGGCGAGGTCGGGACGCTCGCCGTGTGGAAACTGGACCGACTGAGCCGTCGCGGCGCGGGGCAGGTGGGAACCGTGCTCGACGCAGTCGACGCCGTCGGCGGGCGTCTGTTCTTCCTCAAGGATCCGCTCGACTCAGCGGCATCTAACAGCCGCATGCTCATCATGCTTATGTCCGAGCTTGCGCGCGCCGAGTCGGCGAACACCTCTACCCGCGTCCGAGCAAAGAAGGAATCGTCCCGGCGCGAGGGCAAGTACCTCGGCGGCCCCGCCCCCTGGGGCTACACGGTCGACGAGAACCGTCAGCTTCGCCAGCACGCGAGCGAGGCACTCCTCGTCCGCGAACTTGTCGACCGCGTCCTCGCTGGAGATGCGCTTCTCGCCGTATGCCGGGACTGGAACAGCCGGGGTATCCCTACGCGGCGCAGCGGCAGCGAGTGGCGACCCTCGACCCTCTCTGCAGCGCTCCGCTCCCCCGCCCTAGCGGGCCTGATGCCCGAAAAGCGGCGAGACGAGACAAGCGGCAAGTGGAGCACTAGCACGGCGGCGTGGCGCGACCCCGCCACCGGGGAGGTCGTCTCGCTGATGGCCCCCGGATATCCCGCCATCGTGAGCGAATCCGAGCGCCTCCGGCTCCTTGAGGTCATGGACGGACGCCTACGTCGATATGGTCGCGGCATGCGACCCGTGAGCCAGCCGAAGTCACTCCTTGGCGGCCTCATCAAGTGCGCGGCCTGCCACCGCCCCGCCAACACGTTCGGCAACTCGTACCGTTGCCGCAAGTGGCACGCTGACGGAAGTGATTGCGAGCGACCGCTGAATGTGAGCGTCGCGCTCATCGAGTCCGAAGTGCGGCGGGCGTGGGCCTACGGCCTAGCGTCGCTCGAGCATGACTCGCCCATTCTGGGCGCCGTCGCTGATCACTGGCTCGCCAAATTCGACCCGGCTCCCGTCCAGGCGAAGCGCGACTACCTTGAGCAGCTGGACTCGGCGCGGGCTCGCCTCGCGTCGGCCGACCACGACTATTACGTCAGGGAAACGCTGGACGAGGAACGGCACGCTCGCATCACGGGCGCCCTCAAGGACCGCATCGCCGCCATGGAGGAGCACCTCCGCGCCTTGCCTCAGCCAGACGCCGACCTCGGCGCGCTCCTCGATCCCGAGCTGTCCCTCCCAGGCATCGAAGCAGCAGGAGTCCTCGAGGCACGAACGCTACTCCGACTCGCGATCGAGCGGGTGGAGGTAGCCGCTGCCCCGTATCCCGGCGCGCGCTTCCACGGTCGCCAGCGCATGCGCATCAAGTGGGCGGGCGAGTCCGAGGAGGACTTCCACGCACGGTACGAGGGAGTGAGCACGGCATGACAACGGAGAGCCTCATCGCCCGCGCCGAGCACGCGCTCCGGCGTCCATCCACGCGCTCAGACTACGCCGATGCACTTGAGCGTGGCCTAGCCCTTTCACAGCGCGACGAGGCCGCTGGGTTCGCGCTCCTGCGACGCACGATGGACGAACTAGCCTCCTTCCGCCACATCGTCGTCGACGAGCACGGCGACGTAATCGCACTTTCCATGTACGTGCGCGGACTGACTGATCGCGCCTCCTGGGCACTCGACTCATCGTCAACGACCCAGACGCAGCGAGCCCACATCCGCAAGGCGCTCGCTCTGATCGACTCCGGGGACGTGGGGGGCGTAGGCGCTCTCGAGGCGGCCATTGCGTGACACGCCGTCAATGTCCGCCGGGAGAGGCCGGCGGGCCCGACAGCGGTCATAGGCCGTGACGAAGTGACGGTTAAACCGTCACTCTCTATTCCTTCCTTAAGCGAGCTCTCTCTCAAGGGGGGAATAGAAAGTGACGGTTTCTTCGTCACTTCGTCACCCTTGCTCTGCGAAGGCCGCTGAGCCCCAGCGGCTTCGTGGCATCTCGTCAACTCGCGGGAGTCATCACGGCCCTTGGTGGCCCCTGTGCCACACAAGGCAAACTTCTTGGGCAGGATCTGCCGCTCAGGCGGTCTCCTCTTCTGTCGGAGCCAATACTGTGACGCCCTGCCAGAAAGTGAGCCAATCATGCCCCCCACCTTCCTTTCGTCGGCTGCTCCACCGAGCTCGGCGATGTGTTCGGCAACTCCGCGGACGCCCTCCTTGGGGCGCCCGCCTCTTCCGCACGGGCCTCGAGACGCTACAGCCGTGGCTGCCGTTACTGAGCCACCCGCCGCGGTTGAGGGCGCCATGGTCAAACGGCTCCGTGTGCTCCTTGCCGCCGGTGCGCTGCGGGGACCGGACGAGGTGCGTCGACTCAGCCCCGAGGAGCGCAGCGCTCTGGCAGACCTGCTCAATGGCGAGGAATCCCGCGCCGCCCGAGAGGCCGACCGTGGCGCCGCCTACGAAGCGCGCCGCCTGAGTGTCGCGCGGTACGACGACCTCGTCACGTCAACTGGCGACTCCGACCGCGCCCTCACCCTCGGCGAGCTGGGCTTCGGCGTCGTGCGAGCTGGCCGCGGTGGTCGCACCATCTGGGCCTCGGACGCGGCGCAGCATCGCCAAGCCGCACACGCCCGCGCCGAGGCAGGCCTCATCAGGTCCACCTGCATCGCGGATGCTCTCCGGGACACCCGCGCGGACGCCCGCACCGTGCGCATCTACGAACTCGACGAGGCCGACGTCGCACTCGCGCAAGAGGTCGGCAACGCGAAAGCCGACCGCATCATCGCCGCCCTCGCAATGTAGATGGGGGTGGGCACCAACTTCTAATGGTGAGGGGTTCATATACGCGCGCCGCCACCCGCCGCCCTCCTTCGCACAACTCCCGACCTCCCGCCGGATGCCCCACACCTCTGCGGGGAAGATCCGAGCGCGGCGGCCTGCGCGCCCGCTTCGACGCACACCGGGTCCGTCCCACATCGCCCCAGATGCCGTCATGGCCGAGCCGCTCACCGAGGTCGTCCGGGTCGGCGCCGGCTACGCCCTCGCGCGTCTGACCACCCGACAGGCCGTATCGGCGCCCCAGACCACGACTCGCGGCACGCTGAAACGCACCAACGATCGGGGCGCGCCCCTCCCCCGATTCGTCTCCCTGTCGCGCCCATCCCGACGGGTCGCCCGCATCGTCCCAACGGCCTAGCTGGCCCCCGGGCACGACAGGCAAACCCTGCCCGCACGCGACGGCGTAAGGCCCTGCGCACGCCATGTGCGGGCCTGATGCCACGCGATCCTTCCCAGGCCCACTTCTCCCGCCGCGACGCGCTCCAAGGCGAGCACTGCGCGCGAGACCACCCTGGGGCGCGGCATCCCGGCCAAGGCGTCGGATGCCAACAACCGCAAGGCGGCCCTCCTCATCTATCACCAGGCGCACTTTCCGCCCACCACTCTCAAGGAGAGCCATCATGGCTAACACCTTTACCCACAGCCCGCAGCAGCTTGCGACCGTCGCAGCGAAGCTGGCCGGCGCCGACTTCAACCTCGCCAAGCTGATCAGCACCAACGCCGCCGCCGACTTCGCAGAGGGCACGGGCGCAACCGTCCGCATCCCCGTCCCCGGGGCGATTCCGACACACTCGAAGCTCATTGGCGACAAGTCGACGGCCCTGATCGCCGACGAGCTCGCAGAGAAGTACATCGACGTCACGCTGACCGATCACCTGTACTCGCTGACGGTGCTCTCAGAGGGTGATCTGTCACTCGAGCTCGAGGACTACGCCCGCCAGGTGCTCGCACCCCAGACCCGCGCCATCGCCGCGAAGATCGAGGCGCTGACCGCCGCGACCATGTCAGCGACGCCGGAGACCACGAGCGTCGCCTACTCGGCGACGGCACCGGCCAAGGCGATCACCGCAGCTCGGCGTATCCTCCGCACCAACGGCGTGCCGGAGTCCGCGAAACTGTTCGCCGCCGTCGGCGCGAGCGTCTACGCCGACCTTCTCGACGCGCCGGCCAGCGCGGGCTTCGACGCCAACGGCAAGACCGTTCGCGGTGTCGAGGTGATCGAATCGACCCGCCTCGCTGACAGCGCGATCGCCGTCTTCATCCCCGAGGCCTTCGCGCTCGTGGCTCGCGCGCCCAAGGTGCCGCAGGGCGCCGCTTACGGCGCGAGCATCACCACGCCCGTCTTTGACGACAAGCGCGGCGTGAGCTTCGCCGTCCGAGTGATCAACGATTACGACAGCAACGTCGCAGCCGACCGCTCGCTCGTCTCGAGCTTCGTCAAGGTCGCCGCGATGCCGCTTCCCGTCGATCGCGAGAACGGCACCGTCGACCTCGTCGAGCACGGCGGCGTCGTCCGCATCGATACCGCGGCGGCGTAACCCTCAACGCCCCTGGCGTCACCATACGGGGCTGCCCCGCGCCCACACGGCAACGGGCGGCCCCGCCCTCCTAGTCCCCTCGAAAGGCCCGCTCATGCCGCACTCCTCCCTGACCCGACCTCGAGGCCCGGTCGCCCTCGCCGTCGATGAACGCCGCGAGCGCTTCGCCGTGCTCATCCGACAGGAGGACGTTTTGCACACCTTCGACGGCGTTGACCTCGACCTCCTCGTCTCGTTCGCCCGTGGACTCGCCCTCGAGGCTTATGAAGGCCGCTACGAGGCCGCCCGCTGGCAAGCCCGCGAGTTCTACGGCATCCCCGAGGATGCTTGCGACCTGGCCACCGCGGTCGCGCTCACGGTCTACACGCCACGCATGACGGCGGCGCTCATTTCTCGACCCAACGAAGGCACGATGCAGCAGCTCCGCCGAAAACTGCGCCTCCACGGACTCAACCTCACCGTGGAGGCGGCGCGATGACCGGGCACTCACCGCACGACGGCCTCATCGCCAACGCCCTCGGCTCCCTCGTTGACCCGTTGCTCTCTGAGCTCCTCGCTCTGGACGATGAGACCGCCAACCACGTACACCAGCGCGCGCGACTGCGCCTGGCCGGCGTAGCACGCCAGCAAGGCGCCGCCGCCGTGGCTCAGCGCGCGTACGGCGTCGTGCTCTCATGCCTCCGCGATGCCCAAGGCATCCCGCGCGGCGTATCCCGATAGCTCCTCTGTGCCCGCATCAGAACGGGCGCAGAGTGCTCGCGGCTTGCGGCATTCAAGCGCGGCGAGAGCACGCGGCGAGTTCTCCTGACTCGCGTGGCGTGAGCACCTGCGGCGTAAGGACCCGGCGAGGTGAGCGCGTGGCCGGCGTAGGACCCGGCGCGACGCGCAACCGTCGCCCACTCCCGCCTCCTTGGACGGCAGCGGCACAGGCCCGCTCTCTTCGCGTCGCTACTCCGGCGCAAGGGGGCGGGCCTTTTGTCAATATTCGAGGAGGCGCAGCACCCGTTGGAAACGGACCCACTCCTCGTCCTGAGTCTCGAGCAGGTTACCTGTCGGTTTACTCCCGTCGCCAGGAAGGTTCATGAGCCCGCCGGCCGCGTCCGTGATCGCCGATGCAATCCACGGAGCGAGCGGCGCAGCCGGGTTGTTCAACACCCATTCGTGCACATCGTTGGAAACACGACTCCACCAGCGCGGCTGCGTCACTCGGTCAACGTCAACCCAACCGTTTTCCTCGTCGTAGACCGCGTAGAGCGCTCCCCCGCTGGTAACAGAGCCCATGTAAATCGCCGCTGCGATCGGCTTCCTGTCAGCCTGCAGAACGGCCACCTTCGCATCCTCCTGGGTCTCGAAGAAACCATGCCTGACTACAGGCTTCTCGGGATAGCGACTCTCGACGCTGAATGCCATATCTCCTCCAATGTTCCCCGTTGGTTCGGCCAGCTCGGCGCACAGCGGATCGGCTCATGGGGAGCTTCAACCGGTCGGGACTAGCCACGACCCGGGGCGGCATAGCTTCTCTCGGCAAATGCGCATGACCTCGGTTTTACCCCAAACCGTCTTCCCCCTCCTCCTCGTCGTCCTCGTCGTCCTCGTCGTCCTCGTCGTCCTCGTCGTCCTCGTCGTCCGGCTCATCCACCGCGCCAGGCGGTCGCCGCTCGGCCTCGGCCGGCATCGGCAGGTCGGCGGCCGAGTACAAGTCGGAATCGAGGACTTCGGCCAGCAGGGCCCCGCCGTCGGCGTCCGCAACCACGGTCATCTCCAGAGCCCAGAGCAACCGCAGAAGTTGATGCCCCCCCTCGTCCGGCCAGCTTGCCGGACGGATCCCGTCCAGGTCGCTACTGGACTTTCCCGCGCGGCGCTTGAGCCTGTACCCGAGCCACGAATCGACCACTCGAAACCCAGACACTGAAAAGTCCCACACCGCGTGCGAGACACGGTCGTAGATGCCGTCCCCGACGGACAGCGTCTCGGTAACGGCATCGTAGGAGAAGGACTCGGGATAGCTGCCGTCGGGGATCGGGCGGACATAGCGTGCTCGCCCCGGTTCCCGAGTGTGAAGGACGTCTAGGTTGTACAGACGGTCTGTGTGCAAGTCGAGCAGGGCTTGCCCATGCTTGCGCACCCGCTCGAACAGCGTGCCGTCTTTGGTGATTGGTAGCCGCGGCCCCGGCAGCGTCAACGGATCCCAGAACGTGTCGACGTACGCACTCGTCCCGAGTAGCCCGTAGGCATAAGCAAAGAGCTCCGGGCCCGTAACCTCCGCTCCATAGGCAAGCGAAAGCTGGTCGAGTAGGCCAGCTGTCACGTTGGCTTGGGTCGCCTGCGCGTCGCGCCAGAGCGGAATCACGTGTCGGCCGCCGAACGACCCGCGGAAGTAGTGCAGGTCGGGAACCGCCCGCGCAGCTACCGCCGCTGGACCGCGACCTATCACCTCCGTGAGCATGCTTGTGATGTACCGCTGATCGGCGCTGTGTGCCCTCCACAGCGAGGGTCGCAGGTAATCGGCGACCCGATTGTCCGCGATGACGAACTGTTCGTCGAAAGCCCGGAAGGCGTAGGGTCGCACCTCCGGTTGAGTCCCCGGCGCGACTTCGGTTAAGACTTGCAGCTCGGAGCCATCGAAGAGGTCGGTGTACTTGCCGGTAGCTTTTCGATCGCGGCTCTCGTGAAGCAGCGTCGCTCGCCTCTTGTCTCGAAGGACCTTGTCCTTCGCCGGACTCGGTGTCGCCAAGTCCAGCGGCAGACTCGCCGTGAGTTCACTCCAGCGGGCCTCCAGGACCTGTCTTGTTTCGCCGATTGGCCAGCTCCGCTTTATCTGCGCACCGCTCGACTGCCATGGAAAAACGTTCGTGAGCGCGGGCCAAGTGAGGTATTCCTCGTCTGTGATTGGGAGGAACGGGTCCTGCCAGCCGGACATCACGTCCACCCAGGCAAGCGAAGGGTCAGTGAGACCCGTGACAGCGCCGAGCCTCGAGCGCTTCTCCTTCGCACTCAAGTCAGCGAGCGACACGTAGTGAACCGTCGCAGGGGTGTCGGGTTGCGGGTCGCCATAGCGGACACCGGTGAGGATCGCTACCGGAGTCTCGATGGAGAACACGTTCTCCGTCTTACGACCGCCCTTATTGTCCCCGCCTAGGTCCACGATCCAAATCTCATCGAGAGTCGATCGCATGTGCTGACGCATGCCAACAAACCCCGGGCCGCGCAGATACGAGGCCGCCGTGATGAAGCTGATCACGCCTGCTCTCGAAGGCGTCGCCTCGAGCGCGGGATCAGGGATTTCCTGCTCAAAGACCTTCCAGAGCGCCCACCGCCAGAAGTACACATAGGCGTTGTAGAGATTCTTCAGGTCGCCGCCCCTGCCAGCCGCGATTGCAGGATTCAGAAAGTCCTTGATGATTCCCTGCTCGCCTCGATCCGCAACCATCCGCCGCGTGAAGGGATCCCGTACTTTGTCACCCTTGATCGGAGTCCGACGCATGGTGATCCATCCACCAGTCCCCGCCTTTCGACCGCGGAGGTATGGCGGATTGCCCAGACATACGACAACGCGCGTATCGACCTTGAGTTCCCGGGCTGTCTCGCGTTCTTGCAGAATCTCTTCGTATCCGAACACTCCCGGCAGCATCTCGGGCCCGGTGCTCTCGTGAGAAGCGAGTGTGTCCGCGAGCAGGATGTTTAATGGATGCTTTTCACTTGATTCCACACCGTGATCTGCAAGATATCGAGAAAGTCGCAAGTGAGCGACCGAGTAAGGTCCGATCAGGTACTCGATCCCAAACAGATTATTGACGGCGCGACGAAGCTGATCAGGGATAGAACCCGACGCGTGTTCGGGAACCGAGTCGACCACGGATTGCAGAATCCCGAGCGGGTAGGTCCCAGTCCCGACTGCCGGGTCGAGCGTCACTACGTCAGGATCCGCAAACGCTCCGGTCTTCCCGAGTTTCTCGGTGAGGATCCCCCGGACGAACGCGGTCTGCGCATGTACGACGTCGACCGGCGTGTAATAGGCGCCCACCTGCTTGCGAAGCGCGGGATCATACGCGGCCAAGAACTCCTCATAGAAATACAGCCACGGATTCGATCCATGGGTAGTGACGATCTCGCTCGGCTTGATCTGCGCGATCACACGTTCGAGTGTCTCGGTGGATGTCGCGACCTCCTTCCGTGCCGCAGGACCGTCAAGGAGATGTAACACTTCCCCCAGGAGCCCGTACTGCGCCTGGAGCGCTTGCTCGGCGGTATCAACCGTTAGTGGGTCCGCGCCTTCGAATCGAGCAATCAGGAGGGCGTAAGTGAATGTCTGCGCGTAAGCATCCGCCACGACCTCATTGGTTGCGTTGGGGAAGAGGTACTTCCTTACCTCTGTAGCGAGACTCGTCAAAGCCGAGTCTTTGCGCTTGAGTGCCTCCAATGCCTCCGCCCGCAACAGTCGACACAGCGGCGCAAGCAACTCCGCGATCTGGCGCGACGAGTGAGGCACAATCGGCTGCCAGCTCAGGAATTGGCGTGCGAAGGTCTCGAAGCGCACCGCATCGTCGACCGTGACGGCGGCTGCGCCCAGAGCAACTGGGTCACCCGAGAACTTGAGCATCGCCCCGAGCTGTTTTCCTGTGCGTTGCAAGGTCCATTCGCGACCGTTGGTATAGATCAGGTTGGGCAACTTCTGGAACTTTTTCCACTGAAGTTTGTCGGCCTTCGAGGTCAGCCGCCTTGGGTCAGCGGATTTGCCAGGTGCCTTCAACTCGATGTGGCCGGTCAGTAGCGTCGCCGCCACGCTCGGACCGACGTAGACCGCAGCGTCAACGCGACTGCCGCCTGCCTCTTCCGCCTCGGTCGCACCGTCTTCGGCTCCGTTAGCGAGGCTCGGCGCAGACTCTCCTACGACGCCCGACCCGCTCGCTGGCTGAGGTGCCTCGGTTCGCACGACAGTCACCTTATTTAGCGCGAGTCCCACCGCTTTGAATAGCACCTCCGCGGGCCCCTTGAGCTGGTCCTCAGCCCAAACGTCTCCGGCGCCCGCAGTGCCGAGTTTCTCGTGCAGCGAATCGGCGAAGTAACACAGCGCCTGATGTATGGCAGCCGTTGAGGCATCCGTCATGTCTCTCCTCAGGTCCAGAAAGTAGTGTCAGGCCCTGACAGCGGCAGACGACCATAAGCTTCCCGGATCGACACTACCGAGACGACCGTTTCCCGACGAGCGCCACTCGAATCAGAGTCGTGTCGCGCCGCAGTGAATAGCCACACCCGCCGCGATGGTGATCCTGACATCGCTCATGGACACCAGACAAGAGCTCGGCGTTGTGTACAGTTCTCCTCGACCGACGGGTCGTCGAGGTAGGCCTGCAGCGGACCGTATCCCGCGACCGATGCGAGGACCTCCCGCACGCACGCCGACTCGTCGTCGACCGGCGCCAGTCCCCTCGCCAGGGCGTAGTCGTTGTGGCGACGCACCTCGTCCCGCGCGATGTGCGCGGCCAGCTCGGGATCGCGGGAGGGGTCTGCGCGCTCTGCCCGCAGGCGCTCGCGCACCCGCTCGGCGACGGCGGCCGCGGCCACGGCGACGGGAGCGGCGGGAGGAGTCACCCGAGCATCCTCGCAAGAGGCTCGGAGGGGGCCCCGAACTTATCCACAGGCTCCCACGCCCTCAGTAGACTGAACCCACTCGCGGGAGTGGTGAAATCGGCAGACACGCAGGATTTAGGTTCCTGTGCCTTCGGGCGTGTGGGTTCAAGTCCCACCTTCCGCACGTGTCGTCGCCTCGTGCCCGGCATCCCTCAGCACCGACCGCCAACGATCGACGGGAACCGCCTCTTGCAGTCCATCGCCCTCATCCCCTGGCTCGATCCCGCCGCGATCATCGCCACCGCCGGCCCGTGGGCGCTCCTGGTGGTCTGCTTCATCGTGTTCGCCGAGACGGGCCTCCTCGTTGGCTTCCTGCTGCCCGGCGACACGCTGCTGATCATGGCGGGCCTGCTGTCCCACCCGAGCGAGGTCGCACCGAACGGCGTGTTCGGTGTCAGCGCGTGGGTCGTCGCGCTCCTGATCGGCCTCTCCGCTTTCGTTGGCGGTGAAGTCGGCTACCTCATCGGGCACAAGGGAGGGCCGGCGGTCTTCGAGCGCAAGGAGTCCGGCGTGTTCAGCCGCCGGAACGTCGAGCGCACGAACGCCTTCTTCGAGCGCTACGGCGGGCTCACGATCATCCTCGCCCGCTTCGTCCCCATCGTGCGCACGTTCGCCCCGGTCGCCGCCGGAGTGGGCCACATGCCGTGGCACCGCTACAGCCTGTACAACTTCATCGGCGCGGTCATCTGGGGCTTCGGCCTGACCATGATCGGCTACGGGATCGGCTTCATCCCGGGCGTCGGCGACCTCGTCACGGAGTACATCGACGTCATCCTGCTCGCCGCAGTGGCCGGCACCATCGTCTTCGTGGTCTGGCACTACTTCGCCGAGCGCAACAAGGCACGCAAGGCCGAGGCCGCCGGCGAGGACGTCGTCACCGACGCCGATGAGGCGCGCGAACTCGTGCTCGACCCCGAGGTGCTCGAGCACGGTTCCGACCGGGACCCGCACCGCCGCGACGACGCCTGAGCGATCCCCGCACCGCGCGGCCGAACGACGGAGCAGAGGCGATCAGGAAGCCTTGGCGGTCTTCTTCTTCACCGCCGGCGTCTTCGCAGCATCCTTGGCCGCAGCGTCCTTGGCCGCGGCATCCTTCTTGGCGGGTGCTTTCGCCGGCGCCTTCTTCGCCGGTGTCTTCTTCGCTGTGCCGCTGCCCGACGCGGTCGCCTTCCCGCCCGCCTGATCGCCGCCCGATGACGCGGATGCCGCCCCCGCGGACCCTTCCCGAGCCGCACGCGATCGCTCGACACTTGCGCGGAGCGCGGCCATGAGGTCGATGACCTCGCCGCCGGACTCCTCCTCGTCGCGGTCGCCGAACGTCTCGGTCGTGTCGAGCGCATCGCCCTTCTCGAGCTTCGCGTCGATCAGGGTGCGAAGCTCCTCCTGATACTCGTCGGCGAAGTCGGACGGGTCGAAATCGCTCGCGAAGCTCTCGACGAGGGATGCCGACAACTCGAGTTCCTTCGCCGAGATCCGCACCGGCTCGTCGAGCGACGGGAAGGCCGCCTCGCGCACCTCGTCCGCCCACAGGAGCGTCTGCAGCACCAGGACGTCGCCGCGGACGCGGAGGGCCGCCAGCCGCGTCTTCTGCCGCAGCGAGAAGCGGACGATGGCGGTGCGGTCGGTCTGCTCCAGCGTCTTGCGCAGCAGCACGTAGGCCTTGGGCGACGCGGAATCGGGCTCGAGATAGTAGGCCTTGTCGAGGGTGAGCAGATCGACCTGCTCGCTCGGCACGAACTCCACCACGTCGATCTCGCGACTGCGCTCGGACGGCAGCGACGCGAGGTCGTCCTTCGTGAGCACCACGGTCTTCTCGCCGTCGTCGTAGGCGCGGTCGATGTCGCTGTACGGCACCACCTCGCCGTCGATCTCGCAGATCCGCTGGTAGCGGATGCGGCCGCCGTCCGTGCTGTGCACCTGATGCAGCGGAACGTCGTGGTCCTCGGTCGCGGAGTACACCTTGACCGGGACGTTCACGAGCCCGAACGTCAGCGCGCCCTTCCAGATCGCCCTCATCACACCAGTGAACACCTGTCACACCGGTTGCGGCTACCCCGTGCCGTTCGAGCCGCCGGCACGGCAGGATGGACCGATGGCCCAGACACGGGGGAAGGGTGCGGCCGAGCACCTCGTCAGCATCAGCGGCAGACGCCTGCGCGTGACCAACCTCGACAAGGTCATGTATCCCGAGACGGGCACCACCAAGGGCGAGGTGATCGACTACTACACCCGCATCGCGCCGCTGCTCATCCCCCATGTCATCGGGCGGCCCGTGACGCGCAAGCGGTGGGTCGAGGGCGTGGGGACCGACGAGCATCCCGAGCCGGTCTTCTTCGCGAAGGACCTCGAGGCGGGCGCGCCGTCGTGGGTGACGCGGATGCCGATCCCCCACTCCAGCGGCACGAAGCACTACCCGCTGGTGGCGGACGTCCCGACCCTCGTGTACCTGGCGCAGGTGGCCAGCCTGGAACTCCACGTCCCGCAGTGGCGGTTCACCCCGGAGGGCGAGCGCGGCTTCGCCGACCGGCTCGTGCTCGATCTCGACCCCGGCCCGGGCACCGGTCTCGCCGAGTGCGCGGTCGTCGCAGGCTGGGCCCGCACGATCCTCACCGGCATGGGCCTGGAGCCCTACCCGGTGACCAGCGGAAGCAAGGGCATCCACCTGTACGCCGCCCTGCCACCCGGGCACACGACCGAGCAGGCCTCGGCTGTGGCGAAAGAGCTCGCCCGCGCCATCGAGGGCGACCACCCCGACCTCGTCGTCAGCTCGATGAAGAAGACCGAGCGCGAGGGCCGGGTGCTCATCGACTGGAGTCAGAACAACGGCGCCAAGACCACGATCGCGCCGTACTCGCTGCGCGGACGCACGCACCCCACCGTCGCCGCGCCGCGAGAGTGGGCCGAGCTCGACGACCCCGACCTTCGGCACCTCAGCTTCGAGGAGGTTCTCCAGCGATCGCCCGAGGGCGACCCCATGGCGGCACTGGGCTTCCACGCCGGGGCACGGGAAGCCGAGGCGGGCCCCCTCGCCGCCTACATCGCCAAGCGATCCGCGGCGCGGACCCCCGAGCCGGTGCCCGCGAACCCGCTGGGCGCATCACCTCACCACGAGAAGCCGATCTTCGTCATCCAGGAGCATCACGCCTCGCGTCTGCACTGGGACTTCCGGCTCGAGCACGACGGGGTCCTGGTGAGCTGGGCCGTCCCGCGCGGTGTGCCGCACACCACCACGCGCAACAGCCTCGCGATCATGACCGAGGACCACCCCATGGACTACGCCTCGTTCGAGGGCACGATCCCGGCCGGCGAGTACGGCGGCGGCACCGTGACCATCTGGGACGACGGACGCTACGACCTGGAGAAGTGGCGCGACGACGAAGTCATCGTGACGCTCGAGGGGCGTCCGGGCGGACCGCTCGGGCGCGTGCGGGTGGCGCTCATCCGCACGGAGGGCGAGGGCGAGAAGTCCTCGTGGCTCCTGCACCGGATGAAGACGGATGCCGCGGGCCGGCCGCAGGCCGACGGCGACCCGGTGGAGCCGAGCCCCCAAGCCGACCGCGATACGCCCGAACCGCCCGCCGCGCCCTCGCCCGCCGCGCCCTCGCCCTCGCCCTCGCCCACGGCGTTCTCGCCCCCGGAGCTGCGACCGATGCTCGCCACCACGGCCACCCCGGCCGAGGCCCGTCGCGCCGCCGCGCGCTGGAGCGCGTCCGATGCCGAGTCGGACGCATGGGTCGAGGGGAAGTGGGACGGCATCCGCGCGCTCGGCGTGTGGGACGGCGCTCGGCTCCGGCTCTACGCCCGAAGCGGCAACGAGGTCACCCACCGCTACCCCGAGCTCACCGACATCGACGCCGGATTCGGCGACCATCCGGCCATCGTCGACGGCGAGCTGGTCGCGCTCGAGCCCGACGGCCGGCCGAGCTTCTCCCTGCTGCAATCCCGCATGAACCTCGAGCGGCCCGCGGAGATCACGCGCGAGGCTCGGCGCATCCCGGTGCGGTACTACCTGTTCGATGTGCTGTCGGCGGGCGGATCCGACGTGACCTCGATGCCGCTGCGAGATCGGCGCCGACGGCTGGAGCAGGTCGCCGCCGGTGCCGCTGCGCCCATCTCGGTGCCGCCGGTGTTCGACGACGTGGATGCCGCCCTGGACGCCAGTGAACGCCTCCGGCTGGAGGGCGTCGTCGTCAAGGACCCCGCATCCCGCTATCGCCGCGGGACACGCTCCGAGTCGTGGCTCAAGGTCAAACACACCCGCACGCAGGAGGTCGTCATCGCCGGCATCCGGCCGGGCAAGGGAGGCCGTGCCGGCACGTTCGGCTCGCTGCTGCTCGCGGTCCCGGACGAGGACGGGCTGCGCTACGCCGGACGGGTGGGCTCGGGCTTCAGCGATCGCGCCCTCGCCGCACTGCTGCGGCAGCTGACTCCGCTTCGTGTCGATGCGACGACGGTGCAGGGGGTCCCGGCCGCGGATGCCCGCGACGCGCTCTGGGTGAGGCCCGACCTCGTGGGCGAGGTCGAGTTCGCGGAGTTCACCCCCGGCGGCATCCTGCGGCACGCCCGCTGGCGGGGGCTGCGCCCCGACAAGTCGCCGGCCGAGGTCCGTCGCGAGTCCTGAGCCGCCGGGGACTCAGGCGTGCGCGTCGTGCTCGACGTGTCCGGCCGGCTCGAGCTGGAACGTGGAGTGCTCGACGTCGAAGTGGTCGGACAGGCATCCCTGGAGACGACTCAGGATGCCGGGCGCGCACCCGTCGGCCAGGGCCGCGTCGTCCACGACGACGTGGGCGGTGAACACCGGGGCGCCGCGGGTGAGCTGCCACACGTGGATGTCGTGCGCGTCGACGACGCCCGGGGTGGCGAGGATGTGCTCGCGGATCTCACGGACGTGGGTGCCCTGGGGCGCGGACTCGGTCAGGACCGAGACGACCTCGCGCAGCAGCGAGACCGCTCGAGGCACGATCATCGCGGCGATGAGGAGCGATGCCACGGCGTCCGCCTGCACCCATCCGGTCGCGATGATGACGACCGCCGCCACGATCACCGCGACGGAGCCGAGGAGGTCGCCCATCACCTCCAGGTAGGCGCCGCGGACGTTCATGCTGCGGCGCTGCGCCCCGCTCAGCAGCCACATGGCGGCGGCGTTGGCGAGAAGTCCGATGATCGCCACGGCGAGCATCAGTCCGCCGGCCACGTCCGTCTCGGCCGGCCCGAGCAGCCGCCGGACTCCCTCGGTCGCCACCCAGACCGACAGGGCGATGAGGACGATCGCGTTGACGAGCGCCCCCAGCACCTCCGCGCGCTGGTACCCGAACGTCGACCGCTCGGTCGCGGGGCGGGCTGCCACGACGCTGGCGACCAGGGCGACCACGAGCGCTGCGGCATCGGTGAACATGTGGGCGGCGTCGGCCAGCAGTGCCAGCGACCCCGACAGCACCGCACCGACGACCTGCACGACCATCACCACCGCGGTGATGGCGAGCGACACGCTCAGCAGGCGCCGGTTGTCGGCGCCGCGGATGCCCGGCGATGCGTGGTCGTGCATGCGACCAGGGTAGGACCTACAGCCGCTCCAGCAGCGGCGTCAGCGCCTCGAACGCGCGCGCCCGATGGGAGAGGGCGTTCTTCTCGGCCGCCGAGAACTCCGCGACCGTGCGCGCCGCACCGTCGGGCTGGGCGTCGGGGATGAAGATCGGGTCGTAGCCGAACCCGCCTGCGCCTGCGGGCGCGGTGGCCAGGCGGCCGGGCCACACGCCCTCCACGACCTCCTCGCGCGACGCGTCGCCGGGCACGACGAGCGCGATCGTCGAGACGAACTGCGCGGTGCGGAGCCCGTCGCCGACATCCGAGAGCTGATCGAGCAGCAGCGTGAGATTCGCCGCGGCGTCCTTCGCGTGCCCGGCCCAGTAGGCCGAGAAGACACCGGGCGACCCGCCCAGCACGTCCACGCATATGCCGGAGTCGTCGGCGAGCGCCGGAAGACCCGTGTGCGCGGCGGCGGCGCGCGCCTTGATGAGCGCGTTCTCGGCGAAGGTGATGCCGTCCTCGACGGGTTCGGGCCCGTCGTACGCCACGACCTGCAGGTCGGGCCGCGTCGCGGCGACGATGGCCTGGAACTCCGTCACCTTGTGGGGGTTGTGGGTTGCGAGGACGACCTGGCGGAGCTCGCCCGACGCTGCCGCGTCCGCCGCTGCCATGTTCACTCCCCCGTGGCCGCGAGGGCTGCCAGCTGGTGCTCACGCAGCGACGCGCATCCGGCGACGCCGAGCTCGAGCAGCGCGTCGAGTTCGCGCTTGTCGAACGGCGCGCCCTCGGCGGTGCCCTGCACCTCGACGAACAGCCCGCGGCCGGTGACGACGATGTTCATGTCGGTCTCGGCGCGCACGTCCTCGACGTAGGCCAGGTCGAGCATGGGCTCGCCGTCGATGATGCCCACCGAGACGGCGGCCACCGAGTCGAAGAGCACCTCGGACTTCTGCCCGATGAACTTCTTCCTCCGACCCCACTCGACAGCGTCGGCGAGGGCGACGTACGCGCCGGTGATCGCCGCGGTGCGGGTGCCGCCGTCGGCCTGCAGCACGTCGCAGTCGATCACGATCGTGTTCTCGCCGAGCGCCTTCGTGTCCACGACCGCGCGCAGCGCGCGTCCGATCAGGCGCGAGATCTCGTGCGTCCTGCCGCCGATGCGGCCCTTCACGCTCTCGCGGTCGTTGCGGGAGTTGGTGGCGCGCGGGAGCATCGCATACTCGGCCGTGACCCAGCCCTTGCCCTTGCCGGTCAGCCAGCGCGGCACACCGTTGGTGAAGGATGCCGTGCACAGCACCTTGGTCCCCCCGAACGACACGAGCGCCGACCCCTCGGCGTGGGCGCTCCATCCCCGCTCGATCGTGATGGTGCGCAGGTCGTCGGTGGCGCGCCCGTCGGCGCGGGTGATCTCGGACATGTCTCTCCTGTCGGAAGAAGCGGGTGCTCAGCGGGGAAGGTCGATGGCGCCGGTCTGCACCAGGCGGACGGTGCTGACCTCGCGTCCCATGAGGCGATGGGCGAGGTCGAGGAAGTCGTCGGCGGATGCGCCCGTGGCCTCGTACACGTGGGTGGGGACGGCCCCGTGTCCGGCGAGCAGGTCGCGGGACACCAGCTGGCGGTAGACGTCCTTGGCCGTCTCGGTGTCGCTGGACACGAGGCTGACGTCGGGACCCATCACGTAGCTGATGGCGCCTTCGAGGAAGGGGTAGTGCGTGCAGCCCAGCACGAGCGTGTCGACGCCGGCGTCACGAAGGGGGGCGAGGTACTCCTCCGCCACGGCGAGCACCTCGGGGGTGTCGGTGACCCCGCGCTCGACGAACTCCACGAACCGCGGGCAGGCGCGGGCGAAGACCGTCAGCCGCTCGTTCACCTCGAGCATGTCCTGATAGGCGCCGGATCCGATGGTGCCCTCGGTGCCGATGACCCCGATGCGGCCGTTGCGCGTGGTCGACATCGCGGTGCGCACCGCGGGTCCGATGACTTCGACCACCGGCACGTCATAGCGTTCGCGCGCGTCGCGGAGCATCGCCGCCGACGCGGTGTTGCACGCGATGACCAGCATCTTCACGCCCTCGTCCACGAGCGTGTCGAGCACTTCGAGCGCGTAGCGGCGGACGTCGGCGATGGGCTTCGGCCCGTACGGAGAGCGGGCGGTGTCGCCGATGTAGAGGATCGATTCGCGCGGGAGCATCGCCGACACCGCGCGCGCCACGGTGAGTCCGCCGACGCCCGAGTCGAAGATGCCGATGGGGGCGTCGCCGCCGCCCCGAGCCTGCCCGGAAGTCACGATGATCGAGCCTACGCCACGGCCTGGCTAGGCTTTCGGCATGACCTCGCCGAGCACGGCCCTGCTGACCGATCGCTACGAGCTGACGATGCTCGACGCCGCCCTGCGCGATGGCACGGCGCACCGACGCTGCGTGTTCGAGCTGTTCGGCCGCCGTCTGCCGGGCGCGCGGCGCTTCGGCGTGGTCGCCGGCACCGGGCGCCTGCTGCAGCTGCTGCGCGAGTTCCGTTTCGGCGACGACGAACTGCGATTCCTGCGCGACCAGAAGGTGGTGGACGCCCCCACCCTGGATTTCCTCGAGGGCTACCGCTTCACCGGCTCGATCACCGGCTACCGCGAGGGCGAGCTGTACTTCCCCGGTTCGCCGATCCTGACGGTCGAGGGCACCTTCGCCGAGGCGGTCGTCCTCGAAACGCTCGCCCTCAGCGTGCTCAACCACGACTCCGCGGTCGCCACCGCGGCCGCGCGCATGAGCATCGCTGCCGGGGAACGCCCGCTGTCCGAGATGGGCTCGCGACGCGCCGGCGAGGCCTCTGCGGTGGCCGCGGCGCGCGCCGCCTTCATCGCCGGCTTCACCGCCACGAGCAATCTCGAGGCGGGTCGTACGTGGGGAATCCCGACGATGGGCACGGCCGCGCACTCCTGGACCTTGCTGCACGACAGCGAAGAGGATGCCTTCCGCGCCCAGGTCGCCGCGCTCGGCGCCGGCACGACGCTGCTGGTGGACACATACGACATCAGCACCGGCGTCGAGACGGCGGTGCGCGTGGCCGGGACATTACTGGGCGGCGTGCGGATCGACTCCGGCGACCTGCCGACCGTCGCGGCCGAGGTCCGTCGTCAGCTCGACGAGCTCGGAGCCGTCGACACCCGCATCACGGTCACGAGCGATCTGGACGAGTTCGCCATCGCCGCCCTGGCCGCCTCGCCCGTGGACGCGTACGGCGTGGGGACCTCCGTCGTCACCGGATCGGGCTCGCCCACGGCGGGCATGGTCTACAAGCTCGTCGCACGGCAGGGCGCGGACGGCGGCTGGGTCGGGGTCGCGAAGGCGTCCACCGACAAGGCCTCGACAGGGGGCCGCAAGGCCGCCTTCCGCACGCTCGAGCACGGCACCGCCTCGAGTGAACTCGTGATCGTCTCGGACGGGTTCGAGGAGCTCGCTTCGGCGGCAGAGCTCCCGGAGGCGCGTGCGCTGCAGGTTCCGCTCATCGTCGACGGCGAACCGGATGCCGCGGCGGAGGGACCCGCCGGCGTCCGGGCCGCGCGAGAGCACCACGCGCGCGTCCGCGAAGAGCTCCCGGTGCGGGCGCTCGCGCTCAGCCGCTCGGACCCGGCCATCCCCACCGTCTTCCGCGACGCCGACTGACGTCGCACGGGCGAGACCTCAGACGGCCCGGGTGATCACACCAGGGACTGGTAGATCTCCTTGCACGTCGGACAGACGGGGAACTTCTCGGGATCGCGCCCGGGCGTCCACTTCTTGCCGCACAGTGCCCTGACCGGCTTGCCGGTGATCGCCGACTCGAGGATCTTCTCTTTCTTGACGTAGTGCGAGAAGCGCTCGTGGTCTCCGGGCTCGATGTTCTCTTCGCGGATGAGCTCTTCGAGCTCTCGGTCGAGGGTGGCCAGGCCGCCCTGATCGGGGCTGTCGAGGGGGGTGCTCATGAGGGAACAGTGTAGCCCGCGGGGGGGTGTCGGCGGGCGGCCGACGGTGCGCCTGTGGACTCAGGTGGACTCGGCGAACTCCATGAGACGGCCGCCGCGGCGCTCGAACGCGACCGAGCCGACGACGAGTCCGACGAGGAAGACCGTCCCTCCCGCGGCCAGCCCGGCCCACAGCGCCGAATCGGCCTCCGTGATGTCGACGGTGAGCGCGCGCCAGCTGAACCACAGCGCCGGAACGGCCGTCAGCGCGGCACCGCCCAGGACGAGCGCCTGCGCGATCGCCCCGCTCGAGGTGGTTCGCTGCGGCTGCTGGAACGGGCTCTCGCCGGGACGCGAGACCGCGTACGGCGCGACGGCCGACGAGACGCTCGACAGTCCCAGCCCCCCGAAGAACAGCGCCACGCACACCCCGGTGAGGGCGGGCAGGAGCGCCCAGCGGCCGTGCAGCGAGATCGCGACGGGAATCGCGACCGCCAGCAGCGGCATCCCGATCAGCAGCACCGGCACCAGCCGGCCGATGCGATCCGAGAATCCCCGGACGCCGCTGGCGATGTGCATCCACACGGCGGTGGAGTCGTAGGCGAGGTCGTTGTGCGGCAGCCAGCCGAGGAAGAGCGCGGCGAAGGGGACGGGCACGAGCACGACGAGCTCCCAGGGCACGCCGGCCACCAGCAGCGGAACCATCGTCACCGCGGCGGCCACCGGGATGATGAGGATGTTGACGATGTAGCGGCGATCCCGGGACCAGTACAGCAGGCTGCGTGCCGACACCGCTCCCCCCGGGGTGCCGGGGGCGACGGCGAACCATCCGAGGCCGGCCCGCTCACGGACCACCGACGGGCGCTCGGTCGTGGTGAGGACGCGGTGGACCAGCAGCATCCACACCGCACCGAGGAAGATCACGGTGCCCGCCGCGACGACGAGCGACAGCGTGGCGGCATCGGGATCTGTGCCGAGGAGTCCCGGGACCGCCCACGCCGCGCCCAGCGGGGTGAGCGCCAGCGCCTGCACGGCTTCGACGAGCTGGGTGGGGACCGCGCCGTTCCATTCCAGCGACGAGAGGAAGACGCCCACCGGGACGACCACGACGACGACGGCGAGGACGAAGAGCCCCGACAGCTCGCGCGATCGCCGGCCCGAGAGGAACATCGCCGCCAGGGCCATGCACACCCGGGCGAGCAGGACGCAGGTGAGGATGCCGAGCACGACCGACACCGTCACCGGCAGCGCCGGGATGTCGAACCGCGCCCAGACGGCTCCGAAGCCCACCGCGAGAACGATGATCGCCGCGACGGGGACGCTGATCAGGCCCGCGACGACGAGCAGCAGAGCGAGGGACCGGGCGGGAAGACCCAGCAGCGTGAAGCGGCGGGGATCCAGTGGATCCGTCGCGCCTCCCATCAGGGGGGCGAGCGCGAACCCGAGGGTCACGGCCGACCCCGCCAGCACCGTGACGGTCAAGGCCGTGGTCGGCGTCGTCTCGCGCAGCGTGAGGAGTGCCCAGCACGCGGCCGCCACCACCATCGCCAGCAGCGTGAGACCGATGACGACGCGGGTGACGTGCGAGGCTCCGCCGCGGAGCGCGCCGACGAGCAGCGCGACCCTCAGTCGGAGAACGTATGCAGCCACTCCAGGCCCTCCACGTCGCTGAGGCCGCCGGCGAGCTCGACGAAGCGCTGCTCGAGGGTGAGCTCGCCGCGCACCTCGTCGACCGTGCCCTCCGCCAACACCTGGCCTGCCACGATCACCGCGACCCGGGAGCACATCCGCTCCACGAGGTCCATGCCGTGGCTCGAGAGGATCACCGTGCCGCCGTGCGCGACGTACGTGGAGAGGATGTCCAGGATCACCGCGCTGGACACCGGGTCGACCGCTTCGAACGGCTCGTCGAGGACCAGCAATCGCGGCGAATGGATGAGCGCCCCCGCGAGCATGATCTTCTTCAGCATGCCGGCGGAGTAGTCCGAGACCACGCGTCCGAGCGCATCGGTCAGATCGAACGCGCGGGCGAGATCCGCCGTCCGGCTCTCGACGACCGCCGGGGAGATCCCGCGCAGCACGCCGTAGTAGTAGAGCAGCTGTCGCCCGGTGAGCCGGTCGAAGGTCCGAAGCCGGTCGGGCAGCACACCCATGAGGCGTTTGGCCGCTAGCGGACGGGCGTTCGCGTCCACGCCCGCGACGGTGATGCTGCCGCGGTCGGGCCGCAGCAGGCCCGCGATCATCGACAGCGTCGTGGTCTTGCCTGCGCCGTTCGGGCCCACGAGGCCGTAGAAGGTGCCGGCGGGGACGGTGAGGTCCATCTCCTCCACGGCGCGGGCGCCGCCGAAGCTCTTCGCCACCCCGCGCAGTTCGAGGACCGGCGAGGCGAGATCCACAGCGGGCGGCGTGAAGGAGTCCGGCAGCTCGCCCACGTGCGAATCCGGCTCCCCAGCGGGTGCGGGGGCGAAGGACTCGGGTTCCGCCTCGGGCGCAGGCTGCGCCGGCAGGGGCGGGCGCGGCGGCACGTCGAGGTCGGTCGGCAGCGGCGGCGGCGGTCCCGGATGGGCGGGCAGGCGCACGACGCGCGGGCTCGCCAGTGCGCCGCCCGGTTCGTCCGGATCGGTCTCATGGGGCACCGGCAGCGACGCAGTCACCGATCCAAGGTATCAAGCGCCCGGCGCGGGGCCGCAACGCCGCGTGGCGATCCGCTGCAATCGGTGCAATATCACGAAACGGCAACGGAGGTCCAGCATCCTGCGCGTTCCCAGACGACATCGCTACCATGAATCCGGCACGAAGGAGTGTCCGTTCGGTGAACCGACGCTTAACCACGCACTCCAGGAGCAACACTGTGACTCTTCAGACCGTCATTCTCGCAGCCGGAATGGGCTCGCGCCTCGGGCGCAGCCTGCCCAAACCGCTCACCGAGCTGGGCGACGGCCGCAGCATCATGCAGCAGCAGCACGACAACATCCGCGCAGCCTTCGGCACCGACGCCGAGATCACCACGGTGGTCGGCTACCGCGCGGAGACGATCGTCGAGGCCTTCCCCGACGTCGACTACGTCTACAACGACCGCTACGACCAGACCAACACCTCGAAGTCGCTGCTACGCGCCCTCACCACCACCGGCCGCAGCGGCGTGCTGTGGATGAACGGCGACGTGGTGTTCGACCCGCGGGTCCTCGGCCGGGCGATCGAACTCATCGAGCGCGACCAGTCGTTCGTGACGGTCAACACCGCCAAGGTCAGCGACGAAGAGGTCAAGTACACCGTCGCCGCCGACGGCTCCATCAAGGAGCTGTCGAAGACGGTCGTCGGCGGGATCGGCGAGGCGGTGGGGATCAACTACATCTCCAGCCGCGACAAGAAGGCCTTCATCCGCCAGCTGGGTCGAGTGGATGACCAGGACTACTTCGAGCGGGGCCTCGAGCTCGCGATCGCCGAGGACGGCGTCCGCGTCCGCCCGCTCGACATCTCGGATCTGTACGCCGTCGAGGTCGACTTCGCCGAGGATCTCGAGCGGGCGAACCAGTTCGTCTGACGTTCGTCAACCCCCAGCGCTCCCCCAGCG
Organism: Microbacterium sp. ARD31; assembly: GCF_031844425.1. Taxonomy (NCBI): domain Bacteria; kingdom Bacillati; phylum Actinomycetota; class Actinomycetes; order Micrococcales; family Microbacteriaceae; genus Microbacterium; species Microbacterium sp. ARD31. Next base: position 51,760 of record NZ_JAUZVE010000002.1, read on the forward strand.
CGCGTACCTAGGATCGGCCCGATGGCCGACAAGGTGCACCGCATACATTCGCTTCCCGGCGACTCGCCGTGGCAGAACGGGCTTCCGCCTGCCGGATCCGACGAGCACCCGGGGATCATCCGCGTGCTCGATCGGGTGCTGGCCATCCAGCGTCCGATCGTGCTGTCGCATCTGCGCAGCATCCGTCTGCGTCATCCCGATGCGGATGCGGCGACGATCATCCGGATGCTGGAGCGGCGGTATCTCGCGGCCGTGACGACCGGTGGCGCCGCCGTGGGTGCCACCGCGGTCGTGCCCGGGATCGGCACCGGCATCACCCTGGCCCTGAGCGGCGTCGAGACGGTGGGGTTCCTGGAGGCAACGACGCTGTTCGCGCAGTCGGTGGCCGAGGTCCACGGCATCCCCGTCGGGGATCCCGATCGAGCGCGTGCCCTCGTCCTCACCCTCATGCTCGGCAAGGAGGGTGTCGACCTGGTCGGCCAGCTCGCCCGTCAGGCATCGGGACGCGGAGTCACGCGCGACGCCTACTGGGGCGAGATGGTCACCAAGACGCTGCCCCGTGCGGCGATGGGACCGCTGGTCGATCGCCTCAAGTCCGCGTTCATCCACCAGTTCGCCGCCCGCGGGGGCGCCTCCTGGCTGGGCAAGGCGCTGCCCTTCGGTGTCGGAGCGGCCGTCGGCGGCGCGGGCAACAACATCCTCGGGCGACGGGTGCTCGTCGCGTCGCGCCGGGCCTTCGGTCCGCCGCCGGCACTCGTGCCCGCCGATCTCGAGCCCCGCCCGGGAACCCTGCGGCTCGAATCCGCCGCCGCCGGCGGCATCCGTCGTGTGGGCGAGGCGATCGTCGGCGGCACGCGGCGCACCGGTGAGGCGATCGCCGGGGGAACCCGGCGCACCGGAGACACCCTCCGCCGCGCGATCGGTCGCTGAGCCACGTCCGTCGTCCCCGGGACACGACTCTGCAAACGCTTGCAGGATGTCCTCGACACGAGCGTGCGGCGGCCATAGTCTCGCTGGCATGGACAGCACGCTGGGGTGTGTGGCCGCGTGGATGCCGCGACAGCGGTGGTACGCCGGCAAAGGCCGCGTGCCGAGCCTCCACCTCGTGGCGTGGTGGGACATGTCCTCCGACGACCCGGGAGCGCGCGTGCGCACCTACCTTCTCGTCGATGAGGGCGCCCTCCCACCCGTCCTGTACCAGGTGCCCGTCGTCGAGCGCGAGACCGTCGCCGTGACCGCCGACCCAGACCATGTCATCGGCAGCCCGGAGCCCGGGACGACCCTGATCGACGGCCCCTTCGATCCCGCCTACACCCGAGCCCTCGAGCGCCTGGTCACCGAAGGCGGCGAGTGCACCGGGCCCGCGGCCCGGGCCGTGGGGCATCCCGAGGGTGAGCCCGTCGACGGGTCCCCCCGTTCGGCCCAGGTGCTCACCGGAGAGCAGTCGAACACCTCCGTCGTGTTCCGAGGTGACGCCGATGCGCTGATCTGCAAGATCTACCGCCAGGTCAACGGCGGCCTGAACCCCGACATCGAGTTGTCGTCCGCACTGTCAGCCGCAGGATCCCCGTACGTCCCCCGTGCGGTCGGCGCGCTCGAGGGCACATGGCCGCACCCGTCGGATGCGTCGCGCACCATCACGGGGTCGCTCGCCTTCGCCCAGCAGTTCCTCGCGGGTGTCGAGGACGCATGGCGCGTCGCCCTGCGCGCGGCCGCCGACGGCGAGGCGTTCGACCGCGAGGCGTTCGAGCTGGGCGAGGCCACCGCGAACGTGCACGGCTCGCTGTCCGAGCTCTTCCCCACGCGTGCGGCCACCCCCGAAGACCGTGACGCGACCGTCCAGGCGTGGGCGCGCCGGCTGGCGATCGCGATCGCCGAGGTGCCCGCCATCACGGACCTGAGAGAGGCGATCGAGACGGTCTACGCCGCCGCCTCGCAGCTCGCGTGGCCGCGGCTGCAGCGGATCCACGGCGACTTCCACCTGGGCCAGGTCCTGCTCGTACCCGATCGCGGGTGGGTGCTGCTCGACTTCGAAGGCGAGCCCCTTCGTCCGATGCGGGAGCGCGTGCTGCCCGATCTGGCACTGCGCGATGTGGCGGGCATGCTGCGCTCGTTCGACTACGTCGCGGGATCGCTGCGGCTGGACGACCCCGACCGGCCGCCCGACGTCCCCCTGCGGTGGGCGCGCAGCGCGCGCGACGAGTTCGTCCGCGGCTACGCGGCCGGCTCGGGAGAGGGCCTCGACGACGTGGGCATCCTGCTGGCGGCCCTCGAACTCGACAAAGCGGTGTACGAGAGCATCTACGAGGCGCGCAACCGGCCGACCTGGGTAGCGATCCCGCTCCGGGCGATCGAGCGGCTCGTGGTGCGTCTGGACGGCTTCCGCTGAGCGGCGGGCTCGAGCCTAGGCGTCGGCGTCGTCCAGCTCCGCTTCGTCGGTGTCGGGTTCCTGGGGCTCGTCGGCGGCCGCCCGCGCGTGCCATGTCTCCCAGTCGGCCATGAGCGTGCCGACGGCGTCCTGGAAGCGGGCCGTCGCGGCTCCGGGCGACGTGTCGCCGAAGTAATGGCGCACCCAGGTCGCCAGACGGGACACGGCATCCGGGTCCGACAGCACCCGGTCGATCTCGCCGACGATCCCGGGCGCGGCCGCCGCGGTCAGCCACTCGCACGCCGACAGATAGCCGTGGGTGTCGATGAGGGCTGCGGGATCGACGGGCCGCGTGATCATGAGGGGCTTGTCGGCAGCGAGACGGTCGTAGACCATCGCCGAGATGTCGACCACGGCGACATCGGCCGCCGAGAGCTGCCACCCCAGTTCGGGGCCGTCGTCGAAGACATGCTGCGCGGCGGGGTCTGCGCTGTTGGCCGCGGCGAGCGCGGCGATGATCCTCCGGTTGGCGGCGCCGTACGCGGAGTCGACCACACCGGAGCGGGGATGCGGTCGATAGACCACACGGTGCCGGCCGGTGGCCACGAGCGCGTCGACGAGCGCCTCGCCGTGGGTCAGGATCGAACCGTAGTGCGCGCTCGGTCGATCCCCCTCCCACGTCGGCGCGTAAAGAACGACGGTGCGGTCGTCCGGCGTGTACGGCAGGGCTCCGGAGTAGTGATCGGCCTGCGGCCTGCCGATCTCGATCGTGCGGCGTTCGATGTCGTAGTCCCACAGCACCCGTGACAACCGCTCGCGCGCGGCATCACCGGCCACGAACGCATAGTCGTAGGCCTTGAACTGATTGGTGGTCATGTACATCTTGTCGGACTCGCCGTGGTTGATGAACACGTGCCAGCGGCGCCCGTAGCGGAACATCTGGAAGTTACGGGTGTTCTGGTTGACGTAGAGCACGACCCGGATGTCCTGAGTGGACAGGTACGCCTCGAGATCGCGGACCGTCGGCACGAAGGCCACCGGCAGCGCATCGTCGGCCAGGAGCGCCCGCGCGCCGATCGCCGAGCGGCTGAGCACGACGACGGGCCAGCGTGCGGCCAGGTCGGCGAGCGGCTTGTACCACTGCCGCATCTGGTACATGTTCACCGCTCCGTCGGCGAAGTAGACCGCGACGCGGAAGCGGCCCGGCGGGTGAGGCGGCCGGGTCGCCAGCGCCCGGCGCACGTCGCCGACGGCCGAGCGGCTGGCCACCGCCTTGCGGATGAGCGTGACGGCCTTGCGCGAGTCCGAGACGATGCCCATCCCTCCAGCCTACTCAGCGCCCGTCATGACATGATCGGACGCGTGCATGACGAGGATCGCGGGCGACGACGTGCGCCGGCGGTCCCTGCGGGCGTGGGCGTGACGTTTGTCATGCCGGTCCTGAACGAGCGCGAGCACCTGCGCACCGCCGTCGCCTCGGTCCTCGCGCAGGACGTCGACGGTCCGACCGAGCTGATCCTCGCCCTCGGCCCGTCCACGGACGGCACGACGGACCTCGCCCGCGCGCTGGCCGACGAGGACGAGCGGATCACGCTCGTGGCCAACCCCGCCGCCGACATCCCGGTGGGCCTCAACCTCGCCATCCGCTCGGCGGCGCACCCGATGATCGTTCGGGTCGACGCCCACTCCGAGCTCGAGCCCGGCTACACCCGTCGCGCCCTGCAGATCCTCGAGCGCACCGGCGCGGCCAACGTCGGCGGGCTGATGCGCGCGGACGGACGCACGCCCTTCCAGCGCGCCGTCGCGAGGGCCTACAACTCCCCCGTCGGGCTCGGCGGCGGTGCCTACCACGGGGCCGACGAGGCCGGCGAGGCGGAATCGGCCTATCTCGGCGTCATGCACCGCAGCGTCATCGACGAGGTCGGTCTCTTCGACGAGTCCATCCGCCGGGGCGAGGACTGGGAGCTCAATCTGCGCATCCGGCGCGCCGGCTACACCGTCTGGTTCGACCCGTCCCTGTCGGTGACGTACTGGCCGCGGGACAGCTGGCCGCGACTGGCCCGACAGTTCTTCGCCACCGGCCGGTGGCGGGGCGAACTGGTCCGCCGTCTCGGACGAGGGAACTCCCTGCGCTTCTTCGCGCCGCCTCTGCTCGTGCTGGCGCTGATCGTCGGCGTCATGACCGCCGTGCTGCAGGCCACGGGGGCCCTCTCGGGCGCCTGGGCGGTTGCGGCATCCGCGGTCTATCTGCCGCTCGTCGCCTACGCCTTCCTGGTGCTGGTGGTCGCCGCCGGTCCCGGCGGCGGGCGCGGGTGGCGCGACCGACTGTGGACGTGCGCCGTGCTCCCCACCATGCACCTGTCCTGGGGCGCCGGATTCGTCATCGGAGTGCTGCGCGGCGCCGAGCGCACCGTCGACACGTCGCGATTGGGCACGCGCAACACGCCCCTGCCGTGACCTCGCGGTCGGGGTCGGTCGGGGTCAGTCGCGGTCGACGAATCCCTGATCCAGGATGCGGGCCACCACGCGAGCCGACGCGGCCCCGTCGTCGCGCGCGTTGAACCGCTCGCGCCAGCGGGTGTACGCCGCGGCGTGATCGGCGGGATCGGCGGCCAGAGCCGCGACGAGCTCCTCCTGCGTGCGCACCACCGGCCCCGGCGCATGAGCGGCGAGGTCGAAGTAGAACCCGCGCAGCTCGCCCCGGTAGTGCTCGAGGTCGGGGACGAGGAAGTACATCGGCTTGCCGGTCGCGGAATAGTCGAACATGACCGACGAGTAGTCCGTGATCAGGGCGTCGGCGACCAGCAGCAGACGCGAGGTGTCGGGGAAGCCGGTGACGTCGATCACACGCGGGCCCTCGGCGTTGCGGCCCGGCTGAAGGGTCCGCGAGTGGCCCCGCACGAGGACGACGGCGTCCGCGGCCGCCGCCAGCGCCGCCGGATCGACGAAGTCGACCATCTCGGAGCGATCGTCGCGCCACGTCGGAGCGTAGAGCAGCACGCGCTCCCCCGGTGCGATGCCGAGGGCCTCGCGCACCGGCGCTCCGTCGCCGTTCACCAGCACGTCGTTGCGCGGATAGCCCTCGACCCAGACAGGCCGCCGCAGGAACGCGTAGGCCCGGGTGAGGATGCCGGCCGCGTACGGGTTCTGCGCGAGCAGCACGTCCCAGCGCCGGGACTCCTTGATCACCGCCGCCATCCGACGCGGCTGGAAGCCGGGCCGATGGAGCGCGAGTCGCTTCAGCGGGGTCCCGTGCCACGTCTGCAGCACTCTCTGCCCCGGCCGACGGGCGAACCGCCGGCGCAGCCAGTCGTTCACCACGAGCAGCCGCGCGGCTCCTCTGGCGCGCCACCACTCCGGGCTTCCTTCGACGACGGGGACGCCGCCCTCGGGGACCTCGACGGAGAGGTCGACGACGCTCCAATAGCGGGTGACGCCCGGTGCGCGGCGCGCGAGCTCGCGATCGATGGCGAGCGGGTTGCAGCCGGCGTTGCGCCCGTAGAAGCTCTCGAAGAACACGGCGTTCTCGAGCGCCGCGTACCGCCGCTCCAGCGCGGCCTGACCGTCGCGCGAGTCGTACGCCGGGTCCAGCGGCGGAGCGATGCGGACGGTGGCGCCGCTCAGCTCCGCCCGCAGCTCGCCCAGCACCACGGGCGGCACATCCGCCGGCGCGGGCGGCGCGGCATCCGTGCCTTCGCCGCCGGCCCCGGGGACGAAGACGAGGTCGTAGACGCCGCTCGGCAGGGGCAGGACCCGCCCGCCCCACCGGGACGCGCGAAGCGGCAGCACCGCGCGCCACGAGCCGTCGTCCTCGGTCGTGAGCGACCCCGCCACCCGGGCACGCGCGCCCACGAGTTCGACCGACGCCGGCTGCGGGGCATCGCCCCACAGCGTCAGCGTCGGCTCGTCGTCGGCGTCGAAGCGGGCCTCGGTCATGTGTCTCCCTTGCGCGGCGAGGATGGCGGGCCGGACAGGCCCGCCCGGATCGCACGGTACACCCGGACCGCATTGCCCCCGTCGCGGAAGGCATGCACCCGGGCACTCAGGTCGGTGGCGCGTCGCAGTCGCTCGTCGCGATCCGCCGGATCGGACAGGACGGCCTCGAGTTCGCTCGCGGCGGCATCCCAGTCTCGTGCCGGGGCGACGGCGACGTCGCGGTAGCTGCCGTAGAAGCCCCGCCGCCGCGTGTAGTCCGCTTCGTCCGGGGCGAGGTAGATCACCGGCAGCGGCACCAGCGCGGAGTCGAACGCGAGCGAGGAGTAGTCCGTGATCAGGGCGTCGAACCCCGGCAGCGTCGGCGTGATGTCGCGCACCAGGTCGCTGCCGATCGCGCGAACGCGTGGCGTGGGGACCGGTGGGCGGTACTCCCCCGCACCGAGCGGGTGCGAGCGGACGAGGAGGACGGCGTCCTGGTGCTCCAGCAGGTCAGCGAGGCGACGCCACTGGGCGGCATCCGGCACCGCGGGATCGGGCTCGCCGTCCCGCCAGGTCGGCGCGTACAGGATCAGGCGAGCGTCCGGGGGCAGGCCCCCGACGGCCGCCTCGATCGACGCCCGCGCGCTGCGACGGCGCGTCGCGGCATCCCCCTGCGACAGCACATCCACGCGCGGTTCGCCGGTGACCGGCACGCGGGCGTCGTCCAGGGCGAAAGCGGATTCCAGCCGGCCGCGCACGAGGTGCGAGGCCGCAGGGACGAGTCGGATGCCGCGGGTGGCGCTGCGGTACATCGCGGCGACCAGCCGGGTCGACTGCCGCTCCCCGATCATGAGCTGAATCGCTCGGGGCAGGCGCAGCATGGCGGGCGAATCGAGCCCGATGCGCTTGAGCGGGATGCCGTGCCACAGCTGCACCAGGAAGGAGCCGCGGACGGCGTACCGGTTGGCGTCCCCCAGACCGTGGGTGACGACGACCACGCGGGCGCGAGCGGTCCGCCACCATCCCCGGGGCGACGAGCGCCGGACGGCGCGGATGCCCAGTGCGGCGGCCTCCGCCGCGTCACGGTCGTCGGCGACGAGCCATACCGCCTGGACCCCATCGGCCGCCGCCACCCGCCACAGGGCGAGCGCGCCGTCGGCGACGCCGACCGCGCAGCCGAAGACCCATTCGTCGGTCGAGCGCGGGATGAGGGCGGTCGCGAGGCGCCCGGCCGCGTACAGCGGGATCGCGGCGATCTTCCGCGCGTTGCCCGCGCCGAACGAGAAGGACGCCACCACGCGAGCCTATCGCGATGGCGGCGTCCTCCTTCGGAGCCGGAACTACGGCGTGAGCTCGCCGAGCGTGACGTCCACGGTCTCGGTCCGGCCGTCGCGGACGTACGTCACCGTGGCCTCGCTGCCGGCTGCGGCGGCGCGCACCTGGGCGGTCAGATCGACCGAGTCGGTGATCGGCACGCCGTTGAAGCCGGTGACGATGTCGCCTACCTGCAGCCCTCCGGCGGCAGCCGCGCCGCCCTCGACGACCTCGGCGATGTACGCCCCGGTGATGTCGGTGTCCTCCACGAAGGCGGCGGACTGGACGCTCGCCCCCAGCAGGCCGTGGGACGCTGACCCGGTCTCGATGATCTCGTCGGTGATGCGCTGCACGATCGTCGACGGGATCGCGAAGCCCACGCCGATCGAGCCGGCCTGACCCGATGCGCCGCCGGCTGAGGCGATCGCGACGTTGATGCCGATGAGCGCGCCGTCTGCGTCCACGAGCGCGCCGCCGGAGTTGCCGGGGTTGATCGCGGCGTCGGTCTGGATGACGGCGATCTTGATCGACTCCGACGTCTGCGCGCCCATCTCGCCCTGACCGAAGTCGAAGAAGAACGGCGACTCGCCCTGCTCGCCGGACTCGCCGTCCTCACCCTCGCCCTCGCCCGTGTCGGGGGCGGCGGCCGATGCGATCTCGATGGAGCGGTTGAGGGCGGAGACGATCCCGGTGGTGACGGTGTTCGACAGGCCGAGCGGCGCGCCCACGGCGATCGTCTCGTCGCCGACGTTCAGGGCGGAGGAGTCTCCGAAATCGACGGGAGTCAGCCCTTCGGCATCCTGCAGCTTGATGACGGCGAGGTCGTACGTCGGGTCGGTGCCGACGACGTCCGCGTCGTAGACCCGGCCGTCCGAGGTGGTCACCCGGATAGCGGCGCTGCCGGTGGCGCCGTCGAGGGTGACGACGTGCGTGTTGGTCACGACGTAGCCGTCGCTGGTGAGCACGACGCCCGACCCCGTCCCGCTGCCGCTGCCGCCGGACGCGCTGATGGTGACGACGCTCGGCACGACCTTGGCGGCGATCGCCGTGGTCTGGTTGACCGACCCGTCGTCGTTGACGGTGACCGTCGAGGGGCCTGCGGCAGGGCTCACGCTCTCGGGGGCGAACAGACTCACCCCTGCGTACGCTCCGCCCAGACCCGCGGCGCCCCCGACGAGGGCGGCGGCGACGATGAGGCCGGCGACGCGCCCGGCGCCCGAGCCGCGTCTGGGTTCGGGCTCGCGCTCGGTCGCCACGGGACCTGAGGGAAGAGGGGTGGTCGGCTGCGTGTATCCGGGGGGCGGGGCGTATGACGCGCCTGCCGGGTAGCCGTGCGGCGGCGCGGGCCGCTCAGCGGCGACCGCAGCAGGGGTCGTCGGCGGGGCGGGCCACGCTCCGGTCGACGGCGGGGTGGGCGGGACGGGCGGGGTGGACGCTGCTCCCGCGGACGACGCGGTCGCCGGGGCGTCCGCCGATTCGCCGGGGTGCTGATCTTCAGGGCGCGTGCCCGAGGTGTCGCTCATGGATGCTGCTCCTTCTGCCGACCGCTGTCCGCTGTCGTTGACTACTGTCCGGTACCACTGTGGCGGCGGTAGCTGTGCGTTTCTTATGCCGGGGATGGGACCGGCCTATGTGATCGGTTCGGCGTAGTCTCGGCCGCATGCGACACATCTCCGGAGCATGGCACCGCACTGCCGCGGGCGCCGGACTCATCGGCTCGGACGGCACCATCCACCCCACCATCTTCGCCGAGATGTCGGCCCTGGCGGCCCGAACCGGCGCGATCAACCTCGGCCAGGGCTTTCCGGACGAGGACGGGCCCGCCGCGGTGCTCGAGGCTGCGCGCGAGGCCATCGCGAGCGGCGCGAACCAGTATCCGCCCGGCCGCGGCATCCCCGCCCTCCGCGAAGCGATCGCCGCCCACCAGCGTCGCTTCTACGACCTGCGCCCGGACCCCGACACCGACGTCCTCGTGACGGCGGGTGCGACCGAGGCGCTCGCGGCGACGCTGCTGGCCCTGGTCGACGGCCCCGACGACGAGGTCGTCGTCTTCGAGCCGCACTACGACGCGTACGCGGCGCTGGTCGCCCTCGCCGGGGCACGCCTGGTGACGGTGCCCCTGCGCTGGCCGGACTTCCAGCCCGACCTCGAGGAGCTCGCCGCCGCCGTGTCGGACCGCACGCGCGTGATCCTCGTGAACGACCCGCACAATCCCACCGGGACCGTGTTCGCCGCGGGGGTCCGCGACGAGATCGTCCGGCTCGCCGACAGGCACGACGCGATCATCGTCACCGACGAGGTCTACGAGCACCTGGTCTTCGGCGATCGGCACGTGCCGATCGCCACACTCCCTGGCGCGGCGGGACGCACGCTCAGCATCTCGTCGGCGGGGAAGACCTTCTCCACGACGGGGTGGAAGATCGGCTGGGTCACCGGGCCGGCAGACCTCGTGGACGCCGTCCTCGCGGTAAAGCAGTTCCTCACCTACGTCAACGGGAGCCCCTTCCAGCCGGCCATCGCCGTGGGGCTGGGTCTCGACGACGGCTTCTTCGCGGGCGCGGCGAGCGCGCTCCGGCACAAGCGGGACGTGCTGGGCGACGGCCTGCGAGCCGCCGGCTTCGCCGTATCGACACCGGCGGGTTCGTACTTCAGCGTCGCGGATGCCGCCGCTGTCGGCGCGGTGGACGCGCACGCCTTCTGCCGTGAGCTCCCGGACCGCGCGGGTGTGGTGGCCGTGCCTCTGACCGCGTTCACGTCGCCGCAGCGCCGGAGCGAGTACGCCACGCTGGTGCGCTTCGCCGCCTGCAAGCGCGTCGACGTCCTCGAAGAGGCTTCGCGCCGCCTGTCGGCGCTGGCCTGACATCGCGCCGACAGAGGTCAGGCCGAGCCGGAGTCCGGCGGCGCCGGGATGCCGTCGGCCGCCACGACCCGGAATCGCCGCAGCCGCAGGGCGGGATTGACCCGGCGCACCCGCTCCACGGCATCGAGGTCGAGATGGGCGACGGCGACATCGGTGGCGGTGCCCACGGCGGCGATCTCGACGCCCTGCGGGTCGACGATCATCGACGCACCCACTCCGAGCGGCGGCGGGTGGTCGGCCGCGGCGACGAACACCGTGTTCTCGATCGCCCGGGCGTGCAGGAGCGTGCGCCAGTGATGCTCCTTCAGCGGGCCGCGCACCCACTCTGCGGGGACGAGGATCGCGTCGGCCCCGGCATCCACCAGGGTGCGCGCGACCTCGGGGAACCGCAGGTCGTAACAGGTCATCAGCCCGAAGCGCAGACCGCCGTGGGAGAACACCTGCGGCGGGGCCAGCTCGCCCGCCTCGATCCAGTCGGACTCCCGCTGGCCGAACGCGTCGTAGAGGTGCAGCTTGCGGTAGGTCGCCACGAGCCCGTCCGGCCCCACGGCCACAACCGTGTTGCGTACGCGCCGGTCGTCCCCAGCCCGTTCCACCAGGCCCGCGACGACGACGATGTCGTTCTCGCTCGCCAGGGCGGTGAGCGCCTGGACGAAGGGCCCGTCGAGCGGCTCGGCGTTCTCGGCGAGGGAGGAGTCGAACGGGTCGATGAAGAAGCTGGAGTATTCGGGCAGCACCACCAGGCGCGCGCCGCGCGAGACGGCAGTGGTCACGAGCGCGGTGATCGTCTGCACATTGGCGGCCGCATCGGCCGCGGGCGAGAACTGCGCCACGGCGACCGGGAGCGACGCGTCCGCCGGCCGCTCCCCCGCGACCGGTCCCGTCACGATCCGTCCTTGGCGCGCAGCTTCATCCGCACCATGTACGGCGCGACGATCCACGCGATGACGATGACGACGGCCAGCGCCCCCAGCGCCGTCCAGGCCGCCGCGTCGCCGACGACGACGTCGAAGACGAAGGCGACCACCCCCACCAGCAGGAGCGAGACCGTCAGCAGAGCGGTCATCAGAGCCGCGTGCCCATAGGCGACCACCTGGAGCTTCGCGCGCTGGCGGAACAGCACGCGGTGAAGCGCCACCGGTGCGAGGGCGATGACGGCGCTCAGCGCCGAGAGGACGACCAGGACGAGGTAGACGAAGCGCTGGCTGTCATTGAGATCCGAGAACGCCGGTTGGAACGCGAGGGCGAGCAGGAAGCCGGTGAGGATCTGCGTGCCCGTCTGGAGCACGCGCAGCTCCTGCAGCACCTCGCTCCAGTTGCGGTCGGCGCGCTCCTCCGGGGTCTCGTCGCGACCCTTCGCGCGGTCTTCGCTGCGGCCGGAACGGCGGGGTGAATCCATGTGCACATCCTCCCGCTCCCGCGCTCGCAGCGGCAAGGACCGACCCCGATTCGCGGACCTGTTGAACCCGTGCTAGGCTTTCCTCTTGTGCCGCGGGGTGGAGCAGTTCGGTAGCTCGCTGGGCTCATAACCCAGAGGTCGCAGGTTCAAATCCTGTCCCCGCAACAGATGAAGAAGGCGTCCCTCCGGGGGCGCCTTCTTCTTTTCCCCGATCAGCGGTGTAAACGGCACGCCCGCGTCGTCATGTCGTCAGCGCGTCCCCCAGCTGCGCGAGGAACCTGGCCACGACCGCCAGCTCGTGGTCGGTGTAGCCGTCCGCCACCGCGCGCAGCGCCTGCATCCGCTCGCCGAAGTGCTCGAAGAAGGTTCGGCGCGACTGGGGTGTGAGGACGATCACGCGCGCCCGGCGGTCGTGCGGGTGCGGACGACGCTCGACATGCCCGGCCGCGGTGAGACGGTCGAGCAGTTTCGTGGTGGACGCGGTCGAGATCCGCAGGTGCGCGGCCACGTCGTGCGGAGACACCGACTCGCCCTGCTGCTCTCGCATGATCAGCATCCGCAGGGCCTGCAGGTCCGAGGCGTTCATCGCCAAGTCGTCCTTCATGTCGCCGTTCATGCGATCCAGCGCGTCGCTGAAGGCGCGCACGGCATAGAGCACGTCGAGCACCGCGCGGTCGTGATCGGTCCGCGGTTGCCACGGTTGAGCCATGTGGACACCATCCCTGGTTCACTTGTATCATCGACCACACGCCGATCGCTAGCTAAACTAGCGAATTAACAGGGAGAACGAAGATGACCGATGCCGACCACGTTGTGCTCCTCGATGACGAAGGTCGCGCGATCGGCACTGCCCCCAAGAGCAGCGTCCACGGCACGGACACCGCCCTGCACCTCGCCTTCTCGTGTCACGTCGTCAACGCCGCCGGCCAGGTGCTGGTGACCCGCCGGGCGCTGGACAAGAAGACCTGGCCGGGAGTGTGGAGCAACTCCTTCTGCGGCCACCCCCGGCCCGCCGAACCCGTCATCGCCGCCGTGCACCGCCGTGCGGAGTTCGAGATCGGACTCACGCTCACCGAACTCGAGCTGGCGCTGCCGTTGTTCCGCTACCGCGCCGTCGACGCGACGGGAATCGTCGAGCACGAGGTGTGCCCGGTCTACACGGCCCGCACCGACCAGGAGCCGACCCTCAACCCCAACGAGGTCGTGGACGCCCGCTGGGTGGATCCGCTGGATCTGGCCGCGTCGCTCGAGGCCACCCCGTGGGCCTTCAGCCCGTGGCTGGTCCTCCAGGCCCGGCAGCTCCGGCTGTTCGAATCCGTCGCCGAGCGTCGGCGCGCATCATGATCCCGCGAGCATCACGTCCCGACCTCGACGCGGCCATCGACTCCGCGATCGACCGCATCCGCTCGCGGGCCGACCTTCTCGGCGACGGCTTCGGCGCATTGGCCGACGCGGTCGGTCGCGCCGCGAGCGGGGGCAAGCGGTTCCGCCCCGCCCTGGTGTGCGAGTCGTACGACGCCTTCGGCGGATCGCCCGCCGCCCTCGCCGAGGTCCACCGCATCGCCGCCGCGTTCGAGCTGCTGCACGCGGCCTTCGTCGTGCATGACGACGTGATCGACCACGACACCGTCCGGCGCGGCATCCCGAATGTCGCCGGCGAGTTCCGCATGCGCGCCCGCAGCCTGGGCGCCGATGCCGCCGGAGCCGCACTCCTCGGCGACGCCGCAGCGATCCTCGGCGGCGACCTGCTGCTGCACGAAGCGCTGCGACTCGTCGCGCTCGCCGACGTACCCGGCCCCGCACGCACCCGGGTGCTCGAGCTCCTGGACGACGCCGTGTACGTGTCGGCGGCCGGCGAGCTCGCCGACGTCGAGAACAGCGTCGTCTCGGACGACGCGATGCTGGACGAGGACGACGCGTCGCACCTGCTGGCGACGGCCTTCAACAAGACCGGCGTGTACTCGTTCCGGGCGCCGCTGGTCGCCGGTGCCGTGCTGGCCGGGGCCCCCGAGGAGGCCCTGGACGCACTCGAGAGCGCTGCCGACCGCCTGGGCCTGGCCTTCCAGCTGGTCGACGACCTCATCGGCGCATTCGGATCCGCCGAGCAGGCCGGTCGGGAGACCGGCGGCGACCTGCGCGAGGCCAAGCGCACCCCCCTCGTGGCCTTCGCGCGCAAGACACCCGTCTGGGAGCAGGTGGACTCCGCCCTCGCCGTCGCGCACACCGGACCCATCGCCGTACGAGAGGCGCAGCGGATGCTGGAAGACAGCGGCGCGCGGGTCCAGCTGCGCGACCTCATCATCGCGACGCTCGACGAGGTGCGCCTCGACGCGGAGGCGGATGTGTTCCCCCCGCGGGTGGCAGGGCTTCTGCGGGCTCTCGCCGACAGCATCCAGGAGCGGGTTCCGTGAGCGGACGACGTCGCGACGCCGAGGCGACCGGTCTGGACCTCTACGACGCCGCCGCGCAGGACGCCGCCGACACCGTCATCGCGCGCTACTCGACCTCGTTCAATCTCGCCTGTCGTCTGCTCGGCCCGAGACCCCGCCCGCACGTGCGCGCCGTCTACGCCCTCGTGCGTGTGGCCGACGAGATCGTCGACGGCCCGGCCGCCTCGGCCGGTCTCACACCCGATGCACTGCGTGCGGTGCTGGACGACCTCGAGGCCGAGACCCTCGCCGCCATCGATCGCGGGTTCAGTGCGAACCTGGTCGTCCACGCCTTCGCCCGCACCGCACGGGCCTGCGCGATCGGCGAAGACCTCGTACGCCCGTTCTTCGCGTCGATGCGCACCGACCTGTCGACCGCCCGGCACGACGATGCGTCGCACGACGCCTACGTCTACGGCTCGGCCGAGGTCGTGGGGCTCATGTGCCTGCAGGTGTTCGTCGGCGCCGGCCGGCCCCATCCTGTGCGCCCCGACCCGCGCCTGGTCGATGGCGCACGGCGACTCGGAGCCGCGTTCCAGGACGTGAACTTCCTGCGCGACCTCGACCACGATGCATCCGCCCTGGGCCGGGACTACCTCGGACTCGCGGACGGCCGGATCAGCCGTGAAGACGTGCTCGATCGCATCGACGCCGACCTGGCTGCGGCGGCCGCCGTGGTGCCCGACCTGCCCGCGGACTGCCGACGCGCCGTGACCGCGGCGCACGACCTGTTCGCGGAGCTGTCGGCACGCCTGCGGCGTCCGCGCATCGAGGGCGTGCGCGTGCGCGTGCCCGACCCCGTCAAAGCCCGACTCGCGGCACGTGCCGCGCTCGGCTTCGCACCCAGAGAGGCCCGACTGTGACGCGCACCATCACTCCGCCCGGAACCGCTGTGATCGTCGGCGGCGGCATCGCAGGGCTCGCCACCGCCGCGCTCCTGGCCGAGGAGGGATGGCGAGTCACGCTGTGCGAGGCCCGGGACCAGCTCGGGGGACGTGCCGGATCGTGGGAGAGCGACGGCTTCCGCTTCGACACCGGACCCAGCTGGTACCTGATGCCCGAGGTGTTCGAGCACTTCTTCCGGCTGCTGGGCACGACCGCCGCAGCCGAACTCGACCTCGTGCGGCTCGATCCCGCGTACCGGGTGTACGGCGAACCCGGCGCCCACCGAGACCCCGGCGCGATCGACGTCCGCTCCGGCAGGGCCGAGGCGGTGGCGCTCTTCGAGAGCATCGAGCCCGGAGCCGGTGCCGCCCTCGAGGAGTACCTCGACTCGGCAGCCGATGCGTACGAGCTCGCCGTCGGACGCTTCCTCTACGACACGTACGAGACGACGGCGGGGCTTCGAGACCCGGCGCTGCTGCGGCGCGTGCCACAGCTGGCGCCGCTGCTCACCCGCACCCTCTCGACGTTCATCGAGAAGCGCTTCCAGGATCCGCGCCTGCGGCAGATCCTCGGCTATCCGGCGGTGTTCCTCGGCGGCTCCCCCTTCGGCGTCCCGAGCCTCTACCACCTGATGAGCCACCTCGATCTCGACGACGGCGTCCTCTACCCGCGGGGCGGATTCACCGAGATCATCGCCGCCATCGAGCGACTCGCCCGCGCGCGCGGCGTCGAGATCCTCACCGAGGCTCCCGTGGCCGAGATCGAGACGACCGATGCCGTGGCCACCGGCATCCGTCTGGCCGACGGTCGCAAGCTGGCCGCCGACCTCGTCGTCTCGACGGCCGACCTGCATCACACCGAGACGGTCCTCCTGCCCGAAGCCCTGCAGACGTACCCCGAGAAGTGGTGGGACGCCAAGACGCCGAGCCCGGGCGCGCTCCTGCTGATGCTGGGCGTGGAGGGCGAGCTGCCGCAGCTCGCGCACCACACCCTGATGTTCGCCGCGGACTGGCGCAAGAACTTCGACGACATCTTCGGCGAGAGCCCCCGCATCCCGACGCCCGCGTCGCTCTACGTGTGCCGCCCCAGCGCGACCGATGCCACTGTCGCCCCTCCCGGTCACGAGAACCTCTTCGTCCTCGTTCCCATCCCCGCCGACCCGCACATCGGTCGCGGGGGCGTGGACGGCGACGGCGACCCCGCCGTCGAGACCGCGGCGGACACCGTGATCGCACAGATCTCAGCCTGGTGCGGCATCCCCGACCTCGCCGAGCGGATCGTGGTGCGCCGCACCGTCGCACCCGGCGACTTCGCCGCAGACCTCAACTCCTGGCGCGGCAACTCACTGGGTCTGGCTCACACCCTCGGGCAGAGCGCGGTGTTCCGGCCGCGGAACGCGTCGCGCAAGGTGCGCTCCCTCGCCTACGCCGGCACCTCGACCCTTCCCGGCATCGGCCTGCCGATGTGCCTCATCTCAGCGGAGCTCGTCGTCAAGCGCCTGCGCGGCGACCGCTCCCCCGGTCCCGTCGCCGAGCCGGCGAGGGTGTGAGGATGCCGGGTCTGTATCTCGCGGCGATCCTCGTCTCGGCCGCGGGCATCGCGACGATCGACGCCCGGTTCCGGCTCGCCGCGTTCCGAGCGCCCGGCCGCACCGCGGCTGCGGTCGCGATCGGGGTGGTCTTCTTCCTGCTGTGGGATGCCGCCGGCATCGTCAGCGGCGTCTTCTCCAAGGGCGACAGCCCCCTCTTCGTCGGCGTCGACCTCGCGCCCGAGCTCCCCCTCGAGGAGCCCGTCTTCCTCGCGTTCCTGTCCTACCTCGCGCTCGTGCTGCACGCCGGCGCGACGCGCGTCATCGCCGGCCGCAGCGCCCGGACCGCGCAGGTCGGAGGGGAGCGGGCGTGACGTACACCCTCATCAACATCCCCTTCGTGATCGTGACCGCCGTGGTGACCCTGGCGACGCTGCGCCGGCCCGGCTTCGGCCGTCGGATGGCCGCGTCGGGGATCGCCGCCGCCGTCCTGTTCGTCCTGACCGCCGTCTTCGACAGCATCATGATCGGCTCCGACCTCGTGCGTTACCCCGAGGAGTCCATGAGCGGCATCCGGATCGGCCTGGCGCCGATCGAGGACTTCGCGTACGCCGTGTGCGCGGCTTTCCTGATCCCCGCGGTGTGGACGCTGCTGACCCCCGGAGGTCGTCGGGCCGGCGCCGAGGCGGACGCGCGGTGACCGGCACGGCGCTGACCGCCGCGCGTGTGACGCGCGACCTGTTCGTCTCGTCCCGACCGGTGAGCTGGATCAACACCGCCTATCCGTTCGCCGTGGCCTATCTGCTCGTCACCCGCGACATCGACCTGATCCTCGTGGTGGGCACGCTGTTCTTCCTCATCCCGTACAACCTGGCGATGTACGGCATCAACGACGTCTTCGACTACGAGTCGGATCTGCGCAATCCCCGCAAGGGCCGTGCGCACGGTGCGATCCTCGATCGGCGGATGCACCGCGTGACGCTGTGGGCGGCGGGGCTCTCCTGCGCGCCGTTCGTCGTCTTCCTCGTCGCCGTGGGGTCGCCGCTGTCGTGGGCGGTGCTGGCGGCGAGCCTCTTCTTCGTCGTGTTCTACAGCGCTCCACCGCTGCGGCTGAAGGAGCGCCCGTTCGCCGACTCGGTGACCAGCAGCATCCATTTCTTCTCGCCCGCGGTCTACGGGCTGGTCCTGGCCGGCGCGACGTGGACGTGGCAGCTCGTGGTGATCATGGTGGCGTTCGCGCTGTGGGGTATCGCCTCGCACGCCTTCGGGGCCGTGCAGGACGTCGTCGCCGACCGCGAGGCCGGCATCGCCTCGATCGCCACGGCGCGCGGCGCTCGCTGGACCGTGTGGTTCGCGCTGGTCTGCTACGCCGCCGCCGGGCTCACGATGCTCGCCACGTCCTGGCCGGGGCCGCTGGCCGCCGCCGTCGCCCTCCCCTACCTGCTCGCGGTCTGGCCGTACCGCGCGATCACCGACGGCACGGCGCACCTCGCCACACGCGGATGGCAGCGGTTCCTGTGGCTCAACCAGCTGGCGGGCTTCCTCGTCACGATGCTCGTCATCTGGTACGCACTTCTGACGGCCTGACGGCCTGACGGCCTGACGGCCTGACGCGCCAGGTCGCGGCATCCGCGCCCGATACCGACGGGCCGACCCCACCGGCGCGGCAGGTCGCGGCATCCGCGGCATATATCGACAGGCCGACCCCACCGGCGCGCCAGGTCGCGGCATCCGCGCCATCGATCCCTGCAGCGGATGCCGCGCCCTGCAGCGGTGGCCTGACAGCAGCCCGGGCGTGAGAACGGCTCGGGCCCCGGCGCAGCGCACCGGGGCCCGAGCGAGCGTTCTGCTCGACGGCTGGGCTCAGCCCTCTTCGCTCAACTCGAGCAGGCGGTCCACCGCAGCGGTGAGGCGCTCGTCGGCTTCGCCGAAGGCGGTCCAGTCACCGTCCTGCAGCGCGGCGTCGCGGTCGATCATCGCCTGGCGGGCATCCTGCAGTGCCGCCTCGTACTCGTCGGCCGGGACCGTGGGCTCGGCCGGCTCCTCGGGAGTCGTGGGCTCCTCGGGATCGACCGGCTCTGCCGGATCGGTGGGAAGCGGCACCGGATCCACGTCGCCGTCCCCGGCGTTGGCGCCGGAGTCGCCGCCGAACAGCTCGTCCAGCGCTTCGTCGAGCGTGTCCTCGAACGCGATGTTGTCGCCGAAGGCGACCAGCACCTTGCGCAGGGTCGGCAACTGGGTACCCTGCGACGCCTGGACGAAGACCGGCTGCACGTACAGCAGACCGCCGCCGACGGGAAGGGTGAGCAGGTTGCCGTTGAGCACCTCGGACTGACCCTGCTGCAGGATATTGATCTGCGACGACACCGCGGTATCGGAGTCGAAGCGGTTCTGCACCTGGCCGGGCCCGGGCACCGTGGTCTCGGCCGAGATCTCCAGCATCCTCAGCTTGCCGTAGTCCTCCGCCCTCTGACCCGCCTCGCTCCCCGCGTTGGAGTCCACCGCGAGGTAGCCCATCAGCACGTTGCGGCTGGCCGTTCCCGCCTCGGAGGACGGGATGAAGGTGGTGAACATCGAGTACGACGGCTGCTCCTGACCGGGCATCTGCATCGTCAGGTAGTAGGGCGGCTGCAGACGCGTGTCGGTCTGCGGGTCGTTCGGGGTCGCCCACGCGTTGTCGCGCTGGAAGAACGCCCGCGCGTCGTCGACGTGATACACCCCGAGGAGCGCCCGCTGGATCTTGAACAGATCCGTCGGATACCGCACGTGGCTCATGAGGTCGGCCGACATCTCGCTGATCGGCTCGAGCGTGGAGGGATAGATCTTCTGCCACGCCTGCAGCAGCGGATCCTCCTCATCCCACGCGTAGAGCGTCACCGAGCCGTCGTACGCGTCCACGGTGGCCTTGACCGAGTTGCGGACGTAGTTGATGTCGTCCAGCGTGAAGCGCGGAGCGGTGTTGTTGGAGTCGGCGATCGCCTGCTGGAGGCTCACCGTCGTGGAGTACGGGTAGTTCGAGCTGAGGGTGTAGCCGTCCACGATCCACACGATCCGCCCATCGACGACGCTCGGGTACGGGTCGCTGTCGAGCGTGAGATACGGCGCGGCCTTCTGCACGCGCAGCGCCGGGTCGCGGTCGTACAGGATCTGCGACTCCTCGTTGACCGAGTCCGAGAACAGGATCTGCTCGGACTGGAACTTCAGGGCGTAGATCAGCCGGTTGAAGACGTTGCCGACGCTGGGGCCGCCGTCGCCCTCGAAGGTCGTGCGCGTCTCGTTCTCGCCATCGGCGCCCGACGGGTAGTCGAGCTCGATCGGCTCCGCGTCCGCGGGTGCGCCCACGATCGAGTACGGCGGCGAGTACTCGCCGAAGTACACGCGGGGCTGGAAGTCCTCCTGCTCCGAGAGGAAGCCCGCCGCCGGGATGCCCCGCTCGAGGAAGACCGGGTTGCCGTCGTCGGTGCGCTCGTTGCCCGCCGCCGCCACGAGACCGTAGCCGTGGGTGTAGACGAGGGTGTTGTTCTGCCAGTTCGACGCGGCGCCGAGCTGCTCGACGTTCAGCTCGCGCACCGAGACGATCGTGTCCTGCGACTCGCCGTCGATCTCGTAGCGGTCGACGTCGAGCGGGTCCTGGAACTGGTAGTAGGCGCGGTATTGCTCGAGCTGCCGAACGGTCGGGCCGATGATCGCCGGGTCCATGATGCGGATGGATGCCGTGGTCTCGGCGTCCTCGCGCAGCTGACCCTCGGCGGCATCCGTCTCGGCGGTGAAGTCGCTCTTCTCCAGTCCGTCGATGCCGTACGCGGCCTTGGTCATCTCGAGGTTGCGCTCGTAGTACTGCGCCTCCAGCGACAGCTGGTTGGGCTGCACCTGGAAGGTGCGGACCACCCAGGGGTAGCCGACGCCGACCACGATGGCCGAGACGACCAGCAGCGCCGTCGCGATGAGCGGGTAGCGCCAGCGGCCGATGACGGCCGTCACGAAGAAGAGGATCGCCACCAGCACGGCGACGATCGCGAGGACCGTCTGGCCGGGGATGACCGCGTTGGCCTCGGTGTAGCCGGGCCCGGTGATGCGGCCCATGCCGCCCGGCTCGATCATCGTGCGATAGCGGTCGAGCCACAGGCTCGCGCCCTGCACGAGCAGGTACAGGCCGGCGAGGACCGCCAGCTGGATCCGGGCGGACTTGGAGATCCGCAGCTCGCGCTGACCGACGCGCACCGACCCGTACAGATACGACACCGCGGCGGTGACCAGGAGGCAGACCAGGAGAACGGCGGAGACGAAGCCCAGGAGGGCGCTGTAGAACGGCATCCCGAACAGGTAGAAGCCCGTGTCGAGCCCGAACTCGGGGTCGACCTCGGAGGTCGCGACGCCGTTGACCCACAGCCACGTCGTCTCCCACTGGGCCGACGTCGAGAAGCCGGCGAAGAAGCCGAAGAAGACCGGGATGCCCCACATCGCCAGGCGACGGAGCGGCTCAACGACCTCCTGGTACCGGTCGAGCTGCGAGCTCAGCCGGGCGTAGACGGGGCGCAGCCGGTACGCCAGCTGGATCGCCAGCCATACCGGAACCGCCATACCGAGGAATCCGACGACGAACATGACCGTACGCGCGATCCACTGCGTCACCAGCACGGAGTCGAACCCGAGCTGCTCGAACCAGAGCCACTCCGAGTAGAGGTTCGCGAAGACGAAGAACGCCACCACGAGGGCGGCGATCACCGCAAGGGAGATCGTGATGATGCGTCGGGAGCGGGACGGTGTGGCCGGTATCGGCGCCGAGGTCGTGGTCACCGTTCCATCCTAGGCGGCGGATTCACACGTCTTCCCGAGTCCCCGCTGGGGGAATACCGAGGAAGGGTCGGTCAGTCCTCGCAGGTCGGCAGTGCGGATGTGTCGCCGCCCTCGGCGACCGCGTCCAGCACGGCGAGCGCGTCCTCGAGCGTCTCGATGGAGAACACCTGCAGTCCTCCGGGGATGTGGCCCACGACCTCGTCGCAGTTGTCGGCGGGTGCCAGGAACCAGGTCGCGTCGGACTCGACGGCGCCCCACATCTTCTGACGGATGCCGCCGATCGGCCCCACGTCGCCCGAGCCCGAGATGGTGCCGGTTCCGGCGACGACCTCTCCCCCGTTGAGTTCACCGGGGGTGAGCACGTCGATGATCCCCAGGGCGAACATCATCCCCGCGCTCGGTCCGCCCACGTTGTCGAGCTGGATGGTCACGTCGAACGGGAACTCGTAGTCGGTCATCAGGGTGATGCCCAGCAGCAGCGTCTCTTCGCCGTTGATCTCGGCCGAACGGGGTTCGACCTCGACGTCGCGCTGCTCGCCGTCGCGTTCGATCGACAGCGCGACCGGATCCCCCGCACCGTCGTTGACGATGCTGCGCAGCGTATCGGCGTCCTCGACGACGGTGCCGTCGGCGGCGAGGATGACGTCCCCCTCCTCGAGGATGCCGGCCGCAGCCGAGTCGTCGACGAACGAGTACACCGTCAAGTGCGGATCGACCTCGTACCCCAGCTCGGTGAGCGCCGCCGCCGTGGCCTCCTTCTGCGAGTCCACCATGAGAGCGGTGCTCTCCTCGCTGCGTTCCTGGAGGCTCTGACCCTCGGGGAACACCGACTCGATCGGCACCACCGCGCGGCTGGGATCGAACCACGCCAGCGCCAGCTCGAACCACGACGGGGTCCGCTCGCGATTGCCCACGACCTGCACCGTGAGCAGATCCAGGGCCCCGGCCGTCGGATGGGTCTCGGCGCCGTCGACCGAGATCAGCGGCACCTCGCCGCCGTCGGCGGTGTTCGCCGAGCCCAGCGTGTTGTAGACCGGCCCCGGTCGCTGGATCACGTAGGACGTCGGCAGGAACGTGAGAGCCAGCAGCACCACCATCGCCACCGCCAGCGCCCACGTCCCGGCGATCATGCCCCGCGACATGCGTCGCTCGGGGGCCTGCGGGACGTATGCGTCGTCGTCGAACAGCGCCACGGGAACCTTTCTCGCCTGGTCGTTCGCGACCGGCGTAAGGGGTTCGGGTACCTGCCGGGCAGTGCGATGATCTTCGCGACTAGCGTAGAACGCGGTGCCCCGACCCGGCTGAAAGGCGGCTGAAGTGGCTGACGAGGACCGTAGTCCCGAAGAGGAGTTCCAGGAGCTCCTGCGCAAGATGCTCGGCGGAGCGGCCGGCGACATCGATCCAGAGCAGCTCTCACGGCTGGCCGGGATGCAGATCGACCCCGCGATGATGCAGACCGTCATGCGCCACCTGCAGGGGGCCTTCACCGCCGGCGACGAAGGCATCTCGTGGGACATGGCCAAGCGTCAGGCGCTGCACATCGCCAACCAGGACGGTCTGAGCGTGACCGGCGGGCAGCGCACCGACCTCGACCAGGCGTTCGCCCTCGCCACTCTGTGGCTGAGCGAGGCGACGACGATCTCGGACCTGCCCTCACCCGCGGTGCCGCTCACCCGCGGCGGCTGGGTGGAGGCGACGCTGCCGGTGTGGCAGGAACTGGCGGAGCCGGTCGCGACGAGCATCGCGGACGCCCTCACCGCCAGTCTCAGCGAGCAGGCGCCCGAGGACATGCAGGGCATCGTCCAGGGTGCCGGCCGTCTGATGCGCACCGTCGGCGGCTCGCTCTTCGCCTCGCAGCTGGGCCAGGTCGTCGGCGAGCTGTCGAAGGAGGTCCTCAGCGGCGGCGATGTCGGCATCCCGCTCATGCCCGACGGCGAAGCGGCGATCCTCCCCCAGAACTTCGCCGGACTCGGCGCGGAGCTCGAGATCCCCGACGACCAGCTCGCCCTGTACATCGCCACGCGCGAGCTGGCGCACGCGCGGCTCTTCCGACACGCGCGCTGGCTGCGACTGCACGTGATCTCGCAGGTCACCGACTTCGCTCGCGGCCTGCACGTCGACACCGACGCGCTCGAGGATCTCGCGTCCCGCTTCGATCCCTCCGACCCCGACGAGCTGCGCCGCGCGCTCGAGAGCGGTGCGCTGCTCCCGGCGCGCTCCGAGGCGCAGGAGCTGGCGCTGTCCCGTCTGGAGAACCTCCTGGCGACCATCGAGGGGTGGGTGGACGTCGTCACGGCCGACGCGACCTCGCGGCTTCCCTCCGCAGAGCGCATCGCCGAGGCCGTCCGGCGCCGGCGCGCCGTGGGGGGCCCGGCCGAGCGGGCGCTGGGCTCGCTCGTGGGTCTCGAGCTCCGTCCGCGTCGCATGCGCGAGGCCGCGGCGATGTGGCGCGCCGTGACCGACGCGGTGGGCGTGCCGGGCCGAGACGGTCTGTGGGACTACCCCGACCTCATGCCGTCCGCCGAAGACATCGATGACCCGTCGGCGCTGGTGGCGCGCCTGCAGGCGCGGGCACGCGGCGAGCAGCCCGAGACGGACGAGATGGATGCCGCTCTGCAGCGCCTGCTGGACGGCGAACGAGGCGACGGGAGCGAACCGCCCGAGGGGGACCGCCCCGTCTGAGGCGGCATCCTCCCCTCCCCAGGCGGCGCGCGGCGGGCAGCCCGGCCCGGTCTGTGGAAAGCCCGACGCCTGCCCACGCGACGACGGGCAGGATCGGGTGCATGCTTCGACTCGATCCCGCCCACCCTCCGCTGTGGCGGACGCCGGACACGCTCCAGTTCGGTGTCGACGGTCGCGCCGTCCTCGTCGACCCGCTCCCGTGGCAGGAGCGATGGCTGACGGCGCTGCAGGCGGGCGCGGCCGAGTCGGAGCTGATGGACGTGGCGGAACGCTTCGGGGTGCCCTCGGTCACGGCGCGCCGATTCCTGGAGAGCCTGTCGCCGGTGCTGCGGACCGCCGGCGACGACCCGGCGCCGGTGACCGTCGTCCTCGAGACACCCGCGGACCTGCCGGACCCGGTGATGCGGTCGATGCGGGTGGCGTTCGGCGACGCCGGCGTCGTCGTGACGGACCGCCGAGCAGGTGCGCACCCCGATAGCCGGCGCGCCCACACCGACGCCGACGCCGACGCCGACGCCGGCGCTGCCGGGCGACCGGTCACCGTGGTGGTCGCCTCCCACCTGGTCGATCCGCGTCGGGTGGCCGCGCTGATGTCAGCCGACGATCCGCATCTGCCGATCGTGCTGCGCCATGACCGGATCGAGGTCGGACCGCTCGTGCGTCCCGGCCGCACCGCATGCCTGGCGTGCCTGGCAGCGCATCAGCGCGACCGCGATCCGGCGTGGCCTCTCGTGATCGCGCAGCTGCTGGGAAGGCCGTCGCCCGACGTCGCCGCATCCCGGGCGGCGGAAGCCGCGCTCGTCGCCGCGCGCCTGGTCAGCGACGTGCGGGCGGACGCCTGGCCGAAGCGGATGCGGTCGGTGACGCTGACCGCCGACCCCCTGCACCGGCAGACCCGGTGGCACCGACCGCACGCAGCGTGCGGCTGCCGATCTCCCGAAGGAAACGCGACGGCTGCCTCTCACGAGGCCCGCGCGCCCAGCTGAGCCACAGCGTCCGCGCGGCGCGGGTGATGCCGACGTAGGCCAGTCGGCGCTCCTCGTCCACCTGCTCGAACGTCGACGCGTACGAGATCGGCAACAGCCCTTCGGCGAGTCCGACGATGTGGACGTGATCCCACTCGAGGCCCTTCGCGGAGTGCAGCGTCGCGAGCGTGACGGTGCGTCGCGAGGGCTCGTCGCCCGCTCGGGCGCGGGCGGTCAGCTCATCGGTGAAGACCCGCAGCGTCGTGCCCTCGGGCGCCTCTTCGGCCAGACGCAGGATCGCCGCCCGCGCCTCCCATGCGTCGCGCAGGGCGCCGCCGGCCTGGGGCGGTTCGTCGGTGAAGCCGAGCGAGCGGAGGACGTCGCGCACGGCGTCGACGAACCCCGACTGGAGCGGTGCCACCGACGCGCCGCGCAGGGCCATGACGGCCTGGCGCACCTCGGGCAGATCGAAGAAGCGCTTGCCGCCGAGGACGGTGGTGGCGATCCCCGCTCCCGCAAGGGCGCTCAGCAGCTCCGCCGACTGCGAGTGAGACCGGTACAGGACCGCGATCTGCCGTGGGTCGACGCCGTCCGAGATCAGAGCGCCGATCCGCTGAGCGACCCCGCGCGCCTCGGACGCGTCGTCCGGGTATGCGGTCACCGTCGGCGTCTCTCCGGGAGCTTCGGCCGCGGCGACCAGCCGCAGGGCGCCCGGACGATCCCGCATGAGCTCATTGGCGACGTCGAGGATCGGCGTCAGCGAGCGATAGCTCGTCTCGAGCCGCACCACGCGCGCGTCGTCGTAGCGTCGCTCGAATTCCAGCAGGAACCGCGACTCGGCGCCGGCGAACGTGTAGACCGTCTGGCTGGCATCGCCCACCACGCAGATGTCGCGGCGATCCCCGAGCCACAGCTCCAGCAGGCGGTGCTGCAGCGGCGAGACGTCCTGGAATTCGTCGACGGTGAAGTGCCGGTACTGCTCGTGGACGGCGCGGGCGACCTTGGGTTCGGCCTCGAGCATGCCCGCGCACGCCAGGAGCACATCCTCGAAGTCCACTTGGCGCCGCTCGTCCTTGAGGCGCTCGTACGCGCGCTGCAGATCGACGACGCGCTCCACGCTGAGCCTGCCCACGCCGTTCGGACGGGCCAGGGCGTACTCCTCGATGCTGCGCATGCCGACCTTGCGCCACTCGATCTCCGAGGCGAGATCACGCAGGGTCGCGGTGTCCGGGTCGATTCCGATGCCGTCCGCGGCGTGCGCCAGGAGTCGAACTTTGTTGTCCACGATCGACGGCATCGTGTCGCCCGCCAGGGTCGGCCAGAAGTAGTTCAGCTGTGCGAGCGCGGTCGCGTGGAACGTGCGGGCCGAGACGCCCTCCACCCCGAGCGCCCGCAGGCGGCCGCGCATCTCGCCCGCGGCCTTGGCCGTGAACGTGACCGCCATCACCCGCCCGGGCGAGTAGGCCCCGGTGTCGACGCCGTGGGCGATGCGGTGGGTGATGACGCGCGTCTTGCCCGCCCCCGCTCCGGCGAGCACGACGACGGGACCCCGCAGCACGGACGCGGCTTCGCGCTGCCGCTCGTCGAGTCCGGCGAGGGCGTCGCTCATTCCGTCCCCCGGTGCCAGTCGGCGATGAGGCGGTGGGCGATGGATGCCGCGCCCGGCAGTGTCAGCGGGCCCTCACCGGCCAGGCCGGCCCCGATCTCGGCCCGGGTGAACCAGCGCACGTCGATGATCTCCTCGCCGTCGGGGCGGGCCGCATCCTCATCGGTCGCCGTGGCGAGGAAGCCGACCATGAGCGAGCGCGGGTACGGCCACGGCTGCGACCCGCGGTAGCGGACGCTCGAGAGCGTCACACCTGCCTCTTCGGCGACCTCCCGGTGGACGGCGGTCTCGAGCGACTCGCCGGCTTCGACGAACCCCGCGAAGCACGAGTAGCGGCCAGCGCCCCACAGCGCGTTGGAGCCGAGCAGCAGCAGGTCGGGATCGCGAGCGCTCTGGATCGCGACGATGACGGCGGGGTCGGTGCGCGGAAAGTGCTGACGAGCACAGGAGGGGCATCGCCGGGACCACCCCGCATCCGACAGCAGCGTCATCGTGCCGCATGCAGGGCAGAAGGGGGCCTCCCGCAGCCAGCGTCCGAGGCTCACCGCTGTCACGAACGCGGCTGCGTCCGCCGCATCGAGATCCGCGGCCACCGTGCGCAGCGCGCCCCAGCCTCCCGCCGGCGCGAACGGCTCGGCGTCGGCCTCCGGGTACACCGCGGCCAGGAGCGCCTCGCCTGTCGCCGCGCGCCCGAGAAAAGCCCACAGCACGTCGCCCGGCACCCGGTCCGGCGGCATCCAATCGATGCGCCCGGCGGAGGTCAGCGCCGAGGCATCACCGTGGAGGGCCAGCACTCGGGTGGCGGGATCCGCGCGGAGACGCTCCAGCAGACCTGTCTCGAGGCGCTCGGCGGCCGCCCGTGCGAGGGCGTCAGCGCTGTCTCGACCGGCGCTGTCTCGACCGGCGCTGTCTCGAACGGTGCCCGCCGGGACGGTGCCCGCGCTCTCGGACGACGACATCGGGACCCCTCTGCGGATTGGGCGTGGAGCCGGCACCGGGACGCTCCGCGACGCCGGTGCGGCATGGTGCTCGGCGGCCAGGGCGTGGCGCGGCACCGCACGCGCGAGCCCGACCTACCCTGGGCACATGGCTCGCTCACCCCTCACTCTAGCCGCGTCCGTCACGGCGGCTCTTCCCCGCGTCGGCGTCGTGGGCGTGGGAGCCCTGACCGAGGGCGCGGCCGGCCGATACGACTCCGCCGTGGCGCACCTCGACGATGGGCGACGCGTCGTGGTGAGGGTCCCGGCCGAGCCCGACACCGCACCGGAGGTGGCGGCGCAGGCGCGGGCTCTGCGTGCTCTGACGCCGGGGGTGCGCTCGCTGCTGCCCTTCCGCGCCCCCGAGCTCCTCGGTGAGACCGCGATCGACGGCTCGCGGGCGATCGTGGTGGACTTCCTGCCCGGCTACCGGGTCGATGCTGCTCACCTGCCTCCGGGACGCGGAGCCGCGACGTCGGTGGGGGCGGCCCTGGCCGCCCTGCACGCCCTGCCGGTGTCCATCGTCCGGACGGAGGGTCTTCCCTTCCGCACCCCCGGCCAGGTCCGTGCCGACGCCGCGCGACTGGCGGACCGCGCTGCGGCGACCGGCGCTGTGCCCGTTCCGCTCATCGTGCGATGGCGTCGCGCGCTCGACGCCGATCCGCTGTGGCGTTTCGAGTCGGCGGTCGTCCTCGGCGGGGCAGGTGCCGCCTCCTTCCTGTTCGAGGACGTCGATGACGTGCCGCATGTGACCGGCGTGCTGGAGTGGCACGGGCTGAGTGTCGGCGATCCGGCCGTCGACCTGCAGTGGCTGGCGTCGGCGCCGACGGCCGCCCAGGACGTGTTCGACACGTACGTCTCCGCCAGCGATCGGGCGCCCGACGCCGGGGTGCGCGAGCGCGCCCGCCTCTACGCGGAGCTCGAGTTCGCCAAGTGGCTGGTGCACGGCCATGACGCCGAGCGCTCCGACATCGTCGACGACGCCGTGGCGCTGCTGGAGTCGCTGGCCGCCACGGTCGCGGGAAGCGATCTCCTCACGGACGGGCAGGTGGACGTCGACGGGGCGATCGCCCTGCTGGGCCAGGTGCCGGCAGCCCATTCCGCGACGGCGTCCGACACGTCGATGCACACGGACGCCTACGATGCGGCCGAGCTCTCGCAGTGGATCGACGACGACGACGCCGACCGCGAGACCGCCCCGGTCGACGTCGAGGCCGAGACCGCACGCGCCGCCGCCACGGCCCCCTCCGGCTCAACCGTCTCCGCCTCGACGCCGGGCGCGGATGCGGTCACCGGCCCGATCGACATCGCCCGCTTCGGCGAGGATCACGCCGAAGCGGAGCGCGAGGCCGAGCGCGCTTCCCGCGCGGCATTCCAGCGCTGGACCAGTTCCGCCTCGGAGTAGACACGGTCCGAACGGATGACGAGGTCGTCGGCGACGTAGTACAGCGCGACGTCGATGTCGGCCAGAGGCACTCCGTGGCGCTTGTGATAGGCCACGCGGTAGAGCGCCAGCTGCAGCATCCGCTCGTCCCGTTCCGCATCGGTGGCCGGAGGGCGTCCCGTCTTCCAGTCCACGATCTCGATGCGTCCGCCGCGGTCCGCGCGACGATAGACCGCGTCGAGCTTGCAGATGACGTTCACGATGCCGGTGGCACCACCGAGGGTCACGTCGATCTCGGTCTCGACCTCGATCGGCTGGAGCCGCCCCCATTCCGAAGCCAGGAAGATCGATGTCAGCCTGTCCATCTCGGCGGCGTCGGCCAGCGCGGACTCGCTCTCGAGCGCCTCCTCGTCCGCCTCCCACAGCCCGTCGTCGAGCGAGCCGGAAAGCCCCACCAGGCCCGAGCGATTCTCGACCCAGGCGTGGAAGAGCGTGCCGATACGGGTCTGGCGGAAGGGGCGCTCGGGCAGGGGCCGGTTCAGCGCGCGGACCGTCTTGTCGAAATCCTCGACGAAGTCCTTGAAGCGGGAGGCCGCGACCCGCGACGGCGCCGCGGCCGCAGGCGGGGCGGCGCGCGCCGCCCGCTCGCGCAAGAGGCGATCGAGCTCCTCGGTCGGGTGCGCACGCTCCGGCGCCGCCAGCGCGGCCCCGACCTCGCCGGCGGCCTCGAGCACCGCGGGCGCACGACCGCCGAGCGGGTCGAGCGGCCACTGCAGGGTCGCCCCGGAACGCCCCTCATACGGGTTCTCGGCGGTCTCATCGAGCGCCACGGGTTCGAGTCCGAGCGCGGCGAGCACCTCGTCCAGATACGGCGACGGGCGACGGGCGTCGCGTTGGCCGCCCCACTGTGAGCCGCTGAGCAGCAGGTCCTGTCGCGCTCGGGTGACGGCGACGTAGGCCAGACGGCGCTCCTCCCGTTCCTGATGGTCGCGGCTGCGGTTCTTGAACTCGGTGATCGCCTTCTGAAGCGACTTGCGGTCGCCGGGTGCGGCGGGGTCCCAGTCCAGCGTCGGAAGCGCGTCGCGGTCCCCCCGGAAGCGGTACGGGACGACGCCGTACCCGAGCCAGGCGAGCGTCGACCGCGGCCGTTTCGGCAGTTCGTCCTTCACCAGCCGCACGACCGCCACGGCGTCCCATTCCAAGCCCTTGGACCCGTGGATGGTGAGGAGCTGGACCACGCCGGGCTCGGGGGGCTCCGGACGCGGCATGAGCTCGTCGGTCTCTTCGGCGTGATCGAGCCAGGCCAGGAGGCTCCCGATCGACCCCCGCTCGTCCGACGCCAGGAATCCGCGCACCTCGTCGACGAAGGAGCGCAGCTGGGCCGAGGCCAGGCGCGCGGGGCCCCTCGTCTCGTTCGCAGCCAGTTCGACATCGAGCCCCAGCTCGAGCTCGATCTGCCGGATCAGGTCGGGAATGGGTTGACCCACCTGCCCGCGCAGGCGCTCGAAGACACCGCCCGCTTCTTTGATGCGGCGCACTCCTTCGCGGGTGAAGCCGCCGAGCAGCCCGTAGTCGGCAGGCAGCGCCCGCACCACGTCGACCGCGTCGACGATCGAGACCTGCTCGTCGACGCCGACAGAGCCGCGAAGGCGCTGCAGCACCGCATCGGGCAGCCGCGACAGCGACGCATCGCGCTGCGCGAGCGTGGTCGCCAGCTCATGCAGCGCCGCCATGTCGGCCACGCCCACGCCGAAGCGCGGCCCGACGAGCAGGCGGATGAGGCTGGAGCCCTGCCCGGGGTCGCTCAGCACCCGCAGAGCGGCGACGACGTCCACGACCTCGGGCGTGGACAGCAGTCCCCCGAGCCCGAGGATGCGATGCGGGACGCCTCGAGCGGCGAGGGCGTCGGCGAAGACGGACATGTGGCGCTTGGCGCGGAAGAGGATCGCGCCGGAATGGGGATCGTCGCTGCGTGCGGCGTGATGGTCTCGCACCCGCACGAACCAGTCGGCGACGGCCGCCGCCTCCTCGTCGATCGTCTGGGCGAACACCCGGGCGACCCGCCCCTCACCGGCGGCGGGCCGCGAGACCAGCGGCGGCACGTCGGCATCCGCACCGGCGATGAGGGCGTTCGCGGCGTCGAGGATCCGCCGGTCGTTGCGCCAGCTGACCATGAGCGCGAACCGCTCGCACGGGGTGTCCCGGGCGAAGGCGCGGGCGAAGGCACGCAGGTTGTCGGCGCTGGCTCCACGCCAGCCGTAGATGGACTGATGGGGGTCGCCGACGGCCATCACCGCGGTGTCGTGGAAGACCGCGGCCAGCAGATCCGTCTGGATGACCGACGTGTCCTGATACTCGTCCAGCAGGACCACCCGGTACTGGGCTCGCAGCTCGGCGGCGACGTCCGGCGAGGTGATCACGATCTCGAGAGCCCCGGCGACCTGGTCCGCGAAGTCCAGTGCCCCGCGGGCCTGCTTGACGCGCGCGTAGTCCCGCACGAGGTCGGCGAGCACGGGCAGGCCGCTCATCGCCGCCCCGAACTTCTCGATGTCGCCCGGCTGCGCCAGCCCCGGGTTCGTGAGCGGACGGATCGCCGCGGCCATCTCGGTGCCGAACGCGGCCAGCTCGTCCAGGTCGACCCGATTGTCCAGGACCTCTCCCGCGAGCCGCTGCACCGCGTCGACCACCGTGCCGAACCGGTCTTCGCGGAGCGCGAGCCGTTCGTCGACGGAGGACACCACCACTCGTCTGGCGGTCAGCCACGACCCGGACTGGCTCAGCAGCGACGCGTCCGCGTCGCGACCGATGCGTGCCGCGTGCTCGCGCACGATCGCGTCCGCGAACGCGTTGTAGGTCGACACGCGGGCACGCAGCAGCACGTCCTCGTCGACGCTGCGGATTCCCGGCCCGACCGCGGCCTCCGGGTGGGCGTCAGCGTCACCGTACGTTCCCACCTGGCGGGCGAGCCGGTCGAGGTGCTCCCCGAGGGCGAGGCGCCGTCGACGCTCGGGTTCGCGCGCGACATGCTCCCAGACCGTCGTGAGCTCACCGGATGCCGCGAGCGCGGGGATGTGGGCGAGAAGCCCCCGCCGGGCGTACTCGTCGACGCGACTCAGGCGCGCACCGATGCGCTCGGCGAGCTCGCCGGCCGCTTTCCGGGTGAAGGTCAGACCGAGGATCTCGTCACGGCGCACATGTCCGTTGGCCACGAGCCACACCACCCGGCCGGCCATGGTCTCGGTCTTGCCGCTTCCGGCTCCGGCGATGACCAGGGCGGGCGTCGGCGGCGCTTCGATCACCGCGCGCTGGTCTGCGGTGGGTTCGGGAAGCCCCAGGGCTGCGGCGATGACCGAGGCGGAGAGACCGGTCCCGAGCGGCCACTGCGGTGTCGTCGTCACGCGGAGCTCACCGCCTTGACGGTGTGCAGCCGGCAGACCGCGAACCGGTCCTCCGTGCAGTGGGCGTCCACGTTCGCGACGAAGCTCGACGCCGCCATCCCCCGGGCGTCATCGGCGATGCGTCGCAGGAACGCCGCGCGCTCGTCGACGCCCATGGGCGGCTGGTGCGCGATGCGGTAATGCGTCCCCTTGAGGGTCTTCGACAGCACGAGCAGACGCGCCCCGGCGTTGACGTGCCCCTGCGCGCCGTCCACCGTGCCCTCCGCGACGGCGAGCTGATAGGCGGCCAGCTGCGCATCCTCGCGGACCTTCTCCGCCGACACGCGCCCCTCCGAGCGACCGGTCTTCAGGTCGATGACCACCACGCGAGTGGCCTCTCCGTCGACGACCGGCACGTCCTCGCCGCCACCCGGCGGATACACCTCCACCCGGTCGATCGAGCCGCTCAGCAGCGCGAGCGGACCCGGCGGCGGCTGCATCGGCTCGGATGAGGCGATCACCGCGGGCTCGCCACCGTCGTCGGGCAGCTGGACCATCAGCCGGAAGCGGGCTTCCGAGCCCACCGGTGCTCCCCCCTCCCGGGCGACCCGGCGCAGATAGACATGGAGTCGCTGCACCAGGGTCTCGGCCCACGCGCGCTCCTGCCTCTCGAGCCAGGGCGCCTCGAAGTCCAGCTCCCCCCATCGGGCGTCCACAGCGGCGCGCAGTGCCTCCAGATCCCCGTCCGGAGCGTCTTCCATCGCCGCGTGGAGGATCGTCCCGAGCCCCGATGAGAACGAGGTCGTGTCACCTCCGAGGGCGCGCACCGCCCAGTCGAGCCCGCACGTCTCGAACCCCTCGAGGCGTGAGGGCGAGACCCGCACCGGCGCCCGTTGCAGATCGTGCAGCGGGCCGGTGCTCGACGGCGGAGACACCCCGTACCACTGCTCCGGGTGCGCTCCCGGCACGCCCGCTTCGGCGAGAAGCACCAACTGCCCCGCCGCGTGGGCGCGAGCGTGCGGGTCGGAGACGGAGGTGAGCACCCGGCGGTGCTGCGCGACGAGCCCCCGGAGGGTGAGCGGATGGCCCTCCGCGGCCGTTTCGGTCGTCGGCTCGGGGAGATAGGCGAAGAGCGCGCTCGGACCGAGATCGTCGTCGTCCACCGCCGTGACCACCACACGCGACCGCGCCCGCGAAACGGCCCGCACGAACAGGCGGAGCTCTTCATGGAGTGCGGCACGACGACGGTCGATGACCTGCGGCGGGGCGGCGGGCACACCCCCGCGGTGCGCGGCGACGGCGTCCGCCAGGCGCCAGGTGTCGAGCAGGCCGCCGCGCAGCCGCGTGTTCGGCCACACCCCGTCCTGGACCCCCGCCACCACCACGACGTCGAACTCCGTGCCGAGTGCCGCAGCCGGGGTCAGCAGCGCCACCGCCCCGGCACGCTCGGGCGCGGTCAGCATGTCCTCGGGCACTTCGCTGTCGAGGATCTCGCGGATGAAGCGCGACGGCCCCTCCTCCGGTGCACGCTCGACCGAGCGCTTGGCCGCGCCGAACAGCGCGACCAACGCATCGAGGGCTCGCGTCGCCTCGTCCGCCCCGGCTCCTCCGCCGGCCGCGCGCCGCGACCACACCTGCTCCAGGCCCGAGCGCTCCCAGACCAGCCACAGAAGCTCGTGAATGGTCGCTCCGCGTCGGCCGTGGTCGTGCAGTTGCGCGAGGGTGGTCGCCAGTCGCTCGGCGCGGCGGGCCTCGGCGGCGTCGATCAGGGCGAGGATGCCGGGCTCGCGCATCGCCTCGGCGAGCAGTTCGCGCGCCGGGCGACTGCCCTCCGCCGCGAGTTCGCCGATGCGCAGGCGCGCGCGCAATCGCCGCAGGCCGACCGAGTCGAGGCCGCCGTAGGGGGTCACGAGGGCGTCGGCGAGCGCGTCCGGCTCGCGGTCGGCGGGATCGGCCAGACCCAGCCGGACGATGCCGACGAGATCGCGGACGACATCCTCCCGCCCCAGCGGACGCGGTACGCTGCCGGCCCGGGTGGGCACCTCGCGCGCCGCCAGCTCCACTTCGAGCTGCGCGACCTGGCGCGTATCGTGCGCGATCACCGCCATGTCGTCCCAGGCGATGCCGTCCATGACGTGCCACGCCCGCAGGGTCCGCGCGATCCGATCGACCTCGGCGAAGGGCGAGTCCGCGATGATGGCCGCGACGCCCTCGTCATCGGAGTCCGGTCCGGGGGCGCGGCGATGGTCCACGCGGCCGACGGCGCCGATCGACGAGGTGACGACACGCGTCAGCCGCGTGAGGGCGGGGACCGCTCGGTGCGGGGCGTCGAGCACGTGCACCGTGCCCCCGAGGGTGCGCACCAGCGCGTCGAACAGCTCCGGGCTGGCGCCGCGGAAGGCACCGGATCCGATGTCGGGATCGCCGAAGGCGACCACGGCGATCCCCCGGCGTCGCGCGGCCTCCACGAGCGCCACGCCACCGCGCGTGAGCTCCTGCGCGTCGTCGACGAGGAGCACCTTGAGGTCCACCGCCGCGCCGATCCGATCCCGCCCGGCGTGCGAGAGCAGTCCCGCGGCCTCGTGGACGAGCTCGGCGGCGTCGCGGTGCGAGGCGCGCATGCGGGCCAGCGCATAGTCGTACTCCTGCAGGAATCCCGCCGCCGCGGCCCAGGTGTCGTGACCCTCCCGTGCCGCCACGGCGGCGAGCTCGCGGGGGCGGACGCCGAGATCCGCGCACTGGGCGGCGAGAGCCCGCAGCTCGGAGCGGAACGAGCGGGACCGACGCACGGCCGGACCGAGCACCGCCGGCCAGCGGTCGGCGCCGGTCGCGGCATCCTCCTCGTCCCCGGCGAGCAGGTCGGCGATGATGCGGTCCTGGTCGCCCGCCGTGAGCAGCTGCGGGGGCTCTCCGCGGTCGGCCACGGACGCAGCGCGGACCAGCTGGAACGCGAAGGACGCCGTGGAGCGGGCGAGGGGACCGGGGGTGGCGACGTCGAGACCTGCGGCGAGGCGATCGCGGACGGCGGTCGCCGTCTGGCGCGTCGGGGTGAGCACCAGGAGCTCGTCCGGCGAGAGCCCGCCGTCGGTCAGCAGATGCGCGACCCGCAGCACGAGTGCAGTCGTCTTGCCGGTGCCGGGCGCTCCCAGGACGACGCCCGACGCGTCGGCGGGCAGACCGGCGACCGCACGTTGGGCGGCGTCGGGCCGCACGTCGGGGCGGGTCGGGCTCGGCATCACCCGACGACGCTACCGTGCACGTCCGACTCGATGCCGTTCGCCCAGAGCGTGCCCGCAGCGGGCGGGTCGCCGCCGGCCGTGTCGTAGAGTTGCCATGCGCCGCAGGCAGGGGCGCACAGCGCGAGAAAGGCAGTCACGTGGAGATCCGCATCGGCATCGCGAACACCGGACGCGAGCTCAGCTTCGAGACGAACGAGCCCGCGGCGGCGGTGAAGAAGTCGATCGCCGACGCGCTGGACGCCCAGTCGAGCCACGTCACCTTCGCCGATGCGAAGGGCAACTCCTACATCGTCCCCACCGCGTCGCTGGCGTACATCGAACTCGGCACCGAGGAATCGCGCCGCGTCGGCTTCGTCGCCTGACCCCACGCCCGTGGAGATCCTCCTGGGTTTGATCGCCGGAGCCGCGATCGGCATCGGCGTGCACCTGCACATCGGTGCGCGCTCCACACGCGGTGCGGTTCTCGCGCCGATGATCGGCACCGTCTCGGCCGGTGCGGCCTGGACCGCCCTCACCTGGGCCGGCCTGGGCGCCGCCACCGTATGGCCGTGGCTCGCCGCCGTCCTCGTTCCGCTCGCGGTGACCTATCCGGTCGTGATCATGCTGGCGCGCACGCGCGCGGCGCACGACGCCAACGAGAGGGCGCGCCTCGGGCTCGGCTGACCCACGCCACGGCGGGGTCGGGGCGCGGGTCAGGCGGCGAGGCCCATCGCGTCCATGCGGCGCGAATGCGCGGCCATGAGTTCGGTGAACACCGGCTCGACCTTCTCCTCGTCGGCGACGCGCAGCTCCGTCGGTCGCAGCGCGGCCCGCGCGATGAGCAGCGTGTCCCCGACGAGCCGGCGTCCCCACATCGCCAGCAGGGATCGCCACTGCGCATCGCTGGCGATCGTGTCGAGGATGATGTCGACGATCGCCTGGCGGTCGTCGTCGGCTCTGAGGATCCTGGCCACACGCCGGCCGGTCTCGCCGTAGCTCGACGACAGGGCGAGATAGAAGTCGTCCAGCATGCCGGCGGTGATGTGCACCGACAGCATGGTCTCCTGCGGTCGCACCCCGTGGGTGGCGCGGCGGAACGCGTCCAGCGGTTCCCGGAACGGGAGCATGAGGGTCGTGGGATCGTCGCCGCGCTCGCGGATCAGGGCGACGAGCGCCTCGTGCTTGGTCAGCGCCGCGCCCGCCGCCCGGGACAGCGACTCCTTCTGCGCCAGTTCCGGAGTCGAGGCGATCAGCTCGCTGAGGGTCTCGAAGTATCCCAGCTGCAGATAGGCGGCCTGGCCGAGGAAGGTGTCGGCGTCGGGTGCGAGCTCTTCGAAGTCGACGCGGACGGCGTCGCCGAAATCTCCCCTCGAGCGCAGGGCCAGCGAGCGATCGCCGCGCCGACGGCGCTGCCAGAACCAGGTCACCACGGCTTCTACCCTAGGGCCGGGTATCCTGGAACGCGTCCCGGCGACGGACCGGGACCCCGCGCCTGCGGATGAGTGAGGGCGTGGATCGCTTCGCGGCATCCCTCGCCGCCTCATCTGAACAGGTACATATCGTGACGACCTTCGCCGAACTCGGCGTAGACCAGGACATCGTCGAGGCCCTTGCCACCAAGGGCATCGTCGACGCGTTCCCCATCCAAGAGCAGACGATTCCGCTCGGGCTTCCCGGCCAGGACATCATCGGCCAGGCCAAGACCGGCACCGGCAAGACCTTCGGGTTCGGCATCCCCGTCGTCCAGCGGATGGGCCTCGACCCCGCCCCCGGCGTCAAGGCCCTCATCGTGGTCCCCACCCGCGAGCTGGCCGTCCAGGTCTACGAAGACATGGACATGCTCACGTCGAACCGCTCCACGAGCGTCGTCGCCATCTACGGCGGCAAGGCGTACGAGGGGCAGATCGACCAGCTGAAGGCCGGTGCGCAGATCGTGGTCGGCACCCCCGGCCGTCTGATCGACCTCAGCAACCAGCGACTTCTCGACCTCTCGAACGCCACCGAGGTCGTGCTCGACGAGGCCGACAAGATGCTCGACCTCGGCTTCCTCGCCGACATCGAGAAGATCTTCACCAAGGTCCCGCCGGTGCGCCACACCCAGCTGTTCTCGGCCACCATGCCCGGGCCCATCGTGGCCCTGGCGCGCCGCTTCATGTCGAACCCCATCCACATGCGCGCCAACGATCCCGACGAGGGCCTCACGCAGGCGAACATCCGGCACCTCGTGTACCGAGCCCACTCGCTCGACAAGGACGAGGTCATCGCCCGCATCCTGCAGGCCGAGGGCCGGGGCAAGTCGGTCATCTTCACCCGCACCAAGCGCGCCGCTCAGAAGCTCGTCGACGAGCTCGGCGACCGCGGCTTCAACGCCGCTGCCGTGCACGGCGACATGAGCCAGGAGTCGCGCGAGCGCTCCATGGCCGCCTTCAAGGCCGGCAAGCGCGACGTGCTGATCGCCACCGACGTCGCCGCTCGCGGCATCGACGTCAACGACGTCACGCACGTCATCAACCACACGATCCCCGACGACGAGAAGACCTACCTGCACCGCGTCGGCCGCACCGGCCGCGCCGGCAAGACGGGCATCGCCGTCACGTTCGTGGACTGGGACGACCTGCACAAGTGGGCGCTGATCAACCGGGCCCTGGAGTTCGGTCAGCCCGAGCCGGTCGAGACCTACTCCTCGAGCCCCCACCTGTACGACGACCTCGACATCCCCGCCGGGACCAAGGGCCGCATCGCGACGGCCCCGCGCACCCAGACCGTCAAGACGCAGGATGCCGGCACGAACGGCGACCGCCCTGCGCGCACCCCCCGCACGAACGACACCGGCGACGGGGATGCCCGCCGCAGGCGTCGCCGCCGCTCGGGCTCGGCCGCCGCCGGAGCCGAGGTGCCCGCCGAGCACGGGGCGCCCGCCCCGGCGTCCGTCCCCGACGGCGCGGGAACCCATGACGGCTCCGGCAAGGAGCACCACGACGGCAAGCCCGCCCCGCGGCGCCGTCGCCGTCGCGGCCCGCGCACGGGCGGCACCCCCGCGGTCTGACGCGGTCGGTCACACACACACGCCGGGCGGCGGCACTCAGGGATAGACCGGGGTGCTGCCGCTCGCACTGTCGATAAGGCGCGCGACCATCGCGTCGGCCGTGGTGTTCTCGCCCGGCAGGTTCGGCTTGCCGACCCCGTGGTAGTCGCTCGAGCCGGTGACGATCAGGTCCCGCTCCCGGCACAGCCGGGCGAGGGTCTCACGACCCCCGGGCAGGTTCTCGCGATGATCGAGTTCGAAACCGCCCAGACCGGCGTGCAGCATCCGCTCGGTGAGTCGCTCGGGCAGGAGGCCGGCGCGACCGGCGGGGTGAGCGATGATCGCCACTCCCCCGGCCGCGACGACGAGTTCGACCGCGGTCACCGGGTCGGGCGCGTAGAGGGCCACGTAGTAGTCGCCGCGCGGGCTCAGGATGCCCGAGAACGCCTCGGCGCGATCGCGCACGAGGCCGCGTGCGATCAGGGCGTCCGCGATGTGGGGACGCCCCACGGTGGCACCGTCTATCGTCTGGGCGAGGATGTCGTCCCACACGAGGTCGTAGTCGCGGGCGATCCGGTCGGCCATGACACGCGCCCGATCCAGGCGCGAGGAGCGGATGCGGTCGGTCATCGCCCGCAGCGCCGGGTGGTCGGGGTCGAACAGGTAAGCCAGCACGTGGACGCTGCGCCACTCGTGCCGGGCCGACAGCTCCATCCCCGGCAGCAGCGTCATCCCCAGAGAGGTGGCGGCCTCCGCCGCCTCGGCCCACCCCGATGTCGTGTCGTGGTCGGTGAGCGCGACCGTGCGCAGTCCGTGTCGATGGGCGGCGCTCATCAGTTCGGCGGGCGCCTCGGTCCCGTCGGAATGGGTCGAGTGCAGGTGCAGGTCGCTCGGACCGGAGAAGCGACGTGATGCCTGCACCCTCCGAGGGTATCGCCGGTGGACGGCGTCGGCGTCGCACGCGCATGCGCTCCCCGGCATGTCCGCTGACCGATCTCCCAGGCTGCTGACATAGAGTCGCCGTCGTGCTTCGCCTCGTGGGGGTCCTGGTGACCGTGGTCGGCGCGATCGTCGCAGCCGCTCTGACCTTCCCCGGAGTGTTCAGCGTGGGACGCTTCTGGCCGGTGGCGCAGGTGGTCTCGTTCCGCGGCCTCCTCGCGGCCGGTTTCGCCGCGGCGACCCTCTTCCTCCTGCTGCTGGCGGTCGCGCGTCCGCTGCGGACGATGGCGCTCACCCTCGCCCTGGTGACCGCGCTGGCCGCCGGAGCGAACGTCGCGATGCTGATGACGAGGGGGCTCGGAACCGAGAGCCTCCCGGCGAAGTCCGACGCCAGCATCCGGGTCATGACGTGGAACACCGCCGGCGAGGCGACGACCGCCGACACGGTGGCCAAGATCGCCGTGGCCATGGACGCCGACATCGTCGCACTCCCCGAGACGACGATCGCCACCGGCGAGCAGGTCGCCATCGCGATGCGCGAACTCGGGCATCCGATGTGGGCGCATCACGTCGACAACCCGTCGACCCAGTGGGATGCCGGATCGACCACCCTCCTGATCACGCCGGACCTGGGCGATTACGCCGTCATCGAGGCCTCGCAGGACGGCACCAGCAACACCTCCACGGTGCCGAGTGCGGTGGCGATGCCCACGAGCGGCGACGGACCGATCGTGGTGGCCGCGCACGCGGTCGCCCCGCGGCAGGCGTACATGTCGTACTGGCGCAGCGACCTGCAGTGGCTGGCGGATCAGTGCGCCGATGCGAACGTGATCCTCGCGGGCGACTTCAACGCCACCCTCGATCACATGGCCGGTCTGGGCGTGGACGGCGGCACCCTCGGACGCTGTCACGACATCGCCGCAGAGACCGGCAACGGCGCCGTCGGCACCTGGACGACCGCGATCCCCGCCCTCCTCGGCGCCCCCATCGATCACGTCATGGCCACGACGCACTGGAGGCCCACCGGCTCGATCGTCCTGCGGTCCCTGGACGGATCCGGCAGCGATCACCGGCCGCTGATCGTCCAGCTCGAGCCTGTGGGCTGACGCGCACCGACCGCCGATCCCGGGCGGGTGCGTCGTGCGAGACTGGGCGGATGAGCACCTCAGGCGACAGCGACACGATCGCGCAGACCGACGGCGAGCGCCCCACCACCAGCACCAACCGCCGCCAGCCCTACGGTCAGGGCTTCCTCGACACGATCTCGACCGGGTGGGCCGAGCGCCCCGACTCCACTCCCCCGCAGCGGGCACAGGCGCCGTATGCGGCCGCGCGCCGCGATGCGGTGTCCGCGGCGTTCCCGGGCTCCCGCGTGGTCGTGCCCGCCGGCGGCCTCAAGCAGCGCAGCAACGACACCGACTACCCGTTCCGCGCGCACTCCGCGTTCGCGCACCTGACCGGGTGGGCCAGTGACGCCGAGCCCGATGCCGCTCTGGTCTTCGAGCCGCGCGAGGACGGTCACGACGTCACGCTGTACTTCCGCGAGCGCGCCGACCGCACGACGGCGGAGTTCTACTCCAATGCGGCGATCGGCGAGTTCTGGATCGGTCCCCGCCCGTCCCTGGCGGCGGTGGCCGCCGACCTGGGTGTGGCCACCGCGCACATCGACGACTTCGCCGGGGGCGAGGACGACCGCGTCGTCGGCGAGGACGCCGAGGTGACGCGCTTCGTGTCGGAGCTGCGCCTGGTCAAGGACGACTACGAGATCGCGCAGCTCCGCGAGGCGGTCGCCGCGACCGCGGCCGGCTTCGACGACATCGTCGCCGACCTGCCGCGGGTCATCGCGCACCCTCGCGGCGAGCGCATCGTCGAGGGCGTGTTCCATCTTCGGGCGCGCAGCGACGGCAACGCGGTCGGATACGACACCATCGCCGCCTCCGGTCCGCACGCGTGCTATCTGCACTGGACCCGCAACGACGGGGCGGTGGTTCCGGGCGACCTCATCCTCATCGACGCCGGTGTCGAGGTCGACAGCCTCTACACCGCCGACATCACCCGCACGCTCCCGGTCAGCGGACGCTTCACCGCCGTGCAGCGCCGCGTCTACGAGGCCGTGCGCGAGGCCGCCGACGCCGCTTTCGCCGCCGCGCGGCCCGGGGTGCGCTTCCGCAGCGTCCACGACGCCGCCATGGAGGTCATCGCCGCGCGGGTCGCGGAATGGGGACTCCTGCCCGTCACGGCGCAGGAGGCGCTCGACGCGGACGCGGGCGGCCACCACCGGCGTTACATGGTGCACGGGACGAGCCATCACCTCGGCATCGACGTCCACGACTGCGCGCAGGCCCGACGCGAGATGTACTACGACGGCGTGCTGGAGGCGGGCATGGTCTTCACGATCGAACCCGGCCTGTACTTCCAGATCGACGACACCACCGTGCCCGAGGAGTACCGGGGCATCGGGGTCCGCATCGAGGACGACATCCTCATGACGGCGGACGGCCCGGTCAACCTCTCGGCTGACATCCCCCGCACGGCCGACGAGGTCGAGGCCTGGATCGCGCGGCTGTCCTCGTGAGCTCCGTCTCCACCCCGTCGCCCGCGTTCACCCCGCCGTCGGCCTTCACGACGCGCCCGACCCTCACCGGCACCTTCGGGATGGCCGCGTCGACGCACTGGATCGCCACCGCCGCCGCGCAGGCGATGCTCGAGCGCGGCGGCAACGCCTTCGACGCCGCCGTGGCGGGCGGGTTCGTGCTCCACATCGTCGAACCGCACCTGAACGGCCCCGGCGGCGACCTGGTCGGTCTGTTCGCCACGGCCGCCGACCCGGGGACCCCGGTCGTGTTGATGGGCCAGGGACCGGCGCCGGCCGGCGCCGACATCGAGCACTTCCGCTCCCAAGGCCTCGACCTCGTCCCCGGAGCGGGCGGCCTCGCCGCAGCCGTGCCCGGCGCCGTGGACGCATGGCTCCTGCTTCTCCGCGATCACGGCACGCTCGAGCTGTCCGAGGTCCTCGCACCCGCGATCGGGTACGCGCGGGACGGCGCCCCCCTGCTCCCCACCGCCGCCGCCACGATCGCCCGGGTCGCCGAGCTGTTCCGCGACCACTGGCCGAGCTCGGCCGCCTTGTGGATGCCGGAGGGACGGGTGCCCGCCGCCGGGGAGCTGCACCGCAACCCCGCCTATGCGACGGTGCTGGAAGAGCTCGTCCACGCCGGCACCGACGGCACCACCCGTGCCGACCGCATCGATGCCGCGCGCGACGAGTGGGCGACGGGGCGCGTCGCGCAGGCCGCCGCCGCCTTCCTCGCCGTCCCGCACCGGCACTCGTCCGGCACCGACCATTCGGCCGTGATCTCAGCGGCCGACTTCGGCGAGTTTCGCGCGTCGTACGAGGATGCCGCCACCACGGCGTTCCGCGGGCACGTCGTGGCCAAGGCGGGCGCCTGGTGCCAGGGCCCCGCCCTGCTCGAGGCGCTGCGGATCCTCGAACCGCTCGCGGACGAGGACCTCGACGTGTCGACCGAGCGCGGCGCGCACACGGTCGTCGAGACGCTCAAGCTCGTCCTGGCCGACCGCGACGCGCACTTCGGCGACGACGTCGATGTCGCCGCGCTGCTGGACGAGG
The DNA here is from genome assembly GCF_031844425.1 of Microbacterium sp. ARD31. Classification (NCBI taxonomy): domain Bacteria; kingdom Bacillati; phylum Actinomycetota; class Actinomycetes; order Micrococcales; family Microbacteriaceae; genus Microbacterium; species Microbacterium sp. ARD31. The sequence continues at coordinate 95,056 of NZ_JAUZVE010000002.1, forward strand.
CCTTCATCGCGGGGCGCCGGGACGCGATCGGGGCCGAGGCGTCCCGGGAGTGGCGCCCGGGTCGGCTCGGCGACGCGGAGCCGTTCCGGCCCCCGCTTCGACGCACCGCCGATGAGACCGTGTCGTTCGCCGGGGCCGGCGAGCCCACGGTCGCCCGCGACGGCGTCACACGCGGCGACACGTGCCACATCGACGTCGTGGACCGCTGGGGGAACATCGTGTCGGTCACGCCGTCGGGCGGGTGGCTGCAGTCTTCGCCGACGATCCCCGAGCTCGGCTTCTGCCTGGGAACGCGCCTCCAGATGACGTGGCTCGATCCGGGGTCGCCCTCGGCGCTGCGTGCGGGGGCGCGCCCCCGCACGACGCTCACGCCGACCCTCGTCCTCCGCGATGGCGCAGCGGTCGTCGCCATGGGCACGCCCGGCGGCGACCAGCAGGACCAGTGGCAGCTGCCGATGATCCTGCGCATGCTCGCCGGCGGCTACAGCGCGCAGGAGGCGATCGACGCCCCCACCCTGCACACCACCGCCCTCGTGGACTCGTTCTGGCCGCGCACGTGGGACCCGGCGGGGGTCGTGGTCGAGGATCGCCTCGGCGACGAGGTCATCGAAGGGCTCCGTCGGCGCGGCCACGACGTCACTCGCGCCGGGGACTGGCGCCTCGGTCGCCTGTCCGCCGTGGGGATCGACCGCGCACGCGGCGTGCTGTGGGCGGCCGCCAACCCGCGGGGCATGCAGGGCTACGCCGCCGGGCGCTGACTCAGGAGCGCTCGCGCATCCACGCCGCCACGATCGGCGCCAGCTCGGCGCCGATCGTGGCGGCATCCCGGCGACGCCCGGCCACCTCGAACGAGTGCCCTGCGCCCTCGACCCACGCGATGCGGGCATCGGCGCACGCCGCCAGCGCGTCGACGAGCTGCGCGTGGGGGTCGATGAACGGATCGCGGGTGCCTTCGACGAACAGCTGGGGCTGCGCGACGCGCGGCAGGTGCGCCGAGCGAGGCTTGTCAGGCCGCCCCGGCGGGTGCAGCGGATAGCCGAGGTACACCAGCCCCGCCGGTGAGATCGCGCCCTCCGCCGCCGCCATCGAGGCCATCCGACCGCCGTACGACTTGCCCGCAGCCCAGAGCGGGGACCGGTCGAGGTCGGCGGCCAGCGCGGCGACGGCCCGCCACGTCGCGACGGCGTGAGCCGGCGGCCCCGGCATCCGACGCCCCGCGGTGAGGTAGGGGAAGTCGAAGCGCAGCGTCGAGACGCCCTCGCCGCGCATGCCGGCGGCGAAACCCACGAGGAACGGATGCGACGAGCCGGCGCCTGCGCCGTGGGCGATCGCCATGGTCGCCCATCCGGCCTCGGCGCGCTCGTGCCACGCGACGGCCTCGACGCGACCGGTGGGAAGGTCGACCGGCACGTTCAGCGCGCCGGCGGAGGTCATCGCCCGGGGGCCCGATCCGGAGCGGCGGGGTCCGGAGCGGCGGGGTCCGGGGACGCGCCGGGTGCGGCGGTCTCCGGCGCACCCGAGCCGTCACCCGAGCGGGCAGGCGGTGTGATCCGCTCCCCGTAGCGCGGCGGCTCCTCGGTCGGGGGCGCCTCCGGCGCGGCCGGGGCCGGGGCCGCGGGGGGCGGGTCGGATGCCGCGGTCGGCGTGCTCTCGGACCCGGCGCCCGGGGCGTTGAGGACGCCGCGTGCGCGGTTCAGGCTCGCGGCGGAGACCGTCACCTCGTAGTGGTCGGCGGCGACCTGCATGACCGAGGCGAAGTCGCGACGGCGGCGGACGAGGGAGTAGGTGACCAGGCTCAGCAGCATCCCGATCGCGATGCCCACGAACAGCACGCCGACGAAGGCCTGGATGGGGACGGTCGGGCTGCCGATCACGAGGATCGCCGAGAACAGCATTCCCAGCAGAAGCCCGTTGACCGCGCCCGAGCGGGCCGCGGCGGCGTAGCCGAGGCGCCCGGTGACCCGCTCGATCGATCGCAGTCCCTTGCCGACGATCGCGATCTCCCGGGCGGGGACATCGGCGGCGATGAGCGCCGACACCGCCTTCTGCGCGGCCTCGTAGGTGGGGTATCCGGCGACGGTCTGTCCGACCTCGTCCTTGCCCTGCGGGAAGCGTCCGCCCATCATGGTCATGCTCCCATCCTCCCACGCTCCCCCGGGCTACTCTGGGGAGGTGAGCACGCAGAGGGTTTTCGTCGCGCGCCTGACCGGGTGCATGGTCTTCGACCCCTCCGGCGACCGCGTCGGCAAGGTGCGCGACGTCGTCGTCATCTACCGCAAGGACGATCCGCCGCGCGTGGTCGGCCTCGTGATCGAGATCCCGGGACGACGCCACGTGTTCCTCTCGATCGGCCGCGTCACCTCGATCGCGACCGGCCAGGTGATCACCACCGGCCTCATCAACGTGCGGCGGTTCGAGCAGCGCGGCGGAGAGGTGCGCGTCATGGCCGAGATGCTCGGACGCAAGGTCTTCCTCCGCGACGGGTCGGGTCACGCCGTCATCGAGGACGTCGCCATCGAGCGGAACCGGCTCGGCGAGTGGGACGTCGGTCAGCTGTTCCTCAGGCGCCCGAAGACGAGCGCGTCGCCCTTCGCGAAGGGACCGACGACGTTCGCCACGTGGAGCGACGTCCGCGAGCAGCAGACGCCGGGCGAGGCCCAGTCCGCCGAGCAGCTCGTGGCCACCTACTCCGAGCTGAAGCCCGCGGACCTCGCCAACACGCTGCTCGATCTGCCCGAGGAGCGGCTTCTCGAAGTCGCCGAGGAGCTGCCCGACGACCGGCTCGCCGACGCCCTCGAAGAGATGCCCGAGGACGAGCAGATCCACATCCTCGAGCAGCTGGGCGACGAGCGTGCGGCCGACATCCTCGACGCGATGGAGCCCGACGACGCCGCCGACCTTCTCGGACAGCTCCCCGAGGGCCGCCTCGAGCAGCTCCTCGATCTGATGGAGCCCGAAGAAGCCGAGGACGTCCGCGAGCTGCTGAAGTACGGCCCCGACACGGCCGGCGGTCTGATGACGAGCGAGCCGATCATCCTCCCCGCCGATGCGACCGTCGCCGAGGCTCTCGCCCTCATCCGGCGTCACGAGCTGCATCCCGCCCTCGCGGCCTCCGTCTTCGTCACGCTTCCCCCGTACGAGACCCCCACGGGTCGCCTGCTCGGGACGGTGCACTTCCAGCGGATGCTGCGCTACCCGCCGCACGAGCGGATCGGCGCGATCATCGACGACAGCGTCGAGCCGGTGGCCTCCACGGCCACGGCCGCCGAGGTCGCGCGCCTCCTCGCCAGCTACGACCTCGTGTCGGTGCCGGTCATCGATCAGGCGCACCGACTGGTGGGCGCGGTCTCGATCGACGACGTGCTCGACTACCTGCTGCCCGATGACTGGCGATCCCAGGATGCCGCACCCCGCTCCCGCTCGCCGCGACAGGGGGTGCGCTGATGGCCCGCAGCTCCCGCCGGGTCTCGCTGGACGCCCCCCGCGGACGCGGGGGCGTGCTGGCACCGCGGACCCCTCAGCCGTCGCGCGACCGGTTCGGCCGCTTCACCGAGTGGATCGCACGGAACATGGGCACCCCGGCGTTCCTGCTCGGACTGACCCTCTTCTGCGTCGGGTGGATCGTGTGGAACACCGCAGCCCCGGTCGCGTGGCGCTTCGACTCGCAGGAGTTCGGCTTCACCGCGCTGACGCTCGTGCTGTCGCTGCAGGCCTCGTACGCCGCTCCCCTCATCCTGCTCGCGCAGAACCGTCAGGACGACCGGGATCGTGTCCAGATCGAGCAGGACCGCCAGCGTGCCGAGCGCAACCTCGCCGACACCGAGTATCTGGCGCGCGAGATCGTGGCGCTGCGGATGGCGGTCAGCGACTACCGCAACGACGCCATCACGAAGGATGTGCTCCGAGCCGAGCTCAAGCAGCTCCTGGAGAGCATCGGACCTGATCCGGATGCGGCTCCCCCGGCCGAGACGAACCGGGACCGTTCGTCGTGAGCGACATCGATGGAGTCGGCGCGGCCGACGCCGTCCGCCGTGCGGTCGGCGCGGTGTCCGACCCCGAGCTGCGTCGCCCCCTCGCCGAGCTGGACATGCTGCGCGACATCAGCGTCGACGGGGCGATCGCGACCGTCGGCATCGCGCTGACGATCGTCGGGTGCCCCGCGGCCGACCGGATCTCGCGCGAAGTGACCGCGGCCGCCGCCTCCGTCCACGGGATCGACGAGGTGGTGCTGAACGTCGGCGTCATGTCGCCCGACGAGCGCCGCGACCTGACGGAGAAGCTCCGCGGGGGCCGCGCCGCTCGGGAGATGCCCTTCGGCCCCGACAGTCTGACGCGCGTCATCGCCGTCACCAGCGGCAAGGGCGGTGTGGGCAAGTCCACCGTCACCGCGAACCTCGCCGTCGCGCTGGCCGAGCGGGGACTCGTGGTGGGCCTGATCGACGCCGACGTGCACGGATTCTCCATCCCGGCTCTGCTCGGCCTCACCGCTCCCGACGGCGGAGCCGTGCAGCCCACACGGATCGACGAGCTGATGCTTCCGCCGGTCGCCCACGGGGTGAAGACGATCTCGATCGGGATGTTCCTGCGGCGGGGAGACGCCGACGGGCCCCTGGGCGCCGTCGCGTGGCGCGGTCCGATGCTCCACCGCACCGTGCAGCAGTTCCTCACCGACGTGTACTTCGGCGACCTGGACGTGCTGCTGCTGGACATGCCGCCGGGAACGGGAGACGTCGCGATCTCGGTCGGCCAGCTGCTCCCCCACGCCGACGTGCTCGTCGTCACGACACCGCAGACCGCGGCATCCGATGTCGCCGTGCGCAGCGGCCTCGTCGCCCGTCAGACCGGTCAGCGGGTGATCGGCGTCGTCGAGAACATGGCTGCGATGACCCTGCCCGACGGCACGGTGCTCGACCTCTTCGGCAGCGGCGGCGGTGCCGCCGTCGCGCGTGTGCTCGGTGACGACGTGCCGCTGCTGGCGTCGATCCCCCTCAGTCCCGACCTGCGTCGCGACGCCGACGCCGGCATCCCCGCCGTGCTCTCGCACCCGGACGATCCGGCATCCGCGGCGATCCGGTCCCTCGCGGCGTCGATCGCGGCGGCGCCACGGGGCCTGTCGGGTCGCTCCCTGCCGATGCGCCCGCTCTGACCGGCACGCACGGCGGACATCCGGCGGGACGATCCGAGCGCGGGTCAGGTGGCTTCGGTGTCGTAGGGCGGGACGGCACCGGGCTCGCGCGCGGAGGCGGGACCGGCGAAGGGTGAGGGCACCGGAGCGGCCAGCGCCGAGGAGGCGACCGCGGCCGTCTGCGCGGCGCGGACGGTGGCGACCGGCGCGTCGTCGAGGAGCGCCTCTTTGATGATGCGGCGCGGGTCGTAGCGTCGCGGATCGAGCGTCCGCCAGTCCACGTCGTCGAAGTCCTCGCCCATCTCGTCCTTGACGCGGGTCTTGGCCGTGGACACCCACTCCCGAGCGCGCTTGGTGAACAGCGCGAGGGACTCCGCATAGCGGGGCAGCCTCTCCGGACCGACGATGAGCGCTGCGATCACCCCGATGAGCAGCAGCTTCTCGATCGTGAGGCCGAAGAACATGTGTTCAGGTTACCGCCGTGCCGACCGGGCTTCGCACGCCGCGGCGCGTAGGCTGAGCGCCGGAGGACATATGCCCGAGCACGACGCCAACCACCGATTCGCCGCCGAGGCGACGGTCGAGCCCGAGCACATCGCGCGCGCACGCGCGCACGCGCTCGAAGTCGGCGCGACGCCCATCAGTCCCGAGGTCGGCGCGCAGTGCGCGGTCATCTCGGCAGTGGCGAAAGCCCTGAACATCGTCGAGATCGGAACCGGCGCCGGCGTCTCGGGTCTCTGGCTTCTCCGCGGCTCGCCGCGCGCCACCCTCACCACGATCGACAGCGAGCCCGAGCACCTGGCCATGGCTCGTCGCGCGTTCGCCGAGGCGAAGATTCCTGCGGCACGCGCGCGTTTCATCACGGGCCGTGCATCCGATGTCCTCCCCCGCATGAACGAGGCCTCATACGACATCGTGCTCGTCGACGCCGACCCCGACGGTGTCATCGAGTACGTCGAACACGGTCTGCGGCTCGTCCGCGCCGGCGGCACCGTGCTCGTCCCGCGCGTCCTCGGAAACGGGGCGGTCGCCGACCCGGTCCGCCGCGATGCCGTCACGACCGCCTACCGCTCGCTCATCCAGGAGACGCAGGCGTCGCCGGCCGTCATCGGCGCGCTCTCGATCGTCGGCGAGGGCCTGCTGCAGCTCACCACGGTCCCGACCGACTGAGCGCGCGCGCCGCGGCGCACGAGAAAAGGCCGGTCCGAAGACCGGCCTTTCCGCGGAACGATGGAATCAGGCGGCGCCCACCACACCGCCAAGGACGTCGTAGAGCTCCTTGGCCTCAGCGTCGTTCACCGAGACGACGAGACGTCCGCCGCCTTCGAGCGGAACGCGCACGATGATGAGGCGACCCTCCTTCACTGCCTCCATCGGCCCGTCTCCGGTTCGCGGCTTCATGGCTGCCATAGCGGCTCCTTTACTTCGAGGGTCAGCCTGTCAAGTTTATCCCCCGGCTCTGATGAGGGATAATCCGCGCCGCCCCACGACCCAGGTACCCGTCTCACGGGATCTGCCAGTAGGTGTTCCCGAGGGCGTACATGTTGTAGATCCACCACCACTGCCCCGCCAGGCTGGCCACCAGGACGCCGGCGCGCCACCACGGTGACCGCGGCACGGCGACCGCTCCCCACAGCGGGGACAACGGGACGAGGAGCCGGAAGATGCTCGACTGCGGGAAGAAAACCGCCAGCAGATAGACGACGTACGACGCCGACCACAGCCGGATCTCGGGCCCGAGCCGCCTGACCGGCGGAGCGAACGCCAGCAGCGCGGCGACGCCGGCGACGCCGAGCGCGAGCGCGACGTAGCCCAGCACCGGGCCGAGGCCCCACAGCCCGAACCACATCGCGGATGCGTCGACGAAGCCGGCGAAGGGCACGAAGTGCCCGTCGGCGCCGACCCACCCCCGACGCCAGGCGAGCTCGGTCTCGAGGTAGGCGGCGGGGTCGCCGGTCACCACCCCCGCGATGACCTGCCACGAGAAGCCGATAACGACCGCGAGCATGCCGGCGACCACGATGTGGACGATCTGGACCGCCGGCAGCGGGTCGCGCCGCCGCGTGAACCACCGGTGGATGCCGTAGAGGCCGAGGAACAGCGCGAAGGCGAGGACGCCGGGGCGGGTGTAGCCCATGAGCGGGATGAGCGCGTAGAGCCACACCAACCGCCGGCGCACGACCGCCCACAGAGCGAGGAAGAGCAGGAGCAGGAACAGCGACTCGGCGTAGCCGACGTGGAACAGCGCCGCGAGCGGGGCGCACGCGAAGAACACCACCGCCCAGGTCGCGGCGGTGTCGTCCAGCCGCTCGCGCAGCAGGCGGTGCAGGATGAGGCACGCGCCGTACCCGGCCACGAGCGAGACGATCACCGCGCCCGTCAGCCATGATCCGAACAGCGCGCCGACACCGGCGGCGAGATAGGCGTAGACCGGCATGAAGGCCCACTGGTTCTCGGCGATGAGCCCCTCATCCGTCCGCGGCAGCTCGGACGGGTATCCCGCCCAGGCGATGTAGCCGTACCACTGCGCATCCCAGCCGCCGAGGAGGGCGGCGAGGTCCGCGTCGGCGCCGAAGCGGGATGCCGGGGTGGACAGTTCGGCCGCCAGCAGCAGGAACCCGGTGGTGAGGACCCGGGCGGCGAGGTAGATCACCGCGATGCGGGCCGCGACCGGCCACCGCGCGGGGCTCAGGTCAGCCACGCGCGCAGTCCGCGCTCGACATCCTCGATCTGCGCCACCGGCACGCGCTCCTCGTCGTGATGGGCGAGCTGCGGATCGCCCGGACCGTAGTTGACGGCCGGGACGCCCATCGCACTGAAGCGGGCGACATCGGTCCAGCCGTACTTCGGTCGCGGTTCGGCTCCCACCGACGCCACGAACTCCTGCGCGAGGGGCGCGTCCAGGCCGGGACGTGCTCCCGGCGACAGGTCGACGATCTCCACGTCGAAGCCCTCGAAGACGTCGCGCACGTGCTGTTCGGCCTGCTCGCCGCTGCGGCTCGGTGCGAACCGGAAGTTCACCTCGACCTCGCAGGCGTCGGGGATGACGTTCCCCGCGATCCCGCCCGAGATCCCCACCGCGTTCAGCCCCTCACGGTAGACGAGGCCGTCGACTTCGATCTCTCGGGGCCGGTACTCGGCGAGACGGACGAGGACCGGAGCGGCCTTGTGGATGGCGTTCTCGCCGACCCATGCCCGCGCACTGTGGGCGCGGACCCCGTCGGTGCGCACGATCGCGCGGAGCGTCCCGTTGCACCCGCCCTCCACCTGCCCGTTGGAGGGCTCGCCGAGGATGGCGAAGTCAGCGGCGAAGAGGTCGGGGCGCGCGGCCGCCAGACGGGTGAGGCCGTTGCGAGCGGCATCCACCTCCTCGTGGTCGTACCACATCCATGTGATGTCCACCCGGGGCTCGGCGAGGGCGGCCGCGAGCACGAGTTGCACGGCGACCCCGGCCTTCATGTCGACGGTGCCGCGACCCCACACGTACGGTTCGCCCTCGATCTCGATGTCGCGCGTGGGCACGTTGCCGTTGATCGGCACCGTGTCGATGTGTCCGGCGATCACCACGCGCTGGGCACGACCGAGGTCGGTACGGGCGACGATGGTGTCGCCGTCGCGGTGCACGCTCAGATGCGGCAGCTGCCGGACGGCGGCCTCGATCGCGTCCGCGAGCGGGGTCTCGTCATCCGAGACGCTCGGGATGTCGCAGATCGTGCGGGTGAGGTCGACGGCGGAAACGGACAGATCGAGCACCGGCATCCCCCGAGTCTAGCGAGGCGGCGGCGACCCCCGAGCGGAACGGGGCGGCTCGCTTCGGTACGGTTGAGGAATGAGCGATGAGCGGTGGATGTGGGGCACGGGACTGGCGACGATCCGGCAGGACGGCACCGTCCTGGACACGTGGTTCCCCGAGCTGACCGCCGGGCGCATCCCCACCGGGTTCGACCGGGCGAAGCCTCCGGCTCAGCTCGAGCAGCTCGCGGTCGAGGACCCCCGCCGCGAGGTGGCGGTCGAGGTGGTCACGGTCGAGGTCGATCTGGATGCCGCACCCCAGAGCACCTCGGACGCCTACCTGCGGCTTCATGCGCTGTCGCTGCGACTCGTGCGTCCCAACGAGCTGAACCTCGACGGCGTGTTCGCCCATCTGCCGAACGTGGCCTGGACCACCGCGGGCCCGATGCACCCCGACGACCTGACCCGGCTGCGCCCGTTCCTGCAGCGCGACGGCATCCAGGTGCAGGGGCTGGACAAGTTCCCCCGGCTGCTCGACTACGTCACCCCCGCCGGCGTCCGCATCGCCGACGCGTCGCGCGTGCGGCTGGGCGCCTACCTCTCGCCCGGCACCACGGTCATGCACGAGGGGTTCGTGAACTTCAACGCCGGGACCCTCGGCCAGAGCATGGTCGAGGGCCGGATCTCGCAGGGGGTCGTGGTCGGCGACGGCAGCGACATCGGCGGGGGCGCGTCGATCATGGGGACGCTCTCGGGGGGCGGCGCTCACCGGGTCTCCATCGGGGCCCGCACCCTTCTGGGCGCCAACGCCGGGGTCGGCATCTCGCTCGGCGACGACTGCGTCGTCGAGGCGGGGCTGTACGTCACGGCGGGCTCGAAGATCGTGCTCGCGGACGAGGCTCCCACCGCGCAGGGCGATCGCCCCACGGTGAAGGGCGCGGAGCTGTCGGGACGCGATGGCATCCTGTTCCGCCGGAACTCCCTCAGCGGGGCGATCGAAGCCGTCCGTCGTGCGGGCGTGGGCGTCACGCTCAACGAGGCCCTGCACGCCTAGAGTTCTCTCACACGCCGAAGGCGCGGGCGAGAGGGGCTGTCGTGGCGAAACGACTGGCGAAGGACGTCTACGAGCGCGAGCTCGAACAGCTGCAGGCCCGGCTGGTCGACATGCAGGCCTGGGTCCAGGCCAGCGGGGCCCGCATCGTCGTGATCTTCGAGGGCCGTGACGCCGCGGGCAAGGGCTCGACGATCAAGCGCGTCTCTGAGTACCTCAATCCCCGCGTGACGCGCATCGTCGCCCTCCCGTCTCCGACCGAGCGCGAGCGCACGCAGTGGTACTTCCAGCGCTACGTCGCCCACCTGCCGGCGGCCGGCGAGATCGTGCTGATGGACCGCTCGTGGTACAACCGCGCCGGCGTGGAGCACGTCATGGGCTTCTGCACGAACGCGGAGTACCACCGGTTCCTGCACCAGGCGCCGATCTTCGAGCGGATGCTGGTCGAGGACGGGATCATGCTGGTGAAGTACTGGTTCAGCGTGTCGGACGTCGAGCAGGAGAAGCGGTTCCGCTCCCGCGCCGAAGACCCGATGCGCAGGTGGAAGCTCAGCCCCAACGACGTGCTGTCGATCACGAAGTGGCAGGACTACTCGCGGGCCAAGGACACGATGTTCGTGCACACCGACATCCCCGAGGCGCCCTGGTTCGAGGTCGACAACGAGGACAAACGCCGCGGGCGCATCAACATGATCGCGCACCTTCTGGCAACGATCCCGTGGCAGCCGGTCCAGCGCCCGGAGGTCGTGATCCCCTCACGCCCCGAGGACGGCGGCTACGAGCGTCCGCCGCGCGAACTCACAACGCAGGTGCCCGACTACGCCGCCACGGCGGTGGCGGCGAAGCCGAGGGAGTCGGGTCAGACCGCGCCGGGGTAGTCGCGCGCAGCGGCTCCCGTGTAGAGCTGCTGCGGGCGCCCGATCTTGGTCTGCGGGTCGGACTGCATCTCGCGCCAGTGTGCGAGCCAGCCGGGGAGCCGCCCGATCGCGAACAGCACGGTGAACATGCGGGTGGGGAAGCCCATCGCCTTGTAGATGACGCCGGTGTAGAAGTCGACGTTCGGGTACAGACGACGCTCCTTGAAGTAGTCGTCGTTGAGGGCGATCTCCTCGAGCTCCTTCGCGAGATCCAGCAGGGGATCGCTCACGCCGAGAGCCTCGAGCACCTCGTCGGCGGATTCCTTGACGAGCTTGGCGCGGGGGTCGTAGTTCTTGTAGACGCGGTGCCCGAAGCCCATGAGCTTCACCCCGTCCTCCTTGTTCTTCACCCGCTCGACGAAGCGCTGCACGCTCTCGCCGGAGTCCTGGATGCGGGCGAGCATCGACAGCACGGCCTCGTTCGCGCCGCCGTGCAGCGGACCGTACAGGGCGTTGATGCCGGCCGAGATCGACGAGAACTGGTTGGCGCCGGTGGAGCCGACCAGGCGCACCGTCGACGTCGACGCGTTCTGCTCGTGGTCCTCGTGGAGGATGAGCAGTCGCTCGAGGGCGCGCGACATCACGGGGTTGATCTCGTAGAGCTCGCTGAGAACGCCGAAGTTCAGCTTCAGGAAGTTGTCGACGAAGCTCAGCGAGTTGTCGGGGTAGAGGAAGGCCTGACCCACGCTCTTCTTGTGCGCGTACGCCGCGATGACCGGGAGCTTGGCCAGCATGCGGATCGTGTTGAGCTCGACGTGCTCGGGGTTGTTGGGGTCGGACTCGTTCTCGTAGTAGGTCGAGAGCGCCGCGGTCGCCGACGACAGCACCGACATGGGGTGCGCGTTGTGCGGCAGCGCGGAGAAGAAGCGCTTGAGATCCTCGTGCAGCAGCGTGTGACGGCGGATGCGCTCATCGAAGGCGGCGAGTTCGTCGGCGCTCGGCAGATCGCCGTAGATGAGCAGCCAGGCCACCTCGAGGTAGCTGGAGTGCGTGGCCAGCTGCTCGATCGGGTAGCCGCGGTAACGGAGGATCCCCTGGTCGCCGTCGATGAAGGTGACGGCGGACTTGGTCGCCGACGTGTTGACGAAGCCGTAGTCGAGCGTGGTGAAGCCCGTCTGGCGGGTGAGCGTGGTGATGTCGACGCTCGGGATGCCGTCCGTGCCGCGCAGCACCGGGAATTCGGCCGTCTTCCCTCCGACGGTGAGGCTGGCCTTCTCCTGCTGGGTGCCCGCTTCGCTCACGGCGCCTCCTCGCGATCTCTGGTCGTTCCGGGGGGTGTCGTCCGCCTCTGCGACGCACCTTCGGTGGCGCCTTCTGCGAGCCGGTGCGGGGCCGGGGTGCCGTGCCGCCGCTTCGTACAGCCTACTGGGAGTGGGAGACCACTGCGGACACGACCAAAGCCGCCGGGGATCCGATGGAGGAATCCTCCGCATCGCGATCCGCGATGCGTCCGGCCGCTCCCCCGGTCACGAGGCCACGGCGCGAAGCCTCGCCGCGCCCGCGGCGATGCGCTCGTCCGTGGCGGTGAGCGACAGCCGAACGTGCCGGGTGAAGTGCGCGCCGTAGAAGTGACCGGGACCCGCGAGGATCCCGAGGTCCGCGAGCCTTTCGAGCGACTCCCAGGCGTCGCGCCCCTCGGTCGCCCACAGGTAGAGGCCCGCCTCGCTGCGATCGACGCGGAAGCCGGCCGCCTCGACCGCGGGCTTGAGCTGAGCGCGTCGGAGGCGGTAGATCTCCTTCTGCGCGGCGACGTGGGCGTCGTCGCCGAGTGCGACGGTCATGGCCGCCTGCACGGGGGCCGGCACCATGAGTCCCAGGTGCTTGCGAGCCGTGAGCAGTGAGGCCACGATCTCGCGATCGCCCGCGAGGAAGGCCGCCCGGTACCCGGCGAGATTGGACTGCTTGCTGAGCGAGTAGACCGACAGGATGCCGCGACTGTCGCCGTCGGTCACGCGCGGATCCAGGGCCGACGGGATCGGCTCGCGGTCCCACGGCGCGTCCCAGCCGAGTTCGGCGTAGCACTCGTCCGAGGCGAGCACCGCCCCCAGCTCACGAGCCCGCGCGACCGCTCGGCGCAGCGACGGGGCGTCCCACACCCGGCCGTCGGGGTTGCCGGGCGAATTGATCCAGATGAGCCGCGCATCGCTCGGCCACTCCCCCGGATCGTCGGCTGCGACGGCGCGCGCACCCACCAGGGTCGCCCCGACCTCGTAGGTCGGGTAGGCCGCGCGGGGGTGCACCACCGCGTCGCCCGGACCGAGACCCAGCAGCATAGGCAGCAGCGCGACGAGCTCCTTCGAACCGACGGTCGGCAGGACCTGATCGGGCGTGAGACCCGGAACGCCGCGGCGGCGGGCGTACCACGCCGCGATCGCCTCGCGCAGCGCGGGAGTGCCCATCGTCTGCGGGTACGCGTGCGCGTCGGTCGCCGCGCGCAGCGCGTCGGCCACCACCGGCGGCGTGACGTCGACCGGAGAGCCGATCGAGAGGTCCACGATCCCATCCGGGTGCGCCCGCGCACGGGCGGCGTAAGGTGCGACGGCATCCCACGGATAATCGGCGAGGTCAGCGACGCCCATCGGTCAGCTCCGCCCGGTGATGGACAGTCGCCCGATGATGGCCAGGGGGCGGGCGACGGTCACGGGGCCTGCGGCGGCAGGGCGTCGATGATCGGGTGATCCTTGTGGATCACGCCCACCTTCGCGGCGCCACCGGGCGAGCCCACCTCATCGAACCACTCGACGTTGGCCTTGTAGTAGTCCTGCCACTCGTCGGGGAGGTCGTCTTCGTAGTAGATCGCCTCGACCGGGCAGACCGGCTCGCAGGCGCCGCAGTCCACGCACTCGTCGGGGTGGATGTACAGCATCCGGTCGCCCTCGTAGATGCAGTCCACCGGGCACTCGTCGATGCAGGCGCGGTCCTTGACGTCCACGCAGGGAAGGGCGATCACGTACGTCACGGAGTCAGTCTAGTTGCCTCGCTGTCGATGTCTCGCCGCGCAGCGACACGATCGGGCCATGCCACCACGATCGCGACCATGAGAGGAAGGGCGATCGTCCACACCGTCCCGAGAAGGGTCTGCGGCACGACGATGGAACCGCCTGGCCCTCGCCCTGAGAAGACGAGCGTCGCCGTCATCATCCCCAGCCCCGTGCCGAGCGCGGCCCATCGGTCAGCGGTGAGCAGCCGGACGGCCAGGAGCAGAGCGCCGGAGCCGACCACGGCGAGGATCAGGCCGAGGGGGAACCATCCCAGCGCGTAGGCGTGCGCGATCGTGCCCGCCACGCCGTAGACGACCCCCACCACGAGGGCGACCACCCACGTTCCGGCGCGCGCCCACGAGAATCCCACCGCGTCAGTCTACGTGTGGGGGCTCAGTCGGCGATCCCCCACAGCCGCAGGAGGGCGGCGACGACGGCCGCGGCGACCACGACGACGAGGAAAGGGGCGCGCAGCAGCAGGAGGCCCCCCGCGGCGAGGACGGCGGGCACCCGCGCATCCACGACGACCTGCTGACCTGCCGCGAGGGTCTGCACCGCGACGAGGGCGGCGAGGAGGGCGACCGTCAGCAGGTCGGCGATCCTCGCGGGCCGCGGCGCCTCGAGCCAGCGCGGCGGGACGAGATAGCCGAGCGTCTTGAGCGCGACGCACACGATCGAGGCGACCAGGACGGCGTTCCAGAGCGTCACGGCAGACCCTCCCACGGTTCATGGGGCCGTGCGAGCGGACCCGGTGTCGCTGTCGTCCCCGTCGCGACCACCGGATCGTCGTCGTGTCCGAGCCAGTTGGTCCAGCCCACGACGACCGCGACGGCAGCGGCGATGAGCACCGGCATCCCGGGCATGAGAACAGGAGTGAGCAGGGTCGCAACGACGGCCGCCGCCACGCCCACGACGATCGGCTGCCGGCGCCGAAGTCGCGGCCACAGCAGCGCGAGGAAGGCGGCCGCCGCGGCGGCGTCCAGCCCGTAGGCGCGGATGTCGCCCAGGACGTCCCCGAGGAGTGCGCCGGCGAGGGTGGAGAGATTCCAGCCGATCCAGATGCCGACCCCGGTCACCCAGAACCCGACCGTGCGCGCGCGGGCGGTGCGCTGGGCGAGGGCGACGGCGGTGGACTCGTCGATGGTGAAGTGCGCGGCGGCCGCGCGGCGCCAGAATCCGGTGCCGATGACCGGAGACATGCTCACGCCGTAGGCGACGTTGCGCACGCCCAGGAGCGACGCGGACGCGATGGCCGCGGGCGCCGCCGCCACCCCGCCGGCACCGATGACTCCGGCGAAGGCGAACTGCGAGCCGCCGGTGAACATCAACAGGCTCAGCAGACAGGTCTGCCAGACGTCGAGACCCGATGCGACGGCGAGGGCCCCGAACGATACGCCGTACGCACTGGTCGCCAGGGCGACGCCGAGACCCTGTCGGCCGGCCCGTCGGGCATGGGCGTCCTCGTCCTCGATGTCGGGCAGGTGATCCATCGTTCGAATGCTACCCACGACGCACACGTGAGCCCCGTGCCACCGGACGATCGGTGGCACGGGGCTCGACGAGGTGGTCAGGCGTTGGCGTCCTGGCGCTTCAGACGCGAAGCTGCGCGGCCGCGCTCGGTGGCGTCGAGGACGACCTTGCGGATGCGGACGATCTCGGGGGTCACCTCGACGCATTCGTCGTCGCGGGCGAACTCCAGGCTCTCCTCCAGCGACAGCTGACGCGGAGGCGTCATCGACTCGAACGAGTCGGCCGTCGAGGAGCGCATGTTGGTGAGCTTCTTCTCTTTCGTGATGTTGACGTCCATGTCGTCGGCGCGCGCGTTCTCGCCGATGACCATGCCCTCGTAGACCTCCTGCGTGGGCTGGACGAAGAACGACATGCGCTCCTGCAGCGCGATGATCGCGAACGGGGTGACCACGCCGGCGCGGTCGGCGACGATCGAGCCGTTCTGCCGGGTCACGATGTGCCCCGCCCAGTCGTCGTAGCCGTGCGAGATCGCGTTGGCGATGCCGGTGCCGCGCGTGGTCGAGAGGAATTCGGTGCGGAAGCCGATCAGGCCGCGCGACGGGACGATGAACTCCATACGCACCCAGCCGGTGCCGTGGTTGGTCATGTTGTCCATGCGACCCTTGCGGGCGGCCATGAGCTGGGTGATCGCGCCGAGGTACTCCTCGGGGGCGTCGATCGTCAGGTGCTCGAACGGCTCCTTCACCTTGCCGTCCTCGCCCTTGCGGGTGACGACCTGGGGCTTGCCGACCGTGAGCTCGAAGCCCTCGCGTCGCATGTTCTCGACGAGGATGGCCAGGGCCAGCTCGCCGCGTCCCTGCACCTCCCAGGCGTCCGGCCGGCCGATGTCGACGACCTTCAGCGACACGTTGCCGACGAGCTCGCGATCGAGGCGGTCCTTGACCATGCGCGCCGTGAGCTTGTGACCCTTCACCTTGCCGACCAGGGGGCTGGTGTTGGTGCCGATCGTCATGGAGATGGCCGGCTCGTCCACGTGGATCGGGGGCAGCGGGCGGACGTCGTCGGGGTCGGCGATCGTCTCGCCGATCGTGATGTCCTCGAAGCCGGCGATGGCGACGATGTCCCCCGGGCCGGCGGACTCGGCCGGGTAGCGCTCGAGCGCACGGGTCTTCAGCAGCTCGGTGATGCGCGCATTGCTCGTCGAGCCGTCCGCGCGGACCCAGGCGACCGTCTGGCCCTTCTTCAGCGTCCCGTTGAACACGCGAAGGAGCGCCAGGCGCCCGAGGAACGGGCTGGAGTCGAGGTTGGTGACCCACGCCTGCAGGGGCGCCTCGTCGTCGTAGGCGGGCGCCGGGACGTGCGCGAGGATCGCCTCGAACAGCGGCTCGAGATCGTCGTTGTCGGGCAGGTCGCCGTTGGCGGGGCGGGTGCGCGATGCCGCGCCGGCGCGACCGGACGCGTAGACCACGGGGACGTCGAGCAGGGCGTCGATGTCGAGGTCGGGAACGTCCTCGTGCAGGTCGGAGGCGAGGCCCAGGAGCAGATCGTGCGCTTCTTCTTCGACCTCGGCGATGCGCGCATCCGGTCGGTCGGTCTTGTTGACCAGGAGGATGACCGGCAGCTTCGCCTCGAGCGCCTTGCGCAGCACGAAGCGGGTCTGCGGCAGCGGCCCCTCGCTCGCGTCGACGAGCAGGACGACGCCGTCGACCATCGACAGGCCGCGCTCGACCTCGCCGCCGAAGTCGGCGTGACCGGGCGTGTCGATGACGTTGATCGTCACCGGGACGTCGGTGTGGATGCCGTTGTAGGTGATCGCGGTGTTCTTCGCGAGGATCGTGATGCCCTTTTCGCGCTCGAGGTCGTTCGAGTCCATCGCGCGCTCTTCCACGTGGGCGTGGTCGCCGAACGAGCCGGTCTGACGGAGCATCGCGTCGACCAGCGTCGTCTTGCCGTGGTCGACGTGCGCGACGATCGCGACGTTGCGGAGGTCCGGACGGAGGGCGCGCGCCATAAGGGGTTTCCTTGCAGAAATGGGGGACGATCCGGATTCGGACCGTCCCCCAGTCTACAAGGCGGCGCGTCGGCCCGCCGTGAGGGCCCTGTGGACCACCTCGCGGCGGGTCAGCCGGCGCTCTTCAGCAGCGCGGCGCGCGCCTCGCGACGCACCCGCTGCTCGTCGGGGTCGGGCACCGGGACCGCGGCGATGAGACGCTGCGTGTACGGGTCCTTGGCCCCGCGCAGGATCTGGTCGCGCGTGCCCGTCTCCACGAGCTTGCCGTGGTGCATGACGCTGATGCGGTGGGCGAGGATGTCCACCACCGCGAGGTCGTGGCTGATGAACAGGCACGCGAACTGGAGGCGCGACTGCAGCTCCTGCAGCAGGTCGAGGAAGCGGGCCTGCACCGAGACGTCCAGCGCAGAGGTGGGCTCGTCGGCGATCAGCAGCTCCGGGGCCAGCGCGAGCGCGCGGGCGATGCCCACACGCTGCCGCTGTCCACCCGACAGCTCGTGCGGGAAGCGGTTGCGGTACGACGCCGGAAGCTCGACCTGGTCCAGCAGCGTCTCCACGCGCCGATCCAGGGCGTCGCCCTTGGCCTCGCCCGAGAGCAGCAGCGGCTCGCCGATGGACTGGCCGATCGGCATCCGCGGGTTCAGCGACGACGCCGGATCCTGGAAGACGATGCCCGTGCGGCGGCGGATCGCGAACAGATCCTTCTGCGACGCGTGCGAGATGTCGACGCCCACCGTGGTCAGGGTGCCGTCGGCGATCGGGAGAAGGCCGATGGCGGCGCGACCGAGGGTGGTCTTGCCCGAGCCGGACTCGCCCACCAGGCCCATGATCTCGCCGGGGTAGATCTCGAGGTCGATGTGCTCGGCGGCGCGGAACGCCGGGATGCGGCCCCGCTTGGGGTAGTCGATGGCCACGTCCTGGAACGACAGCACGGGCGTGCGGGCCTCGGCGACCGGCTCCGCCTGCGACGCCCGTTCGCGGACGGCGGCCATCACCGGCACGCTCGAGGTGTCCGTCTCGACGTGGTCGGGACCGTGCTCGACCTCTTCCAGCACCCCCAGGCCCAGGTGCGGCACCGATGCCAGCAGCTGCTGGGTGTAGGGGTGCTGCGGGGCGTGGAAGATCGCGTCGACCGTTCCGGATTCGACCACTTCGCCGTTCTTCATGACCATGATGCGGTCGGCGAGGTCGGCGACGACACCCATGTCGTGGGTGATGAGGATGATCGCCGAGTCCAGGCGCTTGTGGAGGTTGCGGAGGAGGTCGAGGATCTCGGCCTGCACCGTGACGTCCAGCGCCGTCGTGGGCTCGTCGGCGATGAGCAGCAGCGGATCGCACGAGATGGACTGCGCGATCATGGCGCGCTGACGCTGACCACCCGACAGCTGATGCGGGTACTTGTGGAACGCCTGGTCGGGGTCGGGCATCTCGACGAGCCGGAGCAGCTCGACCGCCTTGTCCTTCGCCTCCGACGGGGCCAGCGACCGGTCGTGCGAGCGCAGTGCCTCGACGATCTGGAACCCCACGGTGTAGACGGGGTTCAGCGCGGTCATCGGCTCCTGGAAGATGACGGCGATCTCGTTGCCGCGCAGCGTCCGCAGGGTGGCGTCGTCGACGCCGCGCAGCTGACGCCCCTGCAGCGTGATCGATCCGGTGACGCGGGCGTTCTCGGGGAGGAGTCCGAGGAGGGCCATGGAGCTCGTGCTCTTGCCGGACCCGGACTCTCCCACGATCGCGAGGACCTCGCCCCGTCCCACGCGGTAGTTCATGTCGATGGCGGCCGGGTAGAACTCGCCCTCCACCCAGAAGTCGACGTTCAGGCCGTCGACCTGGAGGATCGTCTCGGGGCCGGCTTCGTGCGGTGCGCGGGTGCCCGTGGTGTCAGTCATGCGGTGTGTTCCCATCTGAGAAACTTGGGGTCATGTCGTTTCAGGAGGTCGTCTACCGGCCGATGTGGGGCCGGATTCTCGCTGTCGTGACCGTCGTCGTGTGCGCCATCGGCGTTGCGGCGCTGTTCTGGGGTGATCTCGTCTCGGCGGTGCGGTACGCGTGGCCGGTGATCTTCATCGGCGCCCTGGCGTGGGCGCTGTTCTGGCGCCCGGAGCTGCGGGTGCAGGAGCACGGCATCACCGTGGTGAACGTCTTCCGCACCTACTTCGTCCCGTGGCCGGCCATCCGGGACATCCAGACGCGGTACGCGCTGACCCTCGTCACGGGCCGCCGTCGCGTGCAGGTGTGGGCGACGCCCGCTCCCGGCCGCCACCGCACGCTCGGCCTTGCGAGCAAGGACTTCGACGGCGTCGGCGCGACGGCCCTGGGCGAGCACGGCTCGCTGCGCCCGAGCGACGCGGTGTCCACGCCCACGGGCAACCTGGCCCAGGTCATCCGCGGACACTGGGAGCGGCTGCGCGATGCCGGGATGCTGGCCGCCGGCGAGGATCCGGACGCCGAGACCGCGACGTGGCACACCGTGACGGCCGTCGTGCTGACGGCTCTCGCGGTGGCCACCGTCGCGGGCCTGGTGGTCTGATCGCATCGGATCAGCGCCCCGGATCGCGCGGGTCGTCCCGCTTCTCGCCCGGCTCGGCCGGGCGCGGGTCGGTGGAGCTCTCGACGTCACCGGCGAAGGCACTCTGCCCCGGGATCGTGACGTCTCCGGCATCCGTTCGCACGGCCGCCCCCGCCTCGGGCGAGGCGTCGAGCTTGGCTGCGCGGCCGGCGCGGGCCATCGCGCGCTCGCTCGGCATCTTCTTCTGACGCGGGTCGAACGCGTCGCGCAGGCCGTCGCCGATGAAGTTCACGCACAGCGCGATGACGATGATGAAGATGCCGGGCCACCAGAACAGCCACGGCCGCGTCGAGAACGCCGCCTGGTTGTCGGAGACGATCTTGCCCAGCGAGGTGTCCGGAGACTGCACGCCGAAGCCGAGGAAGCTCAGCGCCGACTCCAGCAGGATCGCCCCGGCCATGAGCAGCGTCGCGTTGACGACGATGACGCCCACGGCGTTCGGGAGGATGTGACGGAAGATGATCCGCCGGTCGCGCGCACCGCTGACGCGTGCGGCATCCACGAATTCGCGCTCGCGCAGGGTCAGGAACTCGCCGCGCACGAGCCGGGCGAGGGTCGTCCACGCGAAGAGGCCGATCACGACACCGAGCACCGCGGCGCCGAGGCTGCCGAGCATGTTGCCGAGCACCGCACCGATGACGATGAGCGGGATCGTGATGATGACGTCGGTGAAGCGCATGAGGATCGAGTCGGTCATCTTGCGGTAGTAGCCCGCGACCGCCCCGATGACGACGCCGATGAACGTGGCGACGACACCGGCGATGACCATGACCATGAGCGACTGCTGCGCCCCGCGCATGACGACGGCGAAGATGTCGCGGCCGACCTCGTCCTGACCGAACGGGTGGTCGCCGAAGCGGATCCCGGGGCCGCCGAGGAACTGCGGGATGATGCTGAGGGTCGGCACGCCGTTGTTCAGCTTCGTCGGGATCTCCGTCCAGCTGTACTGCCACCAGCCGGGGATGCGGATCCCCCACAGGTCGACGCCGACCGAGGTGAAGGCCAGCAGGACGATGAAGGCCAGCACGATCATCGAGGTGACGGCGCCCAGGTGACGGAAGAACCGGCGCCGGACGATCTGGCCCTGGCTGAGCCCCTCGGTCTCGCGCTGCTCGATCGAGATCTCGGTCTTGGCCTCATCCTCGCGGGAATCGGGCGCTTGTGTGGCGGAGGTGTTCATCAGCTCACCTTGATTCGGGGGTCGAGGGCCACGTAGACGAGGTCCGCGATCAGGTTGAATACCACGGCCAGGGTGCCGGTGACGACGAAGAACGCCATCACGGGGTTCGGGTCCGACACGCCGAGCGCGTCGACGAACAGCCGGCCCATTCCGGTCCAGCCGAACACCGTCTCGGTGACGACGGCGCCGCCGACCACCGCTCCCACGTCGAACGCGATGATGGTCGTGATCGGGATCAGCGCGTTGCGGAACGCGTGGCGGACCACGACCGTGCGCTGGGTGAGGCCCTTGGCGCGCGCGGTGCGGATGTAGTCCTGGTTCATCACCTCGAGCAGGCTCGCCCGCGAATAGCGGGTGTAGCCGGCGAACGAGATGAGGATGATCGCGATGGTCGGAAGCAGCAGGTGCGTGTAGAGGTCGATGCCCTGCACCCAGAAGTTTCCGCCGAGATTGGGCGTCGAGGCGCCGACGGTGGCGATCGGACGACCCCGGATCCGGCTGGAGTTGGAGTAGACCGCCCAGTACGACATGTACTTGTCGAGCGCGATGAGCCCGGCCGTCAGCACACCCACGATGATCGTGGTGCGGATGACGGGGCCACGGTCAGGGCTGCCGATGAACCAGCCGATGGCGCCGCAGACGACGATCGTCGCCGCCGCCAGGCCGATGAACACCCACAGCGTCATGCCGTTGAGGATGTAGGTCATCATCGGGAAGTACAGGGCGATGCCCAGCGCGGCCACTCCCAGGGAGCCGTAGAGCGCCTTGCGGTTGCGCAGACCGGTCGAGACGGCGGTCACACCGAAGGCGATGCCGATGGCGAGCGCCGCGTACACGACGATGCCGATGCTCGGATCGGCGAACCACTGCGTCGCCGAGAGGTACGCGAGCACGCCGGCGGTGGCGAGCGTCGCCACGCCGAAGACGATGCCCCGCCGCTTCCACGATCCGCCGATGAGCGACATCCACAGCACGCCGGCGATGAGCGAGGCGATCACGATGACGGGTATCGCGATGGTCGGCTCGCCCAGCCAGCCGTTGAGCTGGATGGCACCGTACTGCTTGAGGAGGACGGCCACCCAGAAGATGGGCAGCGAGAAGAAGAGGAAAGAGACGAACGTCACGGCGTAGTCGAAGCCGCTGTACTGGCGCAAGGCCGAGATGATTCCGACCGAGATGCCGAGCACGATGGCGACGACGGTGGCGATGGTCACGAGCGTCAGCGTCGACGTCAGTGCGTTCGCCAGCAGCGCGTTCACGGGCTGGTTCTGGATGCTGATTCCGAAGTCGCCGCGGAAGATGCCGCCGAGCCAGATGAAGTAGCGCAGCGGGGCGGGGACGTCGAGGTTGAGGAGCCTGGTACGCGCTTCCATCAGCTCCGCCTTGTTGGGAGCATTGGACTGCTTGAGCTCTTCCAGGGGATCGCCCGAGAGCGAGACGAGCACGTACATCAGGAATGTCGCGGCGAAGAGCACGAAGACCGATGCGATCAATCGCCGGATGATGAATGAAGCCATGGTGTGGCAGCCTGCCTGTCGATATGCCAGACGGCGTCCGGCGCCCCCGGGTGGAGCGCCGAGCCGCTGAAGAGAAGTCTCATGGAGGGGGGGTGCAGGTCCCGTGGAACCTGCACCCCCGTGTCCGGTCGCGGCGGGCTCAGCCCGAAGCCACCGGCTGTGACTTACTCCTCGGTACCGGCGTCCGTCACTTCCCAGTCCCACGCGTTCCAGAAGATGGTCGGCGCGAGGATCGACGGGTCGATGTTGGTGACGCGGTCGCTGTAGGCGGTGACCTCCGGGAACTGGAAGATGGTGACTCCGTAGAAGTCCTCCCAGAGAAGGCGGTCCAGCTCCTGCTGCAGCGTGATCTGCTGCTCGGCGTCGAAGGTGACGTTGAGCTCGGAGATGATCTCGTCGACACGCTCGTTCGAGTAGTAGTTCAGGTTGTTGATGCCGTTCGTCACGAACGTCGGGAGCGAGTTGGTCACACCCAGGCTCGTCGACTGCCATCCGAACAGCGACGCGTCGTAGGCGCCGGGGGTGCCGAGCAGGCCACCCCAGTCCTCGGAACCGCAGTCGGTGACCTCGAAGCCGGCCTCGTTGGCCGACTGCTGGATGAGAGCGAACTCGTTCACGCGACGGGGGTTGTTCGACGCGTAGAGGATGCAGACCTCGGTGTTGGTGACACCGGAGTCCTCGAGCAGCTGGCGAGCGCCCTCGATGTCGACCTCGGCGTAGTCGGCCGAGGTGTTGTTCGCGGCGGACTCGTCGTAGCCCTCGGCACCGGGGACGAACAGCTGCGAGTCACGGAGGATCGCGTCGTCGCCGATGATGGGCTCGATGAGGGTGGTGACGATCTCCTGGCGGGGGATCGTCTTCATGAACGCCTGACGGACCTGCGGGTTGGAGAAGATGTTCTCCGGGTTGCGGCCCTGGTCGAACTGCAGGTCGACGTGCTCGTAGGTGCCACCGAGGCCGGTGCTCACCGTGATGCCGTCGATGCCCTCGAGCGCGTCGGTGATGTCAGCGGTCGCCTGCGGCTGGATGATGTCCACCTCGCCGTTCTCGAGCGCCTGGACGGCAGCCAGCGGGTCGGGGATGAAGCGGATCGTGATCTCCTCGATGTTCGGGGAGTTCTCGCCGGCGTACTCCGGGTTCGCCGTGAGGGTCACGAACTGGTCAGCCTGGTAGTCGCTGATCATGTACGGGCCGCTCGCGGTGACGAGCTCGGTGTCGTCGGGCATCGACGTGAAGTTGAAGCCGCCGTTCCAGAACGCGGACATCGCGGCCAGGGCCTCGGCGTCCTCGGACTCGATCGCGTCGAGCACGGCCTGCTTGGCCTCTTCGTTGTCCTCGATCTCGAGCGACTTCTTCGCGATGATGTGCGCGGGAAGCGGCGACGAGAAGACGAGCTCCCAGTCCACGAAGGGCTGGTCGAAGGTCATCGTGATGGAGCGGCCGTCCTCGCCGATCTCCGGCGTCTCGGTGACCAGGCCCATGCCCGACTCGGGCGTGGCGCCGGAGTCGAAGTAGACGATGTCCTCGGGGAACGCGTCGGTGAACTCACCGGTCTCGGGGTCGGTGAACTCGCCCGGGTCGAAGTCCGGGGTGTCCAGCGCACGCGAGAGCGCAGCCCAGTTGAGCATGAGGTCGGCAGCGTCGACCGGGGTGCCGTCGGACCAGTTCACGCCCTCGTTGACGGTGTAGGTCACCGTCAGGGGGTCTTCGCTGACCAGCTCGTACGTGCCGAACGAGGTGTTCTTCACGAGCTCGGGCGTGTTGTTGTAGTAGTTGAAGCCGTCCAACACCAGGTAGTTGATGTTGTTGTTGGCTGTGGCGTTGCCGAACGACGTGTTGCCGTTCATCGAGTAGAACGCCTGGTTCCACGCTGCTGTGATCGAGGAGCCCTCGACGAGCCCCGAATCGTCGCCACCGTCGGTGTCAGAGCCACCGGCGGCGCATCCGGAGATCACGAGTGCGCCGACTGCGGTGAATCCCACCGCAGTCAGGATGCGCTTCATTCTCACTATTCCTCCTGTGCAAGGTTGTGCGCGCACGAGGCCATGGTTGGACCCCGGCGCGCGGATAGACACACCCTAAGCACGCGTGTGTCGGATGGTCAAAAGTCCGAACGAAAACGTTACATAGCCTTAACTCAGGGCAGACGACGTGTGACAATCTGACAAGATGAACGGCGATTCCGGCGCGGCCGATGTGAGGTTTCCCACGACCTCCCCGCGCGCCCGCACGTGGTGGGAGATCGGCATCGTCCTGGCGGTCACGGTGGGCCAGTCCGCGGTGTACAGCGTGCTGTCGTTCGTGCGCTCGATCCAGCGCGCGCTCGAGCAGAACGCCTCGCTCGGCGACCAGCAGGCCCGACTGAACCCGTCGCGCGACACGCAGGCGCTGTGGGACCTCGTCTATCAGCTGCTCGACATCTTCTTCTCGCTGGCGCTGGTCGCCCTCGTCCTCTACCTGCTGTGGGAGCCGGGGACGAACGCCCTCAAGCGCATCGGCCTGGACGTCGGCCGCTTCGGCTCGGACGCCGGGCGCGGCATCCTTCTGGTCCTCGCGATCGGGGTGCCGGGACTCGCCCTGTACATCGTCGGCAGGATGCTGGGCCTCACCGTCGCCGTCGTGGCGTCTCCCCTGGACGCCGCCTGGTACACCGTTCCGCTCTTGCTCCTGTCGGCGGTGCGGGCGGGCCTGGTCGAGGAGGTCATCCTCCTCGGCTACCTCTTCGACCGGCTGCGGCGCGTCGGGTGGTCGTGGTGGACCATCATCCTCGCGACGGCCGGGCTGCGCGCGGCCTACCACGCGTATCAGGGCGTGGGTTCGATCATCGGGAACTTCGTCATGGGCGTGGTGTTCGGGTGGTGCTACCGCCGTTGGGGCCGGGTGATGCCGCTCGTGATCGCGCACACCGTGATCGACGTGATCGCCTTCGTCGGCTATCCCCTCGCCGCCGCCCTCTTCCCCGCCGTCTTCACCCCCACCCCCACGCCCTCGCCCACCCCGACGCCGTCCCCCTGACGCCCCCTTCGGTTCCGCGAAAGTACACCTGGCGGACGACCGGCTGGGGTTCCCCCGACCCCTCGTCCGCCAGGTGTACTTTCGCGAATGTCGGGGCGCGTCGGGGGGCGGGCGGGTGCGTGAGCGGCGTCGCCTGCACAGGGTGACGGCGGGGGCGCGGTGTCCACAGATCGCGGGGCGCGGCGGGGGTGGACGCGGGTCGGCGCCAGGGTGGACGGATGCCGCTGCGCGCCCTGACCTCGACCATCCAGCCGTGTCCGCTGCCGCTCCTGCGCAGCCGCGACGTCGCACATCCCGAGCGCGGCGTCGCCGCCGGCGTCCTCGTGCGCGTCCGGGCAGGTGTGTACGCGTCGACGCCGCTGTGGAACGCCCTGCCGCCGTGGCATCGCTATCTCGCCCGCGTGCACGCCGTCGCGCTGGTGACGCCGGATGCCGTCTTCTGCCTCGAGTCCGCCGCCGCACTCCAGGGGATGCCGATCTTCGGAGACCCGCGCACCGTTCACGTCGCCGTGACCGACTCGTCAGCGTCGCGTCTGGTGTCGGGGGTGAACACGCACCGTACGACGCTCGATCGCGACGTCGTCGAGGTCGGCGGCATCGCGATGACATCTGCGGCCGACACTGCCGTGGATCTCGGACGGCACCGGCATCCGGCCGTCGGGTTGGCCGCGGCCGATGCCGCGCTCCGGCTCGAGGCAGATCTGAGCCGAGAGGCCCTGCAGGGCGTGAACGAGGGTCGCCGGAGCAGTCGCGGCCGCAATCTGGCACGGTGGCCGCTCTCGCGCGCGACCGCCGATGCCGAGACAGCGCTCGAGTCTGTCAGCCGGGCGGTGATCGAGTGGCTCGGCTTTCCGCCCCCGGACCTGCAGGTCTCCTTCGTGTCGACAGACGACGTCGTCGACCGGTCCGACATGTTCTGGCCCGAGATCGGGCTCGTCGGCGAGAGCGACGGAGACCTGAAGTACGACGGTCGGTACGGCGACGCGCGCGCCGTGCTTCGCTCCCAGTCCGAACGCGACCGGCGCCTACGCGCGCAGCCGCGGGTGCGCAGTCTGGTGCACTGGGGGTGGGCCGATGCGACGCGCGTGGACTCGTTGCGCAGCATCCTCATCGGTGTCGGTCTGCGTCAGCGGGAGCCGGAGCATCCGGCGCACCTGTCCTCGCTGCGCCGGGCGCTCGCGCCGCATCCGCCGCACCGCACCGCGTGACCCTCCCGTCCCTGCCCCGCGCCCCTGCCCCGCGCCCCTCCCCCGCGCCGGTCCGCGAAAGTACATCTGGCGGACGAAACCCCGGGTGCACCCCGCACCCTCGTCCGCCAGATGTACTCTCGCGGTCGAGGGGCACGACCGAGGGCCGGCGAAGACTAGGCGAAGGCCTCGATCGGGGGGCAGGCGCACACGAGGTTGCGGTCGCCGTAGGCCTGGTCGATGCGGCGGACCGGCGGCCAGTACTTGGTTCGTACGAGCGAGCGCACGGGATAGACCGCCTCGGCACGGGTGTACGGATGCGTCCATTCGCCCTCGATCGCCGCCGACGCGGTGTGCGGGGCGTTCACCAGGGGGTTGTCGTCCGCCGGCCACTCCCCCGCGGCGACCCGCGACGCCTCGGCGCGGATCGCGATCATCGCCTCGACGAAGCGGTCGATCTCGCCCAGGTCCTCCGACTCGGTGGGCTCGACCATGAGGGTGCCCGCCACGGGGAACGACATCGTCGGCGCGTGGAAGCCGTAGTCGATGAGCCGCTTGGCCACGTCGTCGACGGTCACACCCGTCTCCTCCCGCAGCGGCCGCAGGTCGAGGATGCACTCGTGCGCGACCAGCCCGCCCTCGCCGGCGTACAGCACCGGGTAGTGGTCCTTCAGCCGGAAGGCGATGTAGTTCGCCGCGAGCACGGCGGCAGCCGTCGCATCGCGCAGCCCGTCGACGCCCATCATCCGCACGTACGCCCACGAGATGGGCAGGATGCCGGCCGAGCCGTGCGGCGCTGACGAGACCGGTCCGCCCTCGAACACTCCCCCGGCGTGGTCGCGACGCTGCGCGAGGGGGTGGCCGGGCAGGTGCGGCGCGAGGTGCGCCTTCGCCGCCACCGGACCGACACCCGGACCGCCCCCGCCGTGGGGGATCGCGAAGGTCTTGTGCAGATTCAGGTGCGACACGTCTCCGCCGAGGTCGCCGAAGCGGGCGTACCCCAGCAGCGCGTTCAGGTTCGCCCCGTCGACGTACACCTGCCCGCCGGCGTCGTGCACGGCCTGGGTGATCTCGAGCACGTCGTGCTCGTACACCCCGTGCGTCGACGGGTAGGTGATCATGAGCGCCGCGAGCGACGTCGCGTGGGCGGCGATCTTCGCCCGCAGGTCGTCGAGGTCGACGTTGCCGGCCTCGTCGCAGGCGACGACGACGACCTTCATGCCCGCGAGCACCGCCGAGGCGGCGTTCGTGCCGTGCGCCGAGGACGGGATGAGGCACACGGTCCGGTCGGTGTCGCCGTTGGCGCGGTGATACCCGCGGATGGCGAGCAGGCCCGCGAGCTCGCCCTGCGACCCGGCGTTGGGCTGCAGCGAGACGGCGTCGTACCCCGTCACCTCGGCGAGCCAGACCTCGAGCTGCTCGATCATCGCGAGATACCCGCGCACATCCGCCTCGGGGGCGAACGGGTGCACGCGCGAGAACTCCGGCCACGACACCGCCGCCATCTCTGTCGCGGCGTTGAGCTTCATGGTGCACGAGCCGAGCGGGATCATGCCGCGGTCCAGCGCGTAGTCGCGGTCGGCCAGCTGCTTGAGGTAGCGCATCATCGCCGTCTCGGAGCGGTGCGAGCTGAACACCGGGTGCGTGAGGAACGCCTCGTCGCCGCGCCGCAGCTGCGCCACGACACCGGCCAGAGCGGATGCCGCACCGTACGGCACGGCGCGCTCGCCCTGTTCGCCGCCGCCCGACACCTCGGCCTCGGGCAGGCCGAACGCCCAGGCGATCGCGGCGAGGTCCTCGGCCGTCGTGGTCTCGTCCACCGATACGCCGACCGTGGCGTCGTCGGCCCAGAACAGCTGGTACCCGCGCTCCCGTGCGCGCTCGATGACCCGTCGCGCAGGGCCCGGGGTCGACACCCGGATCGTGTCGAAGAACGCGTCGGTGCGCAGCGAGAGCCCGTAGGAGCGCAGCCGATCGGCGAGGGCCTCGGCCTT
The DNA here is from genome assembly GCF_031844425.1 of Microbacterium sp. ARD31. Taxonomy (NCBI): domain Bacteria; kingdom Bacillati; phylum Actinomycetota; class Actinomycetes; order Micrococcales; family Microbacteriaceae; genus Microbacterium; species Microbacterium sp. ARD31. Next base: position 123,805 of record NZ_JAUZVE010000002.1, read on the forward strand.
CTGCGCCACCTCCGTGGCGATGCGGGTGAGGCCGTCCGGCCCGTGGTAGACCGCGTACATGGCGGCCATGACGGCCAGCAGCACCTGCGCCGTGCAGATGTTGGACGTGGCCTTCTCGCGGCGGATGTGCTGCTCGCGGGTCTGCAGTGACAGCCGGTAGGCGGGGTGACCCTCGGCGTCCTGCGAGACGCCGACGAGTCGGCCGGGCAGCTGGCGCTCGAGCCCCTGGCGGACGGCCATGTACCCGGCGTGGGGTCCCCCGAAGCCCAGGGGCACGCCGAAGCGCTGGGTGGTGCCGACGGCGACGTCGGCACCGAACGAGCCGGGCGAGCGCAGCAGTGTGAGGGCGAGCAGGTCGGCGGCGACCACGGCGAGCCCGCCGGCGACGTGCGCGGCGTCCACGACGCCACGGGGGTCCCAGACCTCGCCGGATGCGCCGGGATACTGCACGAACACGCCGAACAGCTCCTCGGGCAGCGTCGCTCCGCGCGCGAGGTCGCGCTCGACGATCTCGATGCCCAGGGCCGCGGCCCGGTGCACGAGCAGCGCCTTGGTCTGCGGCAGCGCGTCGGCGTCGACGACGAACACGTTCGAGGCCGCCTTCGATGCACGGCGGGCCACCAGCATCCCCTCGACGACGGCCGTCGACTCGTCGAGCATCGACGCGTTGGCCGTGGCGAGTCCGGTGAGATCGGTCACCATCGTCTGGAAGTTGATGAGCGCCTCGAGCCGCCCCTGCGATATCTCGGGCTGGTACGGGGTGTAGGCGGTGTACCACGACGGGTTCTCGAGCACGTTCCGCGCGATCACCGACGGGGTGAACGTGTCGTAGTAGCCCAGCCCGATCATCGGCCGGGCGACGCGGTTCTGCGAGGCGAGCGCGCGCAGCTCGGCGAGGGCCTCGGCCTCGGTCGCGGCGGCCGGGATGTCGCTCGTCGAGCGGGCGTCCACCTGGATGGATGCCGGAACGGCGCGTCGCACGAGGGCGTCGACGTCTTCGTAGCCGAGGGCGTCGAGCATGACGCGCTGCGCGTCGGCGTCGAGGCCGATGTGCCGGGCGGCGAAGGTGCCGCCCGCGACCGATCCGGGCCCGCTCACGCGTCCCCGCCGGTGAGTTCGACGTAGGCGGCACGATCCATGAGACCCTCCACCGCGGTCGGGTCGACGGTGATCTTCAGCAGCCACCCGTCCCCGTAGGGAGACGAGTTCACCAGCGAAGGGTCGTCGACGGCGGCGTCGTTCGTCTCGGCGACCTCGCCGGTGAGCGGTGCGTACAGTTCGCCGACGGACTTCGTCGACTCGATCTCGCCGCACACCTCGCCCGCCGTGACGGCCGATCCGGTGGACGGGAGCTCCACGAACACCACGTCGCCGAGCTTGTCGGCGGCGTAGTCGGTGATGCCGACCGTGGCGGTGGTGCCGTCGAGGGCCACCCACTCGTGCTCAGCGGTGTACTTGAGGCTGTTGAGATCGGTCACTTCTTCCTCCGGTAGAAAGGCGGGGCGGTCACGGTCGCGGGGATGCGGGTTCCGCGCACGTCGAGATACAGCACGGTGCCGGCGGCGGATGCCGCGGGGGCGACGAAGGCCATGGCGATGGGGTGGCCGAGGGTCGGGCTGAGCGCGCCGGAGGTGACCTCGCCGACGCGCGACGCGTCCGGCGCGTCCCCGTCGAAGACGCCGTACCCGGCGCGTCCGGCTCGGCGCCCCTCGGCGACGAGCCCGACGAGGACGGGCGCGTCCGTGAGGTCGCGCCCGGCGAGCGCGGCCTTGCCGACGAAGTCGTCCTTGTCCGTCACGACGACCCGGCCCAGGCCCGCCTGGGCGGGGGCGATGTCGCGCGTCAGCTCGTGGCCGTAGAGCGGCATGCCGGCCTCGAGGCGCAGGGTGTCGCGCGCGGCCAGGCCCGCCGGCACCAGCCCGAGCGGTTCGCCGGCGCGGAGCAGGGCGTCCCAGAGCGCCTCGGCACGGGTGACGGGCACGAGCAGCTCGAAGCCGTCCTCGCCGGTGTAGCCGGTGCGGCACACGAGCACACCGGTCTCGTCGAACGACGCGCTGGTCGTGGCGTAGTACGGCACGTCTGCGAGCGGTCGCTGCCACCCCGTCAGCTCGGGCGTCGCCTCGAGGACCGCCCGTGCCGCCGGACCCTGCACGGCGAGCAGGCCGTAGCCATCCGAGACGTCCTCGACGCGGGCATGCGTGCCGGGGATGAACGCGAACGACCCGTCCTGGCCGGTGAGGGGCGGCGGCGGCGGGAACATCGCCACCCGCTCGGCGAGGGCTTCGGCGACCGCGTCGCGATTGCCCGCGTTGGCGATGACGAGGTAGCGGTCGTCGGCGAGGCGGTAGACGATCACGTCGTCGATGATGCCGCCGTCGGCCGCCAGCACGAGCGAGTACTTCGCCCTGCCCTCGGCGAGCGCCGAGAGCCGGCCGGCGAGCGCGTAGTCGAGATACGCCCCGGCGTGCGTGCCGGTGACGAGGAACTCCGCCATGTGCGAGATGTCGAACAGTCCCGCGCTCTCGCGGACGGCCTTGTGCTCGGCCAGGTCGGACGAGTAGCGCACCGGCATGAGCCAGCCGCCGAAGTCCGTGAACGAGGCGCCGAGCGCTTCGTGGCGCCCACGCAGCGGCGTGGAGCGAGGGTCTGGCATGAGTTCTCCCGTCGGTCGGGCAGGCGCGGGTCCGCGCCTATCGAACTCCCCCTCTGTCATGGGCCTGAGAGTTTCGCATCGGCATCCGTTCGTCAAGGGGATGCCGGTGCTTTCACCGTCGGCGGATGTCGAAGACATCTCTTTCCAGAGTGGCCCGACCTCAGCGGTACGCGTACCTGAGAGATTGGCGGGGAGGCTTGCTCCTTCGGTGCCCGGCGTAGTGCCGGGGCTCTCCCGCAGAGGTCATCGAGCCGGTTCTGTTGCTGTTCAGTTGCGGGGCCAGCATAGCGCCCCCGACCGTCACGACGTGCAGGCGCCCGTGGACACCGGCTGCTCGAACGCATCCGCCTGGGCGAGGACGGGCAGCAGCTCGGCCGTCGTCATCGCGTAGCCGACCTCGCGGCCGTCGTCCGCCCGCGCGAACACCACGCCGGCGACGTCGCCGTCGGTGGTCAGCAGCGGGCCGCCGGAGTTGCCCGGCACGACCTGCGCCTGCAGCGCGTAGATCTCGCGTGGGGCGCTGGCGTCCTCGTAGATGTCCGGCACGGGCGCCGAGGTGGCGGACAGGACGCGGGCGGGGCCCGACGAGAACGGGCCGCCGTACGGGTAGCCCTGCACGACCGCCGACGCACCCGGCTCCAGCGGTTCGGTGATGCCGAGAGCGGCCGCATCCAGATCGTCGATCTCGATGACAGCGAGGTCGTCGACCGGATCGAAGTAGACCACGCGGCCCTCGCGGGCGGCGCGGCCGGGGAGCTCGACCACCGGTGCGTCGACCCCTGCCACGACGTGCGCGTTGGTCACGACGAGGTCGGGAGCCGCGACGAACCCGCTGCCCGTGGAGCTCGTCCCGCAGGCGTACGCCACGCCCGAGATCAGTCCGACCGAGGCCGCTGCGGCCTCGAGACGCGGTGAATCCAGCGCGATGGCCGGCAGGGGTCCGGTCTCGGTCTCGGGGGCGAGGAGACCGCCCAGTCGTGGAATGCCCTCGTCGAGGACGGCGGCCCGCAGCTGCGCGAGCGTGGTCTGCACGGGCCGGGGGGTCAGCGAGTCGATCGTGCGCAGCACCGTCGATGAGCCGATCGCGGGCGCCACCACCGGCATCCCAGTCGCGACGAGTCCCTGCCCGACGAACGAGGCGGCGAGCGCGGCGATGACGACGCTCGCGGCGCCGCCGAGGAGGCGCTCGAAGCCGCGGAGGGGGGTGCGGTCGACGCCGCGCCGCAGGGCCATGCCGATGCCGCCGCCGATCGCGATGCCGACCACCAGGAGCAGCAGGGTGCCGCCGATGACGACGAGGGGCCGCCACTGCTGAGTGGGCAGGGCGTCGTTGACCAGTGGGATGGCCCAGAGGGCGGCGAACGCGCCGCCGACGAGACCCAGCAGGGATCCGAGGCTGGCGAGCAGCCCGCGCTGGAGACCTGCCAGCAGAGCGACGACGAGGATGACGATCAGAACGATGTCGATCACCTGCACGGGGGCTCCTTCCGGGGAGGGCCACCCTACGGCGCGCGACTGGGAGAACGACGCGAACGTCACGCGTTTGACCTTCTGGTCACCATGACACTAAGATCGGTCGAAGGAGTTAGAGTCACCATGACACGAACCAGCACGATCAGCCACGGCATCCCCATCGCGTCCGCCGAAGGAGACGCGACGCGCGTCGCCGTGTCCACGGTCATCTTCACGCTCCGCCGCGACCCCGACGGCGACCGCCCCGAGCTCGCCCTGCCCCTCGTCCGTCGCACGCGCGACCCCCACGAGGGCTCGTGGGCGCTGCCGGGCGGCTGGCTGGACGTCGACGAGGGACTGGACGCCGCGGCATCCCGGACCCTGGCCGAGACGACGGGATTGGAGCCGAGCTACCTCGAGCAGCTGTACGCCTTCGGCGCCGTGGACCGCTCCCCCACCCGCGTCGTGTCGATCGTGTACTGGGCGCTGCTGCGCGCCGACGAGGCGGCCGCCGCGGCCGCGGAGGAGAACGTGTCGTGGTTCGATGCGACGTCTCTTCCGCGCCTGGCGTTCGACCACAACGACATCGTCGACTACGCCCTGTGGCGCCTGCGGAACAAGGTCGGCTACAGCCGCATCGCGCACGGACTGCTCGCCGACGAGTTCACGCTCGCCGAGCTGCGCGAGGTGTACGAGTCGATCCTCGGCAAGCGGCTCGACCCGGCGAACTTCCGCCGCCAGGCCGAGAACTCCGGCACCCTCATCCCCACCGACCACTTCCGCACCGGGAGCCACCGCCCCGCGAGGCTGTACCGCTACGACCGCGATGTCGAGCTCGCCGACCGCGGGCCGCTCTCGGCGCGCCATTGACCCGAACCGCCCCGGCCACCGCCCCACCCGAACAGAGAATCCCATGACCGCCGTCAACATCTCCCTCACCCCGCACCCCGGAGTCGACCCGTCGGTCGACCACGAGATCCAGGCGATCGTCCGCGGCGCCTCGACCACCGAGACCTGCAACACCGACCTCGCCGCCGGTCCGTGGGACTTCGACACGCGCCCGGGCTATGGCCCCGGCGCATCGATGGGCGATGTGATCCCCACCGGCGCCCCCCGCCAGGGTGAGCTCCCGCGCGAGTACCGCGAGGCCGACGACGCCGAGCTGGACGATCGCATCCGCGCTGCCAAGGCCCTCCTCGGGGACCGGGTCGTCGTGCTGGGTCACTTCTACCAGCGCGAAGAGGTCGTCCGTCACGCCGACTACGTGGGCGACTCGTTCCAGCTCGCCGGCGCCGCGAAAGCACATCCCGAGGCCGAGGCCATCGTGTTCTGCGGCGTGCACTTCATGGCCGAGACCGCCGACCTGCTCTCGCAGCCGGAGCAGGCCGTCATCCTCCCCAACCTGGCCGCGGGATGTTCGATGGCCGACATGGCCGACATCGACCAGGTCGAGGACTGCTGGGAGCAGCTCGAGGAGCTGTACGGCGACATGACCGCCGTGGATGCCGAGGGCAGGGTGCCCGTCATCCCGGTGACGTACATGAACTCCTCCGCGGCGATCAAGGGCTTCGTGGGTCGCCACGGCGGCATCGTGTGCACCTCGTCGAACGCGCGCACCGTCCTGGAATGGGCCTTCGCGCGGGGCCGCCGGGTGCTGTTCTTCCCCGACCAGCACCTCGGCCGCAACACCGCGAAGGCGATGGGCGTGCCCGTGGAGCAGATGCCGATGTGGAACCCGCGACGTCCCCTCGGCGGAGCCGACGAGGATGCGCTGCACGACGCGCGCGTCATCCTGTGGCACGGGTTCTGCTCGGTCCACCGCCGCTTCACCGTCGACCAGATCGCCGCCGCCCGCACCGCGCACCCGGGCGTCCGCGTCATCGTGCACCCGGAGTGCCCGATGGAGGTCGTCGACGCCGCCGACGAAGCGGGCTCGACCGACTACATCCGCCGGGCCATCGAGGGCGCGACCGAACCGACCACGTTCGCGATCGGCACCGAGGTCAACCTCGTGCAGCGGCTGGCGGCGCAGCATCCGCAGCACGAGATCTTCTGCCTCGACCCGGTCGTGTGCCCCTGCTCGACGATGTACCGCATCCACCCCGGATACCTCGCGTGGGTGCTCGAGTCACTGGTCCGCGGTGAGGTCGTCAACCGCATCACCGTCCCGGCCGATGTCGCCGACCCCGCGCGGGTCGCGCTCGAGCGGATGCTGGCCGCCAAGCCGCCGGCCGGACGACTCGAGCCGGGCGGAGCTCCCGGTCCGGTCGCGACCGCCGCCGGAGCGCCGGCATGACCCCCCCCGCCGCCGTGCACGCCGTGGTCGTCGGCAGCGGCATCGCGGGGCTCACCGTCGCCCTGCACGCCGTCGAGCACGGCTGCCGCGTGACCCTCGTCACCAAGGATGTGCTCGAGCACGCGAACACGCGATACGCGCAGGGCGGGATCGCCGGCGTGATGTTCGACGATGACAGCGTCGCTGATCACGTGCGCGACACCCTCGCGGCGGGCGCCGGCCTCAGCGACCCCGCCGCCGTCGACGTGCTCGTCGGCGAGGGCCCGGAGCGCATCCGCGAGCTGATCGACCTGGGGGTCGAGTTCGACCGGAGTGCGGGCGGCGACTTCGTGAAAGGGCTCGAAGCCGCCCACTCCTACCCGCGCATCCTGCACGCCGGGGGCGATGCGACCGGGACCGCCATCGAACGGGCGCTCGTGGCACGGCTGCGGGCCAGCGGCGCCGACGTGATCGAGCACGCGTTCGTGGTCGACCTCGTCCTGGATGCCGGTCGGGCCGCCGGTGTGGAGCTGCTGGTCGGCGAGCGCGCGGCATCCGGAACCGACTCGGGTCGCCCGGGCACCCGCCGCACGATCTCCGCCGATGCCGTCGTCCTCGCCTCGGGCGGCGCCGGCGAGCTGTACGCGTTCTCGACCAACCCGACGGTGGCCACCGGCGACGGCATCGCCGCGGCGCTGCGGGCCGGAGCGGCGGTGGCGGACCTGGAGTTCTTCCAGTTCCACCCGACGATCCTGGCCGTCGGGGAGCCCTTCCTGGTGTCGGAGGCCGTCCGCGGCGAAGGCGCGGTGCTCATCGACGACACCGGACGACGGTTCGCGTTCGATGACCATCCCGACGGCGAACTGGCCCCGCGCGACGTCGTCGCGCGCTCGATCGCCCGCGCGATGCAGCGTCAGGGCGGCCGTCCGGTCCGCCTGGACGCCACCGGCCTGCATTCGGCCGATGCCGACGAGCGCGCACGATTCCTGGCCGAGCGGTTCCCCACGATCGACCGCGCGGTGCGCGAGCGCGGACTGGACTGGGCGCGTCGGCCGGTACCGGTCGCCCCCGCCGCGCATTACCTGATGGGTGGCGTCGTGACCGACCTGTGGGGTCGCTCCAGCATCCCCGGCCTCTACGCCGTCGGCGAGGTCGCGCGCACCGGCGTCCACGGCGCGAACCGGCTCGCGTCGAACTCCCTGCTCGAAGGCGCGGTGTTCGGCGCGCGTGCGGGCGACGTGATCGCCGCCGACGTCATCTCACGTCGCTGGCCGGATGCCGCCACGAGCCCCGCGGCACCGGTCGCGGTGCGGGGCGTGGAAGCGACGCCCGGCGCCGTGCCGTTCTCGCGGAGCGCCCTGCAGCGACTGCTCTGGGAGCACGCCGGTCTCGTCCGCGACGAAGCCGGGCTCGCTCGCGCCGCCGCGCACCTCGCGCTGTGGCGCTCCACTCGCCGTCGCCCCTCATCCGAGTCCGCGTTCGAGGATGAGAACCTCCTCCTGGTCGCCGAACACCTCGTGGCCGCCGCCCGCGCGCGGACGAGGTCCGCCGGTGCCCACTTCCGACGAGACGACCCCACCGCCATGACGCTCACGAAGGGAGCCGCCTGATGCTCACCCGCACCACCATCGACCGCGTCGTCGCCGTCGCTCTCGACGAGGACGCGCCCTGGGGCGACATCACCGCCGAATCGCTCATCCCCGCCGACGCCCGCGCAAACGCCGAGCTGGTCGCCCGCGAAGAGGGCGTCTTCAGCGGCGGCGATGTGTTCGCCGCCGCGTTCCGTCTCACCGACCCCGCCGTCGAGGTCGACCTCCTCGTGCGCGACGGCGAGCGGTTCGCCGTCGGCGACGTCCTCGCGGCGGTCACGGGACCTGCCCGCGCGGTGCTCACGGCCGAACGCGTGGGGCTCAATTTCGCGCAGCGCATGTCGGGCATCGCCACGCTGACCGCCCGGTACGTCGCCGAGGTCGCCCACACCGGCGCCCGTATCGCGGATACGCGCAAGACGACGCCCGGCCTTCGCGCCTTCGAACGCCACGCCGTCGTGAGCGGCGGGGGGCACAACCACCGTCACTCCCTTTCCGACGCGGTGATGGCCAAGGACAATCACCTCGCCGTCCTGACCGAGCGCGGTCTCTCGGTGACGGCTGCGCTGCAGGGGGCGATCGCCCGCCTGCCGCACACCACCCACGTCGAGGTCGAGGTCGACCGGCTCGATCAGATCGATGCGGTGCTCGCCGCGGGGATCGGCACGATCATGCTCGACAACTTCTCTCTCGAAGACCTCCGCGCCGGCGTCGAGCAGATCGGGGGGCGTGCCATCGTCGAGGCCTCCGGCGGCGTCACGCTGCACACCGTGCGTGCGATCGCCGAGACGGGAGTGGACGTCATCTCGGTGGGGGCGCTCACCCATTCCGCGCCGGCGCTCGATCTCGGACTCGACATCCGTCTCGACGACTCCCGCACACCCGTCGCCCTCTGACCCCCGCCCATGCTGTACCTCGACAACGCCGCGACGACGCCCGTCCGTCCCGAAGTCCTCGAGGCCATGGCCCCCTACCTCGCCCGCACCTTCGGCAATCCCTCCAGCCATCACACGGTCGGCGAGGCCGCGGCGGCCGCCCTCGCGGACGCCCGCGCCCGTATCGCGCACGTGCTGGGGATGCGTCCGGCCGACATCGTCCTCACCTCGGGCGGCACGGAGTCCAACAATCTCGCCGTGAAGGGCCTCGTCGTCGCCGCCGTCACGGGACCCCGCGCGGTGCGACCGGGCCACCTCGTCACCTCCCCGATCGAGCACGAATCCGTGCTCGCCTCGGCCGATCACCTCGCCCGCATCCACGGGGTCGACGTCTCGCTCGTGCCGGTGGATCCGGGTGGACGCTGGCATGCGGATGCCGTCGCGGAGGCGATCCGTGCCGACACCGTCCTGGTGAGCTTCGGCTACGCCAACAACGAGATCGGCACCGTGCAGGACGTCGCGGCGATCGCGGCGGCCGTCCGCGCGGCCGCCGGGGACCGCCGCATCCCGGTGCACGTCGACGCCGTGCAGGCGGCCGGGTGGCTGCCACTGTCGGCACGGGAGCTCGGCGTGGACGCGATAACCGTCGCCGGCCACAAGATCGGGGCGCCCAAAGGCACGGGCGTGCTGGGAGTGCGCTCTCGCCTTCCGCTGGAGCCCGTCCTCCACGGCGGCGGACAGCAGCAGGGGCGGCGCAGCGGCACCGAGGACGTCGCCGGCGCCGTCGCCCTCGCCACCGCCCTCGAACTGGCCGAGGCCGAGCGGGAGGAGGCGAGCCGCCGCGTCGGGGCCTGGCGGGACGCGTTCATCGCCCGGGTGCTCGCCCTCGTTCCCTCGTCTCGCCTCACCGGCGATCCGGAGCATCGTCTCGCGGGCACGGCCAGCTTCACCTTCGCGGGCACGAGCGGCGAAGCCGTCCTGCTCGAGTTGGAGCGACGAGGCGTGGTGTCCTCGAGCGGCTCGGCCTGCGCGGCCGGCAGCGACGAGCCCTCGCACGTCCTCACCGCGCTGGGCATCGACGCCGACGTCGCCCGGACCGCGGTGCGCTTCACGCTCCCCCGCTCGCTCGCCCAGCCGCTCGACGCCGTCGCGGACGCGGTGGCCGCCTCCGTGGCAGCGGTACGATCGGGCGGGTGACCCCGTCGCCCGCACCCGTCGTCACGATCATCGTCCCCGGATACGATGTGGGGCCCTGGGCGGCGGAGGCCCTCTCCTCCCTCGAGGCGCAGACGCTCCCGACGTGGCAGGCCATCCTTGTGGACGACGCGTCCACCGACGACACCGGGCGCATCTTCGCGGACGCGGCCGCGCGCGACGAGCGCTTCCGCCTCGTACGGCACGACGCGCGCCGCGGCCTCGGTGCCGCACGCAACACCGCACTCGACCTCGTCGACACGCCGTTCGTCGGATTCCTCGACGCCGACGACCGCATGCGCCCCCGTGCCCTGGAGCGGCTCGTCGATTCCCTGGACGCCTCGGGAAGCGACGTCGCCGTCGGCGCGTACGTCCGGCTGCGGCCCGATGGCGCCGGCGGTTACACCCCGGGGACGGTCCAGCCGTGGGTGCGCTCGGCGACCGACCCCGTCCGCACCGGAACCTCGCTGCGGGAGCATCCTCAGGTCGCCGGCAACATCGTGGCGTGGTCGAAGGTGAGTTGCATCGATCTGTGGCGACGGGCGGGCCTGCGCTTCCCCGTCGGCAAGGCCTACGAGGACCAGGTCGTCGCGCAGCTGCTGTACGCCCACGCGCGCGGGATCGACGTCGTCCCCGACGTCGTCGTGGAGTGGCGGGAACGCGCCGACGGCTCGTCCATCACCCAGCACCGCGAGCGGCTCGACGTGCTGAACGACTACCTCGAGGCGCTCGAGGCGGGTATCGGGGTGCTCGACGCTTCCGGCCACACCGCCGCCGCGCGGGCGCGGGTCGACCTGATCCTGGCGATGGACCTGCCGCCGCTGGTCACGATCGCGCGCACGCACCCCGACACCCGGTACCGTCGAGCCCTGGGCGCCTTCGTGCGGCGACTCGCGGACCGCGGGGGTGCACCGGACGACGACGTCGCTCCCGCCCTGCTGTGGTGAGGACCCGATCTCAGGATGCCGCGGACTCCGCCGCCTTCTCCGCCTCGAGGATGCGGCTGGCCGCGAGCTGCTCCGCCGCGAGGTCTGCGTAGAGCCCCCCGCCTGCGAGGAGTTCGGCGTGGGTTCCTGATTCGACGATGCGCCCCGCCTCCACGACGTGGATGATGTCGGCGCCGATGATGGTCGACAGCCGGTGCGCGACCGTGAGGGTCGTGCGGCCGCGGGCGGCGGCATCCAGGGCCTCCTGCACGACGCGTTCCGAGACGGTGTCGAGGGCGGAGGTCGCCTCGTCCAACAGCAGCACCGGCGGGTCCTTCAGCAGCACGCGCGCGATGGCGATCCGCTGCTTCTCCCCGCCTGAGAGCCGGTAGCCGCGCTCGCCGACGACGGTGTCGTACCCCCGCTCGAATCCCTCGATGACGTGGTGGATGTTCGCGGCCCGGCACGCGGCGGCGACCTCGTCATCGGTGGCGTCGGGCTTGGCGTAGCGGAGGTTCTCGCGGATGGTCGCGTGGAAGAGGTACGTCTCCTGCGACACGATGCCGACGTGATCGACGATGGATTCCTGCCGGAGTCGGCGGACGTCCTCGCCCGCGAAGAGCACCTGTCCCGCCGCGGCTTCGTACATCCGGGGCGTGAGATAGAGCACCGTGGTCTTGCCGGCGCCGGAGGGACCCACGAAGGCGACGTGCTGACCCGGGTCGGCGGTGAAGCTCACCGCGTCGAGGGTCGGGCGGCTGTCGGGTGCGGCATCCGGGTACCGGAAGACGACGTCACGGAACTCGATCCGCCCGATCGGACCGGGCGCCTGCTCGACCGACAGCGCGTCGGGGGCGTCCTGGATCGCCGGCACCAGGTCGAGGTACTCGAAGATGCGGGCGAACAGCGCGGCGGACGTCTGCAGATCGAGGGCCACGCGCATGAGGCCCATGAGCGGCATGAGGAGTCGGGCCTGCACGGTGGTGAAGGCCACGATCGTGCCCGCCGTGATCTCGGCGGCCCCGCCGGCGACGAGGTACCCCGCGACGAGATAGATGATCGCCGGGACGCTCGCCATCATCACCTGCACCACGGCGAAGAAGCCCTGGCCGCTCATCGCACGGCGCACCTGAAGACGCACCTGGTTGACGTTCTCGTCGCCGTACCGTGCGGATTCGGTGCGCTGCCGGTTGAACGACTTGGAAAGCAGGATCCCCGACACGCTCAGCGTCTCCTGGGTGATGGAAGTCAGCTCCGAGAGCGACTCCTGGGTCTCGCCGGCGATGCGGGCGCGGACCTGGCCGACACGTCGCTGCACCACGACGAGGAACGGCATCACGACCACCGCGATGAGGGTCAGGCGCCAGTCGATGATGATCATCGCCACGAGCGAGGCGATCACGGTGACGGCGTTGCCGAGGATGCTCGTGACGGTGTTCGTGAGCACGCCCGATACGCCGCCCACGTCGTTCTGCAGACGCGACTGGATCACCCCGGTCTTGGTGCGGGTGAAGAAGCCGAGCTCCATGGACTGCAGGTGCTCGAACAGGCGCACGCGCAGATCCCCGGTGACGCGATTGCCGACGGTGGCCGTGAGCCAGGTCTGCGCCACACCCACGATCGCCGACAGCAGGAAGAGTCCGATCATCGCCGTCACGAGGGTGGCCAGCAGTGACAGGTCCGGCCGACCGCCGTCGAGCGGGAACAGCGCGTCATCGAACACCCGCTGCACGATGAGCGGCGGGATCACCGCGATCGCGGCACCGGCGATCACCAGGGCTCCGGTGGCGACGATGCGGCCGCGGTACGGACGGAACAGCGCCACCACGCGGCGGCCGAGGTCGGGAATGCGGGGAGCCTGCGCGTTGATGCGCTTCTGCGCCTCGATGTCGACGCCGCGGAAGCCGCCGCCGCCGCCGGGGTGGCCGCCACCTCCGCCGCCGCCCCCGCGCCCCATGCTCATGGAGGCCAAGCCTAGCCACGCGCGGATCGACGGGCTCCGGTTTCACCCGGTCGGGAATGCCCTGTCGGACCCCGTGGTTATCCTGGAGGCTTGCCATCCGGGGGTCGACCCTGCGATGGCGCCGACCGACCGCCGAGGAGCACGCATGGCCGCGACCGACACCAGTGCAACTCCGGCCACCGGCGGCATCCCGGTCCCGCAGGGATCGAAGCTCACCGCCGCCGAGAACCGCGTGATCTGGCTGCTGCTGGCCGCCGCGTTCGTTGCGATCCTCAACGAGACCACGATGGGTGTCGCGATCCCGCACCTCATCACCGATCTCGGCATCACCGCCGTCGCCGCGCAGTGGCTGACGACGGCGTTCATGCTGACGATGGCGATCGTGATCCCGGTCACGGGATTCCTGCTGCGGCGCTTCACGACGCGGCAGATGTTCATCACCGCGATGAGCCTGTTCTCGCTAGGCACCCTCGCGGCACTCCTTGCTCCGGGGTTCGAGCTGCTGGTGGTGGCCCGCGTCATCCAGGCGTCGGGCACCGCGATCATGATGCCGCTGCTCATGACGACGATCATGAACCTCGTTCCGGCCCACTCCCGCGGCCGCATGATGGGGCGCGTCAGCATCGTGATCTCGCTCGCCCCCGCCATCGGACCGACCCTGTCGGGCTTCCTGCTCGACACCGTCGGATGGCGTGCGAACTTCGGCGTCGTTCTGCCCATCGCCCTGGTGTCGCTCGCGATCGGCGCTCGCTGGATCCACAACCTCGGCGAGACGACCCGCGCCCCCATCGACGTGCTCTCGGTGATCCTGTCGGCCTTCGGCTTCGGCGGGCTGGTCTACGGCCTCAGCCAGATCGGCGGCGCCTCGGGTCACGGCGGCGGCACCGCGGCCGAGGAGGCGGCGGCCGGGACGACCTCGTCGATCGCACTCGTCGTCGCCCTCTCGGTGTCGGTCATCACGCTCGGTCTGTTCGTGTGGCGTCAGCTGCGCCTGCAGAGGAATGACGATGCTCTGCTCGATCTCCGGGTCTTCCGCTCGCCCAACTTCACCCTGTCGATCATCCAGATGACGCTGCTGTCGATCGCCTTCTTCGGCACGATCACCGTCGTGCCCCTCTACATGCAGTACGTCCTCCAGGTGTCAGCTCTCGAGACCGGGTTGGTGGTCCTGCCCGGGGCGCTGGTGATGGGCCTGGCCGGTCCCGTCATCGGCCGCATCTACGACAAGAGAGGCACGCAGGTGCTGCTGATCCCCGGGTCGATCATCGCCTCGGGCATGCTGTGGATCTTCACCACCTTCGACGCCTCGACCACGGTGTGGACGATCGCCATCGCTCAGACCGTGCTGTCGCTGGGACTGGCGATGTCGTTCACGCCTCTGTTCACCGCGTCGCTGGCCTCGCTGCAGCCGCAGTTCTACTCCTACGGCTCGGCCATCCTCGGCACCGCGCAGCAGGTCGCCGGGGCCGCGGGCATCGCGCTGCTGATCACGATCTACTCTTCCGTCGCCGCGGATGCCGTCGGCGCCGGACTGGACGAGATCACCGCCGGCGCGGTGGGAACCCGGACCGCGTTCCTCGTGGCGGCATTCGTGTCGCTGCCGCTCATCGTCGGCGCCTTCCTGATCCGCAAGCCCGCTGACGACCAGGGCTCGGTGCCCGCGGCCCACTGAGGCGAGGCCGTCCCCCGCGGTCACTCCGGCAGCGGGACCCCGCCGGTCTGGCAGCCGGGACAGTACTGGGCACCCTGACTGGTTCCGGGCACGTCGAGGATCGTGCTGCCGCAGACGCCGCACAGGCCCCCTGCCCGGCCGTGCACGCGCATCGCGGCGACCTTCGCGGCCTTCAGCTCCTCGGGCGGCGTGTCGCGCCGGGCCGCGGTGGCGTCGATGAGCACGGCGCGGACGGTGGCGAACAGCCGGTCCTTCTCCTCGTCGGTGAGGGCGGCCGCGTGTGTGAAGGGCGACAGCCTGGCCGTGTGGAGGATCTCGTCCGAGTAGGCGTTTCCGACACCCGAGAAGCTCTCCTGCTCGACCAGGAGCGCCTTGAGCCGTTTGCGTCGCCCGTCCACGGCGCGGGCGAAATCTTCACGCGTGTACGCCGGGCCCATCGGATCCGGCCCCAGCTTGGCGATCGCGGGCACCTGCAGCGGCTCGTCGACCCACGAGAGGCCGAGCGACAGCCACTCCCCCGCATCCGTCAGCTCGAGCGCGCTGCCGTCATCGAAAGAGATGGCGGCCACGACCGGCGGGGCGTCGGGGTCCATTGCCGCGGACGCGAGTTCCGGAGCACGCAGACGGGCCCAGCCGGCACGACCGAACGAGACGACGAGACTTCCGCGGTCGATCTCGAGATCGACGTGCTTGCCGAATCGGGAGACACCCGTGATGCGGCATCCGGCGATACCCTCAGCGGGGCGCTCGCGGGTCTTCCACACGCGCGCCTCGATGAGATCGATGCCCTGGATGCGCCTGCCGGTGAGCGCGCGATCGAGATCCTCCGCGAGGATCTGGACTTCCGGCGACTCCGGCATGGCGTCAACGGGCGGCCGGTGCGGCCGGCGGGGTCAGTTGCCGCCGCAGCATCCGCCGCCGCAGCACGAGCCGGCGGACTCGTCGGAGGCCGTGACGAGCAGGTTCTTCTCGTCGGTGACGGGCTGAAGGGGCGTGGTGGAGGATGAGGTCGACATTCCCCCATCGTAACCGCGGAGGCCGACATCGGCACGGAAGCGCCGTGCGTCACGTGAGTAGTCGACGACGCCGGTCGATGCAACCCCCTCGCCCCGGCCGACTCCCGACGTAACGTGGCGATCGGTGGTCGCGGACCCGCACCGCCCACCCGATGCATCCATCGACGAAAGGACACTGCCATGACCGATCTCAACGGCAAGACCGTCGCCTTCCTGCTGACGGACGGCTTCGAGGACAGCGAGCTGACCTCCCCCTGGGGCGCCGTGACGGATGCCGGCGCGACCGCGACGCTCGTATCACCGGCTTCGGGGTCTGTCACGGGCAAGAACGGCCACGAGCAGAGCGTGGACCGTCCGGTCACGGACGTACAGGCGTCGGAATTCGACGCGCTCGTGCTTCCGGGTGGCGTCGTGAACGCCGATCACCTTCGGATGGACGAAGACGCCGTGTCGTTCGCTCGCGAGTTCTTCGAACAGCACAAACCGGTCGCGGTGATCTGCCACGGAGCATGGACTCTCATCGAAGCGGGAGTGGTCGCCGACCGCACGCTGACGAGCTACCCGAGCCTCAAGACCGACTTGCGCAACGCCGGCGCCACCTGGGTCGACGAAGAGGTCGTGGTGGACGCGGGCTTGGTGTCGAGCCGCACGCCGGATGACCTGCCGGCCTTCAACGCCAAGCTCATCGAAGAGGTGGCCGAAGGCGATCACGCAGGCCAGACAGCATGACCCCTCTCGGATGATTAGGCGGGCTTACTTCATTTAGTAAGCCCGCCTTCCCGCTCTACGTTGTGGATGTGGGAAAACTCGTTTATGGCAGCGATTCTCGATCGCTCGACATCGACGACCGCGTTCTGGCGCACCTCCGCGTGGTGTTCATGAACAAGCTGCGACGACTCGAGCCCTTCATGTTCCACCTTCCCGATCCCCCCGGCGTGCGGTCTCTGTGGGTCCATCCCGCGGTGCCGATCGTCTTCCACTTCTACGGATCTCGAGCCCCACGGCTCAACCGGGCGTGGGTCGACGCGCTCATGCTCGAAGCGGCGGGACCCCACGGACTGCGGATCGTCGCCGAGCCCGACGAGGAGAACGCCGCGGCCTCCGGGTGAGCCCGGCCAGGCCGGACGTGCTCGCCGATGTGCTCAGGTGCATTCCCGGTCGACCGCGTCCGTGATGAGCGTCAGAAAGCGCACGACCTCTTCCATGTCGACCGCGCTGAGGTTGTCGGCGAGACGCCGTACGTGCGCGGTCAGCGGGTCGATGTCATCGGCGTCCGCCGAGCGGTCGAGCGGCCGCACGAACTTGCTCCGACCGTCATCCGGATTCCGCTCGAAGACGATCAGACCGCCGGTGCGGAGCCGATCGAGGATCGTCGTCATGGATGCTGTCGAGACGCCGACGTGATCGGCGACCATGGTGGGCGTGACGTCGACACCGGCGTCGGAACTCTCGTAGACGTACCGCATCGCCGCACGAGCGGTCTCGCTCGGCCCGCATTGCGTCTGCCGCCGGCGTGCCAGGCGCGCTTCGGCCAATCTCAGTCGCTCGACCGCCCGGGCCGCCTCGACCGCCGTCGCCTGTTCGCCCACGCGCCACTCCCCTCGACTGCCGAAAGTGTAGGTCGCCCCCTGACTTTCGACCTGCCCCTTGCACTCACATGTCCCGTCGCGCTACGCGGCAGGGCGTGCCCCGATACCGGATTGTCGACGCCGTCGTCTACGCTCAGCAGTGCGGTCATGCAGTACGCCGCGTTTCGACCCGAGGAGCGCCCATGACCGCAGCCGTGCAGGCGTCGGACGCGCTCCGACGCAACAACGTCACCGTCGGCGGCGACCCATACGGGCGCGTCATGGTCTTCGCGCACGGCTTCGGCTGCGACCAGGCTGTCTGGCGTGCGGTGGCGCCCGCGTTCGCACCCGACCATCGAACGGTGCTCTTCGATCATGTCGGAGCCGGCGGGTCCGACCTGAGCGCCTACCACCCCGGCCGGTACGACTCGCTCGACGGCTATGCCGAGGATCTGCTCGAGATCCTCGAAGCCATCGACGCCACGGACGTCGTCTTCGTCGGGCACTCGGTGAGTGCGATGGTGGGGGTGCTCGCGGCGAACCGCGATCCGTCCCGATTCGGCGCCCTGGTGCTCGTGACCCCCTCGCCTCGATACGTCGACGATGCAGAGTACGACGGCGGCTTCAAGCCCGACGACATCTCGAGCCTGCTCGACTCGCTGGACGCGAACTACCTCGGCTGGTCGCGGGAGTTCGCCCCGGTGATCATGGGGACCCCCGAACGCCCGGACCTGGGCGAGGCGCTGACCGCGAGCTTCTGCCGCGTCGATCCGGCGATCGCGCGGCACTTCGCGCGCGTGACCTTCCTCTCCGACAACCGGGATGACCTGCGCGCGGTCTCGGTGCCGACCCTCGTGCTGCAGTGCAGCAGCGACGCGCTCGCCCCCCGCACGGTCGGCGACTACGTCCACGCCGCGATCCCCGGCAGTCGGCTGGCTGTCCTGGAAGCCACCGGCCACGTCCCCATCCTCTCCGCGCCCGACGCCGTCATCGCCGAGATCCGGGAGTTCCTGGCGTGAGCGCGGACAGCTGGTTCGATCTCGCCCCGTGCGGGCTCGTGGCGACCTCGCCCGACGGCACCGTCCTCGAGGCCAATTCGACGTTCCTCGAGTGGACGGGACACTCGCCAGAGATCATCGGCTCGCCCTTCGCGGACCTGCTCGATCCCGGGAGCCGCCTGTTCTACGAGACGCGGCACGTGCAGTCGCTGCACCTGCAGGGGAGGGTCGACGAGGCAGCGCTGACGATCCGCCGGACCGACGGCCACGGCATCCCGGTCCTGGTCAACTCGCTGCGGGACGCCGCGACCGGCGTCGTGCGGACGGCGGTCTTCAACGCGACCGAGCGGATCCGGTACGAGCGCGACCTTGTTCACGCTCGACGAGCTGCCGAGTCCTCCGAGGCCCGCGTGCGCGTGCTGCAGGAGGTCTCGAGCACTTTCGGGCTGACAGCGAGCGCGGAGGACGTCGCGCACGCCTTCGCCGACGTCGCGCGAACCGCCTTCAGCGCACAGGAGGCGGCGGTGCTCCTGTGGGACGAGGAGGGCGATCTCGTGCTGGCGGGCGGCGTGAACCCGCTCGCGGGTCGCGTGCCGCCGGTCGTCACGCTCCGCAACACGCCGCGGGTCGTCGCCGTCACCGAGAAGGCCGCGCAGACGCAGTTCCCCGAGCTCGCCGCCGCCATGCGCGAGACCCGACTCGAGGCGCTGAGCGTCACGCCGCTCTTGGACGAGAGCGATCGGCTGGGCGTGCTGGTGTGCTTCTTCGGGCGCGATCGCGAGTTCGACGACCAGTTCTACGACCTGCAGCAGGCGCTCGGCAGGCAGGCGTCGCAGACGCTCGTCCGTCTGCGCTACCAGCGCCGTCTCGCCTTCCTCGCCCTCCACGACCAGCTGACGGGCGTCGGCAACCGTCAGCTGCTCGAGCAGAGTCTCGACGACGCGATCCGCACCGCGTGGAACGAGCGCACCCCGCTGGCGGTCCTCTTCCTCGACGTGGACGATTTCAAGAGCATCAACGACCGGTTCGGCCACGCGGCCGGCGACATGGTCCTCACCGAGCTCGCCGCGCGCCTCACGCACGGCGTGCGCGCGGGGGACGTCGTCGGTCGCATCGGCGGGGACGAGTTCGTCGCCATCTGCGCGGATGCCGACCAGGAAGCCGCCGAGGCCATCGCCGAGCGGATCCTCACGATGACCCAGGACCCGATCACCGTGGACTCCGGCCTGATCTCACCGTCGGTGAGCGTCGGCGTTTCGCTCTATCGTCCGCAGGAGGACCCGCGCCCCGAGCCCGAGCACCTTCTCGTGCGAGCAGACGGCGCGATGTACGAGTCGAAGGGCGCCGGCAAGAACCGCGTCACGATCGAGCGGCTCGTCGACCTGCTCTGACGCCGCCCGCGCGCTCGGAGATGGGCGGCTCCAGGCCAGTGAGATTCTCCGCCTGCCTCGTTCCTCCCTGCACGCCTCTGTGCGATGCACAGCACGAGCATGATGGCGCACGAGACGACGTAGAACGAGTGCAGCGCCCAGATCGGCCCGATCGGGAGAGTGAAGACGTACAGCGAGTACACGAGGTTCGCGACGTTGATCATGACGAGGCTCGGCACGCTGTACGACGAGACGTCCCCGGTCCGCAGCGCCTTGCGCAGCATGGGCAGGTTGCTCGCCGCGAAGACCACGGTCGAGACCGTGCCTGCGACGAGCGGGATGTCCATGCCGGCAACGCTATGCGCGGCCCGCTCTTCGCCGCGTCGGTCGGATCACCCATTCCGGCCGCGCCCGTGCGTGGGCAGATATATGTAGATCCCCGCGGCATGCACCCTGCGGATCCTGAGACTGCGGCATCCGGCTCAGATCAGCCCGTGCTCGTACGCATACGCCGTCGCCGCCGCGCGCGAGGTCAACCCGAGCTTCCCGAAGATGTTGCTCAAGTGCCGCGCCACCGTCTTGTCGCTGATCGACAGCCGTGTCGCGACGCCGCGGTTGGTGAGCCCGGTCGCGACCAGTCGCAGCACATCGACCTCGCGAGTGGTGAGAGCGTCGCGCGCCCGGGCTCCGGTCAGCCCGGCCAGCTCGGCGAGGTCGGCGTGCGCCCCCAAGAGCTCGAACGTCTCCCGCGCCGCCGCGAACTCCGCGGAGGCCGCCTCGGCGCGCCCGTCTGCCATCAGGCTCCTACCCCGAAGCACCCGGCATCGGGCGGCCTCATACGGCGCGTCCTCCCGGATCCACGCATCCCACGCCTGCGTCGCTCGCGCACATGCCGCCGGCGGCTCGCCCTCGGCGAGGAGGACCTCCGCGTCTGCCGCAGCGCTGAGCGCCATCAGCATGGGTGTCGGCGCCGCTCGCGACAGTCCCAGAAGGTCGTCGGCCGCCCGCCGCGCCGCGGGGGCGTCACCCGCGCGGACTTCGATGTGCACCAGCGCCGGCAGCAGTCGTCGCCGGGTGGCCTCGTCCGCACCGGCGACGCTGCTGCGGATCATCGCCTGGGCCGCGGCTGCGTCGCCGCGCGCGAGGTGCAGCAGGGCGAGCCCCGGCTGCGGATCCCATCCTGTGACCCCTGCCTGTCGGTAGTGCTCGAGCGCAGGACGGAACTCGCCCCGCACTCGGTGCACCTCCGCGCGGGCGTAGTTCGCGACATAGCCCGCGGTGAAGTCGCCCTCCCTCAGTCGCTCTCCGGCGAGATGGGCGTGAGCGGATGCCGCATCCCACCGACCGTGCAGGAGGAGCAGCTGCGCGCGGTAGGCATGGGACTGCCCGGTATACGCGAGCAGCTCGGGCTGCGCGTCGCACCACGAGGCGAACGCCCTCGTCCAGGTGTGCGCCCGCGCGAGGTCGAATGCCTCGTGCCACACGTCGAGGACGACCCGGTACATGACGCACATCATGACCGGTGACACCTCCCCTGCTGCCACTGCGGCCATGGCGACGTCCAGACTGGCTAATCCTTCCGCCGTCCGTCCGAGCATCGTGAGAGCCTTGCCTCGCCCGAAGGCGGCGTGCGCGGCCAGCTCGCGATCGCCCGAGCGCTCCGCCGTCGCCGCGATGACGTCGTACCGTCGAATGGCCTCCCCCTGGTCGCCGACGAACATCACCGTCAGCGCGGCGGGCACGAGCGCGACGAGCCCGCCGACGGGATTGCGACCTTCCAGCCGGTCGACCACCCGCAGGCCCCGGGCCACCCAGGTGGCGGCCTGCGACACCTCCCCGGCTTCGAGCAGCTCGATCGCGAGCCACCCCGCCGTCCGCGCCGCACCGACCGTCTCGCCCTCGACCAGATACCTCTCGTGCGCTTCGGCCAGCGCCGCGAACGACTCGGCGGTCCTTCCACGCAGGAAGTAGGCCTCGGCCAGCTGCTCGAGCACCGGCCCGCCGAGCTCACCCGCCGAGCGAGCGCCTTCGAGCCGTACGCAGACCTCGCGCCACCGGCCCGCAGCGGCAGCGGCGCCCGCGAGCTGCATCGCAGTGCCATCGACCATCGCGGCCCCCAGCTGACGAACCCCTGACTTCCGGTCGGGCGCCCTCGTCGGTGTCGGAACGATACCGCCCGCCACCGGCGCTCACAAGATGCTCGGATCCAGAGACGCGGGTCGGACTCACGCGGGCGGTCGCGACGTGGAGCCCGGTCGGTCCCCGACGTCCGCCGAGGCGGCATCCCACCATCGCAGCACACGCGAGCCGAAGAGAGTGAGCCACTTCGACGGACTGCCTTCGTCGACATCGACGGGGAACCACGTGCGCCCGGCGAGCGGGGTGGACTGCAACCAGGTGCCGTCGGGTCGCCGGGCCTCACGCACGAGGTCGACGGCGTCCGACAGACGAGGGTCCGGAGCGACTCCGTCGTGCAGCGCGGCATCTCTGAAGTAGTCGAGCGCGATCAGCGCACTGTAGCGGTGGCGGTTCGGGTACACGAAGCGCACGACGAAGTCGCCGACGAGCGCTCCGGTGGTGGCGCGGTACATCAGTCGCCGCCGCAGCAGGTACTCCTGTCCGCGATGACGGGATGCCCGCAGGCCGACATCTCCGGTCAGCTGCTCGTACTGCAGCATGCCGCGAAGGGCGTTGAGCGTCGAGTGGAACGACGATCGCGTGGACTCCCCCTCCTCCGCCTCGCAGTTCCACCCGCCGTCCTCGAGCTGATGCGCAGGGAACCATGCGGCGAGCCCGGATACGTCCGCGCCGAGCCAGGCTCCGGTGGCGAGAGTGTACGCGTTGATGCACACGTCCACCTCTCCGCCCCAGTACGGCAGGTCCTCGTAATCCCACCGGCTGTTGGCAGCCAATCGTGCCGCGGTGTCGCCCAGAACCGCCGCATCCACGCCCCACTCCCGCAGATCGCGCAGCACCCACGTCGTCGCCGTCCACGGCTGACCCGGTTGCCGAGGTTCGTCGCCGTCGAAGAATCCGGCGGGAAAGAACGAACCGCCGGCCCACTGCCCGTCCGGATCCTGCGCCCTCAGGAGCGCGGCCCCGAACCCCTCGGTGGCCACGCGCGACCGGGTCGCCTGCCAATGATCCCGCGGCGCGTCGAGCAGATCGCGCTCGACCTGCCAGCGGAGGGCCGGATCCGCGTCGAGCAGCCAGGCGTACAGGTCGTCG
The DNA here is from genome assembly GCF_031844425.1 of Microbacterium sp. ARD31. Classification (NCBI taxonomy): domain Bacteria; kingdom Bacillati; phylum Actinomycetota; class Actinomycetes; order Micrococcales; family Microbacteriaceae; genus Microbacterium; species Microbacterium sp. ARD31. The sequence continues at coordinate 146,584 of NZ_JAUZVE010000002.1, forward strand.
GTCGACGTCATCTCCACACGCTATCTCGCCGCACCGACACGCCGGACGGCTCGGGGGTCAGTCGAAGATGCCGACCGACGCCGACAGGCGAGACACCTCGTCCGCCTCGAGGTCGAGATCGGCCGCCTTCGCCGAATCGACGATGGATGCCGCGCGCCGCGCTCCCGGGATCGGGATGACCGTCGGGGCCAGCGCGAGTTCCCAGGCCAGCACCGCTTGCTGCGGGCTGACGCCGTGCGCGTCGCCGACCTCTCGGAACACGGAGAACCGGTCGCCGACGCTGCGGGCTCCCCCACCGGTGCCGCCCAGCGGACTCCACGGCAGGAAGGCGATCCCGTGCTCGCCGCAGAAGCGCAGCTCGTCGATGCTGCCGGGGTGCTTGGGCGAGAACTCGTTCTGCACACTCGCCAGGTTGCCCTCGCCGAGCACCTCCAGGGCGATCTCGATCTCCTCGACGCTGGCATTGGAGATCCCGACGGCCCGGACGAGGCCGTCCGCCTGAAGAGCGGCGAGCGCCTTCATGACGTCCCCGTAGACCAGCCAGCGGTCGGGACGGTGGTACTGATACAGCTCGATCCGGTCGACGCCCAGGATCTCGAGCGACCGCTCGACCGCCGAGCGCAGGTAGGCCTCGGAGCCGTCGCGTCCCCACACCTCGCCCTCGCTGCGCGTGATGCCGCCTTTGGTCGCGACGAAGATGCTCGACGCATCGCCGTCCCACGTGCGCAGCGCCTCGGCGACGATCCGCTCGTTGTGCCCCATCTCGTTCCACGCAGGAGCGTAGATGTCGGCGGTGTCGATCAGTGTCACGCCCGCATCCAGCGCCGCGTGCACTGTGGCGACGGCATCCTCGAGAGAGGGGATCTGCTTGTCGTTGTTCATCGACAGGGGCATGGCCCCCAGGCCGATCGCCGAGACCTGCCGGCCGGCGAGGATGCGCTGTCTCACGTCGTCTCCTTCTTCGGACCCGCCCGTCCTTCGGGATCGGCCCGGTCGCTTCCCGGATCAGTCCCGGTCGCGTCGTCCCAGCCTGCCAGGAACCGCACGTGCTCGGTCGAGGCTGGACAGGACCGACCCGGGTGTGAGAAGGGCGGACGGAGACCCGGTGCCGCCCCTCGACCGGCCAGGCACGCCGATCAGTACCCTGGAGACGTGAAGCTCGCCGATCTCCGACGTTTCGCGGCTGTCGAGGCTGCCGACCTGCACTTCCCACGCGCAGCCGAGGCGCTCGGAATACCGCTGGCCGCGCTGTACTCGTCGATGGAGCGCCTCGAGGCCGAGGTCGGGCATCCGCTTTTCACGCGCACGAAGTCGGGCAGTGTGCTGAGCCCCGCCGGGCAGCTGCTCCTGGACGAGGCGAAAGCGCAGATCTCCGCGGCACCCGCCGCTGCGCAACCACCGAAGCCTGCTGCCGGAGGCAAGGCCAAGGCCTCGAAGGGAAAAGGCCGCGCACCCGTCGTGAAGGGTCAGCCGAAACCGTACAAGAAGCGACAGGGCCGGTAGCCCTCAGTCCCAGTCGAGGTACTCCTCGATGATGACCGCGGTCTCGATCGGGTGCGTGAGCGGGAAAAGGTGACCCGCGCCGTCGAGGGGCTTCACGCTGGCACGCTCGGGGGCCGTCGACTGAAGCCGGTCGCCGTTGGCCGGCACCGTGACATCATCCTCGGTTCCCTGGATGATGAGGACGGGGATCACCGGCGCGAGGGCGATGTCGTCGTCCTCGACGCCGAGGAGCAGGAGGCCGTTCGCACGGTCTGCGTGACTGGCGACGACGGCGCGGGCGACAGTGCCGCCGAAGCCATGGCCGCCGATCCACGAGCGGTCGAGGCCGAGGTGGTCCATCACGGCGACGACGTCCTCGGCGCGCTCGTCGAGCGAGGGCGAGCCGTCGGCATCCGCACGATGCCCGATGCGGATCACGTGGAAGCCGGCCTCCTCGGCGAGGTAGTGACCCACCACTCCGAGGGCGTCGCGCCCTTCGCCGGGCTCGGGGATGAGGACGAGCTTGATCGGTCCGTCGCCCTCATCGACGAAGGGGATGGCGCGACCGGACGGCTCGAAGATCTGGGAGTCGGGCATGGGATCGGTCCTTTCGTCAGACGTTGAAGCGGAACTCGACGACATCGCCGTCCTGCATGACGTAATCCTTGCCCTCGAGTCGCGCCTTGCCCTTCGCACGGGCCTCGGCTACCGAGCCGAGCGCGACCAGGTCATCGAACGAGATGACCTCGGCCTTGATGAAGCCCTTCTCGAAGTCGGTGTGGATGACACCCGCGGCCTGGGGCGCCTTCCAGCCCTTGCCGATCGTCCAGGCGCGGGCTTCCTTCGGCCCCGCGGTGAGGTACGTCTGCAGGCCGAGGGTGTCGAAGCCGATGCGAGCCAGCTGGTCGAGTCCGGACTCCTCCTGGCCGGTCGACGCCAGGAGCTCGGCGGCATCGTCGGGGTCGAGGTCGATCAGCTCGGATTCGATCTTGGCGTCGAGGAAGACCGCCTGCGCCGGCGCGACGAGCGCCGCGAGCTCCGCCTTGCGCTCGGCATCCGTCAGCACCGCCTCGTCGACGTTGAACACGAAGATGAACGGCTTCGCGGTGAGCAGTCCGAGCTCCTTGATCGGAGCGAGGTCGATACCCGAGCCCGACAGCAGGACGCCGCGTTCGAGAGCGTCCTTGGCCTCGAGCGCCGCCTGCAGCACAGAAGGATCGAGCTTCTTGCCCTTGACTTCCTTCTCGAACCGCGTGACGGCCTTCTCCAGCGTCTGCAGGTCCGCCAGCTGCAGCTCCGCGTTGATGGTCTCCATGTCGCTCTGCGGATTCACCGCACCCTCGACGTGCACCACGTCGTCGTCGCTGAACCCCCGCACGACCTGGGCGATCGCGTCGGCCTCGCGGATGTTGGCGAGGAACTGATTGCCCAGCCCCTCCCCCTCGCTGGCGCCGCGGACGATGCCGGCGATGTCGACGAACGACACCGCCGCGGGCAGGACCCGCTCGGAGTGGAAGATGTCGGCGAGCACCTGCAGACGAGGGTCGGGGAGGTTCACGACCCCGACGTTCGGCTCGATCGTGGCGAACGGATAGTTCGCGGCGAGAACCTGATTCTTGGTCAGGGCGTTGAAGAGGGTCGACTTGCCGACATTCGGGAGTCCGACGATTCCGATGGTGAGAGCCACGGGCCCCAAGTCTACGTGCGCGGGATGCCGCGCCCTGCCGCCCTGTCGCCGGACGCATCGCCGGAGCATACTGAGGCCGTGGACGAATGCTGCGTCCCGCGGACCCCGGGTGGGTACGACGAGGTGTTCGACGCCCGCTTCGCTCGGAAGCTGGCGCGTCGTTACGAGCGCCGCGGACCGACGAAGCCGGAGCAGGTCGTCATCGACTTCGCCTCGTCGCTCGGCCTGACCGGCGCCACCGTGCTCGAGGTGGGCGGCGGGATCGGCGAGATACAGCTCGAGCTGCTGAGACGCGGTGCCGCGCACACGACCAATCTCGAGCTGTCGCGCCAGTACGAACCGGAAGCCGCGCGACTCGCACGGGCAGCCGGGCGACAGACGTCCATCACGCGACTCGTGGGGATCGACATCGCGGTGGATCCGGCATCCGTGGCCCCCGCAGACATCGTGGTGCTGAATCGAGTGGTGTGCTGCTACCCGGATTACGACCGACTGCTGTCGGCTTCAGCGGCGCTCGCGCGCCGGGCCGTCGTCTTCAGCCACCCGCCCCGCACGCTGCTCACCCGGGCTCTCGGCGTCCTCGCCAATGCCGGAATGAGGCTCACCCGCCACACCTACCGGGGGTTCATCCACCCGCCCCAGGCGATGATCGACGTGCTCGCACGCCACGGCTTCGCGGCCGACTACCGCCGACGCGCAGGGTTGTGGGCGGTCGTGGGTGCGGTGCGCTCCTGACGATTCACCCGCGTGGCGCGTCAGGGACGCAGGGCTCGGAATGCGTTGGTCACGTACGGAAGCTCCACCGTGTCGTCGCCGACGGCACCGATCTCGTCGCACAGCAGCTCGAGGCCGTCTTCGATGCGGGCTCGCTCCTGAGCTGACGCGGTGATGACGTGACTGCGCGAGCGGGCCATCGCGAACAGCGCGTCCCGGGTCATCGGCTGCGACCACCTCCACCGCGCCCGCTCGAGGTCGCCGAACGGCCGTCCGACCGGCGGGTCTCCCGCGGCGAGCATCTCTTCCGCGTGGCTGCCCTTCATGATCGCGGTGAGGCGCCGCACCCACGGCTCGCGTTCGTCGCGGATGTTCCAGATCAGTCCGAGCACGCCACCGGCGCGCAGCACCCGCGCCGCCTCGGGCGCAGCGGCGGTCGGGTCCACCCAGTGCCACGCCTGCCCGTAGAGGAGGGCGTCCAGGGAAGCCGCCGGCAGCGGCATCCGCTCGGCGGAACCGACGAACGTCGGAACCCCGTGGACGCGCTCGCGCAGCTGGGCGAGCATGGCGGCATCCGGGTCGACGGCGACGACCTGAGCACCGAACTCGACCGCAGCGCGGGTGAGCTTGCCCGTTCCGGCTCCGCCGTCGGCGACCCTCAGCACGCGGCCCTCGGCGCGGACCGGGGCGAGCATCCAGGCGACCGCCTCGGAGGGGTAACCGGGCCGGCCCGACTCGTACACGTCGGCCACGGCACCGAACGACCTCGAGAGCTCCTCACGTCCGGCCATGCGTCGACCCTACGCCCGGCGCGCCTGACGCCGATCCCGCACGAGCAGGGCGATGGTGGTTCCGTGCCCTTGGACTTCACCGCGATCGACTTCGAGACGGCGAACTCCAGCAATGCCTCGGCGTGCGCCGTCGGGCTCGTGAGGGTCCGCAACGGCGAAGTGGTCGCCCAGACGGGCTGGCTCATCCGGCCGCCGGCGGGTCACGACCGCTTCTTCGACCTCAATACGCGTATCCACGGCATCACCGCCGAGGACGTCGCCGACGCGAAGGGGTGGAGCGAGCAGCTCGCCGACCTGGCCGCGTTCGCGGGTGCCGACGTGCTCGTCGCCCACAACGCCGGATTCGACATGGCGGTCCTCAAGCGGGCTTCCGAAGCCACCGGCGACGAGTGCCCGCCCTATCGCTACGCCTGCAGCCTTCAGGCCGCACGCCGCGTCTATGCGCTGGACTCGTACCGACTGCCGTTCGTGGCCGCCGAGGCCGGATTCGGCTCTTTCGCCCATCACAACGCCACCGCCGATGCGCTCGCGTGCGCTCACGTGATGATCGACATCGCACGCCGGCTGCAGGTCTCGGACGTTGACGACCTCGCGGCAGCAGCGGGGATCCGCGTCTCGCAGATGGCGATCACCGAGGCGCCGGTCACGTTCTTCCCCGCGGCGGTCGCCTGAGCCCCGCCGACGGGCGAGAAGCTCGGCACCCGATGTCGGAGGGATGAGGCACGCTCAGACCATGGACGCACTCACCGTGGCCCTCATCGTCATCGGATCGCTGCTGATCGGCGCGCTCGCCGGCTGGGCCGCCGGGCTCGCCCGAGCCTCGGCACGATCGGCACGGGAGCACGCCTCGCTCCTGGCGCAGGTCGCGTCGGCGACCGCCGCCCGCGAGGGTGTCCAGTCCCAACTCGAGCACCAGCAGATCCTCTATCGCGATCTGATCGCGCAGACCCGCGCCGACCAGGCGGCGCGCGAGGAGCGCGAGCGCCGCGAGCAGACGGTGCTGCGCGCGCTGTCACCGGTGCAGCAGACGCTCGAGGCGATGCAGACGAAGGTCGACGACCTCGAACGCGATCGCACGCGTCAGTTCTCCACGCTCGCCGAGCAGCTGCGGCGCGCGCAGGAGAGCGATGAGGCGCTGCGCGCGACCACCGAATCCCTCGCGGGCGCACTGCGCTCGGGCAGTACGCGGGGCGTGTGGGGCGAGACCCAGCTGCGCCGGGTCGTCGAAGCCGCGGGACTCACCCGCCACGTCGACTTCGATCTGCAGGCCTCCCTCGCCTCGGATGCCGGAGCGGGCCGCCCCGACATGGTCATCCGCCTGCCTGCCGGCAAAGCCATCGCGGTCGACGCGAAGGTGCCCCTCGACGCCTATCTCGAAGCCAGCGCGATCGCGGTGACCGCCACCGGCGCCGAGGGCGCCCGTCGGCAGGCCCTGATCGACAAGCACGTCAAGGCCGTCCGCGCGCACGTGGACGCCCTGGCGAAGAAGGCGTACTGGGCGGGGTTGGCGGTGAGCCCCGAGTTCGTGATCTGCTTCGTCCCGAGCGAGTCGCTCCTGTCGTCCGCGCTCGAAGCCGACCCGTCGCTGCTGGACTACGCGTTCGGGAAGCGGGTGGCCCTCGCCTCGCCCGTGAACCTGTGGGCCGTGCTCAAGACGGTGGCGCTCACGTGGACCCAGCAGGACGTCTCGCAGGAGGCGCGGACCCTGTTCGATCTCGGCTCCCAGCTGTACGAACGACTCGGATCCCTGGCCGGCCACACCGACGACATGCGTCGCGCGATCGAACGCACCGTGGACAGCTACAACAAGCTCGTGGGATCGCTCGAATCGCGTGTGCTCGTCACCGCACGACGGTTCCCCGGCATCGATCAGACACGCCTCGACGCCCTCTCGGCGCCCGCAGCCGTCGAAGCGACCCCGCGGCGACTGACCGCCCCGGAGCTGCTCGATGCGTCGCCGTGGGACGACGCGGAGCCCGACCGAGGCGCGGAACCGGTCCGTGCGGATCTCGGGGACGTGCGCGCGCGCGTGTCGACAGCCGACGACTGAGTGCCGGAAGGAGAGGACTCAGGCGCCGCGAGGAAGGGACTCAGGCGCCGCCGGGTACGAAGCTGAGAAGGGCGATGACCGCGCCCGAGACGACGACGAAGGCGCCGATCATCCACCACGGGCTCAGTTCGTGGCCTTCGTCACGACGGACCCGCAGCAGCACGTCGGGACGGCGCGCGGGGTCGGTGGCATCGGCCACCACGGCGATGGCACCGGTCTGCGGTGAGGTTCCGCTCAGCTGTGCGGACATCACTACCCCCTTGGGCTCGGAACGACGACGAGCATCTCCGTTGACACCGTCACCAATTGTGCCAGAGAACCCTGGGAGGCCGGGTTACGGCGCGGTCACGATCCGATCGCCGCGTTCGATCCCGGCCAGCGCCGGGGTCAGAGCCACTTCGAGACGAGGTGCTCCGACGAGATGCGGCGCAGGGTGCCGGATGAACCGCGCAGCACGACGCTCTCGGTGTAGACGTAGCCTCCCTCGCGACGGACGCCCGCCACCAGCTCGCCGTTGGTCACACCGGTCGCCACGAAGATCGTGTTGCTGCCGGTGACGAGTTCGTCGGCTTCGTAGACGTAGCCGTCGACCTTCAGCCCGGCATCCGCGCCCTTCTGCTTCTCGTCGTCGTCGCGCGGCCACAGCCGGCCCTGGATGTGCCCGCCGAGCGCCTTGATCGCACAGGCGGTGACGATGCCCTCCGGGCTGCCGCCCACGCCGACGCACATGTCGGTCCGTGCGTTGTGACGGGCGGCGTTGATGCCGCCGGCCACGTCGCCGTCGCTCATGAGGCGCGTGCCCGCACCGGCCTCGCGGATGTCGTGGATGAGCTGCTCGTGGCGGGGACGGTTCAGCACCGAGACGACGAGTTCGTCCACGGGCTTGCCCAGCGCCTTCGCCAGTCGTCGGATGTTCTCGCCGATCGGAAGGCGGATGTCGACCACACCGACGCCGGCCGGACCGGTCACGAGCTTGTCCATGTAGAACACCGTCGAGGCGTCCAACATGGTGCCGTGCTCCGAGACGGCGATGACCGACAGCGCGTTGTTGCGCCCCTCGGCGGTCAGCGTGGTGCCGTCGATCGGGTCGACCGCCACATCCGCACGGGGCCCGCGGCCGTTTCCGACCTTCTCCCCGTTGAACAGCATGGGCGCTTCGTCCTTCTCGCCCTCGCCGATGACGATCGTGCCGTCGAAGTTGACGGTGGTGAAGAACGCCCGCATCGCGTCGACCGCGGCGGCATCCGCCTTCTCCTTCGCCCCCCGCCCGATGAACGGAACGGCGCGGATGGCCGCGGCCTCGGTCGCGCGGACCAGCTCCAGTGCGAGGTTCCGGTCGGGATGCAGCGGGCTCATGTCCGCGGTCAGACTCACCATGGCTTCACCCTAGCCAGATCGCCCGCTCGCAAACCGTGGATGTCACGATCCGGCGGTGAAGAAAATCAGATTCTTTCGTGAGCGTTATGCCGCGCCCGCTCGCGCATGCGGCATCCGCTCGTCTCTGTGCGCCGTCGACGGCTTGGATAGAGTGACCCTGACGCCCGAATACGACCAAGGAGCATTCATGCCCGTCGCCACTCCCGAGCAGTACGCCGACATGCTGGACCGCGCGAAGTCCGGCGGCTTCGCGTATCCCGCGATCAACGTCTCGAGCTCGCAGACGATCAACGCCGTCCTGCAGGGCCTCACCGAAGCCGGCTCCGACGGCATCCTCCAGGTCACCACCGGCGGCGCGGACTACTTCGCCGGCCACACCGTCAAGGCGCGTGCAGCGGGGGCCCTCGCCTTCGCCCGGTTCGCCACCGAGGTCGCCAAGAACTACCCGATCACGGTCGCCCTGCACACCGATCACTGCCCCAAGGAGGCACTGCCCGGGTTCGTGATGCCGCTCATCGAAGCATCCGAAGAAGAGGTACGGGCTGGCCGCAACCCGATCTTCCAGTCGCACATGTGGGACGGCTCCGCGGTGCCGCTGGACGAGAACATCCAGATCGCCAAGGATCTGCTGCCCCGCCTGAAGAACATCAACGGCATCCTCGAGGTCGAGATCGGCGTCGTCGGCGGCGAGGAGGACGGCGTCAAGCACGAGGGCTCGAACGACGCGCTCTACACCACCGTCGCGGACGTCACGAAGGCCGTCGAGGCCCTGGGTCTCGGCGAGAACGGCCGCTACATCTCGGCACTCACCTTCGGCAACGTCCACGGTGTCTACAAGCCCGGGAACGTCAAGCTCCGTCCCGAGCTGCTCGGCGAGATCCAGGAGGGCATCGCGGCGCGGTTCGGCACCGGCCCGAAGCCCCTCGACCTGGTCTTCCACGGTGGCAGCGGCTCGACCGACGAAGAGATCGCGCTGGCCGTGGCCAACGGCGTCGTGAAGATGAACATCGACACCGACACCCAGTACGCCTTCACCCGCTCGATCGCCGGCTTCATGTTCGCCAACTACGACGGCGTGCTGAAGGTGGACGGCGAAGTCGGGAACAAGAAGGCCTACGACCCCCGCGCGTGGGGCAAGGTCGCCGAGTCGGCGATGGCTGCTCGCGTGGTCGAGGCCACGCGCCAGTTGGGCTCGCACGGCAGGAGCCTCGCCGCCTGACCTCAGTCACTCCCGAACGCCCCGCCCCTCCCGGGCGGGGCGTTCGGCTTTCCCGGCGTCGGGGTCTGCGCCAGTCACAACGGCCTGTCGGGGCTGTCAGAGAGTCAGCCGTCACGTATGTCGAGGTGCGGTACCTCGCACGGACACAGGTGACGGCTCGGTGCGGCCGGCCGATGGGGAGGGGGCGGGTGCCGCGTGGGTCAGGGAGCCCGGTACACGTCCAGAATGGTCGGCGCGCCCTCGGGGCGGGAGATCACCACGATCTCATCGCCTGCCTCGATGTGCCCGGTCTTCACGACCTTGAGGTACGGCCCCAGACGGCGAGCGTCCGAGAAGCGCCGCACCCAGCCGCGCTGGTCGGCGCCGCCGACCCAGCGTGCGAACGTCTGGCAGGGCGTGCGCGGCATCGTGACGACCACTTCGACACGGCCGCCGATGCGCCAGCGCTCCCCGATCACGGCGGCGTTCACGTCCATGCCTTCGGTGCGCAGGTTCTCGCCGAAGAACCCGGGCGACAGCGGTCGGCCCAGCTCTTTCTCCCAGTAGGCCGCATCCTCCTGGGCGTAGGCGTACAGCGCCTTGTCGAGACCGCCATGGTGGCGACGATCGGCCTGCACGTCGCCGTATGCGCCGAATCTGCCGATCTTCACGGCGCCGTCGAGGGGGCCCTTGTCGATCGCGGTCACTCCGATGGCGCCCGGCCCGTCGTCCTCACGCAGCTGACGGACGGCGCAGACGGCGAGAAGACGCGGCATCCCGTCATCCTACGCACGAGGCGTGCAGCGACCGGGACTTTCGAGTCCTCAGCCGCCGAGCCCACCGATCGTGAAGCTCTGCATCGCGCGCAAGACCTCGGGATCCGACAGGAGAGGCACCACGATGAGGAGGCCGGAGATGAAGGTGAAGACCACCCCGCCGGTCAGGGCGATCCACCACGACAGGCGCCCGCGACGCATGCTCCACGCGGCGAGCGCCGCCGTCACCATCCACCCGAAGGCGAGCACCAGGCTGGCCGCGATCGCCCACGGCCGGCCGGCCGCCGGATCGGACAGTTCGGCGTCCACCCCCATCGTCTCGAGGAGGTTGGACGCGTACGTGCCGTAGTCGATGAACGCCGGGATCGCGCCGATCATGGTGACGAAACCGTAGGCGAGCAGCGCGATCGTGACGATGCGATCGATCGAACGGCCCCGCGTCGCCCGCGCGGGCGCGGCGGCCGCGCCGTCTTCGCTGCGCACCCCCGGACCCGACGAGCCGGGCTTCCCGGCAGCGGGCCGGTGCGCCGAGGCGGAAGCGACCTCATCGGGGCTCTGGCCGGTGTCCAGCGCCGCCGTGACGTCGGGCTGGCGGATGCGCGCGCGCTGCTCCTCGGGAGTGGCGTACTCGCCGTACTGCGGCCGCGGTCGCGACAGGTCGCCGTCAGCGCTCACGCGGTCGACCGCTCCGCCGAAACGCGCCCGCCGCGGCGGCTCTCGGCATCCTGGCGCAACTCCTTGGGAAGCGAGAACATCAGGTCCTCCTCCGCCGTCTTGACCTCTTCGACGTCCCCGAACCCGGCATCGCGCAGGTCGTCGAGCACCTGCTGGACGAGCACCTCGGGCACCGACGCGCCGCTGGTGACGCCGACCGTCTCGACGCCGTCGAACCACGCCTGCTCGATCTCGTCCGCGTAGTCCACGCGGTACGCGGCCTTGGCGCCGTACTCCAGCGCCACCTCCACCAGCCGCACACTGTTCGAGGAGTTCGCCGAACCGACGACGATCACCAGGTCGGCGTCCTTCGCGACCTTCTTGATCGCCACCTGGCGGTTCTGCGTGGCGTAGCAGATGTCGTCCGACGGCGGGTCCTGCAGGTTCGGGAAGCGCTCACGCAGCCGACGCACCGTCTCCATGGTCTCGTCCACCGACAGGGTGGTCTGCGACAGCCAGACGACCTTCGACGGATCGCGCACCTCGACGGTGGCCGCCTCGTCGGGCGAGTTCACGACGGTCACGTGGTCGGGCGCCTCACCGGCGGTCCCCTCGACTTCTTCGTGCCACTCGTGGCCGATCAGCAGGATCTCGAAGTCGTCTCGGGCGAAGCGCACGGCCTCGCGGTGCACCTTGGTCACGAGCGGGCAGGTCGCGTCGATCGCCTGCAAGTGGCGGTCCGCGGCTGCGTTCACCACGGCCGGCGAGACGCCGTGCGCGCTGAAGACGACGTGCGCGCCCTCGGGAACCTCATCGACCTCGTCGACGAAGATGGCGCCGCGCTCCTCGAGCTCGGACACGACATGGATGTTGTGCACGATCTGCTTGCGCACGTACACGGGCGCGCCGAAGCGCTCGAGGGCCTTCTCCACGGCGATCACGGCGCGATCGACACCGGCGCAGTACCCGCGGGGCGCGGCCAGCAGCACCCGCTTGTGTCCGGGCACCGGGATATCCTGAAGACGCTCGCGCCGCCGTGGCACACGGGGCACGGGCATTCGGACGGCCGGGTTCGCTGTGGATGCACTCACCGTTCGATTCTACGGGCGGGGTCGCCGCCCAGCCCCGCCGCCGCCAGGAGGACCATGACCGCGTTCGAGCCCGTGGCCGTCGCCGGCGAGGCGCCGCCGCCCGATTCGGTGCGTCCGCGCGACTCCTCGGCCGAGGCTCCGACCTCGGTCGCGCGGCTCAACGACACGATCCGCGGGTTCCTGCAGACGTGGGGCTCGGTGTGGGTCGAGGGCGAGATCACGTCGTGGAACCTGCGGGGCGGCAACGTCTTCGGAAGGATGAAGGACCTCGTCACCGATGCGAGCATCACCTTCCGCATCTGGTCGTCCACCCGCGACCGGCTGCCGAGCGACCTCAAGGTCGGCGACCACGTCATCGCGTGCGTCAAGGCCGACTACTTCATCAAGACCGGCGATCTCACCTTCGGCGTGTCGGCCATGCGACACGTCGGTCTCGGCGATCAGCTCGAGAAGCTCGAACGCCTGCGCGCGCAACTGCGCTCCGAGGGCCTGTTCGATGCTTCTCGCAAGAAGCCCCTCCCCTTCCTGCCGCACTGCATCGGCCTGATCACCGGCGAGAGATCGGATGCCGAGAAGGACGTCCATCGCAACGCCGAACTGCGCTGGCCGCAGGTGCACTTCCGCACCCGCTACGCCGCCGTGCAGGGCGACCGCTGCGTACCTGAGACGATCGCCGCGCTCAAAGCCCTCGACGCCGACCCCGATGTCGACGTCATCGTCATCGCCCGCGGGGGCGGCGATCCGCAGACGCTCCTCGGATTCAGCGACGAGCGTCTCGTTCGGGCGGTGGCAGCGGCGACCACCCCGGTCGTCAGCGCCATCGGGCACGAGAACGACCACCCGCTGCTGGACGATGTCGCCGATCTCCGCGCCTCCACACCGACGGACGCCGCCAAGCGAGTCGTGCCGGATGTGTCCGAGCAGCGGGCGCTGGTGGGGCAGCTGAGGTCCCGGCTCACCATGCGCCTCACCCAGCGCGTCGCGCACGACATCGCTCAGCTCGAGCAGCTGCGGTCCCGCCCCGTGCTGCGCGATCCGGCATCCATGTTCACGGCACGCTCGCACGAGATCCATCTGCTCACGGCGCGAGGTCGCGATCGGGTGACCCGCGCACTCGACTCGCACGCACGCCACGCAGCCGAGCTCACGGCCACGCTGCGCGCGCTCTCTCCCGCGTCGACCCTCGCGCGCGGGTACGCCATCGCCCACGTCCCGGGCGGCGCGATCGTCCGCGATGCCGCGCAGGCCCCGTCCGGCACCGAGGTGCTCGTGACCGTCGCGCAGGGCTCCTTCGCGGCGCGCTCCGAGGGGCCGGTCGACGAGGGCGGGTCCGACGGTACGACCGCGGGCGCCGTCTCCGGTGCGACCTAGGATGGAAGCCATGACCGAGTCGCAGGGCCCCGCCGTCGACGTCGCCGAGCTGTCGTTCGAACAGGCGCGGGACGAGCTGGTGCGCGTGGTCGCCGAACTGGAGCAGGGCGCCCCCACGCTCGAGCACTCGCTCGCCCTGTGGGAGCGGGGCGAGGCCCTGGCCGCCCGGTGCGAGGAATGGCTGCGCGGCGCCAAGCGACGGCTGGAGGACGCCCGCGCCGGCACCGACCGGACGGACGGGTGATGGCACGCGACCCGCGCATCGTGGCCGAGCTCGGCCGCCCCGAGACCCCTGACGAGACCGCCGCGCGGAAGGCCGAAGCCTCGCGCATCTACCGGTCCAGCCAGACGGTGCGGAACCTCGTCGCCGCGCTCGTCATCACCGTCGCCGTCGTCGCCGTCATCATCTTCGCCGTTCCCCGCGGCACCCCGCCCGACGACGGGCCGATCGACGTCGCCGCTGTCGCCGCCGACGTCGCCGACGCCCGGGAGCGCACGGTCATCGTGCCCGATGCTCCCCCCCAGTGGCGCGTGAACGCCGCCTCGGTCACCGGCGAGGGCATCCGCGCCTGGACCGTGGTCTACGTGCCCGACGCCGGCTTTCTGAGGATCGCGCAGGGCTTCGACGCCGACGAGTCATGGCCGACCCGCGAGCTGGGCGGCGCAGCGGTCGGCGAGACCGTCGAGATCGCAGGTGTCGAGTGGGATCGCTACGACATCCGCGACCCCGCGCGCGCCGGGAACGTCTCGGGGGCGCTCGCCACCGACGCCGGCGCCGACATCGTGATGGTCTACGGCACGTCGTCCGACGAAGACCTGGAGCGCGCGGCCGAGGCCGTCGCCGAGGACGTATTGGCCCTGCGTGAGGAGGAATCGTGACCGACAGCACCGCAACCCCCGCCACCGCTCCCACACCTGCCAAGGTGTGGGAGGAGATGCGACGCGGCAATGAGCGCTTCGTCGCCGGTGAGCCCCGTCACCCCCGCCAGGACGTCGAACGTCGTCATGTCCTGGCCGCCGGTCAGCGGCCCCGCGCCGCCCTGTTCGGCTGCTCGGACTCGCGCCTGGCCGCCGAGATCATCTTCGACAAGGGCCTGGGCGATCTGTTCGTCGTCCGCAACGCCGGCCAGGTCATCTCCGACTCCGTGGTGGGAAGCCTGGAGTACGCCGTCGCCGTGCTCGAGGTTCCGCTCATCATCGTGCTCGGCCACGACGCGTGCGGCGCGGTGGGGGCCGCGATCGACAGCACCGGCATCGACGCTCCCACCCTCCCGCCGCACATCTGGCGACAGATCGCCCCCATCGTGCCCGCCGTGCGGCGCGTCATCCGCGAGAACGGCCCCGACGCACCCGTCGACCCCGAGGTCGTGGGCCGCGAGCACCTGCGCGACACTGTCGCGGACCTGCTGCACTCGTCCGAGCTCATCAGCGACGCCGTCGCGGACGGCCGCCTCGCCATCGTCGGCGCGAACTACCGCCTCGCCGAGGGGACGGCCGTGCCCGATGTCATCGTCGGGCTCGACAGCGACCCCAGCGCCCACCACTGAGCTGCACCCCTGCCACGACGTAGACACCGGAGGAACAACGACGTGACCGACACCGAGTACCGCATCGAGCACGACACCATGGGCGAGGTGCGGGTGCCCGCAGCCGCTCTCTACAGCGCGCAGACCCAACGCGCCGTCGAGAACTTCCCCATTTCGGGCACCGGCCTGGAGTCCACTCAGATCGCGGCGCTGGCGCGCATCAAGAAGGCCGCGGCCCTGGCCAACAAAGAGCTGGGGGTCCTCGACGCCGGCATCGCCGACGCGATCGCTGCCGCGGCCGACGAGGTCATCTCGGGTGTCCACGACGCGCACTTCCCCGTCGACACCTACCAGACCGGCAGCGGGACCTCGTCGAACATGAACATGAACGAGGTGCTGGCGACCCTCGCCACGCGTCACCTCGGATCACCGGTCCACCCGAACGATCACGTCAACGCGTCCCAGTCCTCGAACGACGTGTTCCCCACCTCGGTCCACATCGCCGTCACCCAGGCGCTCATCGACGACCTCATCCCCGCGCTCGACCACCTCTGCGTCGCTCTCGAGGCGAAGGCGGAGCAGTGGAAGAGCGTCGTGAAGTCCGGTCGCACCCACCTGATGGACGCCACCCCGGTGACCCTCGGCCAGGAGTTCGGCGGCTACGCGCGGCAGATGCGGCTCGGGATCGAGCGCGTGCAGTCCGCACTCCCCCGCGTCGGGGAGGTGCCGCTGGGCGGCACCGCCGTCGGCACCGGGATCAACACGCCCGCCGGCTTCCCGCAGAAGGTCATCGCGCTGCTGGCGGCCGACACCGAGCTGCCCATCACCGAGGCCAAGGACCACTTCGAGGCGCAGGCCAATCGCGACGGCCTGGTCGAGACCTCGGGAGCGCTGCGCACCATCGCGGTCTCGCTGACGAAGATCAACAACGACCTGCGCTGGATGGGTTCGGGCCCGAACACCGGACTCGGCGAACTGCACATCCCCGACCTGCAGCCGGGCTCGTCGATCATGCCCGGCAAGGTCAACCCGGTCGTCCCGGAAGCCGTGCTCATGGTGTGCGCACGCGTCATCGGGAACGACGCCACCGTGGCGTGGGCGGGCGCATCGGGCTCGTTCGAGCTCAACGTCGCCATCCCCGTGATGGGCACAGCCCTGTTGGAGTCGATCCGCCTGCTCAGCAACGCCGTACGCGTGCTGGCTGACAAGACGATCGACGGGCTCGAAGCGAACGTCGAGCGCGCCGCGGCCTACGCCGGCATGTCGCCGTCGATCGTGACCCCGCTGAACAAGCTCATCGGCTACGAAGCCGCCGCGAAGATCGCCAAGCACTCCGTCGCCAAGGGGATCACCGTCCGTGAGGCGGTGCTCGACCTCGGCTACGTGGACCGCGGTGAGCTCACCATCGAGCAGCTCGACAGCAAGCTCGACCTGCTGTCGATGACGCACCCGGGCTGAGGCCGCCGGCGGCACGAAACGCGGGTGCCGCGCACGGACTGTCGCGGGGCGATAATCAGGGGGTGGCACCCACCTCCCGGCCGCTCACGGCGCGTGCGCGCATCCTCGGCGCGATCCTCGCCGTGGCGTGCATCGGTCTTGCGATCGTGGGAAGCGTGACCTTCATCGTGCAGCGCGAGCGCATCGTCCGCGAGGTCGAGGCGCGGCTGTACGGGCAGGTGGAGCGTCTGCAGACAGTCGCGGGTCTCGGTGGTGACAGCGGCGCGTCCGAGGTCGGCACCCCCTCGACATCGCAGGATCCCCCCGTGCAGCAGTACGCCTCGGTCGACGACTATCTGCGCGATGCCGTGGCCCGCCTGGTGCCGGGGCGGAACGAGGCATCCGTGGCGATCGTCGACGGCGCGGCGCGCTTCCGGCCCACGACGCTGTCGGGCTTCGACATCGCCGACGACCGCGCCCTCATCGCCCGCGTCAGCGCCGAGACCGCCGCGACGGGCGAGACGGTCTCAGGCACCGCCAGCAGCGGGGACGGCGCCCTGCGCTACATCGCCGTCCCGGTCCAGGTGGCCGGCGATCCCCGCGAGGGCGTGTACCTGAGGGCCATAGATCTCGAGGCCGAGCTCGAGCCCGTCACCGCAGGCATGGCCACCTACGCCCTGGCCGCGGTGATCGTGCTCGCCGCGATCGGCGTCGTCGGCTGGTTCGTGACAGGGCGGTTGCTCTCTCCCATCCGTCATCTGCGCGAGACCGCCGACGCGATCACCATCGAGGACCTCTCCCCGCGCATGCGCGCGCGCGGCACCGATGACATCGCCGATCTCTCTCGCACCGTCAACTCGATGCTCGACCGCCTGGAGGGCTCCGTCGACGTCCAGCGTCAGCTTCTGGACGATGTGCGCCACGAACTCAAGACGCCGATCACCATCGTGCGCGGCCACCTCGAGCTGATGAACACGCGCGACGCCGCGGATGTGGAAGCCGCCCGCGAGATCGGGATGGCCGAACTCGACCGGATGACCCGACTGGTCGAAGACATCGACCTGCTGGCCGCTGCGGAGGGCGACGCCTACACGATGGGCGAGGTCGACCTGGGCGCCCTCACCGCGCGCGTGGGCGAGCTCGTCGCAGTGATCCCCGGGCATGCCTGGAGCGTGGAGTCCTACGCCGCCGGGCACGTCGTCGCCGACGGCGACCGCCTGCTGCAGGCGTGGCTTCAGCTCGCCGACAACGCGGCCAAGTACACACCGCCGGGTTCGCCCATCGAGATCGGCAGCGCCCTGGACGCCACCGGCACCCAGCTCTGGGTGCGCGACCACGGCCCCGGCATCCCGCCGGCGGCCCGGCACCGCATCTTCCGTCGCTTCGACCGCGCACAGATCAAACGCGAGATCGGCGGCTCCGGTCTCGGGCTCGCGATCGTCGACGCCATCGCCAAGTCCCACGGCGGTGTGTGCGCCGTGTCGGACACCCCCGGCGGCGGAGCCACCTTCACCATCCACCTGCCCTCGGCGTCGGCCAGCCTGCCCTCTCCGGTGCGTGCGGGAGACGTCGTCCTGCAACGAGAGGCTTCGGAATGACCAAGATCCTCATCATCGAGGACGAGTCGCGCATCGCCTCGTTCGTCAGCCGCGGGCTGGAGGCGGCCGGCTACGAGACGCAGACCGTCGAGGACGGCGGTGAGGGGCTGGCGGCAGCCCTCCACGGCGACGCCGACCTCGTGCTGCTGGACGTCGGTCTTCCCACGATGGACGGCTTCGAGGTGCTGCGCGCCCTGCGCGCCGAGCGGAACACCATCCCCGTCATCATGCTCACCGCTCGTTCGAGCACCCGCGACACCGTCGACGGGCTCGACGCCGGCGCCAACGACTACGTGCCGAAGCCGTTCACGTTCGACGAGCTGCTCGCCCGTGTGCGTTCGCGCCTGCGCGAGACCGCACTGTCGCCCGGAGTCAGCATCACCCATGGCGATGTCGTGCTCGATGTGCTCGCGCGCCGCGCGACGGTGGGTGGGCGCGAGGTGGAGCTGTCGACGCGCGAGTTCGCACTCGCCGAGCAGTTCCTGCGCAATCCGGGTCGCGTCCTCAGCCGTGAGGTGCTGCTCAGCCGCGTGTGGGGCCTGGACTTCGACCCCGGATCGAACGTCGTCGACGTCTACGTGCGGTACCTGCGCGGCAAGCTCGGCGCTGCGCACATCATCACCGTGCGTGGGGCGGGGTACCGCTGGGAGTAGCCCGTTGCACGAAGAAGCCCCCGGCGCTGGGGGACACCGGGGGCTGTGACGGCCGGCGGGGGAACCGGCCTCATCAATCGCGCTGGTCTGGGGGAACGCGCGATTGGGCTTTCTTCGCACCGGTCCCGAGCGCGAGCCCGGGATTGTCCGCGGAGCGACCCGTCGAGGGGACGGGAGTCTGGGGAGGCGTGGCGGCGTGAGCGCGCGTGTTGGCTGCGCGCTCCTCCGCGACAGGGGAACGCTGAGCGGGGCCGGATGCCGCGTTCTCTCGGGCCGGCGCGGACGACGCTCTCTGCGTTGAGGACTCGGTCGAGAGCTTCTCGTCGGCAGGACCGCGCTCGGCGCCGGAGCCCGAACGAGAACCGGGACCTTCGGAATCGACCGCGCCCGGTTCCACCAGGTCGGCATCCGTGAGCCGTCCGCCCTCGGGCATGTCCGGCTCGGACGCCCCACCGTCGTCGGCGAGTCCGGCGAACCAGCGGTCGACGCGATCGGCGGACCAGCCACGGCTCAGCGCCCAGTCGCGGAGAAGGTCTGGGGCACCGTCGTCGCGCCACGCCGAGACCGATGCCTCAGCGACCTCGAGGTCGAACGGCGCGGCATCCGGCACGATCCCCGGCTCGGGTGCGGGGACGACCTCGGCCCGGGCAACCGGCGCCGGCGGGGCCGGCTCCGCGCCGGCTCCGACCGCCGTGGCATCGCTCGACGCAGCGTCAGGGCGGTTCGTCGGGGCGGCGGCCGGCGGCACCGGTGTCGGAGAGGCGGACGGCACGAGCAGGGGTGCGGCGCCGACCGGTGATCCGGCCGCATCGGCGAGGACGGCCGAGGTGGTGACGGCGACGGCGGCCATCACGGCGATGCTGGCCACGACGGTGGCGGCGCCGCCGACGGCGAAGCGTCTCCGAGTGTCCACGGCATCCTTCCCTGCATCCGTCGATCAGCGCACAGACGTGGAGGCGTCCCCACGCGCAGCTACCATGTTTCCAGACTGGTACGGCCGGCGAGGCACTTCGGCGATGAGACTCTTCTCATTCGGTGGGCGGATCGCACCCGCCCGCACGCGACGAGGGGGCCGGGATGCGGCATCCCGGCCCCCTCGTCGTCGTCAGGCCAGTTCGCCCGCTTCGAGCAGATCGGTCACCAGAGCGGCGATCGCCGAGCGCTCGGACCGCGTGAGTGTCACGTGCCCGAACAGTCCGTGACCCTTCAGCGTCTCGATGACCGAGGCGACACCGTCGTGGCGCCCCACCCTCAGGTTGTCGCGCTGACCCACGTCGTGGGTGAGCACGACGCGGGAGTTCTGCCCCATGCGGCTGAGGACGGTGAGCAGGACGTTCCGTTCGAGCGACTGGGCCTCGTCGACGATCACGAAGGCATCGTGCAGCGAGCGTCCCCTGATGTGGGTCAGGGGCATGACCTCGAGCAGACCGCGCTCGACGACCTCGTCGAGGACATTCCCCGACACGACCGAGCCGAGGGTGTCGAAGACGGCCTGCCCCCACGGGTTCATCTTCTCGGCCTGGTCGCCGGGGAGGTAGCCGAGCTCCTGCCCGCCCACCGCGAACAGCGGACGGAAGACGATGATCTTCTTCTGCTGCTGGCGTTCGAGCACCGCCTCCAGTCCCGCACACAGCGCGAGGGCGGACTTCCCCGTGCCGGCGCGGCCGCCGAGCGAGACGATGCCGACCTCGGGATCCAGCAGCAGGTCGATGGCGATCCGCTGCTCGGCGGAGCGCCCGTGCAGACCGAAGACCTCGCGGTCGCCTCGCACCAGCCGGTATCCGCCGTCGCCGGTGACCCGGCCGAGCGCCGAGCCTCGTTCGGAGTGGATGATCAGGCCGGTGTTGACGGGCAGACCGCGCACGTCCTCGCTCGTGGCCACCTCGGTCTCGTACAGGTCGCTGATCTCGTCGCCCGAGACGTCGATGGCCGTGATGCCCGTCCACCCCGAGTCGACGGCCTGCTCGGCGAGGTACTCCTCGGCGGTGAGACCGATGGATGCCGCCTTGACGCGCATCGGGAGGTCCTTCGACACGATGGTGACGTCCTGTCCCTCGCCCGCCAAATGCATGGCGACGGCGAGGATGCGGCTGTCGTTGTCGCCGAGGCGCATGCCGGCGGGCAGGACCGCGGGGTCGGTGTTGGACAGCTCCACGCGCAGGGTGCCCCCGGTGCCGACCTCGACGGGATAGTCCAGCCGGCCGTGCTCGATGCGCATCTCGTCGAGATGGCGCAGCGCCTGACGGGCGAAGTATCCGATCTCGGGATCGTGACGCTTCCCCTCGAGTTCGGTGATCACCACGACCGGGATCACGATGCTGTGCTCGGCGAACCGGAAGAAGGCTCGGGGGTCGCTCAGCAGGACCGATGTGTCCAGGACGTAGGTGCGCAAGGCCGTATCGCTTTCCGCGACCTCCTCGTCGAGGATCCGACTGCGCTGATCGTGTGGTGCTCGTGTGGTCACAACCCACTCCCGTCCCGGGTGCTTCACCCGGCAGTCACGAGTCGACCAGGGTCACGAGTCGCGATCTCAGGCCGACTCGAACGGGCTCCGTGCCCGTTGGGTTGAAACTACGACCACGATGATTCTCCGGCGATTCCGACACGCGGCGAGTTGGTTACGCCCGGGTTAATTCCGTGGCCGTCACCACACGCGGGCGGCGGAGAACTCCGCCAGCGCGTCTCCCAGCAGGCGGATGCTGTCGGCGCCGGTCCCCGCGTGGGGCGCGACGCGGATGAGCCCGGAGCGCACCGTCACCGTGATGCCGTGGTTGGCCAGGGATGCCGCCAGCGGCGCGGCATCCTGCGGAGCCGGAGCGAGCGTCACGATACCGGCGTGCTGCGTCGGTTCGCGCGGCGTGAGCACGGGGATGCCGTAGCGATCGGCGGTGAAGAAGACGTCCCGCGCCCGCCCGGCCACCTCGCCCTCGATCGCGGAGACCCCGACCTCGGCGATCTCGCGGAGTGCGGCGGCCAGCCGCGACGCGGCGAGCGCATCGGGCCATGCGACGGTGAACGCGCGGGCCGAAGCGGAAGGAAGCGGCACGACATCCACGGGAAGGTCGCCGTCGGTGCCCGCGAAGCCCGACAGCACCGGCGCGAGACGCTCCAGCGCCCGCTCGCCGAAGCGTGCGAAGCCGGTGCCGCGACCGGCTCGGAGCCACTTGTAGCCGTTCGCGCAGACGACATCGGCGGCGCCGTAGTCTGCGTCCACGACGCCGAAGCCCTGAATGGCGTCGACGATGAGCAGGCGATCGCCGATCACGTCGCGCAGCGCGGTGAGGTCGGCGCGGTACCCCGTGCGGAAGTCGACCAGGCTGACGGCGAGGGCGCGGGTGTCGTCGGTGAGCGACGCACGCACCAGCTCCGGGGTGACCATCCCGTCTTCCGGATCCATCCACTGCACCTGCAGCGAGCCGAGAGCGTCCGCCGCACGTTGGGCGGTGACGGTGAGACTGGGGAACTCCGCCCGCGAGACCAGCAGCCCGCCCGCGACGCCGTAGATGGCGTGCATGAGTCCATACGTGGTCGACGGCTGGAGGACCACCTGGTCGGGCGCGGCATCCAGCATTCCGGCGAGAAGCTCGCGGGCGTCGGCCACGTGCTCCCCGACGAGGTCGAGGCTCGAGCGCCGCCCGGAGCCGAGCAGCTCGGTGTCGGCCCCCGCCTCCGCGCGCACGGACGGCGACAGCGGGCCGAAGGAGGCCCAGTCCAGATATCCCGGCTCGGCATCGAACGAGGCCAGGAACGACTCCATATCCGCCACGACGTCATTCTGGCACGACGCGCTGCGCACCGGGCCGGGTCGATGCGGGAGAGCGGCCGGTCAGCCGCCGAAACGGCGATCGCGGCTGGCGTAGTCGCGCATCGCGCGCAGGAAGTCCACCTCGCGAAGGTCGGGTCCGAGCGCCTCGACGAAATAGAACTCGGAGTGCGCGCTCTGCCACAGCAGGAAGTCGCTGAGACGCTGCTCCCCCGACGTGCGGATGACGAGGTCCGGGTCGGGCTGGCCGCCGGTGTACAGGTGCTCGCCGATCTGCTCGGGAGTGAGGTTGGCCGCCAGCTCCTCGAGCGACCCGCCGCCGCCCCCGTGCTGGGCGATGATGCTGCGCACGGCGTCGACGATCTCGCCGCGGCCGCCGTAGGCCACGGCCAGGTTGACGTGCAGGCCGCTGTTGCCGGTCGTTCGCCTCTCCGCCTCGGCCAGGACGCGGGCGAGCTCCGTCGGGAGCTCCTCGGTCCGGCCGACGTGCTTGACCCGCCAATCGCGCTCGTGCGAGAGCTCGTCGGCCAGTTCCGCGATGATCTCGATGAGATCCGAGAGCTCGCGCGAGTCGCGCTTGCGCAGGTTGTCGCTCGACAGCAGATAGAGCGACACCACCCCCACGCCGATGTCATCGCACCACCCGAGGAACTCGCGCATCTTCGCCGCCCCCGCCCGATGACCGTGGGCGGCGGAATCGTAGCCGAGCTGGCGCGCCCATCGGCGGTTGCCGTCGATCATCATCGCGATGTGGTGGGGCACGTCCTCGGGCCGCAGGCGGCGCCGGAGCCTGTTGATGTACAGACGGTAGAGAGGACCTCTCCCCTCGTTCGACGAAGCATGCGCCACACGCTTACGCTATCGTCCCCGTCGCCCGGCTCCGCGCGGCTCCGCGCAATGGGACCCGGTCCCACCGGCAATGGGATCGAGTATGTACGGGTGCCGGTATGGCCGGGGATCTACCCTGGAGCAATGGCCCGCCGCAGCCCCACTCCCCCCGAACCCGACGTCCCGCACCTGCCCCTCATGGAGGCCGCGCACGTCGACGCGGTCGTCGACGTGCGGCCCACGTGGCGCGGGTGGATCCACGCCGCGACCTTCCCGATCGCGATCGTCGCGGGGATCGTGCTGATCGCCGCTGCGCAGGGCTCGGCGGCCAAGATCGCCTCGGCGATCTTCATGGTGGGCTCGCTGCTGCTGTTCGGCATCTCGGCGCTGTACCACCGGTTCGACTGGAGCCCGAAGACGAAGGTCCTGCTCAAGCGCATCGACCACGCCAACATCGTGCTGCTCATCGCCGGCACCTACACCCCGATCGCCGTCCTCGCGCTCCCCACCCCGAAGACCGTCCTGCTCATGTCCCTGGTGTGGGGCGGAGCGCTGGTGGGCATCCTCTTCCGCGTCTTCTGGGTGCACGCACCGCGGTGGCTCTACGTCGCGCTGTACCTCGCTCTCGGCTGGGCCGCGGTGATGTATCTCCCCGACCTGCTCGCGGCCAACGCGGCGATGATGATCCTGGTGTGCGTCGGCGGACTGCTCTACACCGCGGGCGCGATCGTGTACGCCATGAAGCGCCCGAACCCGTGGCCCGGGCACTTCGGGTTCCACGAGATCTTCCACGTGTGCACGGTCCTGGCGTTCCTGTGCCATTGGACGGCATGCCTGCTCATCGCCATCGAGCCGGCGTACCACGGCGGCTGAGCCGTCACTCGCCCCGCGGCGGCCGCTGATCGGACGCGTCGTCCTGCGCAGCGGAATCCGTGTCGGCGGCCCGCTGCCTCGCGTCCCGCTCCTCGGCCGCGCGCTGCTCGGCCGCGCGCTCCTCGGCGTCGAGCTCCTCGGCGATGTCGGCGCGGACGCGTCCCCGGCGGATGCGGCGCAGCATATCGGCCACCAGCAGCACCACCGCCAGCGCGATGAACGCGATGATGGCGAAGCCCCAGACCCCCGGCGTGACCAGTTCGGGGTCGACCGTCGGCGTCGGGGTGGGGGTGGCGGCGCCGGTGACGACGTGGGCGACGGCGGAGAGAGCGTGCGGCATGGTGTCCTCGATCGAGCGCGGAGCAGGCGTACGGCATGGGCGGGTGATGGCCCGACGCGGCGACGACGGCGCGTAGCCTGGTGGTCCCAGCCTAATCTTCGGAGCGGACCCCATGACCACGGCAGAGATGCTCGACGAGCGATACGGTCGTACGCGCACGCCCCGATCGAAGTGGATGCTGGGCGCGGCGATCGGGATCGGCGCGGTGCTCACGGGCCTGCTCGCGTGGTCGGTGGTCGCTCCCACCTTCGAGACCGTCGACGTGGACACCACGAGCTTCGAAGTCGTCGACGAGCACACGGTCGAACTGGGGTTCCAGTTCAGCGGCCCGGTCGGCCGCACCGTCGCGTGCGCGCTCGAGGCGCAGGACACCGAGCACGGCGTGGTCGGCTGGCGCGTCGTCGAGTTCCCGGCATCCGACCAGGCTGCGCGGGCTTTTCGGGAGGTCATCCCCACGACGGCAGAGGCCACGACGGGTTTGGTCAACGCCTGCTGGGTGACGTAGTCTGTCGCGAAGACCTTCTCGTGACGCCCTGGCCGGAGCCGGGGCGTTTCGAACATCCGGACCCTCATATCGAAGGAGTCAGACGTGTCCAACGATGCCCAGGTGACCTTTCTCACGCAGGATGCGTACGACCGTCTCGCCGCCGAGCTCGAGCACCTCTCCACCACCGGTCGCGAAGAGATCGCCAAACGCATCGAGGCGGCGCGCGAAGAGGGCGACCTCAAGGAGAACGGCGGATACCACGCCGCCAAGGACGAGCAGGGCAAGCAGGAGGCCCGGATCCGCACCCTGCAGTCGCTCTTGAAGAACGCCACCGTGGGCGAAGCGCCCGAAAGCACCGGAATGGTCGAACCCGGCACCGTGGTCACGGCGGTCATCGCGGGAGGCGAAGAGGTCTTCCTCCTCGGCAGCCGCGAGATCGCAGCGAACAGCGAGCTCGACGTCTACAGCGAGGCCTCACCGCTCGGCTCCGCCATCCTGGGACTGGCCGAGGGCGACAGCACCAGCTACACCGCCCCGAACGGGCGCGAGATCTCGGTCGAGATCGTCAAGGTCGAGACTTATCACGGGCAGTAGCCGCGCGCGTCCCATCGGGGTGGGCGGTGGGTTCCGGGGTCAGTCCGGCACGACGGTGGGCGCGTAACCCGCCTCTTCGAGCACCGTGATGACGTGTGCGCGGTGCTCCTCGCCGCGCGTCTCGACGCTCAGCTGCAGGATCACCTCGCTGATCTGCAGGCCCTGTCCGTGCCGCGTGTGCAGCACCTCGATGACGTTGGCTCCCGCGTGGGCAAGCAGCTCCGAGACGCGCGCGAGCTGACCGGGACGATCCGGCAGCGGGATCTGCAGGGTCATGTAGCGTCCCGAGGCCGCGAGTCCGTGCGCGACCACGCGCTGCAGGAGGAGCGGATCGATGTTTCCGCCCGAGAGCACGGCCACGGTCGGCCCCGACGCCGTGACCTTGCCGGCGAGGATCGCGGCCACCCCCACGGCACCCGCGGGCTCCACGACCTGCTTGGCCCGCTCGAGCAGCACGAGGAGCGCCCGGGCGATGTCGTCGTCGGAGACGGTGACGACATCGTCCACGAGGTCGCGGATGATCTCGAAGGGAAGGTCGCCGGGGCGCGCCACGGCGATGCCGTCCGCGATCGTCGGGCGGGTCTCGATCTCGAGGGGCTCCCCGGCGGCGAGCGACGACGGGTAGGCCGCGGCGTTCTCCGCCTGGACCCCGATGATGCGCACCGTTCGCCCGGCCGCACGCGCGCGGGCCTTGGCCGCGGCGGCGACGCCGGCGAGCAGCCCTCCCCCGCCTATCCCCACCACGATCGTCTCGACGTCGGGAAGCTCGTCCATGATCTCCAGGCCGAGGGTGCCCTGCCCCGCGATGACGTCCGGGTGATCGAAGGGGTGGATGAAGACGGCGCCCGTGCGCTCGGCGAACTCCGCCGCCAGACGCAGCGGCGTCTCGACCGTGGCGCCCTCGAGGACGACGTCCGCACCGTAGCCGCGGGTGGCGAGCAGCTTCGGCACGGGCACCCCGAGCGGCATGAAGATCGTGGCGTGGATGCCGAGGGCCTTGGCCGCCAGCGCGACACCCTGGGCGTGGTTGCCCGCGGACGCCGCGACGACCCCGCGCGCCCGCTCCTCGGCGGTCAGGCGCGACAGTCGGTACGTCGCGCCCCGGATCTTGAACGAGCCGGTGCGCTGGAGGTTCTCGAGCTTGAGGTGGACGGGGACGCCGAGCACATCGCTGAGATTCTGCGAGTAGTCCAGAGGCGTGGTCGAGATCACGCCGGCGAGGGCCGCAGCGGCGCTGTCGACCTCCGCCAAAGTGGGGATGCGGCCGGCCACGACGGACGACGGGTCGGTGCTCACGCGGGTGTCCTCCTCGGACGCGGGACGGTGGACCAGATGAGATCGCCCGAGGGCGGCGCTGCCCCGGTCTCCCACGCGCGATCGCCGAGGTACACGGCGACGACGTTGACGAAGGCGGCGAGGGGCACGGCGAACAGGGCGCCCGGGATGCCGGCGATGAGAGCGCCGCCGGCGACGACGAGCACCACCGCCAGCGGGTGCACCTTCACGGCCGAGCCCATCAGGAGGGGCTGGAGGACATGACCCTCCAGCTGCTGGACCCCGAGCACGACCACCAGCATCCACAGCGCGATCCAGGGCCCGTTGTAGACCAGCGCGAGGAACACCGCGACCGCGCCCGTCAGAACCGCACCGACGATGGGGATGAAAGCGCCGAGGAAGACCAGGACGGCGATCGGGATCGCCAAAGGCACGCCCAGGAAGAACGCGCCCAGCCCGATGCCGATGGCGTCGATCGTGGCAACGAGCAGCTGCGTGCGCGCGTAGTTGACCACCGTCACCCATCCGGCGCGCGCCGCGCCGTCCACGGCCGGACGCGCGCGCCGCGGGAACAGCCGCGTGCTCCACCGCCAGATCCCCGCCCCGTCCGCCAGCAGCGTCAGGAGGATGAAGAGGGTCAGCAGCGCACCGGTGGCGACGTGGCCGATGGTCGTGCCGATCGCCAGCGCACCGCTCCACAGGGCACCCGCCTGCTCCTGGATGAGCGACCACGCCTGTCCCAGCAGGTCGTCGATCTGCCCGGCGGTCAGGTGCAGCGGCCCTTGGATGAGGTACTGCCGGAACTCTCCCACCGCTTCCACCGTGCGCTCGCTCACCGACGGCCACTCGCGGGTCACCTGCCAGATCACCAGCCACATCAGGCCCGACACGACCGCCAGGGTCGTGAGCACCGAGACCACGATGGCCAGCCAGCGGGGCACGCGATGACGCAGCATCCAGCCGAACCCCGGTGAGAGGAGGGCGGTGATGAGGATCGCGATCAGCAGGGGGATGACGAGGAGCTTCAGCTGGATGATCAGCCAGATGGCCACGGCGGCTGCGGCGGCCACGACCAGAAGACGCCACGAGTAGGCGGTGGCGATGCGCAGCCCGCGCGGAACGGTCGCGCCGATCTCGGACGAGACGACGCGACTGCGATCCTTCAGCGCGTCCAGCAGGGAGCCGCGCGGCTTGTCGTCGGAGCCGCTCATCCCGCCAGTCTAGGCGCGTGGCATACCGCGCCGTTCATGAGCCCGAGGCGACATGTCGGCGGCCGTCGTTAGGCTGACGCGCGTGAGATCCACGCTCAGCACTGCCGAGGCGCGGCGCATCGCGCTGGCCGCCCAGGGCTTCGCCCGGCCCCGGCCCGCCGCGGTGACGACGCGCCAGCTCAACTCGGCGATCCGCCGGATGGGGACGCTGCAGATCGACTCGGTGAACGTCTTCGCACGCTCGCACTACATGCCCCTGTTCTCGCGCCTGGGCGTCTACGATCCCGCGGACCTGGATCGCCTTCTGTTCGCCCGCCGTGCACCGTACGTGGAGTACTGGGCGCATGTGGCCGCCTTCATCCCCGCCGCGGACTGGGCGCTCTTCCGCTTCCGCATGGACGACAACCGCGCGAAGTACGGCACTGACCCGGACGGATGGTTTCGGCGCCACAGCGACATCGTCGACTGGGTGCGCGGCGAGCTCGCCGAGCGGGGGCCGCTGCGCCCCGCGCAGCTCGAGCACGACGCGCAGCGCTCATCGCGCCGCGGGCCCTGGTGGGACTGGGACGTGGTGAAGAACGCCTTGGAGTACCTCTGGCTCTTCGGCGAGGTGGCCATTGCGGGTCGCCAGGGATTCGAACGCCGCTACGCCCTCGCGGAGCAGGTGATACCGGCTGCGGTCCTGGACTCCGTCATCCCGCGGCCGGACGCGATCCGAGAACTCGTCGCGCGAGCGAGCGCCGCGTACGGCGTGGCGACGGCATCCGACCTCGCCGACTACTGGCGTCTCAGGGATCGACCGGCGGTGCACCGTGCGATCGCCGAACTCCAGGACGCCGGCGTTCTGCAGCCGGTCACCGTGGCCGGCTGGACCAGCGCGGGAAGACCGGCCAAGGCGTGGCTGCACCGCGACGCCGTCCTCCCCCGGCGCGTCGACGCCGCCGCACTGCTGACACCGTTCGATCCGATGGTGTGGTTCCGCGACCGCGCCGAGCGGCTCTTCGACTTCGCGTACCGCATCGAGATCTACACACCGGCCCCGCGCCGTCGCTACGGCTACTATTCCCTGCCCGTCCTGCTCGGCGACGACGTGGTCGGACGCGTCGACCTCAAGGCGGATCGCGCGCGCTCGACGCTGCTGGTGCAATCGGCCTGGTGGGAGCACGGTCGACCTGCGGATGCCGCGGAGCGCCTCGCCACCGAGGTGCGCACCGCCGCGGCATGGCAGCGACTGGAGAGCATCTCGGTGTCGCGCTGGGGCGACGCCGCCGATGACGTCGCGGCAGCGCTCCCCGAAGCCGAGCGGCACGACAGCCGGCCTGACGTCTCGGAAGCGGCCCCTGCCACGGGGGCAGCGGGTGACGCACCGGCTAACGTGGACGGGTGAGACCTCGAGCGGTGATGGGCATCGCCGTCGGCACCGTGCTCGCGGTCACGGCGATCGTCATCACGGCGTGGCTGTTCACGCGGCCCTCAGGACCGGATGCCGTCGCCGACGCGTTCCTCTCCGCCTTGGCGGCCGGCAAGGGCGACGATGCGGCCGCTCTTCTGGCCGATCCCCCGCCGGAGGCCATCGTCGAACGCTTCGCCGACGCCGCGGCCTACATCAGCGACCCGGACGTACGCTCGATCGACGCGGCCAGCGACGACGCCGCGACCGCCGTCGCCGACATCGCGCTCGGGGGCACGACGACCCGTGTCACCCTGGCCCTCGTGCGCACGCCGGTCGGCTGGCGCGTACAGGACGGGCTCGGGAGCGTCACCGCCGGCACCACGCTCGGCGACAGCATCCGTATCGGAGGTGTCCTCGCGCGGGCGGGCGATGCGGTGCCGGTGCTCCCCGCCGCCTACGACGTCGAGGCCGCGCCCGGTGATCTCCTGGTCGGGCGCGAGGAGGCACTGGCGCTTCCGGGCGCCGAGGTCGAGGTGACGGTGCGGGCCGCGCTCGGACCCGACGCCGAGACCCGGGCGCAGGAGGGCGTGGACGCCTACTCCGACGACTGCGCGCGCCCCGCCGATGCCGTGCCCGAGCGGTGCGGCATCCGCATCCCGTGGGCGGCGGACCTCGCGACCCTGACGGCGGTCGACTTCCGCATCGAGGCACACCCGGTGGTGGAGCTGTCCGAGGAGGATCTGTCGTTCACGGCGACCGACGGTGTGCTCGTGGCCACGGTGACCGGTGTGACTCGGACCGGGGACGAGGGCTCGTTCACCTACCGCACCGATACCTGGACGCTGCGCGGAGACCTCTCCTTCCGCGGCGACCGGATGGTGCTCGCCGTGCGGTGATCGGGGTACCCCGACGCATGATCGGATCGCGGCCTCAGCCGCGCCTGAGCTCCAGGCCGAGCCACCGCGCGAGCTCCTGGACCTCGTTCTCGACCGCGTCGTCGATCTCGGGAGTGAACGGGATGTCCTCGTGGACGGCATGCACCGTCAGTACTCCGGCGCGACGATCCGCTTTGGCGTCGAGCTTCCCGACGAACCGGTCGCCGTGGAGGATCGGCAGGGCGAAGTATCCCCACCGGCGCGCGGTCGCGGGCTTGTACATCTCCAGCACGTACTCGAACTCGAAGAGCTGCTGCAGCCGGTCGCGGTCGAACACCAGTCGGTCGAAGGGCGAGACCAGCGCGGTGCGCGGCGCGAAGGTGTCCAGCTCGTCAAGAGCGGCCGCGTCCACCCGCCACTCGCCGTCGACGCCCTCCACCACGACCGGATCGCCGATCTCGCCGACATCGATGGCCTCGACCGGCTGCGCGACGCTGCGCACTCGCGCGATGCCCAGCGCGCCCAGGCGCCGCTGCGCCCGCTCGCGCGCCGCGTCCTCCGCACTGAGCGTCTCGACGTCGGCCGGATACACCCGCTCGGCGAGGTCGAAGAGACGGCCTTTGGCGTCCCGCGAGTGGATCGCGACGTCGCCGGTCATCACGAGGATCTCGAGCAGCTGCAGCGTGTTGCGGTTGTCGGTCCAGCCGGTGGAACGCCACGGCACCTGAGCACCGTCGGGGATCTCGGTCGGCCGGAGCGGTCCGTCCGCGCGGAGCCTGGCCATCACGTCCCTGCGGAACCGGTCGTTGGCCTCGAGCCAGTCCCGTGCCGAGCGGGATGCCGGGCGAGTGCGCATCTCGGGGATCAGCAGGGCGAGATCCGTCATCGCGCGGTAGAACCCGCCCCACTCGAAGACCGCACGGTCCACCTCGACCAGCCGGACGAGATCATCGGGCTGATACGGCCATCCCAGGCGTGACCAGAGGATGAGGTCGGCGCTCGGCGCGATCGCGGCGGTCGGCTCGATGTTGACGACGGTGAGGGCGTCGATCGTCTCGACGATGCCGACCGGGCGTGCCGCGCCCAGCAGCTGAGCATGGACGGCGAGTCGCCTCGCCTGCGCTCTCGTCAGCGGCCGCACGACGGGCGCCCGCCGGGCTCAGAACTGGACGCGCGGCGGCTCGCTGATCGCGGCACCGTCGACCACCTCGAAGAACTCGCGCTCGTGGAAGCCGAGGTTCCGCGCGAAGAGGTTGTTCGGGAAGACCTTGATCTTGGTGTTGAGCTCGCGCACGCCGCCGTTGTAGAACCGGCGCGAGGCCTGGATCTTGTCTTCGGTGTCGACGATCGACTGCTGCAGCTGCAGGAAGTTCTGGCTCGCCTGCAATTGCGGATACGCCTCGGCGACGGCGAAGAGCGACTTCAGGGCCCGCTGCATGTGACCTTCCGCCACGCCCGCAGCCGCGGGGCTCTCGGCGGTGATGGTCTCGGCGCGTGCGCGGGTGACGTTCTCGAACACGGCTTTCTCATGGGCTGCGTACCCCTTGACCGCTTCGATGAGGTTCGGCAGCAGGTCGGCGCGGCGCTTGAGCTGAACGGTGATGTCGCTCCACGCCTCGTCGACACGGACATTGAGCTGCACGAGCGAGTTGTAGGTCGCCCACAGGTAGATGCCCGCGATGACGACGAGCGCCACCACGATGAGGACGGGGATCAACCATTCCATTGCCAGGCACTCCGTTCGCGGTTTGACCTCATCCTAGCCACGGCATCCCTCGCGCACCGGTGCGCACCGACGTCTCTCAGCCGTTACCCACCGAGCGTCCGGTGCGGCGTACCGACCGGGTACGAGTGAGGGCGGCGTCCGTGGACGCCGCCCTCACTCGTACCCCCGCCGGGACTCGAACCCGGACTGGAGCGGGTTTAAGCCGCCTGCCTCTGCCGATTGGGCTACGGGGGCGCCGCTCGCGCGACGCCACCACGCTACCGTCAGCGCGCGGCGGCGGCCTCCTTGTCTGCTTCGACCTTCTCGGGCTGGTCGGCGATCTTGCCCTGCTCGCGCGGCTCTGCCGGCGGCGTGCTGGCCGGCTGTGCCGGGCGGGGACGCGCGGCGAACTCCTCGAACACGTAGCGCGGGTTCTGCACGGTCGAGAGGTTCACGATGTCGCGACCCAGCCAGAGGTTGTTCCACCAGCCCCACACCACCCGGAACTTGCGCTCCCAGGTGGGCATCGCCAGACCGTGGTAGCCGCGGTGGGCGACCCACGCGACGAGGCCCTTGAGGGCGATGTTGCCGGACTGGAAGACGCCGTTGTACAGCCCCAGGCCCGCGACGGCACCGAGGTTCTTGTGGACGTATTCCTTCGGCAGCTCGCCGCGCAGCACGGCGGTGATGTTCTTGGCCATCAGCTTGCCCTGGCGTACGGCGTGCTGGGCGTTGGGGACGCAGTAGCCGCCCACGCCGCCGCCCGTGAGGTCGGGCACGGCAGATACGTCGCCGGCTGCCCACGCGCCCTCGACGAATTCCTCGTCGGTGCCGACGCGCAGATCGGGGCGCGTGCGGATGCGACCGCGCTCCTCTACGGGGAGGTCGCTGCCGCGGACGACGGTGGGGTTGGCCATCACGCCGGCGGTCCAGATGATGAGGTCGGACGGGATCGTCTCGCCGGTGGACAGCTCGATGTTGCCGTCGACGGCGCCCGTGACCTGGGTGTCCAGGTGCACGTTGGCCCCGCGCTTGGCCAGGTCCTTCAGCACCCATTCGCTGGTCTTCAGCGAGACTTCGGGCATGATGCGGCCCATGGCCTCGACGAGGTGGAAGTGCGTGTCCTCGAACGTCAGCTGCGGGTAGAACTTGATCAGCGACGACGCCAGCGAACGCAGCTCGGCGAACACCTCGATGCCGGCGAAGCCACCGCCGACGACGACGACGGTGAGCAGGCGGTCGCGCTCGGGGCCGGCAGGCAGCGTGGAGGCCTTGTCGAAGTTCGACATGAGGCGGTCGCGGATCGCGACGGCCTCTTCGATGGTCTTGAGGCCGATGGCGTTGTCGGCGATCCCCGGGATGGGGAAGGTGCGCGAGACCGCGCCGGCGGTGACGACGATCTGGTCGTACTCCACCTGGTACGCCTCACCGGCGACGGGCGTGATCGTGGCGACCTTGTCGGCGTGCTGGATACCGGTCACCTTGCCGGCGATCACGGTGGACCGCTTGAGGTGGCGACGCAGCGCCACCACCGAGTGACGGGCTTCGATCGAACCTGCGGCCACCTCAGGGAGGAACGGCTGATAGGTCATGTACGGGAGCGGATCGACGACGGTGACGTCGGCTTCGCCTTTGCGCAGGAGCTTCTCGAGCTTCCAGGCCGTGTAGAAGCCTGCGTAGCCGCCACCGACGATGAGGATCTTGGGCACGGTGTTGGTCACGGTTTGGAGTTCTCCTCCTGTGTCAGCGGCTCGGCGCGCGGGACGCCAATCGGATGCGTCGGACAGCAGCGGTGACGCCGAGCCCGACCAGTATAGCCGTGACGGTGAAGACCAGAAGCGGCACCGTTCCGTACAGCAGCGTCTGCTGGTTCGGAAGAAGCGGTGAGGCGGCCCGTTCGGCGGGGTCCGCGGGCGGGAGCGGGTCGACCTCGACCGGCTGCGCGGAAGGCTCCGGGACGGGGTCGCTCTGGGCGCGCCGGTGGATGCGGATCCAGTCCGCGAGGCTGCCCATCGGGTTCGCCGTGACCGTGGCGACGGTCTCGGTGACGGCCGCCTCGGCGTCCACGAGTCCGTAGCCGTAGAGGGGATCGGGTACGGCGCTGGAGCCCGCGGGCGGGGTGGCTGTGCTGATGATGCGGTTGATGACGTTGGCCGCGTCCAGGTCGGGGTGGGCGGCGCGCACGAGGGCGGCGACACCGGCGACGATCGGCGCGGCGCCGCTCGTCCCGTTCCAGCGCACGAGGCGGCCGTCCGCCGAGACGCCGATGAGTTCCTCGCTGGGAGCCGCGACACCGATCGTGATCCCCTGGGTGGATGCTTCGACGCTCGCGCGGCCGTCCGGATCGACGCCCGCCACGGTGAGCACCCCGGGGATCGTCGCGGGAGCGCCGACGCGATCGGTGCCGCTCCCCCGGTTGCCGGCGGCGACCACAACGACGACGTCGTTGTCGAAGGCGTAGGTGAAGGCGTCGTCCCAGCTGGTGTCCCAGTCCGGGGTGTTCGTGGTGAGCGAGAGGTTGATGATGTCGGCCCCGTTGTCGACCGACCAGCGGATGGCCTCCGCGATCTGCTGCGAGAACGGCACGGCCGACGAGGTGCCGAAGCCGACGGACACCGCGAGGATCTCCGCCTCCGGCGCGACGCCGATCATGCCCTCATCGGGGCCCGTGCCCCGGCCGGCTGCGAGCGATGCCACCCAGCTGCCGTGGTTGGCGTCCACGGCGCCCACCGGCATCCTTCCGTCGGGGGCGCCGACGCCCGACACGTCGATGCCACCGACGACGGCCCCCTCGAACTCGACCGGGCCGCGACCCACGCCGGTGTCGATCACGGCGATGCGCACGCCCTCACCTCGGGTGGTCTCCCACGCAGCCTCGATGCCGTAGTCCTCGAGCCAGTACTGCGCGGCGCGGACCGGGTCCTCTTCGGGCTGGGCCTCGGGGGTGGCCGCGGCCGACGGAGACGCCAGCGTCAGTACGAGCGCCGTCGCCGCCGCGACGATCGGGGTCAGCCTCATCCGCCGGTCCCCGCCGTACCGGGCTCGACGCACGAGCAGCGCTCGGGCGACCACGTCGACCGGGCCAGCGCGCGGTCGCCGAACGGGTTCACACCGGGACCGGCGGCCAGCGCGTGCGCGGCGAGGGCGTGCAGGCACTTCACGCGCACCGGCATGCCCCCGGCCGAGATGCCCTCGATCTCTTCGACGGCGCCGTAGCCCGCGCGATCGCGCAGGTACGCCTCGTGCGCTGCGCTGTAGTGAGCGGCGAGCTCGTCGTCGGCGGCGAGCTCGTCGCTGAACTCCCGCATCACCTGCGTGGCCTCCAGGGCCGACATCGCGGCCGTGGCGCCCGGGTGGGTGAGGTAGTAGAACGTGGGGAACGGCGTGCCGTCGTCCAGCCGGGGAGCGGTCGCAGCCACTGTCGGATTGCCGCACACGCAGCGCGCGGCGATGCCGACGACGCCGCGCGCAGGGCGTCCGAGCTGCTGGCGGAGCACCGCCAGATCGGCGTCGGACACGGGGGCGTAGGGCGGCGTCGTCACCCGGCAAGGCTAGCGCCGTCGCCTGGGACGAGTCTGCATCCGCGGCGACCTCGGGACTACTCCGCGGTGTCGGAGGGCGACGGGGTCGGCGCCGGATCGGGCACGCCGACGGTGATCGGGGCGACTCCGGTGGTGGCGAGCCCCGCCTCGGTGATCGAGCGGACGAGCTGGCCCATCCAGTCGGTGCGGGTGGCTTGCACGTCCTCGCTGACGGCGCGCTGCTCCTGGGGCACCAGCTCGGGCGGCAGGTCGTTGTCGACGAGGTAGACCACTTCGCCGGGACGCACGTAGTAAAGCCGCTCGCGGGCCTGCGTGGTGATGTAGGCAGGGTCGCGCCAGCGGTCGCGCTGCGCCTCGAGGTCGGCGACCTCGTCGCGGGTGAGCTGGACGCTCTCTTCGAGGGCGGCCAGCTGCTGACGCTGCGAGACGTACGTACCCACGGTGGGGACGAGAACGAAGGCGGCGAGGACGACCAGCCCCAGCATGATCACCATGAAGCCGGACAGCCGGATGCCCGACAGCCAGACGCGCGCGTCGACGGCACCGCGCGCGGCGCGCGCCCCGGCCGACGCGCGCCGGGGAACGCGAGAGGGGGGACTAGGGCTCTTCGCCATGTTCCCCCCTCTCGGTGTCGGTCTCGCGACCGCGCGAGGCGGCCGTCAGCTGGTGAAGCGCGGGAAGGCCGCGCGGCCGATGAAGGTCGCCGCGTCGCCCAGCTCTTCCTCGATGCGCAGAAGCTGATTGTATTTCGCCACGCGCTCGCTGCGCGCGGGCGCGCCGCTCTTGATCTGACCGGCGCCGGTGGCGACGGCGAGGTCGGCGATCGTGGTGTCCTCGGTCTCACCCGAGCGGTGCGACAGCATCGCGGTGTAGCCGGCGCGGTGGGCCATGTCGACCGCGTCGAGCGTCTCGGACAGCGTGCCGATCTGGTTGACCTTGACCAGGAGCGAGTTGGCGACGCCCCGCTTGATGCCGTCCGCCAGGCGCTGCGGGTTGGTGACGAAGAGGTCGTCGCCGACGAGCTGCGTCCTGGTGCCGAGCGCGTCGGTGAGGGCCTTCCAGTTGTCCCAGTCATCCTCGGCGAGCGCGTCCTCGATGGTCACGATCGGGTAGTCGTTGACGAGCCCGACGTAGTACTCGGTGAGCTCGGCGGCCGTCCAGTCCTTGTTGTCGAGGCGGTACACGCCGTCGTTGAAGAACTCGGTCGCCGCCACGTCCAGGCCCAGCGCGATGTCGCTACCGGGAGTGAAGCCGGCCTTCTCGATGGCGCGCACGAGGAAGTCGAGACCCTCGCGGTTGCTCGGCAGGTCGGGGGCGAAGCCGCCCTCGTCGCCGAGGCCCGTCGCGAAGCCCGCGGCCTTCAGCTCGCCCTTGAGGACGTGGTAGACCTCGGTGCCCCAGCGCAGCGACTCGGCGAACGTCTCGGCGCCGATGGGGGCGAGGAAGAACTCCTGCATGTCGATGCCGTTGTCGGCGTGCTCGCCGCCGTTGATGACGTTGAACAGCGGCACGGGAAGGACGTGCGCGTTGGGTCCGCCGAGGTAGCGGAACAGCGGCAGGTCGGCGCTGTCGGCCGCGGCCTTCGCCACGGCGAGCGAGACACCGAGGATGGCGTTGGCGCCGCAGCGGGACTTGTTCTCGGTGCCGTCGGTCTCGAGGAGGATCTCGTCGACGACGCGCTGCTCGCTCGCCTCGACGCCCTCGATGGCAGGGCCGAGCTCGTCGATGACGGCGGCGACGGCCTTGAGGACGCCCTTCCCGCCGTAGCGGCTCTTGTCGCCGTCGCGCAGCTCGTACGCTTCGAACGCGCCGGTGGATGCGCCGGAGGGGACGGCCGCGCGCTGGACGATCCCGTCGTCGAGCAGCACCTCCACTTCGACGGTGGGGTTGCCGCGCGAGTCCAGGATCTCGCGCGCGCCTACAGCCTCGATCTGTGCCACAGGAAGCTCCTTGCTTGTGGAGGGTGGTTCATGGGAGCGTCGTCGGTCCGCCCCCGAGTCTAGTGATGCCCGATGCCGGCGACATCGTCGCGCCGTCACACGAGCCGGGCGATGGCGATCCCGTCGTACCCCTTGAGGTCGAGGGTCTGCAGGGCGGTCGCATCGAAACGCGGGTCGCGGCCGAGCATCTCCAGGCCGCGCTGGGTGCCGATCACATCGGATCGCTCCGTCGCCGGATTGGCCACCTCTCCCGCGCGCCCGATGTTGTCGACCACGACGACGGTGCCGCTGTGCCCGAGGCGGGCCGCCCAGTCCAAGTAGATCGTGTTGGACTCCTTGTCGGCGTCGATGAACACCATGTCGAAGGGGTCCGCGCCGTCGAGGGTGGGCAGCACATCCGCGGCGCGGCCGAGGAGGATCTCCACCCGCTCGCCGACGCCCGCCCTATCGAGATTCGCCCGCGCCACCTCGGCGTTGCGCTCCTCGGCCTCGATCGTGACGACGCGTCCGCCCTCGGGCAGGGCGCGCGCGAGCCAGATCGTGGAGTAGCCGCCGAGCGTGCCGATCTCGAGCACTCTCCGGGCTCCCGATATGCGGGCCAGCAGATGCAGCAGCTTGCCGTTCACCGGCGCGACCTCGATGGCCGGCAGGCCGGCGGCCTGCTGATCGGCCACCGCACGTTCGAGCGCGTCGTCATGTCCGACGAGCGTGGCGGTGAGGTAGGCGTCGACGCGGCGGGCGAGATCGGCAGTGGGATCGGCCATGTGCTCAGCCAACAAGTCCCGCGCCGTGCCGTCAAGGACCGTCACGGGTTCAGTGCGCGCTCTCACCGGCATCCCGCAGCGCCGCCGACGCGGCGACGAGGAGCGCGTCGGCGGTCCGGCGGTACCCCAGGGCGCTGGGATGGAACCGGTCGAGGCTGAACATCTCGTCCGGTCGCGAGACGAACACCTCTCCCACGGCGCGGCGCAGCGAGACCGCCCGGGCTCCCGCCTTCGTCGCGGCGACGGCCTGCGCGTCGGCGAGCTGGCGCGACAGCCGCGACCCGAGCGCGCGCAGCGGCTGCGGCACCGCGCGCAGGGCGCCCAGGTCGGGGCAGGTGCCGACCACCACTTCGGCGCCGCGGCCGCGCAGACGCTCCACGGCCCGCGCGAGGTGCGCCGCGGCCAGCGAGACCGGCAGGCGGTGGGTGACGTCGTTGCCGCCCACCACGATGACGGCCAGCTCGGGCCTGTAGTCAGCCGGCAGTGCATCGATCTGACCGGCCAAGCCCGCCGATTCCGCGCCGACCACCGCGGCCGTCCGCAGCCGCACGGGACGTTGCTCCCGCCGGGCGAGGGCCTTGGCCAGACGCGCACCGAGGGTGTCCTTGGGGCGGGGAGCGCCCAGGCCCGCGGCGATGGAGTCTCCGAGCATGAGCAGGTCGAGCGGCTCGCCCGCCAGCGACGGCCGCCACACCCGGTCGGCGTCGGGCGCCTGCTCGCCCAGGGGCTTGCCGATCCGGCGCCGGGCCAGCGCCGCCTGGCGCCGCAGCACGGCACGCAGCGCCAGCGCACCGAGGGCGAGAAGGCCCGCGACGAGCGCGACGGCGAGAGCCAGGCGGGACCGGTGCATGGTCGGATCCGACCGGATGCCGGTGAACGGCATGTGTCGCGGCGGTGACGGGCGTCGGGGCGATCCCTCGCCGCGATACAGTGCCGCGGTGACCGCACCCTCGTTGTCGCGTCGTCTGGGCCTGCGCGACGCCGTCTTCATCGGCCTGGGCTCCATGATCGGCGCGGGGGTGTTCGCCGCGTTCGCCCCCGCCGCCGCGGCGGCCGGAAGCGGGCTGCTGATCGGGCTCGCCCTGGCGGCGGTCGTGGCCTTCGGAAACGCGACGTCCTCCGCGCAGCTCGCCGCGGCCCATCCGACGTCGGGTGGCACATACGCCTACGGCCGCGCCGAGCTCGGGCCGTGGTGGGGGTTCGTCGCCGGGTGGGGATTCGTCATCGGAAAGACCGCCAGCTGCGCCGCGATGGCGCTCACGTTCGCGGCGTACGCCGCACCGGAAGGGTGGGAGCGGGTGGTCGCCGCCGTCGCCGTGGTCGCGCTGGCGACGGTCAACTGGTTCGGGGTGACGCGCACGGCCGCCCTCACCCGCGTGATCGTCGTGGTCGTGCTGCTCTGCCTCACGGTCGCCGTCGCCGCGGCGGGCACGGCGCCGCGAGCCGACGTGCTCGGCGCCGACGCGCTGTGGACGGGCGGCTGGTACGGCATCCTCCAGTCCGCAGGACTGCTGTTCTTCGCCTTCGCCGGTTATGCACGGATCGCCACGATGGGCGAGGAGGTCCGCGATCCGGAGCGCACCATCCCCCGCGCCATCGTGCTCGCCTTCGCGGGGGCCGTCGTGGCCTACGCCGTCGTCGGCGTCTCGGTGCTGACCGCACTCGGGCCCGACGCCACCGCGGCGTCGACGGCGCCCGTCGCCGACGCGGTCGCCGGGTCCGCATGGCCCTGGGCCGAGCCGATCGTCCGCGTCGGAGCCGCGGCGGCCTCGCTCGGGGCGCTCCTGGCCCTCATCGCCGGCATCGGCCGCACGACCTTCGCCATGGCCCGCGAAGGCGACCTGCCGCACGCCCTGGCGGCGGTGCATCCGCGGTGGCGCGTCCCGCACCGTGCGGAGGCGGTCGTCGCGACCATCGTCGTCGGGGTGGTCCTGCTCGTCGACGTCCGCGGCGCGATCGGCTTCTCGTCCTTCGGCGTGCTCCTGTACTACTTCGTCGCCAACGTCGCCGCCTACCGCCAGCGTGGCGGGGTTCGGCGATACCCGCGGATGCTGCAGGCCATCGGCGCGGCCGGGTGCGGCATCCTGTGTCTGACCCTGCCGTGGCAGAGCGTCGTCGCAGGCGTGGCGGTGGTGGGAGCGGGCGTGCTCTACCGGCTCGTGCGACGGCGGGTCACGCGAGCGGCTTGACCTCGAGGCTCTCGCGCGCGGATCCCGCCGCGACGAGCGCGAACGCGCCGTAGCCGTCGGCGGCCGCACGTTCCAGCAGCGCTTTGAGGTTCTTGGTGCGCTGTTCGAGGCGCACCCGCGCGCCCTCGGCGACGAAGCGCGTCTTGAGGGCGAGCAGCTCGTCCAG
Organism: Microbacterium sp. ARD31; assembly: GCF_031844425.1. Lineage (NCBI taxonomy): Bacteria > Bacillati > Actinomycetota > Actinomycetes > Micrococcales > Microbacteriaceae > Microbacterium > Microbacterium sp. ARD31. Next base: position 186,934 of record NZ_JAUZVE010000002.1, read on the forward strand.
CGGAACGTCGCGGTCGTGCACGAGGACGATCGCGGCGGCGGCGGTAGCGTCGTCCTTCGCGACGAGGTCGACGATGCGCTCGAAGCCGATCGAGAAGCCCACGGCCGGGACGTCCTGTCCGAGGAAGCGCCCGATCATGCCGTCGTAGCGTCCCCCGCCGCCGAGGGAGTACGACACGTCGGGGTGCGCGAGCTCGAAGATGGTGCCGGTGTAGTACCCCATCCCGCGGACCAGGAACGGGTCGAACACCAGGGGGCTCGCGTCGTCTGCGCCGAGGGCGGCGGCGACGGCGGCGCCCACGCCCGCCAGGTGCGCGACGACCTCGTCGGGGACTCCCGGGGGCAGAGCCGTTCGGATCGCCTCCGCGCCGAACGGCGCCGCCGGTGCGGGTGCGCGGTCGAGGAACTCCGCGAACTCCGCCACAGCGGCGGGATCGGCGCCGCGCTCGCGCAGCTCGGCGACGACCCCTTCCGGCCCGATCTTGTCGAGCTTGTCGATCGTGATGAGCACACCCGGGCGGTCCGCCTCGGCGAAGCCGAAGCTCGCCAGCATCCCATCGAGCGCGCGCCGGTCGTTGATGCGCACGTTCGCGCCGCGCAGCCCGAGGGCGTCCACGGCGTCGAGGGTCGCGACGATGAGCTCGGCCTCGGCGCGCGGCGCGGCGTCGCCGATGATGTCGATGTCGCACTGCACGAACTGGCGGTAGCGGCCCTTCTGCGGGCGTTCCGCACGCCACACCGGGGCGATCTGCACCGCACGGAAGACCGTCGGGAGTGCGCCGCGGTTCGTGGCGTAGAAGCGCGCGAGCGGCACCGTCAGGTCGTACCGCAGCCCGAGGTCGGTGAGGGCCGCGGGATCGTCGGCCGCGGCACGGATGGCGTCGGCGTCGAGGCCGCGCTTGAGCACGTTGTAGGCGAGCTTCTCGTTGTCGCCGCCGATGCCGGCGTGGAGACGGCCGTGCTCCTCCATCACGGGGGTCTCGATCTCGTCGAACCCGTGCGCACGGTAGCGCTCGCGGATGACGGCGAGCACTCGCTCGCGTCGGGCCTTGTCGGCGGGCAGGAAGTCGCGCATGCCGCGCGGCGGATTCACGGAGGGCACCGCCCTAGTCTTCCAGATCACCCGATTCCGCCGCCCGGATGTCGGTCTGCAGCATCCGCAGCCGCTCCCGGAGTGCGCGCTCGGCATCCCACCCCTGCGCCCGGGCGGTCGCGACGAGGGCGAGCAGCGCCTCGCCGAGCTCCGCCTCCGACCCAGGAGCCGCCCCCGGCCCTGCACCCGGCCTCGGACCGCGAGAGTGCTCCTCACCGCCGAGCGGGTGGTCGGCGCCCGCCCCCTCGTCACGGGGATGTGCTCTCGCGGGCAGATCGGGCGACGCGCCGATGCGGGCGGCCTTCCCGAGCAGCTTCTGGGCCAGGGCGAGAGTCGGCATGCGCTGACTCACGCCGTCCAGGATGCTGGTGCGCGAGGACTTCTCGGCCGCTTTCGCGGCGTTCCAGTGGACCAGCACCTCTTCGGGCGTCGTCGCGGTCTCGCCGGCGAAGACATGGGGGTGCCGGCGGATCATCTTGTCGGAGAGCCCGCGGGCCACATCGTCGATGTCGAAGGGGGCAGCCGGGTCGCGCGAGGCGATCTCGGCGTGGAACAGCACCTGCCACAGCAGGTCGCCCAGTTCCTCACGCAGCTCTTCGCGCGAACCGGACTCGATCGCGTCGATGAGCTCCGCCGCCTCCTCTTCGAGGTACGCCACGAGCGCGCGGTGGTCGATCTGCTGCGTCCACACGCAGCGGTCGCGCACCGCGCGCATGACCTCCGCCGCTTCGCGCAGCGGATCGGTCACTGCATCGCCGCTTCGAGCCGCCGGTAGTGCCATGCCCGCCACGATACGAGACCCGCGGCCAGCGCGAGCGAGATCATCGACCCGGCGAGCACGCCCAGGGTCGCCTCGTCGCGCAGCAGCGCCTGATCAGCGAAGGCGAGCTCGCTCAGCAGCAGCGACACCGTGAACCCGATCCCGCCGAGCGCGCCGGCGGCCAGCAGGTCGGTGAAGCTCAGGTGCGGCGCCGCGCCGCGCGCGCCGATCCGCAGCGACACCCACCCGAACAGGGCGATGCCGATGATCTTGCCCACCGGGAGCGCGACGGCGATGCCCCAGAACGCCGGGGACAGCTGCGTCGGCGAAACCTGCGGGATGACCACGAGCGCCGCCGAGAACGCGAACAGCGGCAGCACCACCGCGTTCACCCACGGCTCGAGCACGTGGCGGGTGCGCAGCGCCGGCTGCTGGCTCATCGCCAGGCCGAGGGCGACGCCGGCGATCGTGGCGTGGACGCCCGACAGATAGGTCAGCGCCCACGCGACCACGGCGATGACGATGAGGGCCACGACGAGCGGCGCACTGCGTCGATCTCCGAGCCGGCGACTGAGGAATCCGAACAGGACGACCAGAAGGGCGGCGCCGCCGAGCATGGCGTAGTTGACGTCGGTGGTGAACAGCACCGCGATGAAGATGATGCCCACGATGTCGTCCAGGATCGCCAAGGCGAGCAGGAACACGCGCAGGGCGGGCGGGAGGCCGCGGCCGAAGACGGCGAGCACCCCGAGCGCGAAGGCGATGTCGGTGGCCGTGGGGATCGGCCAGCCGCGTGCGGCGTCCGAGCCCCAGGCGAACAGGAGGAAGACGGCGATGGGCACGATCACGCCGCCCGCCGCGGCGATCGCGGGCTGGATCGCCTTCTTCGCCGAGTTCAGCTGGCCGTTGGTGAGCTCGAACTGCAGCTCGACCGCGACGACGAAGAAGAAGACCGCGAGCAGGCCGTCCTTGATCCAGTGCGAGATCGAGAGCTCGAACACCCCGGGGATGCCGAGGTAGGTGTGCATGAGCTGGTCGACGCCCCCGCCGAGCGGGGAATTGGCCACGATGAGACCCAGGGCGGCGGCGGCCAGAAGCACCATCGCGGGGAAGCGCGCAGAGCGAAACAGGGACATGGAATCCTTCCGTGGGTCCGGTGACGGGTGGGCAGAGCCCACCGCCGACCAGACTTCCCGGCACACCGCCGACCAGCGTACCGAACCGGCCTGGACGTCGCCCGGATGCGTCACACCGTGACACCGCGTCACGTCGCGGTGATCTCACGGCGATAGCGTGGAGTCCATGCGTGAGCCCACCCAGACCGAAGCGATCGACCTCGTGGGACGGTTCGAGGCCGGCCAGGAGATTCCCGAGCGCATGCGCGCGGATGTGCGCATGCTCGGCTCCCTCCTGGGCCGCGTACTGCGCGAGAGCGGCTCGCCCGGACTGTACGAGGACGTCGAGCGTCTGCGCGTCGCGACGATCCAGGCATACACCGACGAGACGCCCGCCGCCGTCGAGCGCGCCGAGGCGATCGCGAACTCGTTCAGCGTCTCGCGGGCCGACGAGGTCGCCCGCGCCTTCACCGCCTACTTCCACCTGGTGAACCTCGCTGAGGAGCACCAGCGCGTGCGCATCCTGCGTGAGCGCGACGGACGCCCCGACCGCGAGGAGGCCACGGATTCTGTGGCGGCGGCGTTCGTGCGCCTGTCGGCCGAGGTCGGCGACGAGACCGCCCTCGCGCGTCTGCAGTCCCTGCGGTTCCACCCCGTCTTCACCGCGCACCCGACCGAGGCCCGGCGCCGAGCCGTCTCGTCGAGCGTCCGACGTCTGTCCACCCTGCTCGACGAACACGACGCGTCGCTGCGCAACGGCGCCGACCAGCGCCGCGCCGAGCGTCGCATGCTCGAGGAGATCGACACGCTGTGGCGCACGGCGCCGCTGCGGGCCGAGAAGCCGACCCCCACCGACGAGGTTCGCGCCGTGATGGGCGTGTTCGACGAGACCCTGTACACCGCCATCCCCCACGTCTACCGGCGCATCGACGACGCCCTGCAGGGTCCGGGGGCGGGTGGCCGCGCCCCCGTCGTGCGGCCCTTCGTCCGCATCGGCTCCTGGGTGGGCGGCGATCGCGACGGCAACCCGTTCGTCACCGCGTCCGTCACCCGCAAGGCCGCGAAGATCGCCAGCGAGCACGTGCTCCTGGGCCTGGAGGCGAGCGCCAGCCGCATCGGGCGCACGATGACCCTGGATGCCGCCACCACGCCTCCGAGCGATGCGCTTGTCGCCCTCTGGCACTCGCTCAAAGCCGCCGATGAGGACGCCGCCAACGACATCGCGAAGCGCTCGCCGAACGAGCCGCACCGGCGCATCCTGCTGCTGATCGCGCGGAAGATCGCCGCGACCCGCGAGCGCGACGCCGACCGCGCGTATCGGACACCGGACGAGCTGCTGGCCGACCTGCGCACGGTCCAGGACTCCCTGGTGCGGGCCGGTGCCGCCCGGCAGGCGTACGGACACCTGCAGCAGCTGCTGTGGCAGGCGGAGACCTACGGCTTCCACCTCACCGAGCTCGAGGTCCGCCAGCACTCCGCCGTCCACCGGAAGGTGCTCGCCGAGCTGGATGCCGGTGGCCCGCGCTCGGAGCAGACCGACGAAGTGCTGGACGTCTTCCGCGCGGTGGCTTTCCTGCAGGACCGTTACGGTCCGCGCGCCGCCGGCCGCTACATCGTGTCGTTCACGCAGTCCGCCGACGACCTCGCCGCCGTGCACCGTCTCGCCCGGTACGCCGTGGGGCCGGACGGCACTCCCCCGGTGCTGGATGTCATCCCCCTCTTCGAGACCTTCGCCGATCTGCAGGCCGCGCCCGACATCCTGGCCGAGGTCATGCGGCATCCGGAATTCACCGCCCGGCTGGACGCGACCGGACGACGCCTGGAGGTCATGCTCGGCTACTCCGACTCGTCGAAGGACGTCGGCCCCGTCGCCGCGAACCTCGCCCTCTACACCGCTCAGGCCCGCATCTCGGAGTGGGCGCGGTCCGAGGGCATCGAGCTCACCCTGTTCCACGGTCGCGGCGGAGCGCTCGGCCGCGGCGGTGGGCCCGCGAACTCGGCGATCCTCGCGCAGCCCCCGCACTCGGTCGACGGCAGGTTCAAGCTCACCGAGCAGGGCGAGGTCATCTTCGCCCGGTACGGGGACCCCGCCATCGCGATGCGGCACATCGACCAGGTGGCCGCGGCGGTGCTCCTGGCCTCGGCGCCGTCGATCGAGCAGCGCAACTCCGCCGCCGCCGAGCGCTACGCCGCGATCGCCGCGACGATGGACGCCGCCTCGCGGGAGCGCTTCTTCTCGCTGGTCAAGGCACCGGGCTTCGCCCCCTGGTTCGCGCAGGTGACGCCGATGGAGGAGATCGGCCTGCTGGCGCTCGGCTCCCGGCCGGCTCGACGCGGGCTGTCGGTGGAGTCGCTGGAGGACCTCCGCGCCATCCCGTGGGTCTTCGCCTGGACGCAGGCCCGCATCAACCTCGCCGGCTGGTTCGGCCTCGGCACGGCCCTCGACGCGGTCGGAGACGAGGACCTGCTGCGGGAGGCCTACGAGCAGTGGCCGCTCTTCCGCACGATGATCGACAACGTGGCGATGAGCCTGGCCAAGGCCGACACCCGCATCGCGCGGCGCTACCTCGAGCTCGGCGACCGCGACGAGCTGGCCCAGCTGGTGCTCGACGAGATGGCGGTCACGCGCAACTGGGTCGTGCGCCTGACCGGGGGCACCGAGCTGCTCGGGAACAAGCCCGTGCTGCAACGCGCGGTGAAGATGCGCAGCCCCTACGTCGACGCGCTCTCGCTGCTGCAGCTGCGGGCGCTGCGCGCGCTCCGGGATGCCGCGAGGCAGAGCGCGGAGCCCGATCCCGAGCAGCAGCGACTGCTGCTGCTCTCGGTGAGCGGCGTCGCGGCCGGACTGCAGAACACCGGCTGAGCGGGCCTGCGCCGCCCGCCGGTCAGTCGGCCCGGCGGTCGTCCGCATGCCGGGCGAGGCTGCGGCCGTACCGCTCGGTGAGCTGGACCATGAGGTCGGGGGTCGACCGGTCGAGTCCGAAGACGTAGCCGGGGAAGTCCAGTTCGCGCTGGGCCGCCCAGATCTCGTTGTGCCGGTCGGGTGAGAGGATCTGCAGCGGTTCGCCGACGGCGACCCACCCGATGGGCACGACGGCGTCTTCGGGCAGCTCGGTGCGCAGGTGCACGACGGCGTTGATGCGCACTTCGCTGCGCGCCCCGATCCGGGCCCCGTTGAAGATCCGCGTCCCCGTCGCCAGGAACACCTCGTCGCCGACCGTCGCGCCCGACACGCTCGCCATCGGTCCGACCAGGACGTGATCGCCGATGTGCACGGGATTGGTCGAGGTCGCGCGGATGAGCGCGTTCTCCATCACGATCACGTTCTCGCCCAGGGTGATCGCCCCGCCCTCGGCGGTGATGACCGCCCCGTGCAGCACCTGGCAGTCGGCGCCGATCACGACGTCCCCGCTGATCACGGCGGTCGGCGCGATGACGGCGTCCGGATGGATGCGGGGCCGCGCCCCGAGGTGCTCGAACTGCATCGTCCCTCCCTCGTCGCTGCTCAGCGTAACGCCGGGCGGCGTCACACGTGCGAACGCGCTCCGCGCGCGTGGGTAGGGTGAAACCGCGCCGGCTCTCTGCTGCTGCGCTCCGCCCATCCGGAAAGCTCCACGATGACCACGTCGCCCCGCGCCCTCCCGGCGCCCGTTCAGTCCGTCCTCGACACCGTCCATGCCCGCAATCCTCACGAGCCGGAGTTCCTGCAGGCGGTGCACGAGGTGCTCGAGTCGATCGCCCCCGTCCTCGAGACGCACCCGCGGTTCGTCGAGGACGGCATCCTGGAGCGTCTGGTGGAGCCGGAGCGACAGATCCTGTTCCGTGTGCCCTGGGTGGACGACGCCGGCCGGCTGCAGGTGAACCGGGGGTTCCGCGTGCAGTTCTCGTCCGTGCTCGGCCCCTACAAGGGCGGGCTTCGGTTCCACTCCTCGGTGAACCTCTCCATCATCAAGTTCCTCGGGTTCGAGCAGGTGTTCAAGAACGCCCTCACCGGTCAGGGCATCGGCGGCGCCAAAGGCGGCAGCGACTTCGACCCCCACGGCCGTTCGGACGCCGAAGTCATGCGCTTCTGTCAATCGTTCATGAACGAGCTGTACCGGCACCTCGGCGAGCACACCGACGTCCCGGCGGGCGACATCGGCGTGGGCGCGCGCGAGATCGGCTACCTCTTCGGCCAGTACCGCAAGATCACCAACCGGCACGAGTCGGGGATGTTCACCGGGAAAGGCGTGCAGTGGGGTGGCGCGGAGGTGCGCACCGAGGCGACCGGCTACGGCGTGGTGTTCTTCGTCCAGGAGATGCTGGGGGTCCAGGGCGACTCGCTCGACGGCAAGCGCGTCGCCGTCTCCGGGTCCGGCAACGTCGCGGTCTACGCCATCGCGAAGGCATGGCAGATGGGGGCGACACCGGTCACCGCCTCGGATTCATCCGGGTATGTGGTCGACGACGCCGGGATCGACCTCGAGGTCCTGCGCCAGGTGAAAGAGGTCGAGCGCGGCCGCATCCGCGATTACGCGGCCCGCCGCCCGAGCGCCCGCTTCGTCGAGGGCGCGCGACCGTGGGAGGTGCCGGTGGATGTCGCGATCCCCTCCGCCACGCAGAACGAACTCGACCAGGCCGACGCGCTCACTCTGGTGGGCAACGGCGTCCGAGCGGTCGCCGAAGGCGCGAACATGCCCAGCACCCCCGACGCCGTGCATGCGCTGCAGCAGGCCGGCGTGCTGTTCGGGCCCGGCAAGGCCGCGAACGCCGGAGGCGTGGCCACCTCCGCGCTGGAGATGAGCCAGAACGCGTCCCGGCAGCGGTGGAGCTTCGGCGACAGCGAGGCGAAGCTGCGCGCCATCATGGGCGGGGTCCACGATGCGGCGTTCACAGCCGCCGAGCGGTACGGCCGCCCCGGCGACTATGTCGTCGGGGCCAACTGCGCCGGGTTCGAGCGGGTCGCCCACGCCATGCAGGCGCAGGGCGTCATCTGAGCCGGCGGTGAACGTCAGCCGCCCGCGTCGACAGTGGCGGGCTCTGCCTTCTTGACGGGCCACAGCTGGTCGAGCAGCTGCCCGACCCACGCGATCAGGTCGGCATCGCCCACGGCCTCGCCCGCCGCCGTCGGCAGCGGCACCACGAGGGCGTCGCCCCCCGACAGGAGCTTGGCCTTGGGGTAGAGCCGCTGCAGGCGCACGCGCATCGAATCGGGCAGGTGCGCGGGCGCGATCCGCAGGTTCGGCCCCATGGCGACGACGTCGGCGAGTCCGGCGTGCGCCGCACGCCGCCGCAGTCGCGCCACCTCGATGAGCCCCTCGACCTCGGCGGGGAGGTCGCCATAGCGGTCGGTGAGCTCGTCGATGACGAGGTCGATCGCGTCGTCCTTCGCGGTGACGGATGCCGCGGCCGAGAGCTTCTGGTAGGCCTCCAGTCGCAGGCGCTCGCTGTCGATGTAGGACTCCGGGATGCGCGCCTGCACGGGCAGTTCGAGTCGCAGCTCGGCGGGGCCCTCGGTCTCTTCACCGCGGAACGCCGAGACGGCCTCGCCGATCATGCGCAGGTAGAGGTCGAAGCCGACGCCGGCGATGTGGCCGGCCTGCTCGCCGCCCAGGAGGTTGCCCGCCCCGCGCAGCTCGAGGTCCTTCAGCGCGACCTGCATGCCGCTGCCGAGGTCGTTGTTCACCGCGATCGTCTCGAGGCGGTCGGCGGCCGTCTCGGACAGGGGCTTGTTCTCGTCGTAGAGGAAGTAGGCGTACGCCCGCTCGCGCGCGCGACCCACTCGCCCGCGCAGCTGGTGCAGCTGGGACAGACCGTACTTGTCGGCTCGGTCGATGATGATCGTGTTCGCGTTGGCGATGTCGAGGCCGGTCTCGATGATGGTGGTCGACACGAGCACGTCGGCGCGCCGCTCCCAGAAGTCGTCCACGACCTGCTCGAGCTGGTGCTCCCCCATCTGGCCGTGCGCGACGACCACGCGGGCCTCGGGAACGAGCTCTGCCAGGTGGGCGGCCACGCGCTGGATGGACTGCACCCGGTTGTGCACGTAGAACACCTGCCCTTCGCGCAGCAGCTCCCGGCGGATCGCCGCCGCGATCTGCTTGTCGTTGCGCGGTCCGACGTACGACAGGATCGGATGCCGATCCTCGGGCGGGGTCTGCAGCGTCGACATCTCGCGGATGCCGGTGACCGCCATCTCGAGCGTGCGGGGAATCGGGGTGGCGCTCATCGCGAGGATGTCGACGTTCGTCTTGAGCTTCTTCAGGCTGTCCTTGTGCTCGACGCCGAACCGCTGCTCCTCGTCGATGATCATGAGCCCGAGGTCCTTGAAGATCACCTTCTCGGTCAGGATGCGATGCGTGCCGATCACCATGTCGACGGTGCCGTCCGAGAGGCCCTCGATCACCTCGCGGGCCTGCTTGTCGGTCTGGAACCGCGACAGGGCCTTCACCTTGACCGGGAATCCGGCGAAGCGCTCGGTGAAGGTCTCGAGGTGCTGCTTGACCAGAAGGGTCGTGGGGACGAGCATCGCAACCTGCTTGCCGTCCTGGATCGCCTTGAAGGCGGCGCGGACGGCGACCTCCGTCTTGCCGAAGCCCACGTCGCCCGACAGCAGCCTGTCCATGGGGATCGGCTTCTCCATATCGGCCTTGATCTCGTCGATCGTCTGCAGCTGATCCGGGGTCTCGGCGAACGGGAACGCCTCTTCCAACTCGCGCTGCCACGGCGAGTCCGGCCCGAACGCATGCCCCTTGGCCGCCATCCGCGCGGAGTAGAGCTTCACCAGCTCGACGGCGATGTCGCGCACGGCCTTGCGCGCCTTGCCCTTGGCCTGCGCCCAGTCGCTGCCGCCCATCTTCGACAGCGTGGGGGCCTCGCCGCCCACGTAGCGCGAGAGCAGGTCGAGCTGGTCGGTGGGGACGAACAGCTTGTCGCCCGGATATCCGCGCTTGCTGGGCGCGTACTCGAGCACGAGGTACTCGCGCACGCTCTTGACGGCATTGCGGCCGCCGCTGGAGACCTCGCGCTGGGTGAGCTCGACGAACCGGCCGATCCCGTGCGTGGTGTGCACCACGTAGTCGCCGGTCTTCAGCTGCAGCGGGTCGACGACGTTGCGACGCCGCGACGCGAGCTTCTTGACCACACGCTGATCGCCGCCGATCGTGCGGCCGTAGAACTCGGCCTCGGTGAGCACGGCGAGCTTTGCCTCTTCGCTCTCGAATCCGCGCTCCAGCGACGAGATGACCAGCTGGGCGACGCCCGGCTCGGGCGCGTCGCCCACGTGGTCGACGCGGCGTGCCGCGATACCCCGGTCGGAGAGCACATCGCCAGCTCGCTCGACCAGACCGGTTCCGGAGGCGGCGACCACGACGCGCCAGCCGTCGGCCAGAAGCGCCCCGACGTGCTCGGTCGCGCCGTCGACGTTGCCGTGGAACGCCGGCACGGCGGCACCGCGGACGCGGATGGCGGCGGACTGCTCGAGCGCCACGTCGATGTCGAGGAGGCCCTCGGCCGAGGCGTCCGCCGCCCCGGAGTCGAAGGAGCTGAGCGTCCACCACACGTCGTCGCGCTCCCGCGCCACGTCGCGCAGGCGCGGCAGCGTGACGAAATCGCCGGCGCCGAGGCTCGCGCTCACCGCGGAGGTGTCGACGGGCATGTCCGCGCCCGCTGTCGCGGCGCTCCAGGCCGCGTCGAGGAACTCGCGGTTGGTGTCGCCGAGCGTCAGTGCCCGCGTGACGCACCGCTCGGGTTCGACGAGGCACACCGCGCCGCCCGCAGGCAGATAGTCCACGAGGGTGACCAGGCCGTCGAGGACCACCGGCATGAGGGACTCCATACCCTCGACCGGGATGCCCTCGGACATCTTCTCGAGCATGCCGCCGAGACCCGGCAGCGTGTCGCGCAGTTCGCGGGCGCGCGTGCGCACCGCATCGGTGAGCAGCAGCTCGCGACCGGCGAGCAGCACCACGTCGGGGACATCGCCCGGGAGCGAACGCTGATCGGCGACGGAGAACGCACGGATCTGATCGATCTCGTCGCCGAAGAACTCCACCCGGAAGGGGTGGGCCGCCGTCGGCGGGAAGACGTCGAGGATGCCGCCGCGCACCGCGAACTCGCCGCGGCGCGACACCATGTCGACACGGTGATAGGCCAGGGTCACCAGCTGCTCGACGATGTCGGACAGTTCGTGGCCGCGCCCGCCCATGTCGAGCCGGATGGGCGGGGCATCGGCCAGGCCCGGGGCGAGCGGCTGGATCGCGGCACGCACGGACGCCGTGATCACGAGCGGCGCGGCGCCGTCCCAGGCCGCGATCGCGGCGAGGATCTCGAGGCGACGGCCGACCGTCTCGGCGGACGGACTGAGCCGCTCGTGCGGCAGGGTCTCCCACGCCGGGAAGTGCAGGACCTGCGCGCCCGGCAGCAGCGCCTCCAGTGCGGGCCCGAGGGCTTCCGCGCGCCGCCCGGTCGGGGCGACGGCGAGGAGGGCCGGCGGACGGCCGGCTCCTCGGCGGCGCTCGACGAGTGCCGCCAGCAAAGGGGCGTCCAGGCCTTCGACCAGCGAGAAGTCGGCGTCGACGGATGCCGCACCCACCGCATCCTGAAACGACTCAGCCTGTTCGAGGGCGCGAAGGATCCCGGGAACTGTCACCGGAAGAGTCTACGTCCGACCGGCGACCCCGGCGGCGGCCTCCTGCCCCGCGCGGCCCGGCGCCGACGGAGCGCTCGTCGATCGCTCTGGGACCTCGCCCGGGCCGCAAATAGGATGAGTGTCGTGAGCGATCGCCCGGAGCAGAGCCCGACGCCCCCGCCAGGGTGGGCGGCCCCCGCAACCCCGCCGTTCGGACCACCGCCGGGCTCCCCCGCGACTCCCCCGGCCGCCGGCCCGCACGGCATGCCGGCCGGCTACGGCGGGCCCGGTGCCCGCTACGCCCCGCCGGGCATGCCCCCCGTGGCGACCGCCCCCGCCGCGCCGGCGACACCGGCGCTGGGCATCGTGTCGCTGGTGCTCGCGCTCATCGCCGCGGTCGGCGCGACCCTCGTCGGCGCGTGGGCCGCCTTCCGGATCGGAATGGGGGCGGGGTCCGAGATCGCACTGCGCCCGATGGACATGAACGTCGACTGGTCCGTGCTCTCGCCCGTGCGTGACCTCGTGCTCCTCGCCGAGGCGTCGTTCTGGATCGGCACCGTCCTCGGCGTCTGGGCTCTGGTGCAGGGTATCGTCGCGATCCTCCGACGGCGCGGCCGCGGCTACGCGATCGCCGCCGTGGTGATCGCCGTTTTCGGACCCGCGATCTTCTTCACCGCCGTCCAGGCCGCACTCACCGCGGGGTTCGGCGCCGGCAGCAGCATCGGCGGATGAGTCACGCGCGCGGCGCGTGGTGCTTCTGCTGCGCTGCGACGAGTCCTTCGTCGATGAGCTGCTCCACCGCGTCGGCGGCGTCGGCGATGAGGTTCGGAAGGGTGGTCCGCTCCGCGGCGCCGAACGGATCCAGGACCCAGTCCGCGGCATCCTGACGTCCGGGCGGTCGGCCGATGCCGACCCGGACGCGAGGGAAGTCCGCCGTGCCGAGCGCCTTGGCGACGTCGCGGACGCCGTTGTGGCCGCCGTGACCGCCGCCGGTCTTGAGCTTGATCGTGTCGAACGGGATGTCGAGCTCGTCGTGGACGACGACGACGCGGTCGGGGTCGAGGCCGTAGAAGCGTGCGAGCTGCGACACCGGACCGCCCGAGACGTTCATGAACGAGTTCGGCTTGGCCAGCACCAGCTTGGCGCCGCCCGGACGCAGCCACGTCTCGGCGACCCGGGCGTTGGCCTTGTGGGCGCGGAAGGTCTCCCCCCGCCGCGCGGCGAGCTCGTCGAGGACCATCTGCCCGATGTTGTGACGGGTCTGCTCGTATCGTGGGCCGGGGTTTCCGAGCCCCACGACGAGCCATGACTCGGCCATGCGCTCTCCTTCTCGTCGGCCCCGCCGCAGCAGGCCCGGGAACAGGAAGAGGGGGCGCGGCATCCGCACCCCCTCGACCCGATCGATTCGACTTACTCGGAAGCGGCCTCGTCGGAGGACTCCTCCGACGTCGACGCCTCGGCGCCGGCCTCGTCCTCGTCGGCGGCGTCCTCGGGCAGCTCTTCGGCGGCCGGAACGGAGATCGCCACGATGAGCGTCTCGGGGTCGGCGGCCAGCGACGCGCCCTTGGGGAGCGTCAGCTCGCCGGCGGTGATGTGCGTTCCCTCTTCGAGGCCGTCCACGTCGACCTCGACGTGCTCGGGGATGTGCATGGCCTCGACCTCGAGCAGGATGGTCTGCGCGTCGAGGTTGACGATCGTGCCGGCGAAGGACTCGCCGTGGACGACGACGGGCACGTCGACCTGGATCTTCTCGCCCTTCTTCACCACGAGCAGGTCGATGTGCTCGATGATCTGGTGCACGGGGTCCTTCTGGACGTCCTTGACCAGCGCGAGGTGCGAAGCGCCTTCGATGTCGAGCTCGAGCACCGCGTTCGCGCGGCGAATGAGCAGCGCGGTCTGGTGGCCCGGCAGCGCGACGTGCACCGGGTCGGTGCCGTGGCCGTAGATGACGGCGGGGATCTTGCCGGCCGCGCGAAGACGGCGGGCGAAGCCCTTGCCGAAGTTCGAGCGGACTTCGGCCTGGACCTTGGTGTCGATGTCCTGCGACATGGTTCTCTCCTCGCGGGCGCGTCGGCCCGTTCTTGATCGGGCGGGGGCCCGGGGTATCAGGGGTCTGGATTCGACTCGAACGCGAGCGCGTGAGGAACCGTGAGCCTCCACACCCTCGTCGATCACGGATGCCGCATGCGACCCTGCGGCCGATACGAGGCGTCCCTCGCCGAAGTACAGTGGGAGAGTCTACCAGCGCTGCCGGTACGATGAGGAACGCACGCGAACCGGCGACGGAGGACCCCCATGGAGTACGGCTTTCTTTCCCACCTTCTGCTCTGGCTGATCGGTGCGATGACGGCCGTCGGGGCCGTCCTGGCCGTCGGCGCCTTCTGGACGATGGGCCGCCAGGGCTACCGTCAGGACTGAGCCGCCGCGCGCGGGAGCGCTCCGCAGTGTCCGGGCCCGCCCGGCGCGGGGAGTCCTCGTGTTCTTCGGGAGGGGCCGATCATGGCGCAGGCATCGCACGGGTCGGTCCTGGACGACCTGGGCGCCCGCATCGCCTCGGGCGAGCTCGCGCCGGGCACCGTCCTGACCCTGGCCGCGCTCGAAGACACCTATCGGGTGTCGCGGACCGTCGTCCGCGAGGCCGTGCGCGTACTCGAGGCGATGGGGATGCTCGCCTCGCGCCGTCGGGTCGGGGTCCGGGTGCAGGACGTCTCGCAATGGAGCGCCCTCGACACGCGCCTCATCGGCTGGCAGCTGGCGGGGCCGGGCCGCGATCGGCAGCTGATCGTCGTGACCGAGCTGCGCGCCGCCATCGAGCCGGTCGCCGCCAGGCTCAGCGCCCAGCGGGCAGGCGATGACGAGCGCGCCGAGATCCTGCGTCTGGCCACACGGCTGGAGGATCTCGGCCACGCCGGGCGAGGCGACAGTGAGGAATACCTCGCGGCCGACATCGCCTTCCACGACCTCATCCTGGACTCGAGCGGGAACCTCATGCTCGCTGCGGTCAAGCCCGCCATCGCGGCGGTGATCGCCGGGCGCGCGCGCCTCGGTCTCACGCCCGGCGTGCCGCACCAGGAGGCGCTGCACAACCACGTCCAGACCGCCGCCGCCATCGCCTGCGGAGACGCCGAGGCCGCCGAGCATCACACGCGGCTCTACGTCGACGCGGTCCTCGGCGAGGTGCGCGGACGCTAGCGCAAGAACGTCCGCTCGGTCGGCTCGGTGCGGGTGTAGTGGTCGAGGTAGCGGGCGAACCCCTCGTCGTACTGCGCGCGGCGCTCCACTCGCGGGCTCACGATGCGCGGCTCGGACTCCTCGAGGGCCGGATGCCGGTCGTCCAGACCCGCGGCGCGCAGCCCCATGCGCACCGCGCCGACGACCGAGCTGTGCTGCCGCGCGGAGGTCTCCATCTCGGCGCCGAACACGTCGGCGGTCAGCTGCGTCCAGAAGGGGGACGACAGCACCCCTCCCGACAGCACGATGCGCCGGGGCGGGCCGTTGAGCGCCGTGAGCTCCTTGAAGCAGTGGAAGAGCGAGTAGACCACGCCCTCCAGCACCGACTGGTACATGTCGGCGCGGGTGTGCTCGGGCCGCAGGTCCATCAGCCCGCCGCGGCGCTGATCCTGCCAGCCGGGACTGCGCTCGCCGAAGAGGAACGGCAGGAAGACCGGCGTCTCACGACGGTCCGCCGACATGAGGGGCTCGATCTCGGAGTAGTCCGCCGCCTGCCCGAAGAGCCGCTCGCGCGCCCAGTCGACGCAGTTCCCGCAGCCCGAGGTGGCCGCGCCGCTGAGGGCGCCCGCGGGCGAGCGGTACGACCACGTGCTGAGGGTCGGTGAGAACGAGGGGTGGAGGGTCGAGAAGCGCAGCGCACCGCTGGTCCCCATGGAGAACGTCATGTCGCCGGGGGTGGTGGCGAGGTCTCCGACCTGGCTGAGACCGCCGTCGGGTCCCGGCGTGAGGACGGGGATGCCGGCTCGCACCCCCAGCAGGACCGCGGCATCGTCCCGCAGCGGCGCGGTGTCGGTGACGGCGCGGAGCTCCGGCAGGCGCACGCCCGACAGGTCGAAGGGCGAGATCACCTCCTGGTCCCAGTCGGCGGTGTGGGCGTTGAGCAGACCCGTACCGGACGCCAGCGACGGGTTCGTCCACGTCCGGCCCGTCATGCGCGCGAAGATGAGGCTGGGCTGGTCCAGCGCGAGCAGCCCGTCGAGGGACTGCCCTCGCTCCCGCAGATGCAGCAGCTTGAAGAAGGGGTACGCCGCGTTGACCATGCACCCGGTCCGCTCGTAGAACCACCACGTGAAGGCCTCGTCGGCGCGCAGTCGCGCGCACAGGTCCTGGGCGCCGGTGTACGGCCACTCCATCACCGGCGTGACGGCGGAGAGGTCGTCGTGGCGCAGCGTCAGCCCGTGCCACGTGCTGCTGAGGACGATCATGTCGACGTCCTGTCCCGCTGCGCTCTCGCGTCCGAGCGCCATCGTCTGGGTGTAGATCGCGTCCCCGTCCCGCACGGCGGCATCGGGGCCTGCCACCTCGAAGCGGCGGGCGCGCACCGTGGAGAGCCCGCTGTCGGTGTCGAACAGCATCGCCTTGGCCGAGGTGGTGCTCGCCTCGAGCGCGAGAATGATCATGCTTCGCCCCATCGTCGGAGTGGTCGTGCGTCGACGCGTCGCGGTCGCGCATCCCAATGATATGATCATTTCCGCATGGCGCGGGGAAGCGCCGACGGAAGGCAGCGATGAACGACATCCTCGAACTGCTGGGCGCGCACCGGATCGTCCCGGTCGTCACAGCGCACACGGCCCGGCAGGGCGCCGACATCGCCGCCGCGCTGGCGGAGGGCGGGCTTCCCGTCGCCGAGATCACCTTCCGCACCCCTGCAGCGGCCGAAGCCATCGCCGCGGCCGTGCGCGAGCGACCCGACGTCCTCGTGGGCGCCGGCACCGTCATCCGCCCCGAACAGGTCGACCAGGCCGTCGCCGCCGGCGCCCGGTTCATCGTGTCGCCCGGCACCAGCCGCGCCGTCATCGATCGCTGCGGATCGCTCGGCATCCCGATCCTTCCGGGCGCCGTGACCGCGACCGAGATCCAGGCCGCGCTGGAGGCGGGGGCCCGTGTGCTCAAGTTCTTCCCCGCCGAGGCCTCCGGCGGGGCATCCGCCCTCCGCGCCCTGGCCGCGCCGTTCGGCGACGTCGGATTCGTCCCCACCGGCGGCATCGGCCCCGACACCCTCGCCGCGTACCTGTCGATCCCGCAGGTGCGCGCGGTCGGCGGCTCGTGGATGCTGCCGGCCGACGCCGTGCGCGACGGCGACTGGGCGCGCGTGACCGGGCTGACGAAGGATGCCGTCACACAGGCCGAGGCGCTCGGCACCGTCGCGCTACGCTGAACCCCGCGGCGGGGCTCTCACAATCCCCCCACGCGTCCGGTGAGCCTCCCGCCCTCACCCCGTAACACGGACGCGTCAGAATCTAGGCTTGAAGGCACGACGACAGGAGTGTGTGTGACTGAGGCATCTAGGACCGAGGCATCGAGGACCAAGGCATCGAGGACCGAGGCGACGAGGACCGAGGCGACCGGGTCGGAGGCGGCCGCGAACATCGGCGTGGTCGGGCTCGCGGTGATGGGGTCCAACCTCGCCCGCAACCTGGCCTCGCGCGAGGGCAACACGGTGGCGGTCTACAACCGCAGCCGCGAGAAGACCGACACGCTGGTCGCCGAGCACCCCGAGGCGGAGTTCGTGCCGGCGTTCTCGTACGAGGAGTTCGCCGCGACCCTCGCCAAGCCCCGCACGGCCATCATCATGGTCAAGGCCGGCCGGCCCACCGACGCGGTCATCGACTCGCTCCTCGAGGTCTTCGAGCCCGGCGACATCATCGTCGACGGCGGCAACGCGCTGTTCACCGACACCATCCGCCGTGAGAAGGCCGTCCGCGAGACCGGGGTGAACTTCGTCGGCGCCGGCATCTCGGGCGGCGAGGAGGGCGCGCTCCTCGGGCCGTCGATCATGCCGGGCGGGTCCGACGAGTCCTGGGTGACGCTCGGCCCGATCCTGAAGTCCATCGCCGCCGTCGCCGAGGGCGAGCCCTGCGTCACGCACGTCGGTCACGATGGCGCCGGACACTTCGTCAAGATGGTGCACAACGGCATCGAGTACGCCGACATGCAGCTCATCGCCGAGGCGTACGACCTCATCCGTCGCGGCACCGGCAAGAGCCCCGCCGAGATCGCCGACGTCTTCGCCGAGTGGAACGGCGGCGAGCTGGAGTCGTACCTCATCGAGATCACCGCCGAGGTGCTCCGCCAGATCGACGCGGAGACAGGCTCGCCGCTGGTCGATGTCATCCTCGACCAGGCCGGCGCCAAGGGCACGGGTGCCTGGACCGTGCAGACCGCTCTCAATCTCGGAGTGCCCGTCTCGGGCATCGCCGAGGCGGTGTTCGCCCGGTCGCTGTCCAGCCACCCCGAGCAACGCGAGGTCTCGCGCGACCTCCCCGGTGCCGCTGAGCCGCTGGCGATCTCGGACGCCGACGCCTTCATCGAGGACGTCCGGCTGGCGCTGTACGCGTCGAAGATCGTCGCGTACAGCCAGGGATTCGACGAGATCCGCGCCGGCGCCGCCGAGTACGACTGGACCATCGACCTCGGAGCGGTCTCGAAGATCTGGCGCGGCGGGTGCATCATCCGCGCGCAGTTCCTCAACCGCATCGCCGAGGCCTACCAGGACACCCCCGACCTGCCGGTGCTGCTGGCCGCGCCGTACTTCGTGGAGGCACTGGGACGCGCGCAGGGCGCGTGGCGCCGCATCGTGCAGCTCGCCGCGGGCGCCGGCATCCCCGCCCCCGCGTTCTCGTCGTCGCTGGCGTACTACGACGGCCTGCGGGCCGAGCGGCTCCCCGCCGCACTCGTGCAGGGCCAGCGCGACTTCTTCGGTGCGCACACCTACAAGCGCATCGACAAGGAAGGCACCTTCCACACGCAGTGGTCGGGCGACCGCAGCGAGATCGAGGCCGAAGACACCCACTGACGCCGTTCCGGCGCACCGGCGAAGGGCGGACTCCCCGGGAGTCCGCCCTTCCGCGTCGGCCCTCCCGCGTAGAGTCGGGTCGCATGACGGTCAGACGCATCCTGTACATCGGCGGCACCGGCACCATCAGCGCGGCGTGCGTGCGTCGCTCCGTCGCCGCCGGCGACGAGGTGTTCGTCCTCAACCGCGGCAGCGGACGACGCGACGTCCCGCAGGAGGTGCGACGGCTCGAAGCCGACGTGCGCGACCCCGACGCCGTGCGGGCCGCCGTCGGGTCGGAGGAGTTCGACGTCGTCGCGGACTTCCTGTCGTTCACCCCCGGGCATGTGACCGACCTGCTGTCGAGCGTCGAGGGCGCCTGCGGGCAGTACGTGTTCGTCAGTTCCGCCTCGGCGTACGACAAACCGCCCAGACTGCTGCCGGTGACAGAGTCCACGCCGTTGCGCAACCCCTTCTGGAAGTACTCCCGCGACAAGATCGCGTGCGAGGACCTCCTGGTCGCCGCCTACCGCGACCGGGGACTGCCCGTCACCATCGTCCGCCCCTCGCACACGTACGACGAGCAGATGCTCCCGACCCTCGGCGGCTGGACCGACATCGCGCGCATGCGGGCGGGGGCACCGGTGATCGTGCACGGAGACGGGACGAGCCTGTGGACGATCACCCACAGCGACGACGTCGCCGTGGCCTTCACGGGACTGCTGGGACACCCCGCCGCGATCGGCGAGGCCTTCACGCTCACGGGCACCCACGCCCCCACGTGGAATCAGATCTACACCTGGCTGGCCGAAGCCGCCGGAGTCCCCGAGCCCGACCTCGTGCACGTCGCGTCCGAGACGATCGCCGCCGCCGCCCCGGATCTGGGGCCCGGGCTGTTGGGCGACAAGGCCCACGCGATGGTGTTCGACAACGCCAAGGTGTCAGCGCTGGTTCCGCAGTTCCGCACGACCGTGACGTTCGACGAAGGCGCGCGCCGCATGCTCGCGTACTACGACGCGCACCCCGGAGCACAGGAAGTCGACGACGACAAGAACGCGCTGTTCGACCGCCTCGCCGCCCACGCACGCAGCATCGGCTGACGCGGCATCCTATTCACAGCCGGCGCATAGCCCGCGCCATAGGAAGCGCATAGGAACGCCGACACAATGGGGTCATGACGGCTCTCAACCCCAGCTCCGGACTCACGCGCCTCGACGGCACGGCCCCCCGCGTCCTCGTCGTGGACGACGAGCAGATGCTCACCGATCTGCTCTCCATGGCGCTGCGCATGGAGGGCTGGGAGGTGCGCACGGCGGGATCGGGGTACGAGGCGCTCCAGGCCGCGCGCGAGTTCTCTCCCGACGCCCTCGTGCTCGACATCATGATGCCGGACCTCGACGGCATGGCGGTCCTGCAGCGGCTGCGCCAGGCCGGCGATGACGTGCCGGTGCTCTTCCTGACCGCGAAGGATGCCGTCGGCGACCGCGTCGCGGGGCTCACCGCGGGAGGCGACGACTACGTGACGAAGCCCTTCAGTCTCGAAGAGGTGGTCGCCCGCCTGCGAGGCCTCATGCGCCGCGCCGGCACGGCCCACGCCGCCGGAGCCGAGCCGATCCTGCGGGTGGGAGATCTCAGCCTCAACGAGGACAGCCACGAGGTCGACCGCGACGGCACGTCGATCGAGCTCACGGCGACCGAGTTCGAGCTGCTGCGCTTCCTCATGCGCAACCAGCGGCGCGTGGTCTCCAAGGCGCAGATCCTCGACCGGGTCTGGAACTACGACTTCGGCGGTCGCTCGAGCGTCGTCGAGCTGTACATCTCGTACCTGCGCAAGAAGATCGATCAGGGCCGCGAGCCCCTCATCCACACCGTCCGCGGAGTCGGGTACATGATCAAGGCGCCCCAGTGACCCGACCCGTCGGCCTCGCCGGCTCCACCGCCCCCACCGGCACCGCCCGCACTGCCGAGTCCGACCCCGAGGTCGCGCGCCTCCCGCGCGTTCGGGCGCCGCGCTCGTGGAGCCTGCAGACCCGCCTGATGGTGACGGTCATCGGCATCGTCGCGCTCATCCTCACCCTCGTCGGAGTGGCCACGGGAGCGCTGCTGGGCAGCATCCTCAACGAGAACCTGAACGCGCGGCTGCTCTCGGCGGCGGGTGCGCTGCGGGGGCCGCCCGACTCCACCGCCGAGGACGTGCTGACCTCCGGTCGTCAGCCCGAAGGCTTCCTCCTCGTCCTGCAGAACCAGTCGGGACTGACCGGCGCGTACGTCACGGCCGACGAGACCGTGGCGGAGCTCGGCGACGATCAGATCGCCAAGCTGCTGTACGCGATGGAGCCGCGGGGAAATGCCACGGTCCGCGTCGACGGCGTGGGCGACTACCGCGTGCTCATGAGCGGCTCCCCGTCGGGGGCGTTCATCCTCGCCGGGCTTCCGACCACCGAGGTCAGCGGCATCGTCGGCCAGATCCTCACCACCGTGGCCCTGGTGACCACCGGCGGGCTCCTGCTTCTCGGCGTCGCCATCGCGCTCGTCATCCGCCGCAGCCTCAAACCCCTGCGCTCGGTAGCCGACACCGCCGAGCGCGTGGCCGCGATGCCGCTGTCCCAAGGCGCCGTCACGATCGACGAGCGCGTCCCCGACACCCAGACCGACGAATCCACCGAGATCGGGCGGGTCGGCCACGCGCTGAACACCCTGCTGGATCACGTGGACTCCTCACTGGCGGCACGCCAGCGCAATGAGGAGCTGATGCGGCGCTTCGTCGCCGACGCCAGCCACGAGCTGCGGACGCCGCTCGCCTCCATCCGGGGCTACTCCGAACTGTCGCTGCGCGACCCCTCGCTGAGCGAGACCACGGGATCGGCGCTGGAGCGCATCCAGGCACAGTCGCTGCGCATGACGACCCTGGTCGAGGACCTGCTGCTGCTCGCCCGCCTCGACGAAGGCCAGGAGCTCGTCTTCGGATCGGTCGACCTCACGCAGCTGGCGATCGAAGCCGTCGGCGACGCGCGCCCGGCAGGCCCCGCGCACACGTGGCGGCTCGACGTCGATGAGGAGCCGGTCGTCGTGGCCGGCGACAGCGGACGCCTGCACCAGGTGGTGGCCAATCTGCTGGCCAACGCCCGCACCCACACGCCGGAGGGGACGACGGTCACGGTGAGCGTCGCACGCGAGGGGGCCGAGGCGGTGCTTCGCGTGCACGACGACGGTCCCGGTGTCGACGATGCTGTCAAGGGCGAGCTGTTCGAGCGCTTCGCACGCGCGGATCGCTCGCGGGCTCGCAAGACCGGCGGCACCGGCCTGGGCCTGTCCATAGCGAGGGCGATCGTGTCGGCGCACGGCGGTGCGCTCACCGTCGACAGCGTGCCCGGCGACACCGTCTTCACGGTGCGCCTTCCGGCTCGCCCCCAGGAGCCCGCCCCGGCCGGAGCGGAGCGGTGACAGCACGACGGGTGCCGCGGGCTCAGTAGCCCGAGAACGCGTCCGTCGTGATCGATCGCGCCCGCTCGAGCGCCGGTGCGAGCTCGGCGATGAGTCCCGGCGGACCCGAGATGTACGCGTGCCGCGAGGCGATGTCGGGAACCACCCGCAGCAGCCCGTCGGCGTCCAGCCGGACCCCGCGGGCCCATCGCCACTGCGGCGGCAGACCGGCCGGCTCGGTGCGGGTGAAGACGATGACGGGGATGCCGGAGGCGGCGATGTCGTCGCGGAACACCAGCTCCTCGGGCTCGGACGCGACGTAGACCAGGACGATGTCACGGTCCTGGCCGGTGGCCGTCATGTGCCGCAGCTGCGACACGAAGGGAGTGACGCCGATTCCCGCTGCCACCATCAGCACCGGCGCGGTCGTCCGCGTCGGGAGCAGGAAGTCACCCCACACACCGGTCACGGCGAGATCCGTTCCCGCCGTCACCTGCGCCAGGGCCTTCTTGTACGAGCTCAGCGGCTTCTTGCTGGGCGCCTCGCGGAACGCGACCCGCACCAGCGGCAGATCCTCGGGCGCAGAGGCGATGCTGAACTCCCGGCGGGTGCCGCGGGCATCGGGATGCCGGTGCGGCACGTCCAGCTCGAGATACTGTCCCGGCGTGAACGACAGGCGCCGGTGGGCCCGGAAGGTCAGCTGGCGCACCGTCGGCGACAGATCGTCGCGGGAGGCGAGGGTCAGCTTCACGGCCGTGCGGACCGAGAACGCGAAGGCGACGAGGTTGCCGATGATGAGCGCGCGCTCCTGTCCGAGGCTGAACTCGCCGATGAGGATCGGCCAGCCCGCGAGCACGCCGACCACGGCGGCCACCGTCAGCTGCTGCCACCGGCGCGGCGGCAGAGTGAGGGGCTCCGACAGCATGAACGCGCCGAGGAAGAGGTACGGAGAGGACCACAGGATGGGTCCCGCGATGTCGCCCAGGTCGACGGGAAGCCCCGCCTGCTGGTACTGCGCGCCGGTGCGCAGCACCCCCACCCCGATCGCCACGACCAGGAACACCGCGGCGACGCGGATCTTCTCGGTGCGCCACAGCACCGCCAGCCCGAGGACGATCACGGGTCCGGCCAGTGCGGGGGTGCCCACCCACCACGACGAGGCGCCCAGGGCCGGCACGGCGATCGCGAGCAGCGTCAGGGCCGAGGCGCCGGCGGCAGCGGGGTTGAAGATGTGACGGCCGCGCCACGCGAGCACGTACTTCGACAGCGACGCGACCGCCGCCGCGAGCGCGATGCCGCCGAGGGCTGCGGCCTCCAGCGTCGGGCGGAGGACGAACAGCAGGATGTGCGCCGTGATGAGCGACGATTCCAGCCGCCAGTGCAACCGCAGGATGCGCTGGGCCGCGGCGTCCACCGCCACGCATACGGCCGAGAGGACCGCGAGCGTCGCGATCAGCTCGAGGGGCGACGGCGCGACGAGCCCGAAGAACGACAGGACGAGCGAGATCACGGCGAGGGCCGCCAGCGCGAAGTACACGACGCGGTACATCGAGACGCGACCGAGGACGGCGAAGACGCGGTTGAACGCCGCGGTCATGGTGCTCAGCACGGCGGCTCCTGGGGCACGGGCGCGGCGAGGGCGGTCGGAGACGTCACTGCACCACGCTAGCGCCCGCCGAACAGCTGAGCGTCGCATCCGGGCGACCACTCCACGCGCCCGTCGGTCAGCATCCGCACCCACTGCGTGTTCCACGTGCCGCGCCACCGCGCCGCCACCTCCGGGCCCGACTCGAAGAACAGGGCGGTAGCCAGCGCGTCGGCGTGCATCGCGTCGTCGGCGACCGCCCACGTCGCCGCGACGGCGCGGACCGGCTCGCCGGTGCGCGCATCGAGGACGTGGTGGAGTCCGTCGCCCCACGCCCGCCGGTTCACCGCCGATGCGCACAGCGCGGCATCCGTGATCTCCCACACGCCGATGGCGCGGCGGGAGTCGTACGGGTGCTCCAAACCGATGCGCACCGGCTGCCCGCGGACGGCGATGTCGCCGCCCGCGTCCACGACCGCGTCGCCGGGCGGAAGGGCGCCGAGCACGAGGTCCACGAGCCGCCCTTTGCCGAGCGCGCCCACGTCGATCATCGCGGGCGGATCCAGCGCGAGTTCGTCGGCGCTCCACGACAGCGCCGCGCGCCAGTCCGACGGCGCTGCGACCGGAGCACCGGCGCGCAGGGTGTAGGCGGCGCCGTAGCCGAGTTGCTCGAGCGAGCCCCCGACGAGCGGGTTCACCGCGTCACCGGTCACCGTAGCCACCTCGGCCAGCGTGTCGAGCAGCGGGGCCGCATCGCTCGGTGCGGGCACCCGGCCGCCGTGCCGGGCGAGGCGGGAGACGAGGGAGTCGGGGCGGAAGCGCGACCAGGCGGCGTCGAAGCGCTCGATGATCGCAGCCGTCTCGCGGCGTACCGCCTCGTCGAGCGGACCATCCGTGACGACCTCCCAGGCGGTGCCGATCGCGTCGAACCGCCAGGTGGCCGGCTCCGACGCGGTCACTCCGCCGCTTCGGCCTTGATCGCCTCGAGCGCCTCGGTGAAGCCGCCGCTCGTGAGCGAGGAGCCGGCGACGCGCGACACGGCGATCTCGTCGATGTCCTCGCCCACCACCTCGTCGCTGATGCCGCCGATGAACTGGCTCTGGTACTGCTCGGACTCGGGCCGCTGGGGGTCACCCGTCACCTCGACCGCGGTGACGGCGTCGGACTCGAGCGTCAGCGTCACCTGGATGGTCTCGACCGTCTCGGGCGTCGCGTACGACCCCTCGGCGGTGTACGTGCCGTCGGTGTACGAGGCGTCCCCGCCCGAGGCCGCACCGCCGGGCTGATCGGTGTCGGCCGACGCCCCCGCGCACGCCGTGAGGGCGAGCGTGCCGGTCACGCCGGCGAGGGCGACGGCGAACCGCACCGGACGCGCAGCCGCGGTCATGCGGCGCCGTCGAACATGCTGGTGACCGAGCCGTCCTCGAACACCTCGTGGATCGCGCGCGCCAGAAGGGGCGCGATCGGCAGCACCGTGAGGGTCGGGAAGCGCTTGTGCTCGGGGATCGGGATGGTGTCGGTGACGACCACCTCGTCGATCGCGTCGGTCTGCAGTCGCGCGGCGGCGGGATCGCTGAAGATCGCGTGCGTGGCGGCGACGATGACCTTCACGGCGCCGTTGGCCTTCAGCGCCTGCGCGGCTTTGACGATCGTCCCGCCGGTGTCGATCATGTCGTCCACGAGCAGGCACACGCGACCCTCGACGTCGCCGACGATCTCGTTGACCGTCACCTGGTTGGCCACATTCGGATCGCGGCGCTTGTGGATGATCGCCAGCGGTGCGCCGAGGCTGTCCGACCACGTGTCGGCCACACGGACGCGGCCGGTGTCGGGCGAGACCACCGTCAGAGCCTCGCGATCGGCGGCGCTGAGGGTCTTCTCGAAGTACTCCAGCAGCACCGGCTTGGCGAACAGGTGGTCGACGGGTCCGTCGAAGAAGCCCTGGATCTGCGCCGCGTGCAGGTCCACGCTCATCACCCGGTCGGCGCCGGCGGTCCGCATGAGGTCGGCGACCAGGCGGGCGCTGATCGGCTCGCGCCCGCGGCCCTTCTTGTCCTGCCGGGAGTACGGGTAGTAGGGCGCCACGACGGTGATGCGCTTGGCGGATGCCCGCTTGGCGGCATCCAGCATGATGAGCGTCTCCATGAGCCACTCGTTGACGGGCGGCCCGAAGCTCTGGATCAGGAAGAAATCGCAGCCGCGGATCGAGACCTCGAAACGGGTGAGGATCTCGCCCGACGCGAACGTGCGGTACTCGGTGGGCACCAGTTCGGTGCCGAGCGCCTCGGCGACGTCGATCGCCAGCTCCGGGTGCGAGCTGCCGCGCGCGACGACGAGGCGCTTCTTGGTCTTGGCGACCAGGCCCGGCGCGATGTCGTTGTCGCGGTCGAGCTCAACGGTCTTCTTCTTGCGCCCCATTGTCCGCTTCCTGTGCGGACCGGGCTGCTGCGGCCGCGTCGGCCGCCGCCGTTCCCGGTCGGTTCTTCTCGACCCACCCCTCGACGTTGCGCTGGGGAGCCACACTCAATGCCAGAGCGCCGGCGGGGACATCCTTGCGGATGACCGCTCCGGCTCCGGTCTTCGCGCCGTCTCCGATCCTAACGGGCGCGACGAAGACGTTATGCGAGCCGGCGTGCACCTCGTCGCCGATCTCGGTGCGGTGCTTGGCCAGATCGTCGTAGTTGGCCGTGATCGCACCGGCGCCCAGGTTCACGCCGCGACCGAGGGTCGCGTCGCCCACGTAGGACAGGTGGGGCACCTTGCTGCCCTCGCCGATGACGGCGTTCTTGGTCTCGACGAAGGTTCCGATCTTGCCGTCGGCGCCCAGCTGCGTTCCCGGGCGCAGGTATGCGAAAGGTCCGACCGTGGCACCGGCACCGATGACGGCGAGGGTGGCGTCGGACCGGCGGACGGTCGCGCCCTCCCCCACCTCGCAGTCCACGAGGCTCGTGTCGGGCCCGATGACCGCGCCCGCGGCGACCGTCGTGGCACGCAGGATCTGCGTGCCCGGGAGCACCGTGACGTCGGGAGCGAGGGTGGCGGTCACGTCGATCCACGTCGTGGCCGGATCGAGGATCGTGGCGCCCTCGAGCTGCCAGCGGCGGACGGTGCGCGCGTTGAGGATGCGCGCGGCTTCGGAGAGCTGCACGCGATCGTTCACCCCGAGGGCGGCGGCGGCATCCGGCGCCGAAGCCGCGGCGACGGCGAGCCGCGCCTCGCGGAGGAGTCGGACCACGTCCGTGAGGTACTTCTCCCCCTGCGCGTTGGCCGTACCCACCCGGGCGAGCTGCTCGCGCAGCGGAGAGGCCTGGAACACGTAGACGCCGGCGTTGATCTCGCTGACGGCGATCTCGGCCTCGTCGGCGTCCTTGTGCTCGACGATGCGCGCGACCCCGCCGGCGTCGTCGCGGATGACCCGCCCGTAGCCGGTGGCGTCGTCCACGGTCGCGCTCAGCACGGTCGCGGCGGCGCGACGCTCGCGGTGCGCGCGCAGCAGCTCCTGCAGGGTGCCGGTCTCGAGGAGCGGCACGTCGCCGCTGAGCACGAGCACGTCGCCCTCGTAATCGGCCAGACCCGCCAGCGCCATCTCGACGGCGCGGCCGGTTCCGGGGATGTCGTCCTGATCGACGACGATCGTGTCGGGAGCCGCCTCGGCGATCGCTTCGGCCACGAGGTCGCGCTCGTGGCGCACCACGACGACCGTCCGCTCGGGAGAGAGTGCCCGCGCCGTCTCGAGCACGTGGCCGACGAGCGAGCGCCCGCCGATGCGGTGCAGAACCTTCGGCAGTGATGATCTCATGCGCGTGCCCTGCCCGGCCGCAAGGACGATGACCGCGAGGCGCGCGTCGGTGTTGTCGCTCATGCTCCGCCGCCAGGACTCGAACCTAGACCTCACAGCTCCAAAGGCTGTCGTGCTGCCATTACACCACGGCGGACCGCGGCCCCCAGCGGACGCCGCCCGTCAAGTCTGCCAGGCCCCGATCGCCGCGACGCACCACGATTCCCGGCCGACGCCCATCGGAGCCCGATAATGGAGCCATGACGCACGAGACCGACGAAGTGGACCGCATCGTCGGCGCGTGGGGCGTGCAGCGCCCCGACCTGGACTTCTCGCCCCTCGAGGTGCTGTCGCGGGTCGACCGCCTCTCGCGGCACCTCGACCGCGCTCGGCGCGACGCGTTCCGCCGCAGCGATCTGGAGCCCTGGGAGTGGGATGTGCTGTCGGCGCTGCGTCGGGCCGGAGAGCCGTTCCAGCTCAGTCCCAAGCAGCTCCTGCAGCAGACCCTCGTCTCGAGCGGCACGATGACCAACCGCATCGACCGCCTGGTCGCCCGCCGACTGGTGCGGCGCGAGGCTGATCCCGCAGACGGCCGCAGCGTGCTGGTCACCCTCACCGAGGACGGCCGGGTGCGCGTGGATGCCGCGATCACCCGACTCGTCGATGCCGAGGCCGTGCTTCTCGGCGCCCTGTCGCGCGGTGACCGCGAGCGCCTGGCGAGCCTGTTGCGAAAACTCAGCCTGGGCTTCGACGCGTCGGCGACTCCCCTCAGCCCATCCGCTCGGTGAGGGCGAACCACGCCGCCTCGACATCGTCCCGTTCCGATTCGAGCGCGCCGATCCGCGCCATCTCGGCGCCGAGACCGACGTAGTCGGCCTGGTCGTGGTCGGCGAGCGCGGTGCGGGCGGCGGCGATCTGCTTCTCCAGCTTCTCGAGCCGCCGCTCCAGCGCCGACAGCTCTTTCTGGGCCGTGCGAAGCTCGGCGCCGCCGAGCCCGGCCGGCGTCGCGCCGGCCGCTGCGGTGGGCGCGGACTCCTCCGCCTGCTGGCGCGAGCGCAGCCGCAGGTACTCGTCGACGCCGCCGGGCAGGTGGCGCAGGTGACCGCCGAGGATCGCGTACTGCTGGTCGGTGACGCGCTCGAGGAAGTAGCGGTCGTGCGAGACGACCAGCAGCGTCCCGGGCCACGTGTCCAGGAGGTCCTCCATCGCGGCGAGCATGTCGGTGTCGAGGTCGTTCGTGGGCTCGTCGAGGATCAGCACGTTGGGCTGCTCCAGGAGGATCAGCAGCAGCTGGAGACGGCGCTTCTGGCCGCCTGACAGGTCCTTGACCGGGGTGGACAGCTGCGCGCTCGAGAACCCCATCCGCTCCAGCAGCTGCCCCGGGGAGAGCTCCTGCGTCTTCGATCCCGACCCGAAGGAGTAGGTGGTGCGAAGGCCCTCGATGACGACGCGGACCGGGTCCTGCAGGTGGTCCTCCAGCTCGTCGAGCCGCTGCGAGAGGGTCGCGACCTTGACGGTCTTGCCGCGCTTGACCCGACCACCGGTCGGCTCCACCTCACCCGAGACGAGGCCGAGCAGGGTCGACTTGCCGGCGCCGTTGACACCGAGGATGCCGGTGCGCTCGCCCGGGGCGATCCGCCACTCGACGTCGCTCAGCACGGTCCGGGTGCGTTCGGGCTCGAGCGGGTCGGGGTACGACACCGAGGCGTCGAGGAGGTCGACGACGTCCTTGCCCAGTCGCGACACGGCCAGCGAGCGCAGCGTCACGGCATCCCGGATCTCGGGGACGTCCTCGATGAGGGCGTTGGCCGCGTCGATGCGGAACTTCGGCTTCGACGTGCGCGCGGGAGCGCCGCGCCGCAGCCACGCGAGCTCCTTGCGGGCGAGATTCTGCCGGCGCGCCTCGATCGCCGCCGACTGCCGGTCGCGCTCGACCCGCTGCAGGATGTAGGCCGCGTACCCGCCGTCGAACGGCTCCACGATGCGGTCGTGGACCTCCCAGGTGCGCGTGCAGACCTCGTCCAGGAACCATCGGTCGTGCGTGACGACCAGCAGAGCCCCGGCGCCGGGGCTCCAGCGGCGCTTCACGTGGTCGGCGAGCCAGGCGATGGCCTCGACGTCGAGGTGGTTCGTGGGCTCGTCAAGGAACAGCACGTCGTGGTCGCCGCTCAGCAGCGCGGCCAGCGCGACACGGCGGCGCTGCCCACCCGAGAGGTCGCGCACCGGCGAGTCCCAGGGGATGTCGGACAGAAGCCCCGCGATGACATCGCGGGTGCGGGCGTCGCCCGCCCATTCGTGCTCGGGTCGGTCGCCGACCACGGTCTGAGCGATGGTCAGGGAGTCGTCCAGCACGTCCGCCTGATCGAGCACGCCAACCCGGACGCCGCCGCGCACGGTCACGCGTCCTGAGTCCGGCTCGCGCCGTCCGGCGAGCATCGCCATGAGACTGGACTTGCCGTCGCCGTTGCGTCCGACGATGCCGATGCGGTCGCCCTCGTCGACGCCGAGCGACACCCCCTCGAACACGACGCGGGTGGGGAACTCGAGATGGAGGGCTTCAGCCCCCAGAAGATGTGCCATATCGTCTCCAGGCTAGGCGAGCAGCCTTGGCAGTCGTCGCCGAGTTGCACACGTGATACCCCCTGGGGTATAGTTTGCGAGCGTCATTGGGATACCCTGAGGGGTATTGAGAGGAGTGGGAATGCGCATCATCATCGTCGGAGGCGTCGCCGCAGGCATGAGCGCCGCGGCACGTGCCCGCAGGCACGACGAGACCGCCGAGATCGTCGTCCTCGAGCGAGGACCCGAGGTCTCCTTCGCGAACTGCGGCCTGCCGTATCACGTCAGCGGAGAGATCGCCGACGCAGATTCGCTCCTCCTCCACACGCCGACGACGCTGCGCGCGGCCCTCAACCTCGACGTGCGCACCGGTCACGAGGTCACGGCGATCGACACCGTCGCGCGGACGATCACCGTGCTCTCGGAGGACGGCACCGACACCCTCGACTACGACGCGCTCGTGCTCTCGCCGGGCGCCTCGGCGCTCGTCCCCCCGCTCCCGGGGCTCGGCTCGCCGCGCGTGCGGACCCTGCGGACGGTGGCCGACGCCGTGACCCTTCGCGAGCGGGCGACCACCGGCGCGCGCCGGGCCGTCGTCCTGGGCGGCGGCTTCATCGGGATCGAGGCGGCCGAGGCCCTCCGACACGCCGGTCTCGACGTCGACGTCGTCGAGCTCGCTCCCCACGTGCTTCCCCCGCTCGAGCGCGAGCTCGCCACCCTCGTCACCGAGGAGCTGCAGGGCCTCGGCATCCGCGTGCACGACGGGGTCGGCGCCGAAAGCGTGGAGCGCGGCGCGGACGCCGACACCGTCGTCCTCGCCGACGGTACGCGCATCGCCGCAGACGTCATCGTCCTGTCGGTGGGCGTCCGGCCCGACACCGCGTTCGTCGAGGCAGCCGGCATCGACACCGTGCGCGGCGCCATCGTCGTGGACGACCGCGGCCGCACGTCGGCCCCGGGCGTCTGGGCGGCCGGGGATGCGACCGCGTCCGTCGATGCCGTCACCGGCGCGGTGCGCCCGGTGGCCCTCGCCGGGCCCGCCAACCGCGCGGGCCGCCTCATCGCCGACGACATCTTCGGCAGCGGCAGCGGCCGGGCCATCACCCAGCCGCTGGGAACCGCGATCGTGCGCGTGGGCGGCCTGACGGCGGCGATGACCGGGGGGAACCGGGCCGCTCTCGACGCGGCCGGCATCGCCTACCGCACCCTGCACCTGCACCCCAACCAGCACGCCGGCTACTTCCCCGGTGCCGCCGCGATGCACCTGATCGTGCACGTCGGCGAGGACGGGCGGCTCCTCGGCGCGCAGGCCGTGGGCACCGAGGGCGTGGACAAGCGCATCGACGTGCTCGCCACGGCGCTGCGCGCCGGCCTGGCCGCCGACGACCTGATCGACCTCGACCTGGCGTACTCGCCGCCTTACGGCCAGGCGAAGGACGCCGTCAACCTCGTGGGCATGGTGGCCGAGAACGTACGAACCGGCCGACTGCGTCTCTGGTACGCCGAAGACGCGGCGACGATCGGCGAAGAGGCGCTCGTTCTCGACGTCCGGAGTGCCGCCGAGTTCGCCACCGGGCATCTTCCCGGGGCCCTGAATATCCCGCACACCGAACTGCGGGGCCGCCTCGACGAGGTACGGGATGCCGCCGCAGACCGTCCGGTGCGCGTCATGTGCGCCGCCGGCGTCCGCGCGAACATCGCTCACCGCATCCTCGTCGGCGCGGGCTTCGACTCGTCGTCGCTGTCGGGCGGCATCCAGACCCTCCGCCACTGGTACGGTGCCGACGTCGAGCGGATCCTGTCGACCGAAGGAGCATTCGCATGATGATCACCGGAACACCCGAGGAGCAGGCCGCCGCGCAGAAGCGGGTCGTCAACCGGCTGCGTCGCGCGCACGGTCAGCTGGCGGCTGTCATCGCGGCCGTCGAGAACGGCGGATCGTGTCGCGACGTCGTGACCCAGCTCGCCGCCGTCACGAGCGCGCTGGACCGCGCGGGATTCGCCATCATCTCGACCGCGATGAGAGACTGCGTGGTCGATCCCGACGCCACCGCCGCGGCCGAGGGCCTCACCGCCGATGAGCTCGAGAAGCTCTTCCTCTCACTCGCCTGACCCCTCCCCCACACCCGCATCCACGAAGGAGACCGACATGTGTCAGCGCATCACCTGCACCACCTGCGGCAAGGCCACCTGGGCCGGCTGCGGTCAGCACGTCGAGGAGGCGCTCGCCGGCGTCCCCGAGGCGTCGCGCTGCCCGGGCCACCCCGACCAGCCCTGACCGCATCGCGACGACGATGGCCCGCCTCCGAAGAGGCGGGCCATCGTCGTCGGTACCGGACCGGGGATCAGACCAGACCGTTCTCCTCGAGCCATGCCGAGGCGATGTCGGCAGAGGACATCTGGTCGACGGTGCTCTGGACGTTGAGGGCCACGAGGCCCTCCGGCGTCAGCGCGGCGCTGACCTCGTTGATGACGTCCGCGATCTCGTCGGCCACGTCGGCGCTCACGAGCGGGATCACGTTCGACGCGAGGAACAGTCCCTCGGGGTCGTCGAGGACCATGAGGTCCTCGGTCTCGATGCGCGGGTCCGCGGTGTAGACGTTGGCGATGTCGACCGTGCCGGCGACGAGGTCCTCCACGGTGGTCTCGCCGGTGGCCGAGAACTCGACCTCGACGCCGTACGTGTCCGCGAGGCCCGACGGCCCGTAGGGCCGCTCGGCGAGCTCGGGCGGGCCGCCCAGGGTCAGCGGGCCGTCGACGTCCGCCAGATCGGCGATGCTCGCGAGCCCGTTCTCCTCGGCGAAGGCCGCCGTGACGGTGTACGAGTCCTGGTCGCTCGCCTCGGACGCGTCGAGGACCGTCAGGCCCTCGGGCAGCGCATCGGCGAGCGCGGCTTCGACATCCTCGGGGGTGCGCGCCTCGGTGTCGGGCTCGAAGTACTGCAGCAGGTTTCCGCTGTATTCGGGGAAGAGCGTGATCTCTCCGCTCTCGATGACCGGGAGGTACGCGTCGCGCTGGCCGATCTGGAACTGCCGCTCCACGTCGAAGCCGGCGTTCTCGAGGGCCTGCGCGTAGATCTCGGCGATGATCTCGTTGGAGTAGTAGGCCTGCGAGCCGACCACGATCGTCTCGCTGGAGCCGGTGTCACCCGGATCGGTGTCGGTGTCGGCCTCGAGCGGGTCGCCCGAGGCGCAGCCGGCGAGGACGAGGGCGGTGGCGGCGGCGAGGCCCGCCGCGGCGAGGAGGCGGGTGCTGTGCGCTGTTCTCATGATGCGATTCTCTCTTGTTCGGTGGGGGTCGGGTCGGTGGTCGTCTGCCGGGAAGCCGTCGCGTCGGGCGACCGGCGCCGTCCGCGGGGTGCGTCGCGCAGGGCGCGGGGAACGGCGGCGCGCTGCGCGAGCGCCAGAAGCGCGTCGAGCACGAGGGCGAGGACGGCGACGAGGATCGCGCCGCCCAGCACCTGATCGAAGCGCCGCAGCGGTATTCCCTGGATGATCGGGAAGCCGAGGCCGCCGAGGTTGACGTAGGCGGCGATGGTGACGGTCGCGACGACCTGGAGGGTCGCAGAACGGAGCCCCCCGATCAGCAGGGGCAGGCCGAGGGGCACCTCGACGCGCCACAGCACCTGCCAGCGCGTCATGCCCATGGCCTTGGCGGCGTCGATCACGCGTCGGTCGATGGCCTCGAGACCGGTGTACGCACCGGCCAGGAGGGAGGGGATCGCCAGCAGCACGAAGGTGATCACGGCGGCCTCCGGGCGGCGGAGGACCCCGAGCAGCAGCACGAGGAGCACGAGCAGGCCGAAGGACGGGATCGCGCGTGCGGCTCCCGAGATCGCGACCGCGATCTCGCGCCCGCGGCCGGTGTGGCCGATGGCCCAGCCGGCGGGGATCGCGATCAGCGCCGCGATCGCCACGGGGAGGAAGGTGTACCAGAGGTGCTGGCCGAGGAGAGTGGGGATGGCGTACTGACCCTCGAGCCGCTCGGGCGAGAAGATCCAGGCGAACGCGTCCAGGATGAGGTTCATGCGGCAGCCCCTGCCTCTGCGCTCGCGATGCTCTCGCCGCCGCGGGCCGGGGCCGCGGGTGGGGTGATCGTGCGACGCGTCCAGGGCATGAGCGCTTTGCCTGCGAGCACGAGCAGCCCGTCGATGACGAGGGCGAGCGCCATGACGACGATGATGCCTGCGAGCACCTCGGGCACGATCCGGCGCTGCAGGCCGTTGGTGAAGAGGTAGCCGAGGTTGGTGACCCCGACGAGGATGCCGACTGTGGCCAGCGAGATCGTGCTGACCGCGGTGACCCGGAGGCCGGCGAGGACGACCGGCCCCGCCAGCGGCAGGTCGACGGCCCAGAAGCGGCGCCGGGAGCCGAAACCCATCGCGGTCGCCGAGCGGCGGACCGCGTCGTCGACGCTGTCGAGGCCGTCCGCGACGGCGCGGACCATGATCGCGACCGCATAGATGGTCAGCGCGACGATCAGGTTGGTCTCGCTGAGGGCGCTGTAGCCGATGACGGTGGGCAACAGGATCAGCAGCGCCAGGGACGGGATCGTGTACAACAGGCCGGTGACGGTGATGATCCACCCGCGCAGCAGCCGATACCGCCACGCCACCCAGCCCAGCGGCAGGGAGATGACGAACCCGAGGACGATGGCGAGCGCGCTCTGGCGCAGATGGACGAGGGTGAGCTCGCCGATCAGGTCGAGATTGTCGAGGATCCAGCTCACGGGACCGTGCCCTCGGACGTACCCGCCGAGGCGCCTCCTGCGCCGGCCTCGTCCACGAGCGACCCCTGCGCACGGCCCTCGGCGTCGACGACCACCGTGCCGTGCGGGGTCCGGCGCAGGCTGAGCGCGCGCTTGCCCTTCTCGGCGCCGATGAAGCTCGCCACGAAGGACGTCGCGGGATTCTCGATGATCTCGTCCGGCGTGCCGATCTGCGCGACCCGGGCCTGGCGTTCCAGGATGACGACCTGATCCCCGAGGAGGAACGCCTCGTCGATGTCGTGCGTGACGAACACGATGGTCTTGCCGATCTCCCGCTGGAGGCGCAGCAGCTCCTCCTGCAGCTCGGCGCGGACGATCGGGTCCACGGCGCCGAAGGGCTCGTCCATGAGGAGGATGTTCGGATCGGCGGCGAGGCCTCGCGCAACGCCCACCCGCTGCTGCTGCCCGCCCGAGAGCTGATGCGGGTAACGGTCGGCCATCGCGTGATCCAGCCCCACCGTGTCCATCAGCTCGAGGGCGCGAGAGCGAGCCTCGCGGCGCGGCCGGCCCTGGAGCACGGGCACGGTGGCGATGTTGTCTGCCACCGTGAAGTGCGGCATGAGGCCGGAGTTCTGCATGACGTAGCCGATGCTGCGGCGCAGCTGCACGGGGTCGCGCCGCGAGATGTCGTCGCCGTCGATCGAGATCGAGCCGCTGGTGGGATCCACCATGCGATTGATCATCCGCAGCAGCGTCGTCTTGCCCGACCCCGATGACCCGACCAGCACCGTCGTGCGGTGCGGGGGGATCACCAGATCGAAGTCCTCGACGGCGAGCGTGCCGTCCGGGAACTGCTTGGACACATCGGTCAACTCGATCACGCGTGCGCTCCCCTCATCGCGTTCACGGTACCGGACCCCCGCGACGTCACGGCGATCGCGACCGCGGGTTGCTCCCGGCCTCCCGCGCCGCTATGGTGCACCGCCACGGTGCGTGGCACGGGCGCCGGAGCTCAGTACCAGAAGCTCAGGCGCGGAGGCTGATGCCACCCGAACACCCGTGCCGCCGCAACCGGGTCGGATGCCGCGATGAGACCGGCGCGTGCCAGCGTGACGACCGAGACGCCTCCGAGATAGACGGCTGCGAGCTCGCGGATGCCGAGCGAGAGCGAGATCGCGTCCGGCGCGGCATCCGTCGTCCTCGTCGCCCGGGCGGAGCCGTCCGCGTCGACCTCGAGGACGAAGCGCCCATCGGCCAAACCCAGGGGATCCTCGACGTCGAGCACGAGGCGACCCGCCGCACCGTAGCGGCGCGCCGCGAGGGCTGCGGGCACGTCCAGGATGCGGATGTACTGGTGATCGCTCACCGTCACCGTCGCCGCGCGCTGATCGGAGATCATCCACCACAGCGGCTCGTCGACCGACAGTTCCCGCGCGCGCACCTCGCCCACCAGGTCGAGCTCGACGAAGAACCGCCACAGCGCGGCGTAGGCGTCGTCGTCGGCGGCGAGGAGGTAGACCACGTCGACCGTCGCCTTGGTGTGGTCGTCGTGATTCTCGGACACCCGGTACAGCGCGAGACCGCGCACGGTGCCCGAGGTGTCGGCGTACTGCACGGCGCGCACCTCGCCGGCGTCCTTCGCGTCCGGCCGGGTGCCGGCGAGCGTGTCCCAGTGCCCGGCGGGGACGTCGATCTCGCCAGGCGTGCCGAGGCGGACGCTGTCGTGGAGCGCGGGGATGAGCTCGCGGAGCCGCTCGCGCGAGATGAAGTCCACGCGACCTGCGGGGACCGGACCGGTCCACGCCGCCCGCTTGACGTCGATGCGCCACGCGGCGGCCGGCGCCGCCGACGCGAACCCGTAGCGGCCGTAGAGGGTCGACTCGCTCACGGTGAGCATGGCCGCGGGCGCACCGGAGGCTGCCGCGACGCGCAGCTCGCCCTCGAGCATCGCGCGGGCGATGCCGCGACGTCGGTGCGTGGGCGCCACGGTCACCGCCGAGATCGCGCACGAGGGGATGCCGACCCCGCCGGGAACGGCGAGCTCGCCGATCCAGGACGCGATCGTGGCGACCGGGGCGTCCGGGTCCGGCGCCGACCCGTCGTACACCCCGGTGACGCGGCGGTATGCGCTGCGTTCGCGTATCGCCGCGAGCTGCTCTGCGGATCGCTCGCCGTCCTGGAAGCCGCGGGCGACCACCTGGACCCACGGGTCGAAGGATGCCGGGTCGTCCACCGGCACGGACCGATAGCGCAGTCCCGCCCCGGCCAGCCGGTCGGCGGAGGCGGGGTCGAGGGGCGCGCTCAGGAAGCCCGAGCGAGAGACGTCGGCGGCGTCGGGGTCGTCGGTGATCATCGGGATCCTCTCTCCGGGAGCGGAAGCGGGAGCGGAAGCAGGAGCGCCGGCGCGCAGGACCGGGCGCCCCAGGGGCCGTCACGCATGGCGCAGGCGGGCCCCGGCGACGGGCCCGTGCACGTGCAGGGCGGTGTGCCCGGCGGCCGACAGGGTCACCTGCAGGTCGAGTGCGGCGGTGGCATCCGCGCACAGGAACGCGAGGGTCGGTCCCGATCCCGAGACGAAACCGGCGAGTGCCCCGGACGCGCGCCCGAGGCGCAGCACATCGCCGAGCGCCGGGCGCAGCGACACGGCCGCAGCCTCGAGGTCGTTGCGGGTGTGGGCGGCGAGGGCGTGCGGGTCGCCGGCGCGCAGGGCCTGCAGCACTCCGGGGTCGACGTCGGGGGTCTTGCGCGGCGGCGCGATGTCGGGACGGGTGCGCAGCGAGTCCAGGTGCGCGTACACCTCGGGTGTCGACAGGCCGTCGGGACGCGTGACGACCACCCACTCGAAGCGTCCCTGCGCGAGGGCGGGGCTGAGCTGATCACCGCGTCCGGTGCCGATCGCGGTGCCGCCCATGAGGGCGAACGGCACGTCGGCGCCCAGTCTCGCGGCGAGACGATGGAGCTCGGCCGAACCGAGGTCGGCACCCCACAGCGCATCGCACGCGACGAGCGCGGCTGCGGCATCCGCGGACCCGCCGCCCATGCCGCCGGCCACCGGTACGTGCTTGACGATGTCGAGGTGGACTCCCCCGGTGTGGCCGATGCGCTGCGCGACCAGCCGGGCCGCGCGCAGGGCGAGGTTGCGGTCATCCGACGGCACCCCGGCGACATCCACCGTGCCGCGGA
Source organism: Microbacterium sp. ARD31 (assembly GCF_031844425.1). Taxonomy (NCBI): domain Bacteria; kingdom Bacillati; phylum Actinomycetota; class Actinomycetes; order Micrococcales; family Microbacteriaceae; genus Microbacterium; species Microbacterium sp. ARD31. The sequence continues at coordinate 224,750 of NZ_JAUZVE010000002.1, forward strand.
TCGACACGGTGAAGTCGAGCGCCGGCTCCGCCCACAGATCCTCGTACAGCGAGACCGCCTGGTAGGCCGAGGCAACGTCGTGGTAGCCGTCGTCCTGGACATCGCCGACCTCGAAGAAGACATTCAGCTTGCCCGGCGCGCGCACGTGCACGCGGCCGTCGGCGAAGGCGCCGGTCACAGCTTCGCCGAATCCGCCCACAGATCGACGTCGATGCCGTCCGACAGCGCGTCGATCCTCTCGAGCTCCTCCATGGTGAAGGCCGGTCCGTTCACGGCGGCGAGGTTCTCGTCCAGCTGCGCCGGACGCGACGCGCCGATGAGGGCCGACGCGACGACCGGGTCGCGCAGCACCCACTGGATCGCCATCTGCGCGAGGGTCTGCCCGCGCTCGTCGGCGATCACGTCCAGGCCGCGGAGCGTCGCCTTGCCCTTCGGCGAGAGTTCGGCGTCGGGGAGCGAGGCGCGCTTCTGCGCGCGCTCGACGGGGCCGTCGCCGAGGTACCTGCTCGTGAGCAGTCCCTGCGCCAGCGGGGTGAAGGCGATCGCCCCCATCCCCTCCTGCGCGAGCACGCCGGTCAGACCGTCTTCGACCCACCGGTTGAGGATCGAGTACGCCGGCTGGTGGATCACCAGCGGCGTCCCCAGCGACCGGGCGACGGATGCCGCAACCGCCGTGCGCTCGGCGGAGTAGGACGAGATGCCGACATAGAGCGCCTTGCCCTGCCTGACGAGGGTGTCGAGGGCCGCGACCGTCTCTTCGACCGGGGTGACCGGGTCCGCGCGGTGCGAGTAGAAGATGTCGACGTGGTCCAGGCCCATGCGGGTGAGCGACTGCTCGGCGCTGGCGAGGATGTACTTGCGCGAGCCCAGATCCCCGTACGGGCCGGGCCACATGTCCCATCCGGCCTTGGACGAGATGATGAGCTCGTCGCGGTACGGCGCGAAGTCCTCGCGCATCATGCGGCCGAAGTTCGTCTCGGCCGCGCCGTAGGGCGGTCCGTAGTTGTTGGCCAGGTCGAAGTGCGTGATGCCGCGGTCGAACGCGTGCCGAAGGAGCGTCCGCTGGTCGTCGAAGGGGATGTTGTCGCCGAAGTTCCACCACAGCCCGAGCGACAGCGGCGGCAGGTAGAGCCCCGACGTCCCGACCTGCCGATAGCCGGTGGCCGCATACCGCTCGCCCGAGGCGGAGTAGGGGCGGTGGATGTCGGCGACGTCGGAGCGGAAGCGTGGCGCATCGGTCATGGATCCGAGGCTATCGGCAGGGAAACGTCGTCGTAACAGATCCGGCTTACTCTGGAGTGTTCACCGGCCGCACCCTGCGCCGGGAAAGGAGGGCGCCCATGACCGCACTTTCCGCACTGCCGCAGCGACAGCATCCGGGCACCGCCCTGCTGGATCGCGACGACGTCGTGCTCGATCGCGGCATCCTGCATGTCGTCCACGACACCCTCAGCCCGCTCGAGGCGCGCACCGCCGATCTGCTGATGGTCGCCGATGTCCTCGAGACCGCCGGCATCGAGGTCACCCTCATCCGTCACGATCGCGCGGTTCCGGCCCTCGTCGTCGACATCGAGCAGAAGGATGCCGCGCTGGCCGCGCTCGCCGAGGTGTGCGCCCGGACGCCGCTGTACGGCAAGGCGAAGCGCCGCCCGGCGGTCCTCGTGTCCGACCTCGACCTGCCCGGCGCGGAACCGACCGTCGTGCGCTTCTACGTGCCCCGCATCACGGCGAACCACAGTCTGCGCTACGCCGCCGCGCTCGGCGCACGGGTGGAGTTCTGGCGCTTCGGCGCCGACGTCGTCGAGGCGCCGGGCGCGAACGCGCTGCTGCGGGCGACGACGTCGACCGGTGACGTGTCGTTCGAGACCGTCGAGCGCTTCGGCCGCGCCTGGCGCACCGTGGCCGGCATGTTCGACGCGCAGCCGGACGAGTTCACCGGCGAGATCGACATGGTCTTCTCCTGGGTCGACGGTTCGTCCAGCGAGTTCCAGCGCCAGCGCGCGGCGCAGATGGCCGAGTACGTGGTGGGCGAGGGCGACGACGGTCCGGCCCGCTACCGCCACGTCGACGAGCTGCGGTACGCCCTGCGCAGCGTGCACATGTACGCCCCGTGGGTGCGTCGGATATTCATCGCCACCGACTCGCCCGCGCCCGCGTGGCTGGCCGATCACCCCAAGGTCACGATCGTGCGCAGCGAGGAGTTCTTCGCCGATCCCTCGGTGCTCCCCACGCACAACTCCCACGCCGTCGAGGCTCAGCTGCACCGCATCCCCGGCATCGCCGAGCACTTCCTCTATTCGAACGACGACATGTTCTTCGGGCGGATGGTCGAGCCCGAGCTGTTCTTCAGCTCGGCCGGCATCAGCCGCTTCGTCGAGTGCGAGGTGCGCATCGGCCCCGGGGAGCCCGCGACCCAGCGCAGCGGGCACGACAACGGCCTGCGGGTCAATCGCGCGCTGCTGCGGGAGCGGTTCGGCCGCACGATCGTCCGCGACCTCGAGCACTGCGCCGCTCCCCTGCGTCGCAGCGTCATGGCCGAGCTCGAAGCCGCCTTCCCCGAGGACTTCGCGCGGACGGCGGCGTCGAGGTTCCGCAGCGCGACCGACATCTCGGTGACCAACAGCCTCTACCACTACTACGCGCTCATGACCGGGCGCGCCGTGGCGACGCGGCGTCCGCGTGTGGAGTACGTCCAGACCACGCTCGCGGCGTCCATGCGGCGCATGGAACGACTGGCCGAGCGCACCGACGTCGACATGTTCTGCCTGAACGACGGGGGTGAGCGCGAAGTGCCCGAAGAGCTGCGCGTGCGTGCACTGCGCACCGCCCTCGAGCGGATGTTCCCTGTGCGCGCCCCGTGGGAGAAGGCCGAGCTCAGCGAAGGACAGCGATCGGCTCGGTCGGCGCATCCGGCCGGAGGCCGCTGACCGTCTCGACCCCGGCATCCTGAAGTCGTCGACGCGCCTCGGCGGCATCGATGTGCTCGAGCGTCTGCGGGGCGTCCACCGGGGCGACCGAATGCACGACCGTGTCGGCGAAGACGTGCACGAGGTTGAACGCCTGCGCACCGTCCTGCGGACGCGTGCCACCGACCGGGACCGTGAGGTCCTGGGCGTAGCAGGTGGACGAGGCAACCGACACCGGGATGCCCGCGAAGGTGGCGAACGTCGAGTAGTGCAGGTGCCCGGCGATGATCGAGCGGACGTCCGTACCGCGCAGAACCGCCGCCAGGCGTCGCTGATCGCGCAGCTCGACGCTCGCGGCGAGGGGGAGCACGCTCGGTACCGGCGGGTGGTGCATGGCGAGGATGGTGCCCAGCGGCGCGGGGGTGGCCAGGACGCTGCGCAGCCACGCCAGCTGGTCGTCGCTGAGTTCGCCGTGGTGGTGTCCGGGCACGGTCGAGTCGAGGGTGACCAGGCGCAGCCCGTCGAGCTCTTCGACCCGATCGACCGGCCGGGCATCGGCGGACGGGTCGTCCAGAAGTCCCGCCCGGAAGGCCGCGCGGTCGTCGTGGTTGCCCATGACCCACACCACGCGGGTGGCCAGCCGTCGTGCGAACGGCTCGACGCGCTCACGGAGAGCCTCGTAGGCGTCGCGTTCGCCGAGGTCGGCCAGGTCGCCCGTGAAGACCACCGCGTCGGGGCGGATGCCGGACGCCTCGATGGCGCCGAGCGCGCGTTCCAGACGTTCGACGCCGTCGATGAGATCGAACAGCCGTGAGCCCGCCGCGCGCAGGTGGGTGTCGCTGATGTGCAGCAGGATCCGCTCCGGCGCCGGGTACTCGGCGATGCGCATGATCTCGTCTCCCCATGCCCCGCGGTCGAGACGAGGCATGCGAAATGTTACCGACATGTTTCGTACCCGAGGGCCGCAACGCGGTGAACGAGACCGAAACGGTGTGTGACGATCCGGTCAGCCCAGCGAACCGGTCAGCCCAGAGAACCGGTCAGCCGAGCGAAGCGGCGACCCGCACGAAATCATCGATCGAGAGCTCCTCGCCGCGCGCCGTGGGGGCTACGCCCGCGGCCTCGAGGACGCGCGTGGCGTCGGCGGCCGTTCCCCCGAGCACGCCGGCGAGCGCTTGGCGGAGCATCTTGCGGCGCTGCTGGAACGCGGCATCCACGATCGAGAAGGTGCGCCGGCGCAGCTGCTCATCGCCTCGCGGCTGCGCATCCCGGCGGAACGCCACGAGCACGCTGTCGACGTTGGGCACCGGCCAGAACACCTGGCGTGACACGGTGCCGGCCAGCCGCCACGGTCCGTACCACGCCGCCTTCACGCTGGGCGCGCCGTAGACCTTGGATCCGGGCGGGGCGGCGAGTCGCTCGCCGACCTCCGCCTGCACCATCACCACGCCGCGCTCCAGCCCCGCGAAGGTCTCGAGGAAGTGCAGCAGCACCGGGACGCTGACGTTGTAGGGCAGATTCGCCACGAGCACCGTGGGCTCGCCGGGCAGTTCCCTCACCCGCAGGGCGTCGGCGTCCACGACCGTGAGCGCACCATCGGGCACCCCGTGCGCGGCGGCGGTCTCCGGCAGGCGCGCCGCCAGGCGGTGGTCGATCTCGACGGCGGTCACGCTCGCGCCCGCCTCGAGGATCGCCAGCGTCAGGGAGCCGAGCCCGGGCCCGACCTCGACGACGCGCTCCCCCGACGTCACCCCGGCGACCTGGACGATCTTGCGCACCGTGTTGGCGTCGACGACGAAGTTCTGCCCGAGCTTCTTGGTGGGGGTGACGTCCAGTTCGGCGGCGAGCGCGCGGATCTCAGACGCGCCGAGCAGGTTCACGGGCATGCGCTTCACTGTAGCCGTGGCACAGCGGGGCCGCCGACGCACGGTCTTGACAGCCGCTCAGGCGGACGGCAAGGGTGGGGCGCACGTCCGGGCCTGCAGGCCGGCGGCGGCCCCATGAGGAGGAGCGGTCCATGAGTTCAGCGCAGACGGCGGATGCGAACGCCTCGGTCCCGATCGCCCGCGTGGTGCTGGTGGCCGCGACCGCCGCGCTCGGCGGCTTCCTGTTCGGCTTCGACACCGCGGTCATCAACGGCGCCGTGGGAGCGATCGGCGAGGAGTTCGACGCCGGACCGTTCCTGCTGGGGTTCTCGGTCGCCTCGGCGCTCATCGGCTGCGCGATCGGCGCGTGGTTCGCCGGTCGGATCGCCGACCGCTACGGCCGCATCCGCGTCATGATCATCGCCGCGACGCTGTTCATCATCAGCGCGCTCGGCTGCGGCTTCGCGTTCGGGATCTGGGATCTGTCGTTCTGGCGCATCGTCGGCGGCCTCGGCGTCGGCGCGGCCTCGGTGATCGCGCCCGCCTACATCGCCGAGGTGTCACCCCCGGCCCAGCGCGGACGACTCGGATCGCTGCAGCAGATGGCGATCGTCATCGGCATCTTCGTCGCCCTCCTCACCGACGCCGCGATCGTCGCGGCCGCCGGGAGCGCCTCGTCGCCGTGGCTGTTCGGTATCGACGCGTGGCGCTGGATGTTCCTGTCGGAGCTCGTGCCCGCGGTGCTTTACGGGCTCCTGGCCCTGACGATCCCCGAATCCCCGCGCTACCTCATCGCGCAGGGTGAGGTGGCGCGGGCGAAGAAGGTCCTCACCCGTTACGTCGGGGGCGACGTCGAGAAGACCACCACCGACATCATCAAGACCGTCGAGAACCGCCCCGACCGGCCGCGCTTCGCGATCCTGCGCGGCTCGACGTTCGGGCTGCTGCCCATCGTGTGGGTCGGCATCGGGCTCTCGGTCCTGCAGCAGTTCACCGGCATCAACGTGATCTTCTACTACTCCAGCGTGCTGTGGCAGGCGGTCGGCTTCACCGAGCAGGACTCGCTCACCATCACCGTCATCACGTCGGTGACGAACATCCTCACGACGATCGTGGCCATCATGCTCGTCGACCGGATCGGCCGTAGACCCCTGCTGCTCGTCGGCGCCATGGGGCAGTTCGCGTGCCTGGCGGTCCTGACGTTCATGTTCGCCACCGCGCCCGTCGTGGACGGGGAACCGGTCCTGCAGGGCGCCGCCGGGACCGTCGCGCTCGTCGCGGCGAACCTGTACGTCGTCTTCTTCGGCGCGTCGTGGGGACCGGTGGTGTGGGTGCTGCTGGGCGAGATGTTCAGCAACCGGATCCGTGCGATCGCCCTCTCGGTCGCCGCCTCGGCGCAATGGGCCGCGAACTTCGTGATCTCGACGACCTTCCCGGCGCTCGCCTCGGTCGGCCTGGGCCTGGCCTACGGGGTCTACACGTTCTTCGCGTTCGTCGCGATCTTCTTCGTCATCCGGTTCGTGCGCGAGACCAAGGGGCAGACCCTGGAGTCGATGCGCGACTGAGTGCCGACGGGCGACGAGCGGTCCTAGGATTGCCTGATGCCCTCGCTCGGCCAGCTCATCGCGCCGCGGCGCCTCGGAACCGACTTCCGCTGGCTGCTGTCGTCATCGTGGACGAGCAACATCGGCGACGGCATCGCCCTCGCCGCCGCGCCCCTGCTGATCGCGTCGCTGACCTCGTCGCCGCTGCTGGTGGCGGCCGGGGCGATGATGCAGTTCCTGCCCTGGCTGCTGTTCGGCCTGCTGGCCGGCGCCGTCGCCGACCACCACGACCGGCGGCGGCTGGTGATGATCGCCAACGCCGCACGGGCCGTGGTCGTGGCGGCGCTGTGCGTCGTCCTCGTCACCGGTCAGGCCACGGTCTGGCTGGTCCTGGCCACGGCGTTCCTCTACGGTACGGCCGAGGTGTTCGCGGACTCGGCCGGCAGCACCCTTCTGCCGATGCTCGTCCGGCCCGCCGATCTCGGCATCGGGAATGCCCGGATGCAGGCCGGCTAGCTCGTCGGAAACCAACTGGCAGGGCCCCCGCTGGGCGCCTTCCTGTTCGCGCTCGGATCGTTCTGGCCGTTCCTGCTGCAGGTGCTGTGCGTGTCGCTGGCCGTCGTCCTCATCTCGCGCATCGCACGCACGCCGGTGCCGACCGAGCCGTCGGCACCGCGAGAGTCCAAGCTCGGCGCGGTGCGCGAGGGACTGCGATGGCTGCGGGGCAACGCACCCGTGCGGACGCTCATCGTCATCATCCTGGTGTTCAACGTCACGTGGGCCGCCCCGTGGGGCATCCTCGTGCTGTACGCGACCGAGCACCTGGACATGGGCCCCGTCGGCTACGGCGCCCTGACCACCGCGTCGGCGCTCGGCGGCATGGTCGCCATCTTCGGCTTCGGCTGGCTCGAGAAGCGGGTGTCGTTCGCGACCCTCATGCGCGTGTGCCTGTCACTGGAAGTGGTGATGCACCTCGGGTTCGCCCTCTCGACCGCCGCCTGGGCGGCATTCGTCATCATGTTCGGATTCGGTCTGTACGCGTTCATCTGGTCGACGATCTCGACCACGGTCCGCCAGCGCCTCGTTCCGCTCCCGCTGCAGGGCCGCATCGCCTCGGTCAACATGGTGGGGGTCTTCGGCGGTCTCGTCATCGGGCAGTTCATCGGCGGCATCCTCGCGCAGCTGTTCGGGCTGACCGCACCGTGGTGGTTCGCCTTCGCCGGGTCGGCGATCACCTTGGCGCTGGTCTGGCGGTCGATCTCGCACATCGCCGCCGCGAAGCCGGTCCTCGATGCCGAGACGGCGGACGAGGTCGCCTCCGACGCAGAGCCCGGGGACGGCGGCCGTCCGCTGCGGGACTGACATCCGCCGCGCCGGGCGCGGACTCAGTCGGCGAACGAGCCGTAGACGGCGAGGGTGTTGGCTGCGAGCTGCGCGCACAGCTCGTCGATCCCGACGCCGAGTTCGTCGGCGAGGAAGCGCACCGTGACGGGGATGAGGTAGGGCGCGTTCGGCCGACCCCGGTGGGGCGTCGGCGTCAGGAACGGCGCGTCGGTCTCGACGAGGATGCGCTCGATCGGGGTCACCGCGAGGGCGTCGCGGAGGTTCTGGGCGTTCTTGAACGTGACGTTGCCCGCGAAGGAGAGGTAGTACCCGCGATCTGCGGCGACCCGGGCCATCTCCTCGTCGCCCGAGAAGCAGTGGAACACCGTGCGGTCGGGAGCTTCCACCCGCTGCAGCGTCTCGAGCACAGCGTCGTGCGCATCGCGATCGTGGATCTGCATGGCCACGCCGTGCTTCTTGGCCAGCGCGATGTGGGCCTCGAAGCTCTCGAACTGCGCAGGCAGCCCCGCCTCGTCGGTGCGGAAGAAGTCCAGGCCCGTCTCGCCGATCGCGCGCACGCGCGGCTGGGAGGCGAGTTCGTCGATGACGGCGATGGCCTCGTCCAGGCGCCCGGCCTCGCGGTACGCCGGGGCCTCGTTGGGGTGGATCGCGACCGCCGCGAGGACCCGCGGGTCGGATGCCGCGGCCCACGCCGACCAGCGGCTCGACTCGATGTCGCCCCCGGCCTGCACGACCCCGACCACGCCGACCGCGGCGGCGCGGTCGAGCTGCTCAGCGAGCGTGAGCGGCTCGTCGCCGTCCTCGATCTCGAGATGGGCGTGGTTGTCGTACACCGGCACGCGCAGCGGCTCGGGCAGCGCCGGCCACCGGACGTCGCCGCGCCCGTCCTGCGAGCGGATGCGGACGTAGCCCCTCGGGTCGCTCACGCCTGCTCGACGCGAGGGAAGAGCGGAGTGAGCGTCTGGACCGCGGTCCCCGGCTGCAGCCCTCCCCACTCCCCCGCCTCGCGGATCGGCTGGTCGAGGAGGGCGCCGAGCGCGTCGGAGGCGCCGAGCGCGGCCCACAGCTTCGCGGTCGCGATGGGCATCACGGGCGACAGCAGCGTGGCGAGAGCCCGGAGACCCTCGGCGGCGGTGTACAGCACCGTGCCGAGGCGCTCGCGCTGCGCATCGTCCTTGGCCAGCGCCCACGGCTCATTGTCGGTGATGTAGCCGTTCAGCTCGTCGACGATCGTCCAGATCGCCGAGATCGCCTCGTCGATGCGGAAGCGCTCGATCGCGGCGTCGGCCGCCGTCGCGGCATCCGATACCGTCCGCTGGATCGCGAGATCCCCCTCGGCGGGCTCGCCCGGGGCGGGGAGCACCCCGTCGAAATACCGCCCGATCATCGCGACGGTGCGCGAGGCGAGGTTGCCGAAGCCGTTGGCCAGCTCGGCCTGGTACCGCGCCGACAGGTCCTCCCACGAGAACGAGCCGTCCTGGCCGAACGCGATGGCCGACAGGAAGTAGAACCGGTACGCGTCCGAGCCGAACACGTCCGTGATCTCGGTCGGGGCGATGCCGGTCAGCTTGGACTTCGACATCTTCTCGCCGCCGACGAGCAGCCAGCCGTGTGCGAAGACACCGCGGGGCACCTCGACGCCGGCGGCCATCAGCATGGCCGGCCAGATGACCGCGTGGAAGCGCAGGATGTCCTTGCCGACGACGTGGTAGGCCGGCCAGCGGCGGGCGAACTGCTCGGGGTCGGTGCCGTAGCCGATGGCCGTGGCGTAGTTGAGCAGCGCATCGACCCACACGTAGATGACGTGGCTCTCGTCCCACGGCACCTTGATGCCCCAGTCGAAGGTCGACCGCGAGATCGACAGGTCCTTCAGGCCGCTCTTGACGAACGAGACGACCTCGTTGCGCGCCGAGTCGGGCCGGATGAAGTCGGGGACGCTTCGGTAGAGCTCCAGCAGACGGTCCTGGAACTCGCTGAGCTTGAAGAAGTAGTTCTTCTCCTGCAGGAGCTCCAGCGGCTTGGAGTGGATCGCGCAGACCTTGAGCCCCTCGAAGGGACCCGCGCCGTCGACGATCTCGGCCTCGGTCTTGAACTCCTCGCACCCGACGCAGTAGAGCGCCTCGAACTCGCCGGCGTAGATGTAGCCGCGGTCGAAGATCGCCTGCACGAACTCGCGCACCCGCTCCTCGTGGCGCGGCTGCGTGGTGCGGATGAAGTCGTCGTTGGCGACGTCGAGCGTGTCGAGGACGGGGAACCACGACTCGCTGACGAGCTTGTCGACCCACTCCTGAGGCGTGGCGCCGTTGGCCGCGGCGGCGCGCAGCATCTTCTGTCCGTGCTCGTCGGTGCCGGTGAGCATCCAGGTGTCGTCGCCGGCCTGCCGGTGCCAGCGCGCGAGCGTGTCCACCGCAACCGTGGTGTACCCGTGCCCGATGTGCGGGACATCGCTCGGGTAGTAGATCGGCGTGGTGATGTAGAAGGATCGCCCGGAAGTCACCTGGAGATTCTAGTTCGGCGTCGGGACGCGCCCCGCCGTGTGACACCTCGGCGGGCGGCCGCCGCGCCGGGCGCGGCCGTTCACGCGCTCTCGCGCACCACGAGCGTCGTCGGCAGCGTGATGGGGCCGGGGTCCTGCCCGGCGATGACGTCCAGGAGCAGACCGACCATCTCGTCGCTGATGCGATCCCACGGCTGGCGCATGGTCGTCAAGGGCGGCTCGTGGGTGGCGGCGAGGCCGGAGTCGTCGAACCCGGCGACCGCGATGTCCTCGGGAACGCGCAGACCCGCCTTCCGGAGGGTCGCGATCGCACCGGCGGCCATGCGATCGCTTGCGGCGAAGACCGCATCGATGTCGCGTGTGCGCTCCAGCAGCTGCGCCATCGCCGCGGCACCGGAGTCGTGCGAGTAGTCGCCCGTGGCCACGAGGTCGGGGTCGAAGTCGTCGCCGAGCTCGTCGCGGTACCCGACCAGCCGGTAACGCCCGCCGGGGGTGTCGGGCGGGCCGGCGATCATCGCGATGCGCCGGTGGCCCCGCGAGCGCAGATACCGCGTCATCTCGCGCGCCGAGGCGATCTCGTCGACCGACACCGTGGGCACCTCGGCCCGATGACCGAGGGGGATGCCGCAGGCCACGGTCGGGACGCCGGCGGCCAGGAGCTCCTCCAGCAGCGGGTCGGACTCGTGGGAGGAGATCAGCATGACGCCGTCGACGTGGCCGGTGCTGACGAAGTGCGTCACGTTCGCACGCTCCGCGGGGGTGCCGGCCACCAGCAGCACGAGGGTCATCGACCGCTGCGAGAGCGCCTCGGCGGCCCCGCGCAGCAGCAGGGCGAAGGTCGGGTCGTCGAAGAGGAGGTGCTGCGGCTCGGTGAGGAGGAAGGCGAGCGAGCCGGCCCGTCCGGTCGCGAGACTGCGTGCCGCGTGGTTGGCGGTGTAGCCGGTCCGGCGGATGGCCTCCTCGACGGCCTCGCGCGCATCGGGCGACACCCAGTGCCCGCCGTTGATCACGCGCGAGACGGTGCCGCGCGACACCCCGGCCGCCGCCGCGACGTCGCGGATCGTCGGGCGTCGCCGCACGGTCGTCGTCTCGTCCACGTCCGCACTCTACCGGCCCTCGCGGCGGTTCCGTCGACGAGGAGGCCGGAGAACTGGGACCGGTCACAGTTCGGTAACGGTTGGCCGCGATCGGTCGCCTCCCTCCCCGGGGGCAGGTGAGACTGTGACCGGTCCCAGTTACGCGAGCCGGATGCCGCCCCGAGCCGGGCGGGCACCGGTCGCCTCATCCCCGAAACCCGATGGAGTGTTCATGACCTCGCCGCACGCATGGCCCGCGATCAGCGGAATCGCCTACGGAGGCGATTACACGCCCGAGCAGTGGCCCCGCGAGGTGTGGCGCGAAGACGTGGCCCTCATGCACGAAGCCGGCGTGAACCTCGTCAGTGTCGGGATCTTCTCCTGGGCGCTGCTGGAGACCAGCGAGGGCGAGTTCGACTTCGCGTGGCTGGACGAGCTGCTCGACCTGCTCCACACCCACGGCATCGCGGTGGACCTCGGAACCCCCACGGCCTCCCCGCCCGCGTGGTTCTTCGCGCAGCATCCCGACGCCCGGGTGATCACCCGCGACGGCACCGTCATGGGTTTCGGCGCCCGCGGCATGGCATCGCACTCGTCGCCGGCGTACCGCGAGGCGATCGTGCGGATCGCGTCGGCGCTCGCCGAGCGCTACGGCTCGCACCCCGCCGTCGTGATGTGGCACGTCCACAACGAGTACGGCGTCCCGGTCGGCGAGGACTACTCCCCGCAGTCGGTCGCCGCATTCCGCGCATGGCTGCGCGAACGCTACGGGACCCTCGATGCCCTCAACGCGGCGTGGGGGACGACGTTCTGGGGTCAGCACTACGGCGCGTGGGATCACATCGGCGCTCCGGCCGCCGCGCCGTCGGTGGTCAATCAGAGCCAGCGGCTCGACTTCGCCCGGTTCACCGACCACCAGCTGCGGGCGTGCTTCATCGCCGAGCGCGACGCGATCCGCGCCCACGCCGATCAGCCGATCACCACGAACTTCATGGCCAATCAGAGCTGGACGACCGACATGTGGGCGTGGGCGCGAGAGGTCGACATCGTCGCCGACGACCACTACCTGTGGGCGGCCGACGCCGAAGGCGAGATCGGTCTGGCGATCGCCGCGGACCTCACCCGCTCGGTCGGCGGAGGAAAGCCGTGGATCCTCATGGAGCATTCGACCTCCGCGGTGAACTGGCAGCCGCGCAACATCGCCAAGCGTCCCGGCGAGATGGCCCGCAACTCGCTGTCGCACTTCGCGCGCGGCGCCGACGCCGTCCTGTTCTTCCAGTGGCGCGCCTCGCGCTTCGGAGCCGAGAAATTCCACTCCGCGATGATCCCCCACGCCGGGACCGGCTCCCGGGTGTGGCGCGAGGTCGTCGAGCTGGGCGGGGCGCTGCAGCGGGTCGCCGAAGCGCGCGGGTCGCGGGTGCACGCCGACGTCGCGATGCTGTGGGACTTCGAGTCGTTCTGGGCCCAGGACCTGGAGTGGCGCCCGTCGGTGGACATCAGCCACGCGGAGCGGATCCGGGCGTTCTACGAGCGGCTGTGGCGCGACGGCATCACCGTGGACTTCGCCCTCCCCAGCCACGATCTGTCGGCGTACCGCCTCGCGGTCGTCCCCGCGCAGTACCTGCTGAGCGCCGCCGACGCCGAGAACCTCACCCGCTACGTCGCCGGCGGCGGCACGCTGGTCGTGTCGTTCTTCTCCGCCGTCGTCGACGAGCACGACGCCGTCCACGCCGGCGGCTACCTCGCGCCGCTCGCGGACGCGCTCGGCGTGACCGTCGAGGAGTTCCTGCCGCTTCGCGACGGCGACACCTGCACCCTGGACTGGAGCGGCGAGAGCCCCGCGACGCTCGCCGCCGACGCGTGGGCGGAGGATCTCGTCCTCGCCGGCGCCGAGGTCGTGGCGACCTACGCCGACGGTCCGGGCGCCGGCGGACCCGCTATCACGCGGCACCGCCACGGCGCGGGAACCGGCTGGTACATCAGCAGCCGACTGGACGCCGACGGGCTGCGCACGGTCATGGACGCCGTGTACGCCGACGCAGGCGTCACGCCTCCCGCTCATCCCGACGGGCTCGAGGTCGTCGTCCGTCGCGGCGACGACGCCGACTATCTCGTGGCCATCAACCACCGGGACGAACCGGCCGCGCTCGCCGCCTCCGGACACGAGCTCCTCCGCGGCGACGACGTCGCCGGCACCCTGACCATCCCCGGGGGCGGCGTCGCCGTCCTCCGCACCCCCTCGCGGCAGCCGACCGGCCACCGCCCGCCCCTCGGTCGTGAAGACGCGACGACGCAGAGTCACCCGACGACGACCGATCTCTGAAAGGAAACGAATATGCGCACCTCCATCGCATTCGGCGCTCTCGCCCTGACCACCACGGTGGTGCTGGCGGGCTGCAGCTCGGGCGGAGCACCCGAGTCCGCCGAGGAACCCGCCGTCGACGGCAGCGGAGCCGAACTCGTCGTCTGGACCGACGAGGAGCGCGAGCAGGCCGTCGCCGACGCCGCCGCGGCCTTCGAGGAAGAGACCGGCGCGACGGTGACGATCGTGCAGAAGAACTTCGAGGACCTGCGCAACGACTTCATCGCGCAGGTGCCCACCGGCGAAGGCCCCGACATCACCGTCGGCGCCCACGACTGGCTCGGCGCCCTCGTCGCAGCCGGGGTCGTCGACACGATCGACCTCGGCGACACCGCTTCGGAGTTCGAGCAGGTGGCCCTGGACGCCATGACATACGACGGTCAGCTCTACGCGCTGCCCTACTCGCTCGAGACGATCGCGCTGGTCCAGAACGTCGAGATGGTCGGCGAGGAGGCCCCCGCGACGTGGGACGAGATGATCGCCACGGCCGAGGAGGCCGGCGCCGAGCGTCCGTTCGTCATCAACACCGCCGGAGAGACCGGCGACGGCTACACGATGTACGGCTTCCAGACCTCGTTCGGCGCTCCGGTGTTCGTCCAGGACGAAAGCGGCTCGTACACGAGCGAAGTGGGCATGGGCGGCGAGGCCGGCGAGGCCTTCGCGACCTGGCTCGGCGAGAACGGCGCCGACGGCACCGGGATCATCTCGACCACCGTCGACTACGACATCAACAACGAGCTGTTCAACTCGGGCGAGGCGCCGTACACGATCCAGGGACCGTGGGCGATCAGCTCGTACCCGGACGTCGAGGTCGCGGTGAACCCGATCCCCTCCGCGGGCGGCGAGACCGCGGCGCCGTTCGTGGGCGTCCAGGGCTTCTACCTCAGCTCGCAGTCCGACAACGCCCTCCTCGCCCAGGAGTTCCTCGTGAACCACCTCGGCACCGAAGAGGCGCAGCGCGCGCTGTACGAGGCGGACCCCCGCATCCCGGCGTGGTCGGCTCTGGCCGAAGAGGTGTCCTCCGACCCGATCATCGCGGGCTTCCTCGCGTCGGCGCAGAACGGCGTCCCGATGCCGAGCATCCCCGAGATGGGCTCGGTGTGGGATCTCTGGAACGCCGCGCAGGCGCAGATCATCGGCGGCGCCGACCCCGTGTCCACCTGGAACACGATGGTCGAAGACCTCGAGACGACGCTCGCCGGCTGATCCTCCGCGGTCCGTCCCGGGCCGCCCCCGACCGCCGGGAGGCGGGTGAGTGCCTCTCCCCGCCTCCCGGCACCATTCCCCTGACAGGAGCACCCATGTCGGTGACCGCACCCTCCCGTCCCCCGGCGCCCGCCGCGCCGCAGGACTCCGACGCCCACGGGCGCCGCTGGCGCGGCCCCGGCTGGGGGTTCCTCGCCAAGCTCGGCGTGATGGCGCTCGTGAACGCCTTCGGCGTGATGGCCATCCTCAGCGCGCTGCGGGCCGAGTCCTGGGTCATCTTCAGCGTGGCGGTCGTCCTCCTCGTGGTTGCCGACCTCGTCTACTTCACCAAGCGCGCCCTGCCGTTGAAGTACCTGCTGCCGGGCCTGGTGTTCCTCCTGGTGTTCCAGGTGTTCATCTTCGGCTACACCGCCTACATCGCCTTCACCAACTACGGCACCGGTCACGCGGGGTCGCAGGAGCAGGCGGTGGAGGCGGCCCTCATCCAGGGCGAGCGACGCGTCGAGGGCTCACCCACCTACCCGCTCGCCGTGGTCGAGAACGCCGGCGTGCTCGGCTTCGCCGTCGTCGGCGACGGAGGCGTCGTCCAGGTCGGCAGCGCTGACGAGCCCCTCGCCGACGCCCCGCAGGCCGTGGTGGGCGACGGCGGCGCCCCCGCCGAGGTGCCGGGCTGGACGGTCGTCTCGCGCGCCGCCCTCATCTCGGATCAGGCGCTGCAGGACGAGGTCGTGAACCTGCGGGTGCCGGTCTCGGACGACCCCAACGACGGCTCGATCCGCACGCGCGACGGCTCATCGGGCGCGGTCTACCAGTCCACCCTGGTGTGGGATGCCGGTGCCCAGAGCATCACGGACACCAGCACCGGCGCGGTGTACACCGCGGACGATCGGGGGTCTTTCGTGTCGGCGGACGGGCAGCGCCTGCCCACCGGCTGGTACGTCAACGTCGGGTTCGACAACTTCGCGCGGCTGTTCGCCGACCCCGTTCTCGCCCAGACCCTGCTGACGGTGACGGTGTGGACGTTCGCCTTCGCGATCCTGTCGGTGGTGCTGCCGTTCGCCCTCGGCCTCGTCCTCGCGCTCATCTACAACGACGCGCGCCTCAAGGGCCGACGATTCCTGCGGACTCTGTACATCCTCCCCTACGCGTTCCCCGCCTTCATGTCGGCGCTTCTGTTCCGCGGGATGTTCAACGCCGAGTTCGGCGTCATCAACGACCTGTTCTTCTTCGGCGCGAACATCAACTGGCTGGGCGATCCCTGGCTCGCCCGCGGCGCTGTCGTGTGGGTGAATCTGTGGCTCACCTACCCGTACTACTTCCTGGTCTGCACGGGGGCGCTGCAGGCGCTGCCGGCAGACACCCTCGAAGCGGCATCCCTCGACGGCGCCGGCCGCACCCGGCAGCTGCGCTCGATCATCCTGCCGCTCGTGCTCGTGGCCACCGCCCCGCTGCTGATCTCGTCGTTCGCGTTCAGCTTCAACAACTTCACCGTCATCTACATGTTCAACAACGGCGGTCCCGCGATCCCGGGGGCACCATACGCGCTCGGGTCCACCGACATCCTCATCTCGGCGATCTACGACATCTCGGGCGTCTCGGGCGGAGCGGCGGACTACGGTCTCGCGAGCGCCCTGTCGATCATCGTGTTCGCGGTCGTCGGCCTCATCTCGGCCATCGCCTTCCGCCAGACCCGCAAGCTCGAGGAGTTCATGTGATGTCCGTCACCACCGCCTCCCCCACGAAGCGGATGCCGCGCCCCGCCGTCGACCGCAGCGCCACCCGGCGCCGCCGATGGCTGCTGGAGGTGGGCTGGAAGTACCTGCTTGCCGCGTTCGTGATCTTCTACGCGATCTTCCCGCTGGTCTACGTGCTGTCGGCTTCGCTCAACCCCCGCGGCACCCTCGCCGCCAGCAACGCGCTGTTCAGCGTCATCGACGTCGCCAACTTCGCCGCGCTCGCCGAGACGAGCTACTGGACGTGGGCGGCCAACACGCTCATCGTCGGCGGCAGCGCCGCCGTCGGTGCGGTGCTCATGGGCGCCGCCGCCGCCTACGCGTTCTCGCGGTTCCGCTTCTCGGGCCGCCGGGCGAGCCTCACCGGCCTGCTCATCATCCAGATGTTCCCGCAGGCGCTGGCCTTCGTCGCGATCTTCCTGATGCTGCTGGCGCTCGGCGAGGTGGTGCCGGTGCTCGGCATCAACTCGAAGATCGCGCTGATCTGCGTGTACCTCGGCGGCGCCCTCGGCGTGAACACCTTCCTGATGTACGGCTTCTTCAACACCGTCCCCATCGAGATCGACGAGTCGGCGAAGATCGACGGCGCCACCCACGCGCAGATCTTCTGGCAGCTGATCATCCCCCTCGTCACCCCGATCCTGGCCGTCGTGGCGCTGCTGGCCTTCATCGCCGCGTTCGGCGACTACATCATCGCCAAGATCGTCCTGGTGTCCGAGGACAACTGGACGCTCGCGGTCGGGATGTACCAGTGGGTCTCGAACCAGCTCGCCTCCAACTGGGGACTGTTCGCCGCCGGCGCGGTGCTGGCCTCGATCCCCGTCCTCGTCCTGTTCCTGTCGCTGCAGCGCTACATCGTCGGCGGCCTCACCGCGGGGTCCGTCAAGGGCTGACCCCGCACGTCCCGTGATCAACGTCGATCGGAGAAACACCGTGTCCCCCACCCGTCCCCACACCGCCCCCGCATCCCGTGCGGCCGGATCCCCGGCGCGGAGGTCGCCCGCGGCCGCCCTCGCGGCATCCCTCGCCCTGGTCGCGACCGCGACGGTCGCGCCGCCGGCCGCCGCCGCCGAAGAGGGCCCGGTCGACGCCGGCATCGTGGTCGAGAAGGTCGAGAACCTTCCCGCCGACTTCATCAACGGCGTCGACGTGTCGTCGGTGCTCTCGCTGGAGGAGTCGGGCGTCGTCTTCCGCGATGCCGCCGGCGAGCCTGCCGACCTCTTCGACGTGCTCGCCGACGCCGGGGTCACCGACGTCCGGGTCCGCGTGTGGAACGACCCCTTCGATGCCGACGGCAACGGCTACGGCGGCGGGAACGTCGACGTCGAGCGCGCGGTCGAGATCGGAGCACGCGCGACGGATGCCGGGCTCGGCGTGCTCGTGGACTTCCACTACTCCGACTTCTGGGCCGACCCCGCCAAGCAGCAGGCGCCCAAGGCGTGGGCGGAACTCGGCGTCGCCGACAAGGCGGCGGCCGTGCGGGAGTTCACCGCGGACGCGCTGACGCGGTTCGCCGCCGCGGACGTCGACGTCGAGATGGTGCAGGTCGGCAACGAGACCAACAACGCCGTCGCCGGCGTCACCGGCTGGGACGGGATGGCGCAGATCTTCTCGGCCGGCGCCGCCGCCGTGCGAGACGTCCTGCCCGACGCGCTCGTCGCGGTGCACTTCACCAACCCCGAGTCGAGCGGTCGGTACGCCGGATACGCGCAGAACCTCGCCTCACGCGGCGTGGACTACGACGTCTTCGCGTCCAGCTACTACCCGTTCTGGCACGGCAGCCTCGACAACCTCACCACGGTGCTGTCGGACGTGGCGGACACGCACGGCAAGCAGGTCATGGTCGCCGAGACCTCGTGGGCCCGCACGCTCGAGGACGCCGACGGACACCCCAACGTGATCGACACGCCAGCCGAGGCGACCGCGTACCCCGTGAGCGTGCAGGGACAGGCCACCGCGGTGCGCGACGTCATCCAGGCGGTCGCCGACGTCGGCGAGGCGGGGCTCGGCGTCTTCTACTGGGAGCCCGCGTGGCTGACGGTGGGCCCCGCCGACGACCTCGAGCAGAACCGCCGGCTCTGGGAGCGCGACGGGTCGGGATGGGCCACGAGCTTCGCGAACGAGTACGACCCGCACGACGCCGGGCAGTGGTACGGCGGCTCGGCGTGGGACAACCAGGCCCTGTTCGCGAACGACGGCACGCCGCTGGAATCGCTCAACGTCTTCCGGTACGTCCGGACGGGCGCCGTCGCGCCGCGTGCGGTCACCGATGTCGAATCCGTGTCGGTGACGATCGCGGACGGACAGGAGCTCTCCCTCCCCGGCACCGTGGAGGTGACGTACAACGACGGCAGCATCGAGGAGCAGACCGTGACGTGGTCGGAGGCCGCCGCGTGGATCGACGGACCGGGCACGTACCGGGTGTCCGGCACGACCTCGGCCGGTCACGCCACCGCGGCCACGGTGACGGTGACCTCGGAGAACCTGCTGCGCAACGGCGGCTTCGAAGAGGCGGACCGCTCCATGTGGACAACGAGCGGCCAGGGGCTCACGGTCGGGAGCACCGACGATCCTCGGACGGGCACCCGTTCGGCGCACTTCTACGCCGGATCGGCCTTCTCCTTCACCCTCGGCCAGACGGTCACCGGCCTGCCCGCCGGTGAGTACATCGCCCGCGGGGCGCTGCAGGGCGACGGTGAGGATGCCGCGAGCACCGTCGAGCTGTCCCTGTCGAGCTCGTCCGGATCCACCGCGGCGGCACCGTTCGCGATGAACGGCTGGCGCGCCTGGTCGGTGCCCGCGACGGCCGCCGTCGACGTCCCCGAAGGCGGATCGGTGACCGTGGCGGTCTCGGCGGCGCTGCCGGGCGGAGCGTGGGGCACGATCGACGACCTCGAGCTGGTCCGCGCGCTCCCCGAGGGGGCGGACACCACGGGGCTGCGCGGCCTCGTCGAGCGGGCCGAGGGCGTCGACCGGGACCTCTACACATCCGATTCGCTCGCGCGGCTGGACGTCGCCGTCGAGATCGCCCACGTCGTCCTGAGTGCGCTCGCCCCCCAGGACACGACCGTCGATGAGGTCACGACGCTGCTCGAAACGGCGGTCGACGGCCTGGTGACCACCGACGACGCCGTGGAGCCGCCGGCACGGGCGCGACTGTCGCAGGTCGACGCCCCCGGTGCCGACCGGCGCGACGGGGACTACGTCGTCCGGATGAGCCTGCCGCACGGCGTCAACGGCACGTCGCTGCGGGTGTACGAGAACGGCGATCTGCTCGCCACGCTGCCCCTGACGTACGCGGGCGACAGGGCGCAGACCGCCGATCTCGAGATCGCCGGCCGCGCCGCGGGCAGCTACGTCTACACAGGTGAGCTGATCAACTCGCAGGGCGCCACCGCGGTCAAACCGCTCACGGTGCGGGTGGATCCGCGCCCGAGCGGCAACGCTCCGCGCGGCCGCTGAGGCATCACGGTCGGGAGGGCGGGCGGCATCAGCCGTCCGCGCCCTCCCGGCCGAGGGTCGCCTGATACAGCTCCCGTGAGGAGTGACCGGTGTGCGCCGCGACTTCGGACGCGGCATCCTTTCGCCGAACACCCGCAGCGACGAGATCGCGCACCTGCGCCACGGCGTCGGCGAACGACACGGTCCGGGGCTCGGCGCCGGCGACGACGACCACGAGCTCTCCGCGCACGCGGTCGGCCGCCCATTCGACGAGCTCGGCGAGCGTGCCGCGGACGACCTCCTCGTGGAGCTTGGTCAGCTCCCGGCAGACGGCGGCACGGCGGTCGGCGCCGAAGGCGTCGCGCATGGCCGCGAGGGTCTCGGCGATCCGCGACGGCGCCTCGAAGAACACCATCGTGCGCGGCTCCGCCGCGAGGGCCGCGAGGGCCGCCCGGCGCTCCCCCGGCTTCCGGGCGACGAAGCCTTCGAACGTGAAGCGGTCGGTGGGAAGCGCCGAGACGGCGAGCGCGGTGAGGACGGCGCTCGGGCCCGGCAGCGCCGTCACGGTGACGCCGGCGGCTGCCGCGGCGGCGACGACGGCGAACCCCGGGTCGCTCACCGTCGGCATGCCCGCATCGCTGAGAAGGACGACGTCCTCGGTGCGGGCGAGCTCGACCAGATCGCCGGCCCGCTGCTTCTCGTTGTGGTCGTGCAGGGCGATCAGACGGGGGCGGTTGTCGATGCCCAGTCCCGCGAGCAGGCGCTGGGTGGTGCGGGTGTCTTCGGCGGCGACGACGGTGGCGGAGGACAGGACCTCCACGAGCCGGCGGGACGCGTCGCCGAGGTTGCCGATGGGGGTGGCGGCGAGGATGAGCATCACGCCAGCCTAGGCGAGCCGGGGAACGGCAATATCATCAGCGGCGCGATCCGTCAAGGGCCCGGGATCGCGGAGCGCTCCAGGTAGAAAAGGTGAACACCTCTTCGAACCCGACGAACCTGGAGACCTTCACCATGGCGATGACGGCGACGTTCACCCGGACCGCTCTTCCCGCACCCCGGCGCATCCGCTGGGCCTCCGCCGACCGCGGCGTGCTGGTCGGCAACGACGCGGGAACGGCCGCCGGGCGCATCCAGGAGGTCGCCGGCGGGTATGTCGCCATCGACGCCCGCGGTGCGGGGGTCGGACGCTTCGACACGCTGCGCGAGGCCAAGAGCGCGCTCACCGGCATCCGTCGCCGCGGCCGCCGCGGAATGCGGCCCTCGGCCGAGCGGGTCGCGTTCGCCACGGCCACGGTGGCCGGCGCCGTCGCCCTCGGCACCGCCGCGACCGCCATGACGACCCTGTTCGTCTGACACGGCGCACCCCCGCGACCGGCGCACACACGCGGCTCCGGTCGCGAACCTCTGCCGCGGATCAGCGGGAGTCGTGCTTCGGCACGGGGTCGATCTGGTCGACGGCATGACGCAGCCGGTCGAGGCAGTCGACCACCACGCGCATCTCGTCGTCGGTCATCTCCGCCACCGCGGCGATCATCCGCTCGTGCATCGCCCCCAGGGTGCGGCGGACGTCTTCGTCGGTCGCGGGCGTGGGCACCACCACGATGCTCCTCCGGTCGGTCGGGTGGCGCTCGCGCCGCGCGTGGCCGGAGGCCTCGAGGCGATCGATCAGGGCCGTCATGGACGCCGTCGAGATGCCGAGCCGGCGCGTGAGGTCGGACGGGGTCAGGACTCGCCCCTCGCGCTCGGCGTGCAGCAGATGCCGCAGCACCGCCATGTCGTTCTCGCCCATCCCCATCGACGCCCGCGTGCGCGAGCGCATAGCCACCTCGGCGGCGCGGTAGCGACGGAAGGACTGCAGGAGCGCAACGGCGTGACGGCGGTGGGAATCGTCGTCCACGCCGTACCAGTAGCCGCTGTCGGCGGGCTGATCAGCCACGAGACGCATCCTAGCCCCGCTTCCGCGCCGCGACCGGCGGACACCCGCGGTGAGCCTTCGCCGCGCGGCGCCGCCCGTAGGCTTGTCGGGTGACCACCGCCGTCGAGCCGCTCCTGCCCGCGACGCGGCAGTCGCTGTACGACCGCTGGACCGCTCGCCTGCACGCCGACGACCGGCTGCGGCGGCTGTACGCGTGGCTCGGGCCGGCCCTGGTGGTCGTCCTGGCAGGCGTGCTGCGGTTCTGGAACCTCGCCCACCCGCACGACCTGATGAACCAGTTCGACGAGACCTTCTACGTGAAGGATGCGTGGAGCCTCTCGCAGCTCGGGTACGAGGGAGCCTGGCCCGAGAATGCCAACGAGAGCTTCCTGGCGGGCGATGTCGGCGTCTTCTCGACCGACCCCGCCTTCGTGGTCCACCCCCCGCTCGGCAAGTGGATCATCGCCCTCGGAATGCTGACCTTCGGGCCCGAGACCGGCTGGGGGTGGCGGTTCACGACCGCTCTCCTCGGGACGGCCGCCGTTCTCGTGCTGATGCTGCTGGCCCGCCGGATGACCGGCTCGACGAACGTCGCGGTCGTGGCGGGGCTCTTCCTGGCGGTGGACGGGCTCTCGGTGGCGATGAACCGCGTCGCGCTCCTGGACACCTCGCTGACCTTCTTCGTGCTCCTCGCGTTCCTGTTCGTGGTCATCGACCGGGAGCGCACGGCCGGCAGGGTCGCCGCCACGCTGGCAGCCCGCCGCGGCGGCGAGGCCCCTGCGCCGCGGTGGGGACCGCTGCTGTGGAACCGGCCCTGGATCCTCGCCGCCGGGGCCGCCCTGGGCGCCGCGTCGGCGATCAAGTGGTCGGGCGCGTGGGTCCTGGCCGCACTCGGCGTGTACCTGGTCGTCACCGACGCCCTCGCCCGCCGGCGCGCCGGGGTGCTGCTGTGGCCCACCGATGCCGTGCGGCAGGGGGCGGTCACCTTCGTGCTGCTGGTTCCCGTGGCGTTCGTGGTCTATCTGGCGTCCTGGACGGGGTGGCTCGTGACCGACGGCGGCTACGACCGCCACGCGGCCGACGCCGCCCCCGCCACCGGGTTGTGGTCATGGGTGCCGCTGCCGCTGCAGAGCCTGTGGATCTACCACCAGACGATGTACGCCTCGGCGGCGAACATCAACGGCGGGCACGTGTACTCCAGCCCCGCGTGGCAGTGGCCGCTGCTCGTCCGCCCCACCGGCATGTACTACCGGCATACGGCCGTCGGCGAGGACGGCTGCGCCTTCGCGAACGGGTGCACACAGGCGATCGCGAGCATGCCGAACCCGCTCCTGTGGTACGCCGGAATCGCCGCGGTGCTCTACCTGCTCTACCGTTTCGTCGTCGCGCGCGACTGGCGGGACGCGCTGATCCTGGTCGGCGTGGGATCGACGTACGCTCCCTGGCTGCTGTACCCGGACCGCACGATCTTCCAGTTCTACACCGTGCTGATGCTGCCGTTCGTGCTGCTGGCGCTGACTTTCGCACTGCGGACGATCGCCGGTCCCCGGCACGCGGACGACCATCGCCGTCTCACGGGGCAGCGGCTGGTCTGGGTGTTCGTGTGGGTCGCGCTGGGCCTGTCCGCGTTCTGGTACCCGGTCGTGACGGCGATGACCGTGCCCTACGACTTCTGGCACGCGCACATCTGGCTCCCCGGCTGGGCCTGAGCCCGGGCACCGGCGCGGCGCGTGAGGTCGCGGCCGGCGGACCGGTGTGCGGCACGGGTCGGGGTGCCGCGCGCGGCCGGCTCAGGCGGGCGGCGTCGCGGATGCCGCGGCGCGGGCCGCGTGCGGGAGCGCGTCCAGGACGACCGACAGCGCGTCGTCATCGTGCGCAGCGGTGAGGAACCAGGCCTCGAACACGCTCGGCGGCAGCGCCACCCCGCGGTCGAGCATCTCGTGGAAGAAGGGCGCGTACCGCCACGTGTCCTGGGCGCGCGCATCGTCGTAGGTGCGGACGGGGGCGTCGCGGAAGGCGACCGAGAACAGGCTGCCGGCACGCGAGATCACATGCGCGACCCCGGCGGCCTCGAGCGCCGCGCCGAGCGCGGTGCGGACCGTGTCCGCGGCGGCATCCACCCTGCGGTAGACCTCGGCGTCGGCCGCGCGCAGCGTCGCGATACCCGCCGCCACCGCGAGCGGGTTCCCGCTCAGGGTGCCGGCCTGGTAGACCGGCCCGAGCGGTGCGAGCAGCTCCATCAGGTCGGCGCGCCCGCCGATCCCGGCCAGGGGCATCCCGCCGCCGATGACCTTGCCGAAGGTGATGAGGTCGGGGACCCACTCCCCCTCGGCCGCGGTGCCGACCGCACCGGAGCGCTCGAGGCCCCACCAGCCGGCGGGACCGACGCGGAAGCCGGTGAGCACCTCGTCGACGATGAGCAGCGCGCCGTCGGCGTGGACGGCGTCGGCGAGGAACCGGTTGAATCCGGCATCCGGGACCAGGACGCCCGCGTTCGCACCGGCCGCCTCGGTGATGACGGCGGCGATGCGCCCCGGGTGGGCGGCGAAGGCGGCCGCCACGGCCTCGCGGTCGTTGTACGGCAGCACCAGGGTCAGGGCGGCGATGTCGGCGGGCACACCGGCCGACCCGGGCAGGCCCAGGGTCGCGACTCCCGAGCCGGATTCGGCGAGGAGGCCGTCGGAGTGCCCGTGGTAGTGGCCGGCGAACTTCACGATGACGTCGCGCCCCGTGGCGCCGCGCGCGATGCGGATGGCGGTCATCGTCGCCTCGGTGCCCGTCGAGACCATCCGCAGGCGCTCGACGCCGCGCACGCCGTCGACGGTGAGACGCTCGATGACGGCCTCGGCCAGCTCGGTCTCGGCCGGCGTGGATGCGCCGAACGACAGCCCGCGGGCCGCCGCGCGCTGCACGGCGTCGACGACCTCGGGATGCGCGTGACCGAGGAGTGCCGGGCCCCACGAGGCGACGAGGTCGACGTAGCGCCGTCCGGTGACGTCCTGCACGCGGGCGCCTTCGGCGGCGACGATCGACAGCGGCGTGCCGCCGACGGACCCGAACGCGCGGACGGGCGAATTCACGCCGCCGGGGATCACGGCGCGGGCGCGGGCGGCGGCGGCGTCGTTGGTGGCGGAGCCGTGGGCGGCGTCGCTGAGGACGGTCATGCGCGGGAGATCCTTTCGGCGACCTCGATCGCCCAGTAGGTCAGCACGGCGTCGGCGCCGGCGCGGAGGATGCTGACGAGCGACTCGTCGACGGCGCGGTCGCGGTCGATCCAGCCGTGGGCGGCGGCGGCCTCGATCATGGCGTATTCGCCGCTGACCTGGTAGGCCCATACCGGCACGGGGCTGGTGGCGGCCGCGTCGGCGAGGACGTCGAGATAGCTCATCGCCGGCTTCACCATGACGATGTCGGCGCCTTCGTCGATGTCGAGGGCCACCTCGCGTGCGCCTTCGCGTCGGTTGCCGGGATCGAGCTGGTACGTGCGGCGGTCGCCCTGCAGCGACGACTGCACGGCCTCGCGGAACGGACCGTAGAAGGCCGAGGCGTACTTCGCCGCGTAGGCCAGCAGGGCCACGTCACCCCGCCCGGCGTCGTCGAGCGCGGCGCGGATGACCGCGGTCTGGCCGTCCATCATCCCCGACATCCCCAGCAGCTGGGAGCCGGAGGCCGCCTGGGCGAGCGCCATGTCGCGGTACCGCTCGAGGGTGGCGTCGTTGTCGACCAGGCCCCGGTCATCGAGGACGCCGCAGTGCCCGTGGTCGGTGAACTCGTCCAGGCACAGGTCGGTCTGCACGACGAGGGCGTCGCCCGCCTCGGCGACGGCGACCTCGGTCGCGATGTTCAGGATGCCGTCGGCGGCGGTCGCGCCGGATCCGGTCGCGTCCTTGTGCTCGGGCACGCCGAAGAGCATCACTCCGCCGATGCCGGCGGCGGCCGCGCGCTGCAGCTCGACCTTCAGCGAGTCGAGCGAGTGCTGCACGACGCCCGGCATGGACGAGATGGGGACCGCGGCGTCGGCGCCCTCGCGGACGAACAGCGGAAGGACGAGCTTCGCCGGATCGATGCGGGTCTCGCCGGTCAGGCGACGCCACGCGGGTGTGGCGCGCAGGCGCCGCGCACGGACGGCGGGGAACGACGCGGTCATCGGTCCTCCTCGGGGCGGGCGCCGAGCGGCGCCAGGTCGGCGGCCCCGGCAGCCAGCAGCTCGGCCGAGACGCGCTCGGCCAGGTCGGCGGCGGAGTCGTCGTCGAGCACGGCGGCGTGCGAGCTCGTCAGCTGCGCACTGCCGTCGACGCGGTAGATCCGCGCCGTGAGGAACAGCATCCCGTCCTCGACGAAGGAACGCGCGCCGATCGGGGCGGCGCACCCGGCCTCCAGGCGTGCCAGCACACCCCGCTCGGCCTCGGCGGCCAGGCGCGTGGAGCGGTGGTCGACGCGCGCGGCGAGCGCCTCGTCGCCGGTGCGGGTCTCGACGGCCAGCGCGCCCTGCGCGGGGGCGGTGGGCCAGCGGTCGAGGTCGAACAGCTCGGTCGCGGCGTCGGAGCGCCCGAGGCGCTCCAGCCCTGCAGCGGCGAGCACCACCGCGTCGAGCCCGCGCTCCGGGTCGGCGTCGCCGACGCGCGCGAGCCGCGTGTCGATGTTGCCGCGGATGTCGACGACGTCGAGGTCGGGCCGGCGCGCGGCGAGCTGGGCGCGGCGGCGCGGCGAGCCGGTTCCGACGCGAGCGCCCTCGGGGAGGGTCTCGAGAGTGAGTCCGTCCCGCGCGCACAGGGCGTCCCGCGCGTCGGCGCGGCGCGGCACCGCCGCGATCGACAGCCCGTCGATGGGCGCGGTCGGAAGGTCCTTGTACGAGTGCACGACGGCATCGACCTCGCCGGCCAGCAGGGCCTCGCGCAGGGCCGCGGCGAACACGCCCGCCCCGCCGAGCGACGCCAGCGACGCCGTGGAGCGGTCCCCCTCCGACTGGATGATGACGAGCTCGCCGCCGAGGGCGTCGGCCACGGTGCCCGCCTGGGCCGTCGCCAGCGCGCTGCCGCGGGTGCCGATGCGCAGCGTCACGCCACCACCTCGGCGACCTCATCGGCCGTGATCATGCGTCCGGTGAAGAACGGCACCTCTTCGCGCACGTGGCGTCGGGCTTCGGTGGCCCGCAGGTACCGCATGAGGTCGACGAGGTCCACCGGGTCGTCGGCCTCGAGGGCCAGCAGCCATTCGTAGTCGCCGAGCGCGAAGCTCGCCACGGTGTTGGATTGCACCTGCGGGTAGTCGCGTCCCTTCAGCCCGTGCTCGCGCAGCATCTGGCCGCGCTCCTCTGCGGGCAGGACGTACCACTCGTAACTGCGGACGAAGGGGTACACCGTCACCCACTGCTTGGGCGGCAGACCGCGCGAGAACGCCGGCGCGTGGTCGCGGCTGAACTCGGCCTCGCGGTGGACGCCGAGCGCGTTCCACGTCGGAAGCAGCGGGGCGAGCTCGCGCGAGCGACGGAGCGTGCGCAGATCCGCCTGCAGCCCCTCCGCGGTGTGTCCGGTGAGCCACAGCAGGATGTCGGCGTCGGCGCGGAGGCCCGAGACGTCGTAGATCGCGCGCAGGCTGGGCAGGTCGGCGGCGAGATGCGCCAGGGAGGTCGGCTCCCCGGGGGCCGACGCGGGGTGCGGGTCGCGGCGGAGCACGGCCCACAGGGCGTAGTGGTCGACCGGGGTGCTGTCGTTCTCGTTCTCGCTCACGGTTCCATCCTCTCCCGTCCGGGCGCATCCGGACTCGTCGATGACGCGTCGAGAAGGGTGCGGGCGACCCCCTCGGCGTGTCCCACCACCGCGGCCAGGCCCGTGCCCCCCGCGGTCTCGCCCACCACCGGCATCCCGGGTGCCTCGTCCCTCTCGGCGCGTCGCCAGGTGATCGCGACGGCGTCCTCGATCTCGACCACGGGCGCGCCGAGCAGCACGCCGAGGTCGCGTGCGGCCGTGGTCGCGGCATCCGCGGGCTCGCAGTCGTACGACAGCCGCACGGCATGACGACCCGGGAGCGCATCGGCGATCCACGACCATTTGGCCGTCAGGTGGGTCAGCGCGCGGGCGGTGACGCCGGGGGCGTCGGGGGCGACGAGGATGCCGGTGCCGCGCGGAGCGCGATCGAGGGCCGGGGCGTCCACGACGAGTGTGACGAGGGTGAGCACTCGGCCGGCCTGTTCACGGTTCGGGTCGGGCATGGCGCGGACGACATGGCCCCGCGCGCGGACGCCGTCGACGGTGAGGCCGTCGGCGGTGATGTCCTCGACGACGCGGCCCGTCTCGATGCGCGCGCCGGCAGCGACGGCGTCCGCGGCGAGCGCGTGCGGAAGGCGGTGCATGCCGCCGCGGATCCCGGCGACCTGCGACCCCGCCGGCGCCGCGGCGCGAAGGGAGGCCACCGCCGCCGCGAGGGACCCATGGGCGAGCACGCGCGCGCGAAGGCCGGGCACCGCCGACTCGACCGGCACGTCGTCGGCATCGCGGGAGTGGACGCCGCGGACGACCGGCCCGACGAGTCCGTCGACGACTCCCGCTCCCATGCGCGCGCGCACGAGCGCGCCGAGCGTGGCGGCATCCTGCCCCACCTCCGCCGGCAGGAGCAGGTCGAGGCGGGCGCGCATTGCCGCGCGGCGGCCGATCACGCGGGCGACGTCCCGTGCCGCGGGGTCGCCGGGGATGCCGAGGATGCCGGTGGACGGCAGCGGCACGGCGGTGCCGTCGGAGCGGTGCAGCCACGCCGGCGCGGGGCTGGGGGTGACGATGTCGTCGGCCATGCCGAGTTCTGCGACGAGGGCGGCCACGACGCCGCCGCGGGTCGCGAAGGACTCGGCCGCGGCGTCGAGGTCGACGCCGGCCACGCGGATCGGCGCGACCTGACCGCCGACGCGGTCCGCGCGTTCGAAGACGCGCACGGGGCGACCCGCGAGCGCGAGGCGCCGGGCGAGGACGAGCCCGCCCACGCCCCCTCCGGCGATGAGGACCTCAGAGGTCATGCACGAGGTCCACGATCCGGCTGAGCACGTCGGGGTCGGTCTCAGGCGGCACGCCGTGCCCGAGGTTCACGATGTGCGCGGGCGCCGCGGCGCCGCGCTCGACCACGTCGCGGACGTGGCGCTCGATGAGCGGCCAGGGCGCCGTGAGGAAGGCCGCGTCGATGTTGCCCTGCAGCGGAACGGCACCGCGGAGCCGGCGGTTGGCCTCGTCCAGCGGCAGGCGCCAGTCGATGCCGACGACGTCGGCTCCGATGCCGGGAAGGACGTCGAGCACGTCGCCCATGCCGAGCCCGAAGTGGATCTTCGGCACGTCCAGGCCGCGCAGCGCGTCGAAGGCACGACGGGAATGGGGGCTGACGCGGCGCACGTAGTCGTCGCGCGAGAGCGACCCGGCCCATGAGTCGAACAGCTGCACCACGCTCGCACCGGCGAGGACCTGCGCCTTCAGGAACGCGCCGGTGACGTCCGCACACCAGTTCAGCAGCGTGGACCACGTGCGCGGGTCGGTGCGCATCAGCGCGCGGGTGCGCAGCTGATCCTTGGACGGCCCGCCTTCCACGAGATAGCTGGCGAGGGTGTACGGAGCACCGCCGAAGCCGATGACCGGACGATCGCCGAGCTCGGCCGCGACGATGCCGACGGCCTCGGAGATCGGGGCGAGCGCCTCGGGCTCGATCGGTCGGAGTCTGAGCACGTCCGAGGCGGTGCGCACCGGCTCGTCGAGCACGGGTCCCCGGCCGGGGACGATGCGCACACCCACCCCGGCGAGCAGGACGGGCACGACGATGTCGCTGAAGAACACGGCCGCGTCCACATCGTGGCGACGCACCGGCTGCAGGGTGATCTCGGCGGCGAGGGCGGGGTTGAGGCACGCGTCGAGCATGTCGGTCCCCACGCGCAGTTCGCGGTACTCGGGAAGCGACCGGCCCGCCTGCCGCATGAACCACACCGGAAGGGTTTCGGGCCGGTCGCCGCGCGCGGCCCGCACGAGGGGCGCGGCGGCGGTGCGGCCGCTCGCGAGCGGGTGGTCGACGGGCAGCGAAATGACGGCGGATGACACCCGACAAGGGTACGCGGCCCGTCTCCGTGAAGGTGTCGGGAACGACCGGTAGAATCGTCCGGTGCTCTTCTGTCTGTCCGCGAACCACCGGAACACCGAGTTCGACGTGCTCGACCGGGTTTCGCGCAGCGCGGACGCCAGCCCCGAGACGATCCTGACGAACCACGACTTCGTCCGCGGCGCGGTCGTGCTCGCCACCTGCAACCGCTTCGAGGCCTACCTCGACATCGACGAGCCGCTCACCGGCGGAGCCGCCCTCGCACGCGAAGCGGTCCTCGACTCCCTGGGCCCGCTCGGCGACGGCGACGTGGACGCGCTGCGCGCCTCGGCCGTGGCCCTGTCGGGCGACGACGTCGTGCGACACCTCTTCGCGGTGAGCTCGGGCCTCGAGTCCATGGTGCTCGGCGAGGACGAGATCACCGGCCAGGTGCAGCGCGCTCTCGCCGCTGCCCGCGCCCGCGGGGCGACCACCCCGCAGCTCGAGCAGGCGTTCCAGCGGGCTGCGCACACCACGCGCGAGGTGCGCGCGACCTCCGACCTCGGCGCCGCCGGTCGCTCGCTCGCCCGCATCGCCCTCGACATGGTCGACTCCCGCGTCACCGACTGGGCCGACGTGCGGGTGCTGCTGGTCGGCACCGGTCAGTACGCCGCGACGACGATCGCCGCCCTGCAGGCGCGGGGCGCGCTCGACATCACGGTGTTCTCGTCGACGGGCCGTGCCGAGCGCTTCGCCGCCCGTTACGGCATCCGCTCGGCTGCAGACCTGCGCACGGCCATGGTCGACGCCGACGTCGTGATGACGTGCACCGCGCGCTACACGGTCACCGCCGACGAGATCCCCGACCACCGGCCGCGCCTGGTCATCGACCTGGGTCTGCCCCGCAACGTCGACCAGGCCGTCGCCGACGTCCCCGGAATCGAGCTGATCGATCTCGAACTCATCGGCCGTCACGCCGCGCTCCCCGAGCTCGGCGGACGCGGCGCCCACGAGGTGGTCGGCTCGCACGCCGCCACGTTCGCGGCCGAGCGGGATGCCGCCCCCGCCGTCGTGGCCGTGCGCGGACACATCCAGACGGCACTCGAGGCCGAGCTCGCCCGGGTGAAGGACGCCGACCCGGGCGCCGACGCCACCCGCGCGGCCCTGCGCCACCTCGCCGGAGTGCTCTCGCACACCCCGTCGGTGCGCGCACGCGAGTTCGCCGCCGCGGGGCGCCTCGACGAGTTCGAGGCGGCGCTCGAGACGGTGTTCGGACTCGAGGTGGCGCGCCGCGCCGCCCAGGACGTCGACATCCCCCGCGCCGCGGGCTGAGCCCGATCCTCCGCTTCTCGCGCCGGGCGGAGGAGATGTCGCCGGCCGGAGGAGACACCCGCACGTACGCGTCCTCCCGTGCGCGATCCGTCCTCCGCCTGCGGCGGCCGGCGGAGGGCACCGTCCGCGGTCAGCTGCGGCTGAGGTCCGCCGGATCGGTCGGCAGCCGGCACGCGAAGTCGCGGCAGTCGTAGGCCGTCGCAGCCCCTCCCTCGGCGACCTTGCCCTCGAGCAGGTCGAAGCCGGCCGCCGCCCACTCCTCCGCCTGCGCGGCGGTGACCTGCACGACCGCGTCGGCCCGGACCTCGGCCAGTGCGGCGTGCATCGCGGTGCCGCTCGCATCCGAGACCACGACCACCTGCCGCGGCGGCCGCGCCAGCGAGGCGGCGACGCGCAGAAGGGTTCCATGACCGAGCGGCTGCGCCACGGCGCTCGGCCCCCAGGCGGAGACCAGTCCCTCTGCGACGCGACGCCAGTCGTCGCCCGCACCCACCTGCCAGAGGGCGAGCGCGGCGGCCGCGATGGACGCGGGACCGCTCGGCTCGTCGGCGTCGGAGGTCCCGGGTGGCGCTTGCACGCCGCCGGCCGCGAGGACCGGATCGTCGCCGGCCGGCGCCCGGAGGCCGCCGGTCGCGTCCAGGCACGCCGCGACGAGCTCGCGAGCACGGGTGGCGAACCGGGCCTCGCCGGTCGCCGCGGCCAGCGCGACGAGCCCCTCGGCCAGCTGCCCGTGGTCGGCGAGGGTTCCGGGAGCAGGCGAGAGCGTGCCATCGAGGGATGCGCGATGCAGCATCCCGTCGGCGTCGACGTTCGCGACGAGGACGGCTTCGGCGGCTCGTCGGGCGGCCTCCACCCAATCGGCACGCGAGAAGCGGATGCCGGCACGGCACAGCGCGCCGATCGCGAGACCGTTCCAGCCGCTGACGACCTTCGCGTCGACGGCCGGCGGCTCCAGCCCCGCGCGGCCGGCGGCGTCGCGGCGATAGTAGCCGCCTTCGTCGCGGGCGCCGTCGATCCAGGACTCGGAGTCCTGGGCCGCACCGAACCCGCCCGTGGCCCGGCGGAGCGTGCCCGTGAGGAACGCGGCGATGCCGGCCGCGACGTGGGCGAGATCGACGCCCGAGCGCGGGCCCGCCGCGGCCGCGACATCGAGCAGCTGGGCGTTGTCGGTCAGCATCCGCTCGTAGTGCGGAACCGTCCAATCCGGTCGGGTGGCGTAGCGGAAGAATCCGCCTTCGACGGCGTCGCGCAGCGGCGAGCGCGACATCGCACCCAGCGCCCGGTCCGCGACCGCTGCTGCGTCGGGCGCCGCATCCGAGACGAGCGGATGCTGCAGGAAGCGCAGGGCCGTCGCGACGGGGAACTTCGGCGCCGCCTCCTGGGGGCCCGCCGACGTCAGCCCGCCGTACCGCGTGTCCTCGTACGCGGCGAGGGCTCGGGCGGCGTCGGCGACCGTGGCGGCGGACGGGGGCCCGGCCTCACCCGGGCCCGCACGAGGCAGCTCGGCCAGCGCGGCGACGACGGCCGATGCCGTGGCGTCGACCTCGGAGCGCCGCGTCGTCCACGCCTCGGTGACGGCGTGCAGCACCTGGGTGAACGAGGGCATACCGCCGCGGGGCTCGGGCGGGAAGTAGGTGCCGGCGAAGAACGGGCGGCCCTCGGGCGTGACGAAGACCGTCAGCGGCCAGCCGAGTCCGCGGGTGAAGGCGGCCGCAGCCGCCATGTAGGCGGCGTCGACGTCGGGGTGCTCTTCGCGGTCCACCTTCACCGCGACGAAGCCGTCGTCGATCACGGCGGCGGTGGCGGCATCCTCGAACGACTCCCGCGCCATGACGTGACACCAATGGCAGGTGGAGTACCCGATCGACACCATGACGGGCACGTCACGGCGTCTCGCCTCGTCGAAAGCCGCTTCACCCCACGGGTGCCACGCCACCGGGTTGGCGGCGTGGGCGCGGAGGTACGGGCTCGTCGACGAGGCGAGACGCTCGTTCACGTCCGGTCGGCTCTCAGTTGACCTCGTCGGGGTGGGCGCTGACGCGACCCGAGCCGTCGGCGATGTTCATGGCGTCGATGCTCGCTACCTCGTCGGCCGACAGCTCGAAGTCGAGCACGTCGAGGTTCTCCTGGAGGCGCTCGCGCTTGACCGACTTGGGGAAGACGATGAAGCCCTTCTGCAGGTGCCAGCGGATGACCACCTGGGCGGGGGTCTTGCCGTGGGCGGTCGCGGCGCCGGCCACCGGCTCCGCACCGAACAGGTCGTACTTGCCCTGGCCGAGGGGTCCCCACGACTCGATGGCCACGCCGTTGGCGGCGGCCCACTCGGTGATGTCGCGCTGCTGATAGGCGGGGTGCAGCTCGATCTGGTTGACCGCCGGGATGACGCCGGTCGCCGCCACGATGCGCTCGAGGTGCGGCACGAGGTGGTTGGAGACGCCGATGCTGCGGGTGAAGCCCGCGGCGCGGATCTCGATCATCTTCTCCCACGCGTGGACGTAGTTGTCGTGTGCGGGGGTCGGCCAGTGCACGAGATACAGGTCGACCTTCTCGAGCCCGAGCCGTTCGAGGCTCTCGGCGATCGCCTGGTGCGGCTCGTCGCCGTCATGCCGGTCGTTCCACAGCTTCGTGGTCACGTAGAGGTCGTCGCGGGGGATGCCGCTGGTGGCGATCGCCGCGCCGACGCCTTCTTCGTTGCCGTAGATGGCGGCGGTGTCGATGTGGCGGTAGCCGAGCTCGAGCGCTTCACTGACCGCGCGCTCGGTGTCGGCGGCGGGCACCTTGAAGACGCCGTAGCCGAGCTGGGGGATGCTGTTGCCGTCGTTGAGGGCGATGGTGGGAATGCTCATCCGTCCAGACTAGGCACTGAGGACCGACCTGCGTCCGGATCCGCCGCGGGCGGGATGCGGGCGGCGGCGGCCGATACGATGGAAGGCTATGTCCGCGCGCGAACCCGTGATCGTCTACCCGCCCGAGCTGCCGGTCAGCGCGGCGCGGAACGAGATCGCCGACGCCATCCGCGACAACCAGGTGGTCATCGTCGCCGGCGCGACCGGCTCGGGCAAGACCACGCAGCTGCCGAAGATCTGCCTCGAGCTCGGCCGCACGCGCATCGCCCATACCCAGCCGCGCCGCATCGCCGCGCGCACGATCGCCGAACGCATCGCCGAGGAGCTCCAGGTCCCGCTGGGCGGCGCCGTCGGGTACAAGGTGCGTTTCACCGACCAGGTGTCGGAAGACACCCGGATCGCCCTCATGACCGACGGCATCCTCCTCAACGAGATCCACCGCGACCGCCTGCTGCGCCGGTACGACACGATCATCGTGGACGAGGCCCACGAGCGCTCGCTCAACGTCGACTTCCTGCTGGGGTACCTCCACCGGATCCTGCCCAAGCGCCCCGACCTCAAAGTCATCATCACCAGCGCGACGATCGACCCCGAGAGCTTCGCCCGTCACTTCGCCGCCCCCGCCTCGGCTCCGACCGGCGACCCCCGTCCCGCTCCCGTCGTCGAAGTGTCAGGACGCACCTACCCGGTCGAGGTCCGCTACCGTCCGGCGGTCGCGGACGGCGCGACATCCGACGATGCGGGAGACGACGTCGACGCGCTCCTCCGCGCGCTCCGCGAACTCGACCGTGAGCCCGCCGGCGACGTCCTGGTCTTCCTGCCGGGCGAGGCCGAGATCCGCGATGCGATGGATGCCGTCCGCGGCATGTACGCGAAGGATGCCGCCCCGACGGAGGTCCTTCCCCTGTACGGACGCCTGAGCGCCGCCGAGCAGCATCGAGTCTTCGAGCGCTCCGCCGTCGCGGGCGTGCGACGACGGGTCATCCTCGCCACCAACGTCGCCGAGACGAGCCTGACCGTCCCCGGCATCCGGTACGTCATCGACGGCGGAACGGCGCGCATCTCGAGATGGTCGTCCCGCAGCAAGATCCAGCGCCTTCCGATCGAGCCGATCTCGCAGGCGTCCGCGCAGCAGCGCTCCGGACGCGCCGGTCGCACCGCTCCGGGAATCGCCATCCGCCTCTACGGCGAGGACGACTTCGCCCGCCGCGACGAGTACACCGAGCCCGAGATCCTGCGCACCAGCCTCGCCTCGGTCATCCTGCAGATGCTCGCACTCGGCTTCGGCGACATCTCCGCCTTCCCCTTCCTCACCCCACCCGACTCGCGCGGCGTCCGCGCCGCGTTCGAGCTGCTCGTCGAACTGGGAGCTGTCGAGACCGCCGTCGCAGGCCGCAGTCCCGAGAAGGATGCCCGGCTGACGAAGATCGGCCGCGACATCGCGCGGCTGCCGATCGACCCGCGCTTCGCCCGCATGCTCATCGAAGCCCAGCGCAGCGGGGTCCAGCGAGAGGTCCTCGCGATCGTCGCGGGGATGTCGATCCAGGACGTGCGCGAGCGCCCGGAGGAGCGGCGCGAGGAAGCCGATCGGTTCCACGCGCGCTTCATCGACCCGACGAGCGACTTCCTGACGCTGCTGCACCTGTGGAACCACCTGCAGGAGAAGCAGGCCGAGCTCGGATCCAGCGCGTTCCGGCGCATGTGCCGGGCCGAGCACCTGAACTACGTCCGTGTCCGCGAGTGGGCCGACGTCCACCGGCAGCTGAGTGCGCTGGTCAAAGCCCCGAAGCACCGCGGCCCGACCGAGGCGGCCGACCCCGACACGGTCCACAAGGCGATCCTCGCGGGGCTCCTCTCGCACATCGGTCTGCGGGACGAGCGCTCGACCACCCCGGCGCGCGGCGCCGACCGCAATAGCGGCCGCGAGAGCCAGCGACGGGGAGCGGAGTACCTCGGCGCGCGGGGCGCGCGCTTCGCGATCTTCCCCGGCTCGGGGCTGCGCAAGAAGCAGCCGAGCGCCGTGATGGCCGCCGAACTGGTCGAGACCAGCCGGCTCTTCGCGCGCACCGTCGCCGCCATCGACCCCGAGTGGGCCGAATCCCTCGCGGGGGATCTCGCCAAGCGCCGGCTGAGCGAACCGCACTGGTCGAAGACCGCGGGTGCGGCATCCGCCTACGAGAAGGTCACCCTCTTCGGCGTCGAGATCGTGCCCAAGCGGCGCGTGCAGCTGGCGCGGTTCGACCGCCCGCTGGCGCGGGAGCTGTTCCTTCGCCACGCGCTGGTCGAGGGCGACTGGGAGACGAGCCACCTCGACAAGCGGCTGACGGCCTTCGAGCGCCGCAACCTCGAGCTGCGGCGGCGTCTCGAGAAGGTCGAGGAGCGGGAGCGTCGACGGGACATCCTCGTCGGCGACGAGGCGGTCTACGCCTTCTACGAGGCGCGCATCCCCCGCGACGTGTACGACGCGCGCTCGTTCGAGGCGTGGTGGAAGGACGCGAGCACGCGCACGCCGAAGCTGCTCGACATGACCGAGGCCGACCTCGTCGACGACGCGTCGCGCGGTGACGAGCGCGACTTCCCGGCGCGCTGGCGCCAGGGCGATCAGGTCCTCTCGCTCGCGTACCGCTTCGAGCCGGGCGCCGAAGACGACGGCGTGACGGTCGTCGTCCCCCTCGCCCTGCTCGCGCAGCTGCGCCCCGACGGATTCGACTGGCAGGTGCCCGGCATGCGCCACGACCTGATCGCCGGCCTGCTGCGCTCGCTGCCGAAGTCGATCCGCCGCAGTGTCGTCCCCGCCGCCGACTGGGCGGCGAAGTTCGCCGACGAACTCCGCGACGCCGGACCCGAATCCCACGAGGGGATGCCGCCGGCCACGCTTCGCGATGCGCTGGCCGCTCGGATCCAGCGCATCGCGAATCAGCCGGTGACGGCCGCGGACTTCGACCTCGAGCGCGTGCCGGGTCACCTGCGGATGTCGTTCCGCGCGGTGGACGCCCGCGGGCGCCCCGCCGGCAGCGACCGCGAGCTGGCGGTGCTCCAGCAGCGGCTCGCCGACCGCGCGCGGCAATCCGTCGCGACCTCGATCGAGCGTTCCGCGGGCCGCGGCGGCGAAGCGAACGGACCGCGCCGCGGGCCCGCGGCACCGGCCGGTGCAGGCTCACCGTCGGGCGCGGCATCCGGCTTCGCCGAACGCACGGGGCTGACGGCGTGGTCGTTCGGCGACCTGCCCGAGGTCGTCGACACGCGGGTGGCCGGCGGCGTCGTGCGCGGCTACCCGGCCACGGTCGACGCGGGCGACACCGTGGACATCCGGATCGATTCCACCGCCGAGTCCGCCGCGGCCGCGACGCGCGCGGGCGTCCGCCGTCTGCTCCTGCTGGCGATCCCCTCCCCCGCCCCGTACGTCCTCGACCACCTCACCAGCGCCGAGAAGCTCGCCCTGGCGTCGTCGCCGTACTCCTCGGCGAAGGCCCTCATCGAGGACGCACGGCTCGCCGTGGCCGACGCCGTCCTCGACCGCGTCGCACCCGGCGGCGTCCGCACCTCCGCCGCCTTCGACGGCGCGCGCGACGCGTTCTCGACGGTCGTGGTGGACGAGCTGTTCCAGACGGTGTCGTTGGCCGCCCGCATCCTCACCCTCGCCCGGGACGTCGAGCGGGCGATGCGCACCCAGAACTCGCTCACGCTTCTCGGCGCCCTCGGCGACGTGAAGGCGCAGGTCGCGGGGCTGGTGCCCAACGGCTTCGTCTCGCGGACGGGCACGGCGCGCCTCGCGCACCTGCCGCGCTACCTGCAGGGAGCCCTCGAACGCGTCCGGGGTCTCGCCGACAACGCCGGTCGCGACCGCCAGCGCATGAGCGAGTACGAACGCGCCTACGCCGCCTACGCGGAGGCGGGCGGCACCATCCCGCTCGCCGACGCGGCGACGCCCGCGCTCGCACGCACCCGCTGGCTGCTCGAGGAGTATCGCATCAGCCTGTTCGCCCAGCACCTCGGCACGGCCGAACCGGTGTCGCCGCAGCGGATCAACAAGGCGCTGCGGGAATAGCCCGGCGCATCGGCGTCGTTCGCCCCGGTATGAGCTCCGCGATCGTCTACACCGCCTTCGGCGACCCCGGCGTCCTGCGCCTGGTCGACATCGACACCCCCGCGCCGGGTCCGGGACAGCTCGGAATCCGCGTCGAAGCAGCCGGCGTCAACCCCATCGACGCCAAACTCCGTTCCGGCCTGCGCCCTTCCGGACCCATCGCCGAGCCGCGGCGCGTCGGAGCCGACGGAGCGGGTGTCGTCACCGCGATCGGCGACGGCGTCGAGGGGTTCCGCCCGGGCGACGCCGTCGTGTTCTTCGGTGGCGCGGGCGCGTACGCCTCCGACGTCGTCCTGCCCGCCGACCGCGTGCTCCCGCGCCCACCGGGTGTCGACGCCGCCACGGGCGCGGCGATCGGCATCCCCGTCAGCACCGCCTATCAAGCGCTGCGATCCCTCGCCGTCGGCCCGGGCGACACGCTCCTCCTGCACGCCGGATCCGGTGCCGTCGGCCAGGCGGCCGTCCAGTTCGCGGTGCTGTGGGGCGCGCGGGTGATCGCCACCGCCTCCCCCGCGCGCGCCGCCCGTGTCGCACAGCTCGGCGCCGAGCCCGTCGCGTACGGCGCGGGGCTGACCGAGCGCGTGCGCGAGATCGCCCCCGACATCACCGTCGCCCTCGACGCCGCCGGTACCGACGAGGCTCTTCAGACCTCCCTCGACCTGGTCGCCGACCGCGACCGTATCGCGACGCTGGTCAGGGGCAAGGATGCCGCGGGCCTCGGCATCCGCGCGTTCAGCGGTGGCAGCCCGGTGCCCTTGTCCGCGCGAGCGCAGGCCTGGCGGGCCGAGGCGATCCCGGTGACGCTCGCCCTGCTGGCGGCCGGCCGCTTCGATGTCGAGCTCGGGCCCGCGCTGCCCCTGGCCGAGGCGGCCGAGGCGCACCGGCGGGTGGAGGCCGGCGTCGCCGGCAAGATCACCCTGACGCCCTGACGCCCGCTGATCTGTCGACGAGGGCTTGCTCACCGCGCCGGCCCGCAACAGTTCGACATACGATCACGGTCGATCCGGCCCCCGGTCCGAGAATGGACCCATGCCCGAGTCTCCGCGCGCCTTCGCCACGGCGCAGGTTCAGGCCGGGTTCGACCCCGGCGTCGCCGAGAACACCGCCGTGCCGCCCATCCACCAGTCGAACGCGTTCGAGTTCGCGTCGCTCAGCGAGGCGCGCGACCTGTTCGCGCTGCGCCGCGAGGGCAACATCTACAGCCGCGCCGCCAACCCCACCGTCCTGGTGTTCGAGCGTCGCGTCGCCGCGCTCGAGGGCGGCGTCGCCGCCGCCGGCGTCGCCTCGGGGCAGGCGGCCGTGGCCGTCGCCCTTCTCGCGCTGGCCAAGAGCGGCGAGCACATCGTCGCCGCCCGCCAGCTCTACGGCGGCACGGTCGACCTGCTGGCCGACACCTTCGCCGACTGGGGCATCGACGTGACCTTCGTCGACCAGGACGACCTGACCGCGTGGGCCGACGCGATCCGCCCGACCACCCGGGCCCTGTTCGCCGAGTCGGTGACGAACCCGATCGCGCAGGTCCTCGACATGCGTCCGGTCGCCGACATCGCCCACGCCGCCGGGGTCCCCCTCGTCATCGATGCCACCGTCGCGACCCCGTACCTGCAGCGCGCCAAGGATCACGGCGCCGACATCGTCGTGCACTCGGCCACCAAGTTCCTGGGCGGGCACGGCACCTCGCTCGGCGGCGTCGTCGTCGACCTCGGCACGTTCGACTTCGGTGCCGAACCGGCCCGCTGGCCGCAGCTGACCGAGCCCTACACCCGCGTGCACGGGGGCAGCCTGCTCGACCGCTGCGCCGAGACCGGCTCGGCCTACATCACGCTGGTCAAGACCAAGTACGTGCACGATCTCGGCCCGTCGCTCTCGGCGTTCAACGCCTTCCAGCTGCTGCAGGGCATCGAGACCCTCGACCTGCGGATGGGACGGCACGCCGCCAACGCGCTCGAGGTCGCCCGCTTCCTCGACACCCACCCCGCCGTCGCGCGCGTGCACCATCCGGGGCTCGCCACCAGCCCGTGGAACGACCTCGCGACGCGGTACCTCCCGCGCGGCGCCGGCTCGGTCTTCTCGTTCGATCTGCCGACCACGGGCGACGACGAGTCGGACTTCGCCCGCGTCGAGTCCTTCATCGCCCGACTGCGGGTGGTGCGCCTGGTCGCGAACATCGGCGACGCCCGCAGCCTCGTCGCCCACCCGGCATCCATGACGCACAGCCACATGTCGGCGGCGCAGCTGGCCGAGGCGGGCATCTCGTGGACCACGGTGCGCCTGTCGATCGGTCTCGAGGACGCCGCCGACGTCATCGCCGACCTCGGCGACGCGCTCGCGACGCTGACGCCTCTCGAGAAGGCGCCGGCCGCTCAGCCCGCGCTGATCAGCGCTCGGTAGAACTTCACGCCCCGTTCCCACACCGACACGCGGATGCGCTCGTCGTGCGCGTGCAGCGCATCGCGCTCGGGCCGCGTGAGGTGGAAGGGCGTGAATCGGTAGACGTGGTCGCTGATGGCGCAGAACCATCGGCTGTCGCTCGCCCCGAGCTGCAGGTACGGCGTCGTGACGATCTCGCCGCCGAGGCCGTCGCGCACCGCCGCCGCGACACGGCGCCATGCGGGTCCGGTCCACGGCGAGACCGGCGACGGCTCCGAGGCATGCCGCACCTCGACCGCCACGCGCTCGTCGGCAACGACGCGGCGGATGCGTGCCGTCGCCGCCGCGACGCTCTCACCGGTCAGCAGCCGCACGTTCACGGAGGCCCGCGCGGTGGTGGCCATCACGTTCTCGCCCGCCGCGCCCTGCAGCTGCGTGACCACCGCGGTCGTGCGCACCGTCGCGTTGAGCTCGGGGCCGAGTCGCGCGAGGACGGTGGCGACCAGGGGTCCCGTGACCGCCAGCGAGCGCAGCAGTGTCCGCAGCGGCTGCGGCGCGTGCGGGGCGAGGGTGGTGAGCATGGCACGCACCGGCGGCACCAGGCGAGGGCGGAACGGATGCCGCCGCAGGCGGTCGATCGCGCGGGCAAGCCGCGCCGTGGCGGGCATCGCGGGCGGCGTCGAGGCGTGCCCGCCGCTCTCGCGCACGATCAGCTCGAGCGTCATGACCCCGCGCTCGGCGACACCGACCATCGCGGTGGGCACGCCCACGCCGGGGACGACGCCGTCGACCACCGCGCCGCCCTCGTCGAGCACGAGCCCGGGACGCACGCCCCGGTCCGCGAGGGCCGCGACGAGTGCCCGGGCGCCGTCGCCCGCGGTCTCCTCGTTGTGCCCGAACGCCAGGTACACGTCCGCCGCGG
Source organism: Microbacterium sp. ARD31 (assembly GCF_031844425.1). NCBI lineage: Bacteria > Bacillati > Actinomycetota > Actinomycetes > Micrococcales > Microbacteriaceae > Microbacterium > Microbacterium sp. ARD31. Next base: position 266,239 of record NZ_JAUZVE010000002.1, read on the forward strand.
GCGTGAACCCCTCGATCACGAGCGACTCCACCGCCTCGAGGATGGCCGCGAGCGCGCCCTTGTCGTCGATCGCCCCCCGCGCGTGGATCTCGGCGTCCTCGCCCGATCCGACGATGCGCGCCTCGAAAGGCGGATGCCGCCACTCCGAGTCGACGACCGGTACGACGTCCAGGTGCGCCATGAGCACGAGCGGTGCGTCCGCCGAGGCGCCCGGCCATCGCATGAGCACGGAATGCCCCGCCACGATCTCGCGTTCGAGCGCGGCGTGCAGCGCGGGGTACATCCGCTGCATCGCCTCGCGGAGCTCGGCGAAGCGCGCCCAGTCGGTGAGGGATTCGTCGACGTGCGAGACGGTGGGGATCCGCAGCAGCTCGCGGAAGCGGTCGACGGGCGTGCTCATTCCCCGAGCGTAGCCATGGCGGTTCGGCGTGCGCCGCTACGCTCGGAGGATGACCGGAATCAGATGGGGCATCCTCGGCCCCGGCGGTATCGCCCATGCGTTCGCGAGCGACCTGCGCACGGCGGGCCTGGAGCTGGCGGCCGTCGGGTCGCGGCGGCGCGCGTCGGCCGAGGCGTTCGCAGCCGAGTTCGGCGCGGCGCGCGCGCACGGCGCGTACGAGGAGCTCGTGGCCGATCCCGACGTCGACATCGTCTACATCGCCACTCCGCACCCGATGCACGCCGACAACGCCGTCCTCGCCCTCGAAGCGGGCAAGCACGTCCTCGTCGAGAAGCCGTTCACCCTGACCGGCCCCGAGGCCGACCGCGTGCGCGATGTGGCGCGGGAGCGCGGACTGCTGGCGATGGAGGCCATGTGGACCCGGTACCTGCCGCACATGATCCGGATCCGCGAGATCATCGCCGCCGGCACCCTCGGTGAGATCCGTGCCGTCATGGCCGACCACACGCAGCGGATCTCGAGCGACCCGAGTCACCGCCTGAACGACCTCGCGCTGGGCGGCGGGGCGCTCCTGGACCTCGGGATCTACCCCGTCTCGTTCGCCCACGACATCCTGGGCGCACCGGTGTCCCTCACCGCCGCGGGGCGGCTGGGCGAGACCGGCGCCGACACCGAGGTCGCGACGATCATGACCCACGCCTCCGGTGCGCTGTCCACCTCGCTGTCGGCATCGCGGTCGGCCGGGCCCAACAGCGCGCACATCGTCGGCACCGAGGCCCGCATCGACATCGACCGCGTCTGGTACACCCCGACGACCTTCCGGGTGAGCGCACCGGACGGCACGGTGCTCGAGGAGTACCGCTCCGAGGTCGCCGGTCGCGGCATGCAGTATCAGGCGATCGCGGCCGAGGCTGCCATCACCGGCGGACGGCTCGACAGCGACCTGCTGCCGCTGGACGAGTCGGTCGCGATCATGCACGTCCTCGACGACATCCGCTCGCGGATCGGCGTCGCCTACCCCGGAGAACGCTGATGCCCGATCTGCAGAACCCCCGCGTCGCGGTCTACCTCGACTTCGACAACATCGTGATGAGCTGGTACGACCGTGTGCACGGCAAGAGCTCGTACATGCGCGACCGGCAGAAGATGCCCGATGCGGAGTTCGCTGACCAGCTCGCGGCCGCGCGCGTGGACGTCGGCGCGATCATCGACTACGCCGCGTCGTTCGGCACCCTCGTGCTCACCCGCGCCTACGCCGACTGGTCCTCCCCCGTCAACGCGAAGTACCGCGACCAGCTGGTGGCCCGCGCCGTCGACCTCGTGCAGCTGTTCCCGGCGGCCGCATACGCCAAGAACGGCGCCGACATCCGCCTGGCCGTCGACGCGGTCGAGGACATGTTCCGTCTCCCCGACCTCACCCACGTCGTGATCGTCGCCGGCGACAGCGACTACGTCCCGCTCGCGCAGCGCTGCAAGCGGCTCGGCCGCGTGGTGGTCGGCGTCGGCGTCGCCGGTTCCACCGCCAAGTCGCTCGCCGCGGCGTGTGACCAGTTCGACTCCTACGACTCTCTGCCGGGGGTGAGCGTCCCGCAGACCGAGAAGCCCGCGACGGATGCCGCGACGCGGCGCACCCGCAAGACCAAGACGACCGCCGACCCCGAAGGCGATCTGCTCGAGCGGGCGCTCCGACTCGAGAGCGAGCGCACCGACGACGAGTGGGTGCACGCCTCCGCCCTGAAGAGCCTGCTCAAGCGGATGGACCCCTCCTTCAGCGAGAAGTCCCTCGGGCACCGCAGCTTCACCGATTACATCGCCGCCCACCCCGCGATCGCCGATCTCAAGGAGGAGGGCAACGTGCGCCTGGTGAGACTGGCCGCCGAACGCGCCTGATCGTCTTCGCCGGGCCTCGCGGTACAGTGTGCTCGTGGCACGCCGAGGAGTCCCGCCTGGCTCGCAGTCCTCTCTGCGAGAGGCCAACCGCGCCCGCGTGGTGGACTCGCTGAAGCGGCACGGCCGTCTCACGCAGGTCGAGCTGGCCGGCAGCACCGGGCTGTCGCCGGCGACGGTGTCGAACATCGTCAAGGAGCTCACCGCCACGGGCATCCTGCACACCTCGATGACCTCGCGCAGCGGCCGGCGGGCGACGCTCGTGTCGCTCGCGCGTCAGCTGGGGCTCGTCGCCGGGGTCCATTTCAGCTCGCGCCACCTGCGGATAGCGATCGCGGACGCCACCCGCACGATCGTGTCGCAGTCGGCACTCCCTCTCGCCCTCGACCACCGCGCCGACGCCGAGCTGGAACGACTCACCCTGCTGCTCAGCGACATGATGGACTCCCTCGGCGGCAGCGTGAGCGATCTCCTGGCCGTCGGACTGGCCGTTCCGGCGCCGGTCGACCCCCGGACCGGCATGGTCTCGGCCACGGGGCTGCTGCGCGGCTGGGAGGGCATCGACATCGCCGAGAGCCTGACGCTGCGCATCGGCAGGCCCGTGTACGTCGACAGCGAGGCGAACCTCGGGGGCCTCGCCGAGGCGCGCGAGGGCAGCGCCCGCGACGCCGCGTCGGCGGTGTACATCCGCGTGGGCCACACCATCAGCGCGGGCCTGGTCGTCGGCGGCGACCTCTTCCGCGGCGTCAACGGCAAGGCGGGGCAGGTCGGTCACGTCACGATCGACGAGAACGGCCCCATCTGCCGCTGCAGCAACCGGGGGTGCCTCGAGACGTACGCCGGCGCGCCGGCGCTGCTGTCGCTGTTCCCTCCGGGCGAGGGCATGCAGCGTCTGAGCGACCTGCTGAGCGCAGCCGAAGCCGGCGACGGCAGCGCGCGGCGGGTGATCGCCGACGCCGGCCGGCACATCGGCATCGCCGCGGCGAGCGTGTGCAACCTGTTCGACCCCGAGCTCATCGTCGTCGGCGGCGAACTGGCCGAGGCGGGCGAGATCCTCATGGCCCCCATGCGCCACTCGCTCGAGCGCACCGCCCTGTCATCGAGCGCCGGTCTGCCCGAGATCGTCGGTTCGTCCTTCGCCGAGTGGGCCGAAGTGCGCGGGGCGATCGCGATCGCCCTCGACCACGTGTCCGTCGACGCCGGCGCCGGCGCCGTCCCCATCACCGCCTGACCGGATGCGTCGCCCGCACCCGTCGCGTCGTCGCGGCATCCGCTCGCTTCTGCTCGGCGTCGCGGTGCTGTGCGCCGGAACGGGACTCGCCGGGTGCGACGCCTCGGGCTCGGGCGCCTCCGACGGCACGATCGCCTTCCTGCTGCCCGATGTGAAGACCGCGCGGTACGAGACCTTCGACCGGCCGTTCTTCGAGGCGCGCGTGGCCGAGCTCGGCGACTACGACGTGCTGTACTCCAATGCCGATCAGGATGCCGCCGAGCAGCAGCGTCAGGCCGAGTCGGCCCTGGCTGCCGGAACCGATGTGCTCGTCCTCGACCCCGTCGACGCGCGCGCGGCCGTGAGCATCGTCGCGGCGGCGAACGCGCAGGGGGTTCCGGTTGTGTCGTACGACCGCCTCATCGCCGGCGGCGACCTGGCGTACTACGTCTCCTTCGACAACGAGAAGGTCGGCGTGCTGCAGGCGACCGCGTTCGTCTCGGCCGTCGAGGCGGCTGCGGGGCCCGATGCCGGTGTCATCCTCGTCCACGGCTCCCCCACCGACAGCAACGCCGCGCTCTTCCGCGAGGGCGCCCGCGGCGTGATCGACGACTCGGGCCTGCGCATCCTCGCCGAGTACAGCACACCCGACTGGAGCCCCGACAAGGCGCAGGACTGGGTGGCGGGACAGCTGGCCCAGTTCGGCGACGAGATCGCCGGCGTGTACGCGGCCAACGACGGCACCGCCAGCGGAGCGGTCGCCGCGCTGAAGGCCGCCAACGTGTCGCCCTGGCCGGTCGTGACGGGGCAGGACGCCGAGCTCTCGGCGATCCAGCGCCTCCTCACCGGCGATCAGCACATGACCGTCTACAAGGCCATCAAGCCGCAGGCCGAGCTCGCGGCAGAGGTCGCCGTCGCCCTCCTCAACGGCGACGAGGTCACCGCCCCGCTCGAGGTCGACGGCACGCCCGCGACGCTTCTCGACCCCGTGCCGGTCACCGTCGACGACATCGCCGAGACGGTGGTCGCCGACGGGTTCTGGAGCATCGACGACATCTGCACGAGCGACTACGCCGCCGCCTGCGCCGCCGCCGGACTCGACTGATAGCCTGCCGCGGTGACGAAGCAGTCGGAGGCACCGGGCCGCGGGCGGCGCACACGCGAGCGCGTGCTGACCATGCGCGGGATCGGCAAGCGCTTCGGCGCCGTCAAGGCGCTCACCGACGTGGACTTCTGGGTGAACGAGGGCGAGGTCGTCGCGCTCGTCGGCGACAACGGCGCGGGCAAGTCCACGCTCGTGAAGGTGCTCTCTGGGGTCCACCCTCCGGATGCCGGGATCATCGAGTTCGACGGCGAGACCGTCGAGATCGCCGACCCCGCCGACGCGCAGGAGCTGGGGATCGCGACCGTCTTCCAGGACCTCGCACTGTGCGACAACCTCGACGTGGTCGCGAACCTGTGGCTCGGACAGGAGCTGCTGTCGTCGGGTCGCCTGGACGAGGTCGAGATGGAGGAGCGCACCTGGATGCTGCTGCGCGAGCTGTCGGCCAAGGTGCCGTCGGTGCGCATCCCGGTGGCGTCCCTCTCGGGCGGGCAGCGGCAGACGGTGGCGATCGCGCGATCGCTCGTCGGCGACCCGCGCGTGGTCATCCTCGACGAGCCGACCGCCGCGCTCGGAGTGGCCCAGACCGCTGAGGTGCTCGGCCTCATCGAACGGCTCCGCGAACGGGGCCACGGCGTCGTCCTCATCAGCCACAACATGGCCGACGTCATGGCCGTGGCCGATCGTGTCGTCGTGCTGCGGCTCGGACGCAACAACGGGGTGTTCAACGTCGTCGACGTGACCAGCGAGACGCTCATCTCCGCCATCACCGGAGCGATCGACCACGGCGCCGCCGCACGGGCGCGAGACGCGGCGCTGCGCGAGGCAGAGGCTGCTCGCACAGCCGGCGGCTCGGTCATCCCCATGACCGGCCCCCGTCGCGCGGGCGCGTCGCGGACGGACGACGCGTGAGCCGCGACGGCGACCTGGGGCGACTCGACGACGACGCCGACGACGGTCTGCTGTCCTCGTCGGGTCTGCGGCGGGCTGCGGCGGCCTTCGTGGAGCGCGTGCGCGGCGGCGACCTCGGCTCGCTGCCCGTCATCGTCGGGCTCGTGCTCATCTGGACGGTGTTCCAGGCGATGAACCCCGTCTTCCTCTCGAGCACGAACCTGGTGAACCTCACCATGCAGTGCGCGGCCATCGGCACGATCGCGCTCGGCATCGTGCTGGTGCTGCTGGTCGGCGAGATCGATCTGTCCGTCGGGTCGGTGTCAGGGCTCGCCGCCGCAGTGCTCGCCGTGACCTTCGTGCAGCTCCAGTGGCATCCGATCCTCGCCCTTCTCGCTGCGGTCGCCGCGGGCGCCCTGGTCGGTCTCGTCTACGGATTCCTCTACACGCGCTTCGGGCTCCCGAGCTTCGTGATCACGCTCGCCGGCCTCCTCGGATTCCTGGGGCTGCAGCTGTGGGTGCTGGGCGACACCGGCTCGATCAACCTGCCGTTCGACTCGTTCATCGTGCAGTTCGCGCAGCAGATGTTCCTGCCCGCGTGGGCCTCCTACGTCCTGGCCGTCGCCGCCGCCGCGGGGTATGCGTGGGCACGGGTCCTGCGTGCTCGTCGACGGGCCGCCGCCAACTTGATGAGCCAGAGCTACGCCGAGATCGCCGCGCGCTCGACCGTCCTGCTCGTCTTCCTCACAGCGTCGGCCTGGTACCTGAACCTCTCCCGCGGCGTCGGCGTGATGTTCCTGTTCTTCCTCGCACTGGTGGTGGTGATGAACATCGCCCTCACCCGCACCCGGTGGGGTCGGGCGGTCTACGCCGTGGGCGGTTCGGTCGAGGCGACGCGACGCGCCGGCATCCGGGTCGACCGCATCTTCGTCTCGGTCTTCGTCCTGTGCTCCACTCTGGCCGCCGTGGGCGGCATCCTCGCCGCCGCCCGCCTGGCAGCAGCGAATCAGAGCTCGGGCGCCGCCGACACCAACCTCAATGCCATCGCCGCCGCCGTGATCGGCGGCGCGAGCCTGTTCGGCGGGCGCGGCACAGCCTTCTCCGCCCTGCTCGGGATCGTCGTCATCCAGTCGATCTCGTCAGGTCTGACGCTGATGAACCTGGATTCGTCGGTTCGGTACATGGTCACCGGTGTCGTGCTGGTGCTGGCCGTCATCGTCGACTCGATGTCCCGGCGGACCCGGGCGGCGACCGGCCGCGCCTGATCCGGAACACAAGTCGTGAACACTTGCGCATAGTGCTTACTTGCAGGTTATTCCGGCGCGCATCTTGAAGCATTCTGAGAACTCACAGCGTTCTCGCGTTCGGCTTATTCGTCCGCCGCACCGCGTTGCCAAAGCGTTACGTTCAAGTCTTGACGCCAAGGCCGGATGCTTGGATGCTTGACCCAGCGCGATGCGATCACTGTGGACAGCGCTCGAACCTTCAACGATGAAAGGCGAATGATGAAGAAGAACTCTCTGCTCGCCGCGGTCGCCCTCACCGGCGCCGCTGCATTCCTGCTCGCCGGCTGTGCCGGCTCGGCAGGCACGGGCACCCCCACCGACGGCGGCACCGCCGAGGGCGACGGCGAGACCGCCGGCCGCGCCTGCGTGATCCTGCCCGACGCGGCATCCTCTCCCCGCTGGGAGAACTTCGACCGCAAGTACCTCCAGGAGGGTCTGGAGGGCGCCGGCTTCGAGGTCGACATCCAGAACGCTCAGGGCGACGTCAACAAGTACTCCACGATCGCCGACCAGCAGCTCACCCAGGGCTGCGGCGTCATGCTGCTGGTGGACTACCAGGGCGCGGCCGAAGCGGTCGCGACGAAGGCCAAGAACGAGGGCATCCCCGTCATCGCCTACGACCGCCCGTTCGCCGGCGCCGACTACTACGTCTCGTTCGACAACGTCGAGGTCGGCCGGCTCGAGGGCCAGACCGTCCTGGACGGCCTCGAGGCCGCAGGCAAGGACCCCGCCGAGGCCGTGGTCGTCTACATGGGCGGCGACCCGACCGACGGCAACGCCGCGATGTTCAAGCAGGGTGCCGTGGAGGTCATGGAAGCGGCGGGCATCAGCCCGGCGGCCGAGCCTCCGGGGGTGTGGGACCAGGCGAAGTCGCAGACCAACTTCGAGCAGGCCCTGACCTCGCTCGACGGCGCGGTCGACGGGGTGTGGGTGGCCAACGACACCAACGCCGCCGGCGTCATCAAGGTGCTGCAGGACAACAACCTCGAAGGCGTCGCGGTCTCGGGCCAGGACGCCAACGTCGCGGGCCTGCAGAACATCCTGCTCGGCTGGCAGACCGCCACCGTCTACAAGCCGGTCGCCGATGAGGCCGCCGCGGCCGTCGAGACCGCGGTGGCACTGCTCAACGGCGAAGAGCCGGCGACGGACGCCGAGCTCGAGGACGGCACGCCCTACATTCAGGTCACGCCGATCCTGGTCGGCCCGGAGCAGGTCAAGGACGTCATCGCCGCCGGCGACGCCGCCTACGACGAGGTGTGCACCGACGAGGTCATGGCCGCGTGCGAGGAGTACGGGGTCACCCCGTAACACCTCCTCCCGAGGACGCCCCGCCCTTCGGGGCGGGGCGTCCTCCACCCGTGTCGACCACCATCGCGAGGAAGCGAGCATGTCAACAGCGACTGCACAAGAGCCGATCATCGAACTCATCGGCGTCAGGAAATCATTCGGCCCGGTCACCGTCCTGAAGGGCGTCGACCTCAAGGTCCGCCCCGGAAAGGTCACCGCACTCGTCGGCGACAACGGTGCGGGCAAGTCCACGCTCATCAAGGGTCTCGCCGGCGTCCAGCCGTACGACAGCGGCGAGGTCCGCATCGACGGCGAGCACCGCGACCTCACCACGCCGCGCGAGGCGGCGGGCCTCGGCATCGAGGTGGTCTATCAAGACCTCGCGCTGTGCGACAACCTCGACATCGTCCAGAACATGTTCCTCGGTCGCGAGGAGCTGTCGGCGGGCACGTTCGACGAGGGGCGCATGGAGAAGGACGCCTCCGACACCCTGCGCTCGCTGTCGGTGCGCACGGTGAAGTCGGTCCGCCAGAAGGTCTCCAGCCTGTCCGGCGGGCAGCGCCAGACGGTCGCCATCGCCCGCGCCGTGCTGAAGAAGGCCCGTGTCGTCATCCTCGACGAGCCGACGGCGGCCCTCGGTGTCGCCCAGACCGAGCAGGTGCTGAACCTCGTCACGCGGCTCGCCGAGCAGGGCGTGGCGGTGGTCCTCATCAGTCACAACCTCGCCGACGTGTTCGCCGTCGCCGACGACATCGCAGTGCTCTACCTCGGCCAGATGGTCGCGCAGATCCCGACCTCGTCGACGACCCGCGACGACGTGGTCGGCTACATCACCGGCACCAAGACCCCGTCCGGGGTCGTCATCGAGGACACCTCGACCATCCGCACCGAGGGAGGCGCACTATGAGCAGCAACGCGACCCGGACCGAGGCGGCGCCCGATCCCGTCGCGAGCGACCTCATCGGCAGCGGCGTCGAAGGCGGTCTGGTCGATCAGATCCGCGCGTGGTGGCAGCGCGTGCGCAGCGGCGACATGGGCGCACTCCCCGCCATCGGCGGTCTCGTCGTGCTCAGCCTGCTGTTCTCGGTGCTCAGCCCGTTCTTCCTCACCGAGCGGAACTTCGCGAACCTGCTGAATCAGGCCGCGACGCTGGTGGTCCTCGGCATGGCGCTCGTGTTCGTGCTGCTCCTGGGCGAGATCGACCTGTCCGCCGGCGTCACCGGCGGCGTGGGCATGGCGCTGTTCGTCGTGCTCAACGCGCAGTTCGGCATCGCGTGGCCGCTGGCCCTCCTCCTCGGGTTCGGGTTCGGCTTCCTCATCGGCGCGCTCATAGGCTTCTTCGTCGCGAGGGTCGGCATCCCGTCGTTCGTCGTCACGTTGGGTCTGTTCCTCGGTCTCCAGGGGCTGGCGCTGGTCATCATCGGTCCGGGAGGCCTGTTCCGGGTCGAGGTGCCCGAGCTCATCGCGCTGCAGAACGGCAACCTGCCCGTCTGGGGAGGCTGGCTCATGCTCGCGATCATGCTCGCGGTCTCGGCCGGCACGTCCTTCTGGGACCGCGCGCGGCGCACCCGCGCCGGCGTGCCCAACCGCGCGATCTCGCTGGTGTTCATCAAACTCGCCGTCATCGCCGTCATCGGCGGCGCCGTGGTGTTCATCCTCAACCAGGACCGCGGCCAGTCGGTCAACGCGGTGCAGGGCGTGCCGAACGTCGTGCCGATCGTGCTGGTGATCCTGTGGATCGGCACGTTCGCTCTGGACCGCACGAAGTTCGGTCGCTACATCTACGCGATCGGCGGCAACGCCGAAGCGGCGCGGCGATCCGGCGTGAAGGTCCGCTGGATCAAGTGGTGGGCGTTCGTCATCTGCTCGAGTCTGGCGGTCTTCTCGGCACTGCTCAGCGTCTCGCGGGTCGGATCGGTCGATGCCACCGTCGGCCGGGACATCGTGCTGAGCGGTGTCGCCGCCGCTGTCGTCGGCGGGGTGAGCCTCTTCGGCGGGCGCGGCCGGCTGATCCACGCGGCCATCGGTGCCCTCGTGATCGCGGTCATCACCAACGGCCTGGGTCTGCTGAACCTGCCGGCGGGCATCAACCTGCTCGTCACCGGCGGCGTGCTGATCCTCGCGGCCACGGTCGATGCGCTGTCGCGGCTGCGCTCGGGCGGCGGTTCGAGAACCTAGCCGCACATCGACGCGCGGACGGCGCGGGACCGGCTCGGCCGGGCCCGCGCCGTCCGCCGTTTCCGCATGAGAGGTCGATGAGGTGTCATGGCGTATTCTGCCGGAAGTGAGTCCGGTTTCAGCGCAGCAGGTCTCGGAGCGCGCGGATGTCGTCCGCCTCGGCGGGTGACTTGTCGGGGCGGTAGCCCTTGACCCGCGCGAAGCGGAGAGCGACGCCTCCCGGGTAGCGCGTCGATCGCTGGACGCCGTCGATCGCGATCTCGACCACGGTCTCGGGTCGCACGTGGACGGCGTACGCGGTGCGGTGCGTCTCGATCTCGGGGAAGTGCGCCGTCTGCCAGCGGAGCAGATCGTCGGTGAGGCCCTTGAAGGTCTTCCCGACCATCACGAATCCACCGGCAGGACCGAACTCCCCCGCCGCGTCGCGGGCGCCCAGGTGCAGGTTCGACAGCATGCCGGTGCGCCGTCCCGAGCCCGGCTCGACCGCCAGCACGACGAGGTCGAAGGTCAGCACCGGTTTGACCTTCAACCACGACGACCCCCGGCGACCGGCGGCATAGAGCGAGTCGACGCTCTTGACCATCACCCCCTCGTGCCCGGCGGCGAGCGCCTCGCGCGAAAGCGCTTCGGCCTGATCGGGGTCGTCGGTGACGATTCCCGGCACCATGCGATCGCCGACCAGGCCCGCGAGCACCTCGCGCCGGACGCTGAGCGGCTCGTCGATGAGGTCGCGACCGTCGGCGTGCAGCACATCGAAGAACCACGGGCGCAGCACCACCGCAGCCGCGGTGTCCGACCCGAACCGCGCCATCGTGTCCTGGAACGGGCGAGGGCCGCCGTCCTCGTCGAGGGCGAGCGTCTCGCCGTCGAGGATCACCGGGTCGGCCGCCAGGGCGCGCACCGCCTCGACGATCTCGGGCACGCGGTGGGTGATGTCGGCGAGACTGCGCGTGTACACGCTCACGTCGTCGCCCCGGCGGTGCACCTGGATCCGCGCACCGTCGAGCTTGTACTCCACCGCCGCGGCGACGCCGAGCGTGCGCACCGCGTCTGCCGCCGATCCCGCGGTCGAGGCGAGCATGGGCAGCACCGGCGTGCCGACCTCGAGCCCCACCGCGGCGAGCTCGTCGGCGGTCCCCGTGAGCGCGAGCGCGGCCGTCCGGCCGAGGTCGCCCGACAGCATCGCGGCCCGTCTCACGACGGCGGCGGGTCGGTCGGCGGCGGCGGCCACGGCGTCGAGCACGACGCCCTCGAGAGCGCCGGTGCGCAGCTCGCCGAGCATCACTCGGGTGAGCAGCTCCCACTCCGCCGCCGTCGAGCGTGCCGCGAGCGCCTCGAGCTCGTTCCGTCGCACGCCCGCGGACCCGGCGCCCGAAGCCTCGGCGAGACGGGTGAGTGCGGCATCCACATCGAGGATCGTCAGAGCGGATGCCGCCGCGTGCGCGGTCTCGACGCTGCCCAGCCCGCGCCAGCCGACTCCGAGCCGGCCCTGTCGAAGTTTGGCGAGCAGCAGACCGACGGCGACCGGGATCTCGGGCGGTGTCATCGCGCCCAGGAGGGCCGCGAGCGCCTCGACCTTGCCGCGGCGCGCGCGGGTGGCGGCGACCTCCTCGGTCGCCCGCAGCAGGTCGGCGAGCATCATGACCGCATCCTCCTCCGGGGCTCCGACACCGGCCTCGTGCACCACAGCGCCCAGGCCACCAGGACCGGCTGGAGCAGCAGGCGGACGAACCGCGCGCGGTCGGTGCGCATGAGGGGTGCGTCCCGGCGGGTGCGCCACTGGTGGACGTTGCCCGGGAAGACGGCGACGAAGAAGCCCGCGACGACCGCGCCGACCCGCGCGCGGTCGCCGGGCAGCACCGCCAGCGCGGCGGCGAGCATGAATTCGACCGCCCCCGAGGCCACGACGATCATATCCTTGTCTGTGCGCAGCATCCGCGTGGCCCAGTCCGGCACGACGATGCGGTAGCCGCGGCGTCCCCAGGTCAGGTGGCTCGCCCCGGCCACACCCAGCAGGGCGACGAGCGCCCAGCGGGCGATCGTCTGCGGAATCGTCCCTGCGCGTCTGGTGCGCTGTCGTCGGCCGCTTCTCATCCCTCGAGCATGCCTCACCGCGCACCCCGCTCGGCCCGTCGCCGGGCGATACTCTCGTCCCAGCCCTGAAGGAGACCCGCACCCGCATGTCCGACACCTCGCCAGGCCCCGGCGGCAGCGTCCGGCCTCTCGTCCAGCCCGCGCCACCAGCCATCAGCGCCGCGGATGCCGCGCGCATCGCCGCGGACGGGTGGGGCATCGCGGGGTCCGCCCGCGCGTTGGGCAGCCACCAGGACCGCAACTTCCTGCTCACGCGTCCCGACGGCCCGGACCTGCTCCTGAAGATCGCCAACCCCAGCGTCACGCGGGCCGAGACCGAGGCGCAGTCGTCGGCGGCGGCCCTCATCGCCGACCGCTGCGGTGTGCGGGCGCCCCGCGCCCTCCCCCTCGCCGACGCCGACGCCGACGGCTCGACGCTCGCCGTCGCGGTGCACGGCGTCACCGTGCACGCCCGCCTGCTGGACTTCCTCCCCGGCGAGACGCTCACCGGCCATCTCTCGATCCCCGTCGTTCGGCGGATGGGACGGCTGGCCGCGCAGATCGCCGGCGCGCTCGAGTCCCTCGACGCCCCAGGCGCCGAGCGCACGCACCAGTGGGACCTGCGGCATGCGCCGACGGCGCTCGCCGCCACCCTGCCGCACGTCGCCGACGCCGGCGACCGACGCCGGCTCGCCGACACCGCGGCGGCGGCGTGGACGGCCGTCCAGGCCGTCGCCGACGACCTGCCGGTGCAGTGGATCCACGGCGACCTCACCGACGACAACGTCGTCGCGTCGGATCCCGTCTCGCGCATGCCCGACGGCGTCATCGATCTGGGCGACCTCAACCGCACGTGGGCGATCGGCGAGCTCGCGATCACCGTGTCGTCCCTGCTGCACCACCCCGGCGGCGGACTCGTGCCGGCGATGCAGGCCGTATCGGCCTACGCCGCCGAGCGACCGATCACGGATGCCGAGGCACGCGCGCTCTGGCCGCTGGTGGTCGTGCGCGCAGCGACTCTGGTCGCGAGCGCCCACCACGTGCTCGCCACCGACCCCGGGAACGCCTACGCGGCTGAGAACCTGTCGCACGAGCAGCTCATCTTCGCCCACGCCGTGTCGCTGCCGCTGCCGGTCGCGACCGCGCTCGTGCAGCGCGCGGCACGGCACGAAGCGCCGCCCGCTGCGCTTCCGGCGGCTCGTCCGCTGATCGACATCGACGAGATGACCACCGTCGACCTCTCGCCGACGAGTCCCGCGCTCGACGGCGCGCTGGACGACGCGTTCCTTCGCGGCGGCCGGTGGTTGGCGGCATCCGTCGAAGACGATGTCTTCGATGCGACGACCGGCGCCGTCGCGGCGGCTCGGTTCGGCGAGGCCCGACTCACGCGGTCTCAGCCGCACCAGGTCGAAGAGCCGGCCAACGTCGCCCTCGGCGTCGAGCTGCGCCTGCGCGAGGAGACCGGCCTGCGCGCGCCCTGGGCCGGTCGGATCGCGCGGACGCCGGACGGTCTCGTCCTGCACGGCGACGACATCGACCTGCGGGTCGACGGGTGCGTGCCCGCGTCCGAGGGCACCGTCGCCGCCGGCGACGTCCTCGGCACCGCGACCGGACGGGTGTGGGTGCAGGCGACCCGACCCGGCGTCGAGGCGCCGCCGTTCGTGCCCGCGTCGCTCGCCGACGCGTGGCGCAGGGTCGTCGCCGACCCGGGCTCAATCCTTCCGGGGCTCGCGCCGCTGCCCGCGCGGCCGGACGCCGAGACGCTCCGCGCGCGCCGGGACGCCGCCCTTGCCGACGTGCAGGAGCACTACTACGACGACCCTCCGGTGATCGTGCGCGGCTGGCGCGAGCATCTCATCGACGCGGACGGGCGGGTCTACCTCGACACCCTCAACAACGTCACGTCGGTCGGTCACGCCCACCCCCGTGTGGTCGAGGCGGCGAGCCGTCAGTGGCGGCTGCTCAACACGAACTCCCGCTTCCACTACCCCGGCATCGTGGAGTTCGCCGAGCGGCTGGCGGGGCTTCTTCCCGACCCGCTCGACACGGTGTTCCTCGTCAACAGCGGCTCCGAGGCGGTCGACCTCGCGCTGCGTCTGGGTCAGGTCTGGTCGGGACGCACGGACGTCCTCGCCGTGCGCGAGGCGTACCACGGCTGGACCTTCCTCACCGACGCCGTCTCTACCTCGATCGCCGACAATCCGGCCGCCCTCGAGACCCGGCCCGCGTGGGTGCACACGGTGCCCGCGCCCCATCCGCAGCGCGGAGCCCACGCCGCGGACCCCTCGGCCTATGCGCGCGAGGCGGTCGCCGAGGTGGAGCGGCTGGCGGCCGCCGGCACGCCCGTCGGTGCTGTCGTCGCCGAGGCCATCTTCGGCAACGCGGGCGGGGTCTTCCTCCCCGACGGCTACCTCGACGCCGTCTACCGCGCCGTCCGCGCGCACGGCGGGCTCGCGATCGCGGACGAGGTGCAGGTCGGCTACGGGCGCCTGGGCGAGTGGTTCTGGGGGTTCCAACAGCAGGGCGTCGTTCCCGACGTGGTCGCGGTCGCCAAGGCGATGGGCAACGGCCAGCCTCTCGGAGCCGTCATCACCACGCGCGAGATCGCCGCGCGGTACCGCGACGGCGGCTACTTCTTCTCGTCCGCGGGCGGCAGCCCGGTCTCGTGCGCGGTGGGCCTGGCCGTCCTCGACGTCATCAGCGACGAGCATCTGGATCGCAACGCGCGCGAGGTCGGCGACCGACTGCGTCGGCGGCTGCTCGACCTGGGGTCGCGGCATCCGATTCTCGCGACCGTCCACGGCGCGGGCTTCTACCTCGGGCCGGAGTTCGTCCGCGACCGCGCGACGTGGGAGCCCGCGACCGCCGAGACGGCGGCGATCTGCCGGCGGCTTCGCGACCTCGGGGTGATCGCACAGCCGACCGGCGACCACCAGAACATCCTGAAGATCAAGCCCCCCATGTGCTTCGACGACGCCAGCGCCGACGCCCTCGTCGGCGCACTGGACCGCGTGCTCACCGAGGGATGGTGATCGGCGTCAGTCGCGCCCGCCCGGCGGGCCGACGATGAGCAGGACGACGAACAGGGTCGCCACCGCCAGGACGATCAGCGCCGCGAGCACCCACGGGCGGTGCAGGAACCAGCGCATGAGCCGGTCGTGCCACGCGGCGTCGCGCGGATCGGCCGTCGGCTCGAGGCGCCATGGTCCGGCGAGGCGGCCGCTGCGGTGCAGCCACACCTCGGTGGGGATGGTCGCGTACGGGATGACGGCGCTGCCGATCGCGACGATCGCCGGCCCCGCGCCCCAGCGCTGATTCCTCGCCACGAGGATCGCGGTGGCGCCGTAGGCGAGGAAGACGAATCCGTGGATGCCGCCACCCACCGTCACGGCGACGGCGAGGTCGGCCGTCGCGCGCAGGATGAGGCCGCCGATGAGCAGCGTCCACGAGATCGCCTCAGCGATGGCCAGCGTGCGGAACAGGGTCAGGGGCGTGCGGAACACCGGTCTCCTCGGGTCGGGATCTCCAGCCTAAGCGCGGGTGCGGGCCGGCCCGCCCGGACGCACCCGTCCGGTGCCGACGGCGCGGCGGTCTAGCGTGGGTGCGTGGACTTCCCCTTCGAGACCCTGCGACGTCGACCCGATGTCGAGGGACCGGACCTGGTCGCCGTCGACGCGGCGGATCGCCTCATCCTCGACGTCTCGACGGGCGCCCGTGACGGTGTCGCCGCGGGGCGGATCGCCGTCATCGGCGACGCGTACGGCGCACTCACGCTCGCGGCGTCCGCCTCGGCCGGCGGACCCGTCCGGGTGCACCAGGACTCGATCGTGGGCGAGCGCGCGCTGGCGGCCAATGCCGCCGACCTCGGCATGCCCGGCGCGGCCCGCCCCCGCCCCCTCGACGCCACGGCCGTCGAGGACGCCCGCGTCGTGCTGCTGCGACTGCCGCGCTCGCTCGACGCCCTCGACGACATCGCGGGCCTCATCGCCCGTCACGCCGACCGCGACGTCCGGGTGTTCGCGGGCGGCCGCATCAAGCACATGTCGCTCGGCATGAACGACGTGCTCCGCCGGCACTTCGCGCGGGTCGACGTCACGCACGCCAGGCAGAAGTCGCGGGTTCTCATCGCCACGGGCCCCGGCGAGGGCGCGGATCCGCAGCCGCGGCGCGCGACCGAGGACGGTCTCGTGGTGTGCGCGTACGGCGGCACGTTCGCCGGTGCCGGGATAGACATCGGCACCCGCCTCCTGCTCGCGCACCTGCCGCCCACCGTGCCCGCCGACCTGCCCGCCGTCGACCTGGCATGCGGCACCGGCGTGATCGCGGCGGCTCTGGCGTCGCGGCATCCGCTGCTTCGCGTGCATGCGGCCGACGTGTCGGCCGCGGCGGTCGCTTCCGCGCGCGCCACAGCCGAAGCCAACGGCGTGGCGGAGCGCGTGCGGGTGGTGCGCGAGGACGGCCTCGAGAGCATGGCCGAGGCGAGCGCGGGCTTCGTCGCCCTGAACCCGCCGTTCCACAGCGGCGCCGCCGTCACCGGCGATCTCGCCCCCCGGCTCTTCGCCGACGCCGCCCGCGTGCTGCGCCCCGGCGGCGAGCTGTGGACGGTGTGGAACTCGCCGTTGCGCTACCGCGCCGCCCTCGAGCAGCTGGTCGGACCCACGCGGCAGATCGCCCGGAACGCCAAGTTCACGGTCACGGCGTCGACGCGTCGCTGACCTCCGCGACGGGGAGGGTCAGCGCGTCGACCACCACGCCCACGCGACGAGCACGGGCTGGAAGAAGAGCCGTCCGAGGCGCTTGCCGTCGGAGTCGAGCCCGAAGCCGTCCCGACGCTTCGCCCACTGCTCGATGTTGCCCGGGAAGATGGCGATGAAGAAGGCGCTGAGGATCGCGCCGACCCGTCGCCGCGACCCGGGCAGGGCGATGAGCGCACCGCCGAGCATGGCCTCGACGACGCCCGAGGCGACCACGACGGCATCCTTGTCGAGCGGGGTCACACGCGTGGTCCAGTCCGGCACCTGGGCCTGGAATTCCCGCCGGGCCCAGAACAGGTGGCTGATGCCGGCGAAGATCATGCTGAGACCCAGAGCCCACCGCGCGACGTTCCTCATCGTTCCAGCCAACCACAGCGCGCGGGACCCCGGGTCGGGGCTGCGTCCCGGCGGGCTATCCTGCGGGGATGGAAGACCTCGACGACGTCGCCCGGCAGCTCGAACGGCTCACGGCCGACCCGTTGGCGGATGCCGTCGCCGCCAGCATCCGCATCCTGGCGGCGTCTGAGCCCGGACCCCGCGGCCGCTATCAGGAGTGTCAGCTCGAGGTGCTGGCCGAGGGGCCCGGCATCGAGCCGACACGGGTGACGACGGCCGTCGTCACAACGCGACGCCACTGGCCGCGCGTGGGCGCGGTGCTGCCCGCGCGGGTGTCGGTGAGCGACCCGCGCGTGCTCGACGTGAACTGGGATGCGCTGGCGGACTGAGCCGCCGGCGCATCCCCGTTGTCGGTCGAGCTCGTCAGTCGGAGCCCGAGGTGGGCGCGTCGCCCGCGTCTGCCGTGGACGTCTCGTCGGTCGTGACGGGGTCGTCGCTGTTGGCCTTGAACGGGTTGGTCTGCTTCCCGCCCTTGCGCTCCGAGCCGGTGATGTCGGTCATCAGAAGTCCCAGTCGTCGTCTTCGGTGGCTTCGGCCTTGCCGATGACGTAGGACGAGCCCGACCCCGAGAAGAAGTCGTGGTTCTCGTCCGCGTTGGGCGACAGGGCCGAGAGGATCGCCGGGTTCACGTCGGTGACGCTCGACGGGAACATCGCCTCGTAACCCAGGTTCATCAGCGCCTTGTTGGCGTTGTAGTGCAGGAACTTCTTGACGTCCTCGGTCAGCCCGACGCCGTCGTAGAGGTCCTGCGTGTACTGCACCTCATTGTCGTACAGCTCGTACAGCAGAGAGAAGGTGTAGTCCTTCAGATCCTGCCGCGTGGCCTCGTCGACCTTCTCGAGTCCCTTCTGGAACTTGTAGCCGATGTAGTAGCCGTGCACGGCCTCGTCGCGGATGATGAGGCGGATGAGGTCGGCGGTGTTGGTGAGCTTGGCGCGGCTCGACCAGTGCATCGGCAGGTAGAAGCCGGAGTAGAACAGGAACGACTCCAGCAGGGTCGAGGCGACCTTGCGCTTGAGGGGCTCGTCGCCGCGGTAGTACTCCATGACGATCTGCGCCTTGCGCTGGAGGTTCTCGTTCTCGACCGACCAGCGGAACGCCTCGTCGATCTCCTTCGTCGAGCACAGCGTCGAGAAGATCGACGAGTAGCTCTTGGCGTGCACCGACTCCATGAACGCGATGTTGGTGTACACCGCCTCTTCGTGCGGGGTGATCGCGTCGGGGATGAGCGAGACCGCGCCGACGGTGCCCTGGATCGTGTCGAGCAGCGTCAGGCCCGTGAACACGCGCATCGTGAGCGTCTGCTCCTCGGGGGTCAGCGTGTTCCACGACTGGATGTCGTTGGACAGCGGCACCTTCTCGGGCAGCCAGAAGTTGTTCACGAGGCGGTTCCACACCTCGAGGTCCTTGTCGTCCTGGATGCGGTTCCAGTTGATCGCCTGGACGTGGTCCAGCAGTTGCAGCTTCTCAGCCATTGTCAGTTCCTTCTAGAATCCCAGGTCAGAAGCTCAAAGCATGCACGAGACGCACTCGGACATGTCGGTGCCCTCGAGGGCCATCTGCCGCAGGCGGATGTAGTAGATCGTCTTGATGCCCTTCTTCCACGCGTAGATCTGGGCCTTGTTGATGTCGCGGGTGGTGACGGTGTCCTTGAAGAACAGCGTCAGCGACAGGCCCTGGTCCACGTGCTGCGTGGCGGCGGCGTAGGTGTCGATGACCTTCTCGTAGCCGATCTCGTACGCGTCCTGGTAGTACTCCAGGTTCTCGTTCGTCATGAACGGAGCCGGGTAGTAGACGCGGCCGAGCTTGCCTTCCTTGCGGATCTCGATCTTCGACGCGATCGGGTGGATCGAGCTCGTGGAGTTGTTGATGTACGAGATCGAACCGGTCGGCGGCACCGCCTGCAGGTTCTGGTTGTAGATGCCGTGGGCCTGGATGCTGGCCTTCAGCTCGCGCCAGTCGTCCTGCGTCGGGATGTGGATGCCGGCGAACAGCTCGGCGACCTTGTCGGTCTGGGGCAGCCACGCCTGCTCGGTGTACTTGTCGAAGAACTCCCCCGACGCGTAGGTCGAGTCCGCGAATCCCTCGAACGCCTGGCCGCGCTCGATCGCGATCCGGTTGGATGCGCGCAGCGCGTGGAACACCACGGTGTAGAAGTAGATGTTCGTGAAGTCCAGGCCCTCTTCCGAGCCGTAGTGGATGTGCTCGCGGGCGAGGAAGCCGTGCAGGTTCATCTGCCCGAGGCCGATGGCGTGCGAGCGGTCGTTGCCGTCCTCGATCGAGCGGACCGAGCTGATGTGGCTCTGGTCGCTGACGGCGGTGAGCGCGCGGATCGCGGTCTCGACGGTGGCGGCGAGATCGCCGCCGTCCATCGCCAGGGCGATGTTCATCGACCCGAGGTTGCAGGAGATGTCCTTGCCGATCTGGTCGTACGAGAGGTCCTCGTTGTACGTCGTCGGCGTGTTCACCTGCAGGATCTCGGAGCACAGGTTGGACATGTTGATCCGGCCCTTGATCGGGTTGGCCTTGTTCACCGTGTCCTCGAACATGATGTACGGGTAGCCGGACTCGAACTGGATCTCGGCGAGGGTCTGGAAGAACTCGCGCGCGTTGATCTTCGTCTTCTTGATGCGCGGGTCGTCGACCATCTCGCGGTACTTCTCGGTCACCGAGATGTCACCGAAGGGCACGCCGTAGACGCGCTCGACGTCGTACGGCGAGAAGAGGTACATGTCTTCGCCGTTCTTGGCCAGCTCGAACGTGATGTCGGGGATGACGACACCGAGCGACAGGGTCTTGATGCGGATCTTCTCGTCGGCGTTCTCGCGCTTGGTGTCGAGGAACCGCATGATGTCGGGGTGGTGGGCGTTGAGGTACACCGCACCGGCACCCTGACGCGCACCGAGCTGGTTGGCGTAGCTGAAGCTGTCTTCGAGGAGCTTCATGACGGGGATGATGCCGCTGGACTGGTTCTCGATCTGCTTGATCGGGGCACCGGATTCGCGGATGTTGGACAGCAGCAGGGCGACGCCGCCGCCGCGCTTGGACAGCTGGAGCGCCGAGTTGATGCCGCGAGCGATCGACTCCATGTTGTCCTCGATGCGCAGCAGGAAGCACGACACCAGCTCGCCGCGCTGGGCCTTGCCGGTGTTGAGGAAGGTGGGGGTGGCCGGCTGGAAGCGACCCGAGATGATCTCGTCGACCAGCTGCTCGGCGAGCTTCTCGTCGCCGTCCGCGAGGCCGAGGGCGGTCATGACGACGCGGTCCTCGAAGCGCTCGAGGTAGCGCTTGCCGTCGAAGGTCTTCAGCGTGTAGCTGGTGTAGTACTTGAAGGCGCCGAGGAACGTCTCGAACCGGAACTTCTTGCCGTAGGCGCGGTCGTTGAGCTGCTGGATGAACTCGAACGAGTACTTCTCGATGACGGCCGGCTCGTAGTACTCCTTCTCGACCAGATAGTCCAGCCGCTCCTTGAGGGAGTGGAAGAAGACCGTGTTCTGGTTGACGTGCTGCAGGAAGTACTCCCGCGCGGCGCGCTTGTCGGCGTCGAACTGGATCTTCCCGTCCGCGTCGTACAGGTTGAGCATCGCGTTCAGCGCGTGGTAATCCATGCCCTCGAACCGCGCGTCGTTCGTGACGTCCGTCTTCACTGCAGCTTCCACCATCGATCCATTCCCTCGCGTACGCGAGCTACATCCTCGGGCGTGCCGAAAAGTTCGAGCCGGTACAAGTGCGGCACGCGGCACTTGCGGCTGATGATGTCGCCGGCGAGACAGAAGTGCTCGCCGAAATTCGTGTTCCCCGCAGAGACGACTCCGCGGATCAGGCTCCGGTTGTGCTCGTCGTTGAGGAACCGGATGACCTGCTTGGGCACCGCGCCCTTCTCGACGCCGCGTCCCTGCCCGCCCCCGTAGGTGGGGGTGATCAGGATGTAGGGCTCATCGACCGCGAGATCCGGCTCCGACGAATGAAGCGGGATGCGCAGGGCGCGCACCCCCAGCTTCTCGACGAAGCGTGCGGTGTTCCCCGAGACGCTCGAGAAGTACACCACCAGCGGCGTCGCGGCCGCCTCGTCGGCAACCGCGCTGCGCTGGGCGACCGCGGTTGCCATCGAGGTCACGCCAGACGAGAGGCGAGCTCGTCGATCTTGTCGGGGCGGAAGCCCGACCAGTGGTCTTCGTCGGTGATGACGACCGGCGCCTGCAGGTAGCCGAGTGCCTTCACCTGCTCGAGCGCGGCAGGGTCCTCCGACAGGTCGAGCACGTTGTACTCGATGCCCTTCGAGTCGAGCGCGCGGTACGTCGCGTTGCACTGAACGCAGGCTGGCTTCGTGTAGACCGTAATCGCCATATCGATCCGTTCTTCCCCTCATATCCGGTGAATCTCCGGTAGGCCCCACCGGGAGTCCAATACTACATATGGGTGCCGACATTGGATAGCACCACAAGGGATAGTAGTTACATCCGTGTAGTTTTCCACCGTTGTCCTCAGGTACACCACAGGTTCTCCACGGATCCATCCACAGGATGAAACGCTCAGGAGCCCTCGGAAAATCCCTGGATCACCGGCGTTTCACCGCTGCGGATGAGATCCATCCACAGGTCGCACGCTACGACCGTCCACCGACATCGGATTCGCCTGTGGAGAGCGGCTTGGGCGTGTCGCGCGCGTGTCGGCGAGGGGGTCGCTCCCCGGTAGCGTTGATCCGTGGCGGGCTATCGGGATCTCTTGCGCACTCCGGGTGTCGGGCGCATCATGGCCGCGCAGCTGACGGCGCGCTTCCCCAACGGCATGACGAGCCTCGCCGTGCTCCTGCACATCGAGCAGAGCACAGGCTCGTACGGCGCGGCCGGGCTCGTCCTCGCCGCCACCTCGGTGGGACAGGCTGTCGCGGGCCCGGTGACCAGCCGCTGGATGGGCGTGTGGGGCATGCGCAAGGTGCTCTCGGTGACGCTCGTGGTGTGCGCCATCGCCATCGCCACCCTCGCGCTGGCCGACCTCGTCCTTCCCGCCGCCGTGGCCCTGGGTCTGGTCGCCGGACTGTCGACCCCGCCGGTGCAGTCGGCGGTGCGCACCATCTATCCGAAGATGGTGAACTCCCGTCAGCTCACGCCGCTGTTCTCGCTCGATGCGTCGCTGCAGGAGATCATCTGGATCGCCGCCCCGGTGCTCATCACCTTCGTCGCCACGCAGATCGGCACCGTCGAGGCCCTGCTCGTCGTCGTCGTCATCCTCGTGGGCGGCGGCACGTGGTTCATCCTCTCCCCCGAAGTCGGACGCGTGCGCATCCCCCGCAGCCGCCGCCGTCTCGGACGCGTGCTCATGAAGCCGCCGGTCATCCTCGCCACCGTCATCGGCTTCCTCCTCATCGGCGCGTGCGCCGCCGTCGAGGCGGGTGTCGTCGCCACCTTCGGCCACGACGGCCTCGAGGCCGGGATCGTGCTGGCGGTGTTCGCCATCGGCAGCCTCGCCGGCGGACTCTCGTTCGGGCACATCCCGATCGGGCCGTGGGCGATGGCACGCCGCCTCGCGATCGTGACGGTGGGCCTGTCGCTCACGATCGTGTCGCTGAACGTGTGGTGGCTGGGCGCCACCCTCGTCGTGGCCGGCATCGGCATCGCCCCCGCCCTGGCGGTGCTGTTCGCGATGACCTCCGTGAGCGTGAAGTTCAGCGAGACCGCCGAGGCCTACGGCTGGATCGGGACCGGGCAGCTCATCGGGGCCGCCGCCGGTTCCGCCGTCGCCGGCTTCCTCATCGATGGCGTGGGCCCTTCCGGGGCGTACGTCGCCGCGGCGATCTTCGCCGCCGCCGGTCTCGCCGTCTCGGTCGTGTTCGTGCGCGGCTTCCCCGACCTCCGCGGTCGCGATGCGAGCCCCCTCCCCGACACCGAGCCCGTCGCCACGATCACGTAGCACTCAGGCATGGCGCGACTCAGGCCCATGGCGACTCAGGCGATGCGTCGCAGCATCTCCAGCACGGCCATCGCGTAGGCGTCGGCGGGCTCGGGATGCTCGAACACGAAGGTCTCCTGCCCTTCGTCCTCGCCCTCGCGCCGGCGCAGCACGATCTCGACCTCGTGCGTGTCGGCCAGTCGCCGCAGCCCGCGGAACGCGCCGCGCAGCAGCTCCCGCAGCTGGTGCTCGTGCGGCAGCCACAGGGCGTCCTCGAGCGCCACCGAGTCCAGCGCCCACTCCGTCGTCCCGTTGAAGGCGAGGATCCGGCCCGTGGGGTATTCCCGAGGCTCGACGGTCATCTCGCTGACGGTGAAGACGTCCGCGTCGAACTCGGGTTCGTCCAGTTGGAACCGGTCGCCCGATCGCGGGTGCCAAATGAGCCCCGCCTCCCGCAGGGCCAGGGCCAGTTCCGTCGAGATCATGCAGACCATCATGACGCGGATGCCGGGGCCCGGGGCCGCTTCTAGGCTGTCAGCATGCCTGCTCCGGTCTCACTCCCCCGTCAGTCGTGGGGCTCCCCCGACGCCGCCCGCCGCGCGCTGCTCGTGCACGGCCTCGGATCCAACGGCGCCCTCATGTGGCGCTACGGCGTGCACCTGGCCGACGCGGGCTGGCGCGCGGACGCCGTCGACCTGCGCGGCCACGGCACCGCGCCGCGGACGCTGGATTACCGGATCGACGCGTACGCGGCCGACCTCGCCGCGCTCCGCGACCCCGCCGGACCGTGGGACCTCGTCGTCGCCCACTCCCTCGGTGCCGCCGCCGCCACCGTGACTGCCGCCGCCGACCCGGCGTGGACCCGACGCCTGGTGCTCATCGACCCCGCCCTCCACCTTCTCCCGCGAGACCGGGGCATCGTGCGACGCAGCCAGACGGCCGCCTTCGAGGATCCGACCCGCCGTGCCGTGCGCGCCGAGCATCCGGATTGGCACGAGGTGGACGTGGAGCTCAAAGCGCTCTCGGCCCAGCAGGCCAGTCGCTGGGCGGTCGAACAGACCAGCATCCAGAACCCCGAATGGGATGTGCGCGAGGCGGCATCCCGGCTCACCGTGCCGACGCACATCATCGGATCCGACCCGCGCGTGTACTCCATCTTCACCGGCGCCCTCGCCGAAGAGGTTCTGCAGAACTCGGCCGTCACGATGTCCGTCGTCGCGCGGGCGGGTCATTCCCCCCACCGCGACAAGCCCGAGGCAACGCTCGCCGCGCTGGATGCCGCGCTCACCCCGCTCGTGCGCTGACGTCGATCACGACGCGGCGCACCTCATCGATTGACGACGGGGTACGAGATCGCGACCTCGGCGTTGACGACGACCGCGATCGCCCCCGGACGCGACCCCGGCTCGCGCGCGTAACCGGCGAGGGTGAAGACGATGCTGCCCGCCACGACGAGCGAGACCACGTTCGACAGGAACAGCAGCAGCGCTCCGCCCGCCCCCAGCCCACTCCCCTTGACCCACGCAGACGCCGACGACGCCCAGGGGCGGCACGAGGGAGATCGAGATCGCCACGCCGGGGAGGACGGCGCTGAGGTCGCGTCGGCACATGGCGAGGGCGCCGGGAGTCCACCGTCCATCGCCCACGACGAGGGGCGCTCACGCCCGGGGGTGGTGCGCGACGGCGCCGCTCGGCTAACCTCCGGTACCAGGCGCAAGGGGGGCCGGGATGGACCGGGCGACGGCATGGCTGGCAGTCGCTGCCGACGTGCTCGCACAGCAGAGCCACGCGGATGCCACGGACATACTCACCACCGCGCTGATCGCACGCACGAACGCCGGACTGGTGTCGCGCATCAGGCTGAGCGCGACCGACCCCGACCGCATCGACATCTCCGTCTCGGGATGCATGTTCCAGCCGGGGCCCACGTCGTGGCCCACCGCCGCGCAGGTGCGGGGCCACCCGATGGCCCGGTACCGGGTGGCCACCGGAGATGACACCGCAGTGCTCATGCCCGACGTGCTGGCTGCCGGCTGGGAGCTCGACCCCGCCAGCAAGGAGGTCATGCACGATCTGCGCATCAGCGACCAGCAGCTGTCGGTCCCGCTGAGCCGTGGTCGGGCCTACGACGGGTGGGTGCTGGTGGCCGAAGAGCGCTTCGGCGAACGCGAGGCGGACGAGGTCCGGGACAGCCAGCGCCTTCTGGCCGGGCTCGATGCCCATCTCCGGATCCTCGCCCGCGCTCGCTCCCCAGTGCCCGACCCCGGCGCGCCGCGTCTCACCCCCCGTGAGCGCGTCGTGCTGACCCTCGCCGCAGAGGGCTGCACCGCCGAAGCCATGGCGCGACGGCTCGGGATCTCGGCCCGGACCGTCCACAAACACCAGGAGCACCTGTACCGCAAGCTCGGCGCCTGCGACCGACTGTCGGCGGTCCTCGCCGCGCAGCGACGGGGACTGCTCGACTGACGATGTCGATCAGGCCGGCGCGCAGACCTCGAGCCGCTCCATCAGATCGATCGTGAGCATCATGAAGTCGTCCTCGGTGAGATAGCTGAACGGCTTCGGGGCCTTGCCCGCGTTGTAGAGCGCACCGCCGCCGGTCACTGCGCGGCTGTGGATGAGCGGCTCCTGGGTGAGGACGCGCTCCGCCATGAACGCCGCCGCGGCGTCGTCAGCGACATAGCCGCATTCCTCCTGCAGCTCCGGCGGGATGAGGAAGGACTTGCCGAGTTCGCTGAGCGGCACCCAGGCGGTGCCCCCGGCGGCGTGGTGGGCGTAGGCGGCCTCCGCCCACTCGTCCTTGTAGCAGTGGTGCGCCGATGCGGACGAGGCCACGAGCGTGAGCGCGGCGGTGGCGGCGATGAAGGAGCCGCCCAGTCCGAGAACGCGACGGGATGAGGTCATGACGGGTTCCTTTCGGTAGGCCGCTCCCACGGCGGCGCTGACATGAGCCAAGACTGCGGGAACACCACTGCCGCGCGGAATACGCAGAGGTGCGTATCCGTCGACGGGCCGTCGGTTGGGCCGGGAACGGGACGCGGTCCGCCCACGACGACCACAATGGGAGGATGCGCGATTTCGACCCGGCCGACCATGTGCCCGACGAGCTGCTCGAGCGGATCCGCGAGCGCGCTGCCGTTCACGACCGCGACAACACCTTCCCGCACGATGATCTGACCGAGCTCCGGGATGCCGGTTACCTCGGCCTCCTCGCCCCCACCGCCCTCGGCGGCGCGGGGCTGAGCCTGGCCGAGGCGGCCGAGGTGCAGCAGCGTCTGGCAGGAGCCGCACCGGCGACGGCGCTCGCGATCAACATGCACCTCGTGTGGACCGGCGTCGCGAAGGTGCTGGCCGACCGGGGAGACGACGCGCTGCGATTCGTGCACGAAGGGGCCGTCGCCGGCGAGCTGTTCGCCTTCGGCATCAGCGAGGCCGGGAACGACCTCGTCCTCTTCGGCAGCGACACCGACGCCGCTCCCCGCGAAGACGGCTCGTACGCATTCACCGGCACGAAGATCTTCACCTCCCTCGCCCCCGAATGGACGCAGCTCGGGCTGCACGGCCTCGACACCACCTCGCCCGATGCGCCGCGCATGGTCTACGCCTTCGTGCCGCGCAGCGACCGGATCGTCACCCGCGACGACTGGGACACCCTCGGCATGCGCGGAACGCAGTCGCGCACGACCGAACTGCACGGCGCGGTCGCACCCGCCGACCGGGTCGTGCGGCGCATCGAACCCGGGCCCACCCCCGATCCGCTGGTCTTCGGCATCTTCGCCGTCTTCGAGATCCTGCTCGCCGCCGTCTACACCGGCATCGCGCGCCGCGCGCTCGAGGTCGCCGTCGAGACGGCGGGCCGGCGCACGTCGAAGAAGACCGGCCTGACCTACAGCCAAGACCCCGACATCCGCTGGCGGGTCGCCGAGATGGCCCTCGCCTACGACGCCCTGCCGCCTCAGATCGCCGCTCTCGCCCGCGATGTCGACGCGCAGGTCGACCACGGCCCCCGGTGGTTCTCGCTGCTGAGCGGACTCAAGCACCGCGCGGTGACCGCGGCGAAGGCGGTCGTCGACGACGCCGTCCTGGTCGCGGGCGGATCGTCCTACTTCTCGTCGAGCGAGATCGGCCGCCTGTACCGCGACGTCCTGGCCGGGCAGTTCCACCCCTCCGACCCCGAGTCGGCGCACGCGACCGTCGCCGCGGCGTGGCTCGGCCCGCGAGAGGCGTAGGGCGCCCGCGATGACGCGCACTCCGACCGCACTGCTCAGCCCCGCCGATCAGGAGCGTCGGCGCGGACTGCGCGTGATGAAGGGCGTCGCGCTCGGCGCACTGCTGTTCATGGCCGCGGTGTTCGTCGTGTCGTTCTCGCTGCAGCAGACGCTGCCGTGGGCCGCCTACGTGCGCGCGGCGGCCGAGGGCGGCATGGTGGGCGCGCTCGCGGACTGGTTCGCCGTGACCGCGCTGTTCCGGCATCCGCTGGGCATACCCGTCCCGCACACGGCGATCATTCCGCGACGCAAGGACGAGATCGGCCGCAACCTCGGCGAGTTCGTCGAGACCGAGTTCCTGCGGGGCGACGTCGTGCGCGCCAAGCTCGAGGCGACGCCCATCGCCGAGCGGCTGGGCGCGTGGCTGGTCACCCCCGCGAACGCGGAGCGGGTGGTCGGCGAGGGCTCCGCGGTCGCGGTTGGCGTGCTGCGCGCGCTCAGCGACGACGACGTGCGCGACATCATCGAGGGGCTCGCCCGCGAGCACCTGATCGACCCCGAGTGGGGACCGCCGCTCGGGGCCTGGCTCTCGCGCATCCTCGAGTCCGATGCCCATCATGGCGCGGTCGACCTCGGCTTCGACTCGCTGAGCGCCTGGTTGACCGCGAACCGCGCGTCGTTCGCCGGGCTCGTGTCGCGCCGCCTGCCCGCGTGGGTGCCCTCGATCGCCGCCCGTCTCGTCGACGACACCGTCTACACCGAGGCGGTGCGCTTCGTGGCGGCGGTGCGGGCCGACCCCCGGCATCCGGCCCGCGGCGCGATCGACGGGTACCTCGACCGCCTCGCCGAGAACCTGCAGCACGACCCGGTCACGATCGGGCGCTTCGAAGACGCGAAGGTCGCCGTGTTCGACAGCCCGCGCGTGCGCGAACTCGCCTCGGCGGCCTGGCACACCGCCAAGGCCGGGCTGCTCGCCGCCCTCGAGGACGACGACAGCGCCCTGCGCCGCCGCGCGGTGGTCGCCGTCACCGAGGTGGGCGAGCGACTCATGACGGATGCCGCGCTGCAGCGCCGCGTCGAGGGATGGGTGGTGGATGCCGCCGTCTTCCTGGTCGAGCGCTACCGGCACGACATCGCCTCGATCATCGTCGACACCGTCGAACGGTGGGATCCCGAGGAGACGACCGAGAAGATCGAGCTGATGGTGGGCCGTGACCTGCAGTACATCCGGCTCAACGGCACGATCGTCGGCGCGCTCGCCGGCGTCACCATCTACGCCGTCGCCCACGCGCTGCTCGGCTGACACACGCCGTCACGGTGCGACTTCGCCCTTACGGGCAGCCGCGTCGGCGGCGTACCCTGAGCGCGTGGGTGGGGACTCTGCGACGGCGCTGCTGTTCAGCTACGGATCGCTGCGCGATCCCGAGGTGCAGCGCGGGACGTTCGGACGCGTGGTGCGGACCGAGGGCGACGTGCTGCCCGGGTACACCGTCGACTACGCCGAGGTCGAGGACCACCGTGAGATCGACGACGCCACCCCCCGCGTCGTGCCGGTCGTCCGAGAGACCGGCAGCAGCCTCGACAAGGTGGTGGGCAGCGTCCTGCATCTCGACGAGGACGAGCTCGACGCGTGCGACGAGTACCAGGCCTCGCTCTACCGGCGCGCCCGGGTCGTGCTGGCCAGCGGCCGCGCCGCGTGGGTGTATCTCGACGGGTGAGCCTGGCACGGTGCGGGATCCGGGAGTGCGCGATAACGTCAGGGCGTGACCCTCTCGCACGATCCGCTGTGGCCGCGCGCCGGTGACTGGCCGCCGCTCGACGGCATCGCCGGGGCGGTGGACGCGGTCCTCGTCGGCGTGCCGGCATGGCGGACGTCGCTGTCGCCGACGGGCGCGCACGAGACTCCCGCCGCGGTGCGCCAAGCGCTGCGGCGGTACAGTCCGACACTCATGGGTCCACGGACGCTGGACCTCACCGAGGTGCTGCAGGTGGCGGACGCCGGCGACATCGCCGAGCCGGACGGCCCCGATGGGGAGCGCCGCGTGTCGGAGCGCGTCGCCGAGCTGATCGCCCGCGCGGAACTCGTGATCGCGGTCGGCGGCGACAACTCGATCACGTCCTCCGTCGCCCGCGGGGCGGAGTCGTACGGTCTCATCACGATCGACGCGCATTTCGATCTGCGGGACGGCGTCTCCAACGGCTCCCCCGTGCGGCGTCTCGTCGACGACGGCGTCATCGATCCCGCGCGGATCGTCCAGCTCGGCATCGCCGACTTCGCCAACTCCGCGGCGTATGCCGAGCGTGCGCACGAGTACGGGATCACCGTCGTGACCCTCGACGAGCTCCGCCGCCGGGATGCCGCCGGCGTCGTCGCCGAGGCGCTGGCCGTGGCAGGCGACGGCGGAGGCCCTGTACATCTCGACATCGACGTGGACGCGTGCGACCGCTCCGTGGCTCCGGGGTGCCCGGCATCGGTCCCGGGAGGCCTCGCCGCACACGAGCTGCGGGGCCTCGTGCGGGCGCTCGCCGCAGATCCGCGCGTGACTTCGGCGGATGTCGTCGAAGTCGATGCCACCGCCGATTCCCCCGACGGGCGGACCGTGCGGCTCGCCGCCCTCTGCATCCTCGAACTCCTCGCCGGAAAGGCCCTGAACCGATGATCCGACTGGCTCTCGTGCGGCACGCCAAGTCCGACTGGGGCGACCCCGCCCTCGACGACCACGACCGGCCGCTGAACGACCGCGGCCGGCGGGACGCACCGGTGATGGCCGAACGGCTCGCGCAGGCGGGATTCCGGCCCGAGGTGATCCTTTCGAGCTCGGCCGTGCGTGCACGGACCACCGCGGCGGTGTTCGGCGAGCGCCTCGGCGTCGACGTCGACATCGATCAGAGGCTGTACGGCGCGAGCGCCCCGACGCTGCTCGCCCACGCCGCCGACGCTGCGGTGCCGTCGGTGCTGCTCGTCGCCCACGACCCGGGGATGAGCGTGCTGGCCGGGCGGCTGTCGGGCGACCGCATCGAGCACATGCCGACGTGCGCCGTCGCCACCTTCCACTGGGATGAGGACGACTGGTCGCTCATCGACGCCGTCGATCCCGTGGAGTGGACCTTCGACACGCCCCGCTGAGGCGGGCTGACCACGGTTGCGGGGTCGGCGGGCGCATAACTCCTGCACCTTGCGGGGGTCGGGGCACCGGCATCCGCGGAATCACGGGCTTCGTGCAGGCTGCGACCCCACACCCTGCAGGAGTTATGCGCCGCCCGCGCGCCCCACCCGCAGCGCGGGAGTCTCGCGCGCCGCCACCCGACGACCGCCGACGGCTCGCCGTCGCGGGCGCATAACTCCTGCACCTCGCCCGGGTCGGGGCACCGGCATCCGCGGAATCACGGGCCTCAGGCAGGCCGCGACCCCACACCCTGCAGGAGTTATGCGCCGCCCGGGCGCCCAACCCAAAGCCCGGCGCGGGCACGCCCGGCGGTCAGACCTCGGCGCCGGCGAGGTAGACGCGCTCGATGAGCGGCACGCCGGGCCGGTAGGCCAGGTGGGTGCGACTCGGGGCTTTCAGCTGCACGAGGTCGGCACGCTTCCCCGGGGCGATCACGCCGATGTCGTCGCGACGCAGGGCGCGGGCGCCTCCGGCCGTCGCCGCCCACACCGCCTCGGCGGTGGTCATGCCCATCTCGCGGACGGCGAGCGCGATCATGAGGGGCATCGAACTGGTGAAGCTCGATCCGGGGTTGCAGTCGCTCGCCAGCGCCACCGTCACACCCGCGTCGAGCAGGCGCCGCGCGCTCGGATACGGCTGCCGCGTGCTGAACTCCACGCCCGGCAGCAGCGTCGCAACGGTGTCGGACGCGGCGAGCGCGGCGACGTCCTCGTCGCCGAGGTGGGTGCAGTGATCCACGGATGCCGCCCCCATGGCCACGGCAAGACGCACGCCGTCGCCGGGTCCCAACTGGTTCCCGTGCACGCGTGGGAGCAAGCCGGCGGCGATCCCGGCCGCGAGTACCCGGCGCGACTGCTCGGACGTGAACGCGCCGCGCTCGCAGAACACGTCGATCCAACGTGCGTGCGGCGCGCACGCCTCGAGCATCTCGCCGCACACGAGGTCGACGTAGCGATCGGGGTCGCCGGCGTACTCCTCGGGGACGACGTGAGCGCCGAGGAAAGTGACCTCCTCGGTGACCTCCGCCGCGAGCGCGGCCGCCCGTGCCTCGTCGGCGACGGTCAGCCCGTAGCCGGTCTTGATCTCGAACGTCGTCGTTCCCTGGGCGCGCAGCTCGCCGACGAAACCGGCCAGCCTCGTGCGGAGTTCGCCTGTCGACGCCGCGCGGGTCGCTGCCACGGTGCGGCGTATTCCGCCGGCGGCATAGGGCGTGCCGGCCATGCGGGCTTCGAACTCGTCCGCGCGGTCGCCGCCGAACACGAGGTGCGTGTGGCTGTCGACGAACCCGGGTATCACCGCCGCGCCGCCCGCGCTCACGACCCGCACCCCCGGCATCCGCGTCCCCGCGCCCGGGCCCACGTCCCCGGCCCCGGCCCCGGCCCCGCTCCCGTCCGCGGTCCGCGAGAGTACACCTGGCGGACGAGAGGCCGGGGCGCGCCCACCCTCTCGGCGACCGGATGTACTCTCGCGGCCACCCGCACCGCGGTCACCCGCACTGCCGCCGCGCGCAGCGCCGTCACGGGCGGCCGCACCGGCGGCGGGGGCCTGCGAGGACGGGCCGACCCACGAGATGCGGCCGTCGATCACCAGGACGGCGGCGTCGTGCAGGGTGCCGCAGGGGTCGCCCGGTGCGGCGACGTTCGTCGTCAGCTCGCCGATGTCGGTGATGAGCAGGGGCGCGGCGCTCACAGCATCGGCACCTTCAGTCCGCGTTCGCGGGCGACCTCGCGCGCCCGCTCGTATCCGGCGTCGACGTGGCGCATGACTCCGGTGCCGGGGTCGTTGGTGAGCACGCGCGCGAGCTTCTCGGCCGCAAGCGGCGTACCGTCGGCGACGGTCACCTGGCCCGCGTGGATGGAGCGGCCGATCCCGACGCCGCCGCCGTGGTGGATCGACACCCACGACGCCCCGGACGCGGTGTTCAGCAGCGCGTTCAGCAGCGGCCAGTCGGCGATGGCGTCCGAACCGTCGGCCATCGCCTCCGTCTCGCGGTAGGGCGAGGCCACCGAGCCGGCGTCGAGGTGGTCGCGGCCGATCACGATGGGCCCGGACAGTTCGCCCGACGCCACCATCTCGTTGAACCTCAGCCCCGCGAGGTGGCGCTCCTGGTAGCCGAGCCAGCAGATCCGCGCCGGAAGCCCTTCGAAGTGCACGGTGTCCCCCGCCTTGTCGAGCCACCGGACGAGCCCGGCGTTGTCGGGGAAGAGCTCGCGCACAGCGCGGTCGGTCTTGCGGATGTCCTCCGGATCGCCCGACAGCGCCACCCACCGGAACGGGCCGCGCCCCTCCTCGAACTGCGGCCGGATGTACGCCGGCACGAAGCCCGGAAACTCGAACGCTCGCTCGCACCCGCCCAGCAGGGCTTCGGCCCGCAGCGAGTTCCCGTAGTCGAAGACGGCCGCACCGGCATCCTGGAACCCCACCATCGCCTCGACGTGCGCCGCCATCGACGTACGGGCACGGGCGGTGAACCCCTCGGGGTCGCGCTCGGCTTCGGTCCGCCACTGTTCGACGGCGACCTCGGCCGGCAGATAGGCGAGCGGGTCGTGCGCGCTCGTCTGGTCGGTGACGATGTCGATCGGGATGCCGCGTGCGAGCAGCTCCGGAAACACCACGGCCGCATTCCCGACGACCCCTACCGACCGCGGCGTCGCGGCCGCCTTGGCCTCGAGCACCCGCACGACGGCCTCGTCGAGGTCGGTCGTGTACTCGTCGAGGTAGCCGTGCTCGACGCGCCGGCGCAGACGCGACTCGTCGACGTCGACGATCAGCACCGCGCCTCCGTTGAGGGTGACGGCGAGGGGCTGTGCGCCGCCCATCCCCCCGCAGCCGCCGGTGAGGGTCAGCGTTCCCGCGAGGTCATCGCGGCCGAGCGAGCGCGCCACGGCGGCGAAGGTCTCGTACGTGCCCTGCAGGATGCCCTGTGTGCCGATGTAGATCCACGAGCCGGCTGTCATCTGGCCGTACATCGTGAGCCCGAGCTGCTCGAGGCGACGGAACTCGGGCCACGTCGCCCAGTCCCCCACGAGGTTCGAGTTGGCGATCAGGACGCGCGGCGCCCACTCGTGCGTCCGGAACACCCCGACGGGCTTGCCCGACTGCACGAGCAGGGTCTCGTCGGGCTCGAGCTCGTCGAGGGTGCGCACGATCGCGTCGTAGGCCTCCCACGACCGTGCCGCCTTGCCCGTGCCGCCGTACACGACGAGGTCTTCCGGGTGCTCGGCGACCTCGGGATCGAGGTTGTTCATGAGCATGCGCTTGGCGGCCTCGGCACCCCAGCTCTTGGCCGTGCGCTCCGCGCCGCGCGGGGCGCGGATGACGCGAGAGACGGGTGCGGTGGTCATCGGTGTCCTCCTTCGTTCCCAGCGTCATCGCCGGCGATGCCCGCGGCCTCGGCCACGGCTCCTGACAGCACCAGCGCGGTGACCGCCTCGATGTCGGCCGAGACGACGCGGTCGGGCCCGGGGCCCTCGGCCACGGTGCGGACGAGGTCGCGCACCGCCCCGGTGGCAGGGCCCGCCGGCAGCGGAGCGCGCAGGTCGAGCGCGCGCGCCGCCGTCAGCACCTCGATCGCCACGACCCGTGCGAGCCCGTCGACGGCGCGCCGCAGCTTGCGCGCCGCAGCCCACCCCATCGACACGTGGTCCTCCTGCATCGCGCTCGACGGGATCGAATCGACGGATGCCGGAACGGCCAGTCGCTTCAGCTCCGACACGATCCCGGCGGCGGCGTACTGGGCGATCATGAGTCCCGAGTCCACGCCGACCTCGTGCGCCAAAAACGGCGGAAGTCCGTTGCTGCGCGCAGGGTCGAGGGCCCGGTCGGTGCGTCGCTCCGAGATGGAGGCGACGTCGGCGACGGCGATCGCGAGGAAGTCGAGCACATACGCCACGGGCGCGCCGTGGAAGTTGCCGTTGGACTCCACGCGTCCGTCGAGTGTGATCACGGGGTTGTCGACGGCCGAGGCCAGTTCGCGTTCGGCGACCGTGTGCGCGTGGGCCCACGTGTCGCGCGCGGCGCCGTGGACCTGCGGCGCGCAGCGCAGGGAGTACGCGTCCTGCACGCGCGTGCACTCCGGGCCCTTGTGGCTGGCGACGATCGGCGAATCCGCGAGGAGCCGCCGCAGGTGCGCCGCCGACACGGCCTGTCCGGTCTGGGGGCGAAGCGTCATGAGGTCTGCCGCGAACACGGCGTCGGTGCCCAGCTGCGCCTCGATCGACATGGCCGCGGCGACGTCTGCCGTGTCGAACAGCCGCGCGAGATCGTGGAGCGCGAGCAGCAGCATCCCGAGCATGCCGTCGGTGCCGTTGATGAGGGCGAGGCCCTCCTTCTCGCTCAGCACGAGCGGCTCGATGCCGGCGGCCGAGAGCGCGTCCGCGGCATCCTCCTCCGAGAGGTCGACGACGACCCGGCCCTCGCCCATCGCCGCCAACGCGACGTGCGACAGCGGGGCGAGGTCGCCCGAGCAGCCGAGCGAGCCGTACTCGCGCACCACCGGGGTGATGCCGGCGTTGAGCATCGCCGCGTAGGTCTCGGCGACGACGGGCCGGATGCCGGTGCGACCGGTCATGAGGGTCTGCAGTCGCAGCAGCTGCAGTGCGCGGACGACCTCGCGCTCGACAGGTGACCCGGTGCCCGCGGCGTGCGAACGGATGAGGCTCGCCTGCAGCTGCGCGCGGCGCTCGGGGGCGATGAAGGTGGTCGCGAGGGCGCCGAAGCCGGTCGAGATGCCGTAGTGCGGCTGAGGGTCGTCGGCGAGTGCCTCGACCAGTGCGCGCGTCTCGGCCACGCGCCGCCGCGCGGCGGGGTCGAGCTCGACCCGGGCGTCGTGCCGGGCGATCGCGACGACGTCCCGCATGGTCAGCGGCGCGGCGCCGACCACGACGGCACCTCCGGTGCGCGGCAGGGTGGGGCTCGCGACGCGGGACATGCGTCGATTCCACACCCGTTCCCTCGCGCGGAACAGGTCTCCGTGCCATCCTGTGTCTGGTATGTCAGACACCTCTTCGCCCCGCCCGCAGGTGCCCGCCGCCGACCAGACGCTGCGGATCCTGTCGTTCCTCGCGGGTCAGCGCGGCCCGGTCGCGGCGGGCACGATCGCGGCCACGCTCGGCATCCCTCGTTCGAGCGTCTACCACCTGCTCGGCGCCCTCGTCGAGCACGGCTTCGTCGTGCATTTGCCTGCCGAGCGGCGGTTCGGGCTCGGGCCCGCGGCGTTCGAGCTCGCCGGCGGGTACGCCCGGCAGGAGCCTCTGGCACGACTCGGCCGACCGCTGGTGGCGGCGCTCGCCGACCGCGTCGGAGAGAGCACGCATCTGGCCGTCATGACGGGCCGGGACGTCCTCTACATCGTCGAAGAGCGCGCGCCGCGCCGGCCGGCGCTCGTCAGTGACGTCGGCGTGCGCCTGCCCGCGCACCTGACCGCCACCGGGCGGGCGATGCTCGCCGCGATGCCGCGCGCGCAGGTGCGGGCGCTGTATCCGGATGCCGGGGCTTTCGCCGACCGCACCGGGCGGGGTCCGGGCAGGCCGGGCGAGCTGCGCGACGTGCTGCGCGAGGTCCGCGCCCGGGGGTACGCGGTCGAGGACGGCGAGGTGAGCCTCGGGCTCCGGTCGGTCGGCGTCGCCGTCACCGACCACGCGGGCTGGCCGGCCGCCGCCGTCGCCGTGACGTGGCCCGACGACGCGGCGGTGTCGGCGGACCACCTGGTCCCTGCCGTGGCCGAAGCCGCAGCGTCGCTCGGCCGCCGCATCGGCCGGCGGTGACCTCGCTCGTCGTGACCGCGCTCTCGTCGGTCGCCGCTCAGTCCACCTTCACCACGGGGCCGCCGGTGAGGCGCACCAGCTCGTCGAACGTGAGCGGGAAGACGGTGTGCGGCGTGCCGCCGGCCGCCCAGATCTCGTCGTAGCCGGCGAGATCCTCGTCCACGACCGTCGTGACCGGCGCGGGGTGGCCGGTCGGTGCGACGCCGCCGATGGCCTGGCCGGTCGCCTCCCGCACCTGTTCCGGCGTGGCGCGCGCGATGCTCCCGCGACCGAGCCGCTCGGCGAGGGCGGTCGTGTCGACGCGGTGGGCGCCCGAGGTCATCACCAGCAGCGGCTCGCCGTCCGACCAGAAGACGAGGCTGTTCGCGATCGCGCCGACGTCCACGCCCAGAGCGGCTGCGGCGAGCGCGGCCGTGGACGCGGCATCCGGGAGGACGACGATCTCACCGCCGATGCCGTTGGCGCGGAGGGCGTCGTGCACCGCGCGGCTGCGCGGGTGGAGGTGCGAGGTCACGCCCCCAGGATAGGGCGAACCCGCGGGCCCGCACGGCAGGACCAAAGACGGTGGCGCGGCGCTCCCGGCCGAGCCAGGCTCGACGTGTGACCAGGTGGCTGCGAAGGCTCGTGCGGTATCCGGCGATCGCCGCGACGCTGGTGGTCGGCACCGTCGTGCTGGTGCTCGCCGCCAGCGACGTGCCGGCGGCGCGGTGGATCGCGACGGTGTACGTCGCCGGGGTGATCGTGTGGGTCCTGATCGGGATGGTCCGCGACGTCCTGCGCGGACACGTCGGGCTCGACATCCTCGCCGTCGTCGCGATGGCGGCCACGCTCGCCGTCGGCGAGTACATCGCCGCGCTCATCATCGTGCTCATGCTCAGCGGCGGGGCCGCCCTCGAAGACGCCGCCGCACGCCGCGCCAAGCGCGAGCTCACGGCGCTGCTGGATCGCTCCCCGCGCATCGCGCATCTGCTCACCCGATCGGATGCCGGCACCGACGCCGTCCGGGACGTCGACGTGGACGATGTCGAACCCGAGGACGTGCTGCTGATCCGTCCCGCCGAGATCGTGCCGGTCGACGGCATCCTGCTGTCCACGTCCGGAACCTTCGACGAGTCGTCGCTGACGGGCGAGAGCATGCCGGTGTCGCGGGGCGAGGGAGACGAGGTGCTGTCGGGGGCGATCAACGGCTCGCGTGCCGTGCGGATCCGCGCGATCCGCCGCAGCGCCGACAGCCAGTACCAGCAGATCGTGGCGCTCGTGCGCGACGCGCAGGAGTCGCAGGCGCCCACGGTGCGCCTCGCCGACCGCTTCGCGATCCCCTTCACCGCGGTGTCGCTCGTCATCGCCGGAGCGGCGTGGGGGATCTCCGGCGACCCCGCGCGCTTCGCCGAGGTGCTGGTGCTCGCGACACCGTGCCCGCTGCTGATCGCCGCCCCCGTGGCGTTCCTGGGCGGGCTGTCGCGGGCGGCGAAGGCCGGCATCATCGTCAAGGGCGGCGCGGTCATCGAGCAGCTCGCGCGCGTCCGCTCGGCCGCCTTCGACAAGACCGGCACGCTCACCCAGGGCCGACCCGACCTCGTCGAGGTTCGCGTCGCACGGGTGACGGGCCCCTCACCCGTCGACGCCGACGAGTTGCTGACCCTCGCCGCCTCGGCCGAGCAGTACTCCAGCCATGTGCTCGCCGACGGCATCCGGCGCGCGGCCGAGGAGCGCGGACTTCGACTGCGGCCCGCCACCGACGCCCGGGAGGTCGCCACCAACGGCGTCACCGCGATCATCGACGGCCGCACCGTCGTCGTCGGCAAGCCCGCGTACGTCGCCTCGCTCGCCTCCGACACCACGCCCGAACCGCTTCAGCGGGGTCAGGCCGCGGCGTACGTCGCGGTCGACGGCCGGTACGCCGGCGCGCTCATCCTCGCCGACGATCCGCGCCCCGAAGCGCGGCAGGTCGTCGCGTGGCTGCGCGCCACCGGCGTGGAGCGCATCACGATGCTCACCGGCGACGTCGAGGCGACCGCGCGTTCGATCGCCGACACGGTGGGCATCGCCGATGTGCACGCCGAGCTGCTCCCCGCCGACAAGGTCCAGCTCGCCGCACAGCTGCACCCGCGCCCGGTGCTGATGGTCGGCGACGGTGTCAACGACGCACCCGTGCTCGCCGCCGCCGACATCGGCGTGGCGATGGGCGCGAAGGGCGCCACGGCGGCCGGCGACGCCGCCGACGCGGTGGTGCTCCAGGACTCCCTGCTGCCCATCGCCGAGGCCGTCGCCATCGGACGCCACACCCTGAAGGTCGCCTACACGGCCATCTGGATCGGCATCGCCCTGAGCATCGGCCTCATGCTCGTCGCCGCCGCCGGCTACATCCCCGCTGTCGCCGGCGCGCTCACCCAGGAACTCGTCGACCTCGCCACGATCCTCTACGCGCTCCGCGCGCTCCGCGGCCCCGGCGCGGGCATCGGCACCTCGCCTGTCGCCCACCCGATCGCCGAGGCTCACCCCGCAGCCACTCCCCCGGCTTCGGTGCGCTGAGGCACAATGGAGACGGACGCCGCAACGCCGCGGCATCCGCAGAGCAGCGCCCACAAGGCCGGCCGAAAGAGAATCGCGATGACGCACACCCTGCCCCTGCCCGATTTCACCCACGAACGCGTGGAGGTGATCACCGGACGACGCAGCGGTCTGTTCATCACCGTCGCGCTCCACTCGTCCGTGCTCGGCTCCGCACTCGGCGGCGCCCGCCTGTGGACCTACCCGCACTGGTCGGACGCCCTCGGCGACGCTCTGCGCCTGTCCGCGGCGATGACCCTCAAGAACGCTGCCGCGGGGCTCGATGCCGGCGGCGGCAAGTCCGTGATCGCGCTGCCCGAGGGCACGGCACTCGACGCCGATCGCCGCCGCGCGGCCTTCCTCGACCTCGGCGATGCGGTCGAGTCCTTGCACGGCCTCTACCGGACCGCCGAAGACGTCGGCTCGACCACCGAAGACATGCTCGTCGTCAGCGAGCGGACCGAGCACGTGGTCGGCCTGCCCGACGCCGTGGGCGGATCGGGCGAACCGGCCGGCCCCACGAGCCTGGGCGTGTACGAGTCGCTGCGCGCGACGCTCGAGCGCGTCGCCGGCGCCGCCGACCCCGCCGGTCGCCGCGTGACCGTGTCGGGTCTCGGCCAGGTCGGCAGCCGCCTCGCCGTGCGCCTGGCGGCGGAGGGCGCGCTGCTCACCGTCACCGACGTCAACCCCGCCAAGCGTCAGCTCGCTACGGAACTCGGCGCCGCCTGGGCCGAGCCCGGCACCGAGCACCTCGTCGAGGCGGACGTGTTCGTGCCCGCCGGCATCGGCGGTGTCCTCGACGACGAGACCATCGACGCCCTCGCCGCGCGTGCGGTGTGCGGGCCGGCCAACAACCCCCTCGCCGACCACAGCGGCGCCGACCGGCTCGCCGCGCGCGGCATCCTGTACGCCCCCGACTTCGTGGTCAACGCGGGCGGTGTCATCTACCTCGACCTCGAGGCCAAGAAGATCGGCACGCGAGCCGAGATCATGGACCGCGTCGCCGGCATCGGCCAGACCGTCCGCCGAATCTTCGACGAAGCCGACCAGGGCGGCATCACCCCGCTCGCCGCCGCCGAGAAACTCGCCGCCGCGCGCCTCACCAGCGGAGGCCGCCACCCGGCCCTGGCCGGCTGAGCCCGCGCGGGTTCTCCCGCCGCGCCGAGGATCACAACTCCTGCACCCCGCCCGCCCCGGCCGGCCCGACCCGCGGAATCACGCGGAACCGGCGCCGCCCCCCGGCTTGCGGTGCAAGAGTTGTGATCCTGCCCGACCCGTTACACCCGCCGACCGTCACCCAGCCCAACGGGCTGAGGCCGCTCGCCTTCCCGGGCCCTCGCGGCTGAGCCGGTTCGGGTTGCCGCCGCGCCGAGGATCACAACTCCTGCACCCCGCCGTCGCCGCCTCACCGACCCCGCGGAATCCCGCGGGCTCCGGACCCGGCACCGGCCAGGAGTGCAGGAGTTATG
This sequence comes from Microbacterium sp. ARD31, assembly GCF_031844425.1. NCBI lineage: Bacteria > Bacillati > Actinomycetota > Actinomycetes > Micrococcales > Microbacteriaceae > Microbacterium > Microbacterium sp. ARD31. The sequence continues at coordinate 306,751 of NZ_JAUZVE010000002.1, forward strand.
ATCCGCGCCGGCCGCCGAGGCGCCACGAAGGGCAGCCGAACCCGCGCCGGCGAGGCAACCGTCGCCGCCAGCACGGCCAACGAAAAAGGCGCCCGCGAGGGGCGCCGTTTCGTGGACCTGAGGGGATTCGAACCCCTGACCTCTTCATTGCGAACGAAGCGCGCTACCAACTGCGCCACAGGCCCGTGAACCTCAGCAACATTATCACGCCGGCTGAGGGTCGCCGATCACCCGGCACCGCGCAGGCGGGTCACTGGCCGGACGCGCGGCGGGCGAGCAACCGGCGGACGTGGTCTTCGATCTCAGCGTCGTCGACGACGCCCATGCGGGCGAATTCCGAGGCACCGGATGCCGCCCGTGCCGTCCTCGCGACCTCGATCGACGGGGGCTGGTGCTCTTCGGCGCGCTGGCGCATCGCCTCGTCGAGGGCGGCCTGGCGCAGCGCTTCGCGGGCGGCGGTCGCGTCCAGCACGGCGGCTGCACGCGAGCCCGCAGACGCGGTGAGCGGACGCGGCAGTTCACGGGGCTCCCACGCGCGCTCCTCGCGCTCGAGGGCGACGTCCTGCACGGCGGTCTCGGCCACACCGGGCGCGACCCTCACAGCGGCGCGCTGTGCGCGCACGACTTCGCGGGCGCCGACGACGGCCATGCGGCGAAGCATCAGTCCGGCCACCGCGACAACGGCGGTGCCGCTCCACAGCGCCACCTGGACGCCGGTCGAGACGACCACCCATCCGCCCCAGCCGGCAAGCGCGACGCCGGCGAGCGCGAGCACCGTCAGCGTCAGTCGCGTCGAGCGACGGGCCCGCGCGCGGCGCGCCTCGGGACGAAGCCGCGCGGCGGCACGCTCGGCCCGCGCGGTCTCGAGCTCGATGCGCGCCTGCTCGAGCGCGGCCTGCTCGCGCTGCGCGGTCGCCTGGCGCGCGAGGCGCTGCTGGGCGAAGGCCGTGCGGGCGTTGAGTTCGAGGCGGATCTCCTCGGGCTGCTCGCTCGTCTCGGCGAGAACCCGCAGGGCCTGGTTGAGCCGCACGGCGTTGCGCTCGGCGGCGTCGTACTGCCGGCGGCTGTTCCACGTCGGCAGCAGGTAGATGAGCCACAGCAGGGTCGCGACAAGGACGATCACGCCCCCGCCCAGCACTTGCCCACCCATGGGCTCAACGGTAGGGGACGGGATGCCGCGCCCGCCGCATCCTCGCGCGTGTCGCAGCCAGCAATCCGAACGAAGCGGCGGTCTCGACGCGAAGCCGCAGGCCGCGCCCCCAACCCACGGCACGCCGTCCCAACCCACGGCATCCGAAGCGAACGGGTGTCAGGCGGGCAGCCGGTCCGCCGGTGGCACGATGGCGGCATCGCGCGGAGCCTGCCCGGTGACCCACCGCTCCAGCACCCCTTCGGGCACCTCGTCGCTCACGAGCGCGAACGCGTAGTGGTCGCGCCAGTCACCGTCGATGTGGATGTAGCGTCGGCGCAGCCCCTCGTATCGGAAGCCGAGCTTCTCGACGACCCGCAAGCTCGCCTGGTTCTCGGGACGGATGCAGATCTCCATGCGGTGCAGGCGCAGTTCGGTGAAGCACAGGTCGGTGGCCATCGCCACGGCCGTGGGCGTGATGCCCCGGCCGGCGAAGCGCTCGCTGACCCAGTACCCGATGGTCGCCGACGCGAGCGAGCCGCGCGCGATCCCCCACACGTTCAACTGCCCGGCGAGTTCGCCGTCGTACTCCATGACCAGCGGAACGCCGGCCCCGTCGCGGTACTGCTGCAGCAGTCGACGAACGCCGAGCCGCATGTCGAACGACACCGGCCCGTCGGGGCTCGTCGCCTCCCACGGCCGAAGCCACGAGCGATTGGAGAGGAGCTCGTTCTGCAAGCCGCGCGCGTCGCGCTGCCGCACCAGGCGGATCGACACCGGTCCATGGCGACGAGGAGCCGTCAGATCCACGTCGACCCCCTCGAACAGGCGGCCTACAGCGTGGCCGCGAACTCCTTGAACCAGGGACGCAGATCGGGTCCGAGATCTTCACGATCGGCCGCGAGCTGCACGATGGCCTTGATGTAATCCACTCTATCGCCGGTGTCGTAGCGACGGCCGCGGAAGACCACGCCGTAGACGCCGGGACCCTCGGGGTCGGCGGCGAGCTCCTCGAGTGCGTCGGTGAGTTGGATCTCGCCGCCCTTGCCCGGCTCGGTGCGCTCGAGGATGTCGAACACCGAGGGGTCGAGCACGTAGCGGCCGATGATCGCCAGGTTCGACGGAGCGTCTTCGCGCTTGGGCTTCTCGACGAGGCCGGTGACGCGCACGACGTCGTCGGTGTCGGTCGCCTCGACGGTCGCGACGCCGTAGAGGTGGATGTGCTCGGGGTCGACCTCCATGAGGGCGATGACGGTGGCGCCGCGCTTGTCGTACTCCGACAGCATCGTCGTCAGCAGCGGGTCGCGCTCGTCGATGAGGTCGTCGCCGAGCATGACGGCGAAGGGGTGGTCGCCGACGTGGGCGCGGGCGCGCAGCACCGCGTGGCCCAGCCCCTTCGGCTCGCCCTGACGGACGAAGTGGATGTCGGCGAGGTCGCTCGACTGCTGCACCTTGGCGAGCTTGTCTTCATCGCCCTTCTTGCGCAGGTTGTTCTCGAGCTCGGGCACCGAGTCGAAGTGGTTCGACAGGTTGTTCTTGTTGCGCCCGATGATGATGAGGACGTCGTCGATGCCGGCGGCGGTGGCCTCTTCGACCACGTACTGGATCGCGGGCTTGTCGACGACCGGGAGCATCTCCTTCGGCATCGCCTTCGTGGCGGGCAGGAACCGAGTGCCGAGACCCGCAGCAGGGATGACGGCCTTGAATGGCTTGTGAGGCATACGCGGCAGTCTAACGACGGTGTGTGATCTGAATGTGACGCGCAGTTTGCGAGCGGGACCCGTGTCGGATTCGATACCCTCCGCCCCCGCCTAGAATCGTGGGCATGTCCGACGCCATCGCCGATGCCAAGCGTGCCCTGCGCGCCGAGCTGCGCGAGCGTCGGCAGCAGCTCTCCGAATCGGCTCGGGATGCCGCTTCCGACGGCGTCCGCCGCCAGCTCGACGCCCTGGTGGAACGACTCGGCGCCCGCTCGATCTCGTGCTTCCTCTCCACCCCCACCGAGCCCGGCACCCACGAGTTCGTGGCCGCGGCCGTGGGGCGCGGCATCCGTGTGCTGCTTCCGATCACGCGCGCGGACGGGCTGCTCGACTGGTCGGTGGCCACACCGGACGGCGGCATCGCCGAGGGCCTGTTCGGGATGCCCGAGCCCGTCGGCGAGGTGCTCGGACCCATCGCGCTCGACGACGTCGACCTGCTCATCATCCCGGCCGCCGCCGTCTCGCCGGACGGCATGCGCCTGGGCTGGGGCCGCGGCTACTTCGACAAGACCCTCGGGTCGATGCAGCACTGTCCCCCCGTCTACGCCGTCGTGTTCGACTCCGAGATCGTCGACGACGTCCCCTTCGACCTTCACGATCAGCCCGTCACCGGAGTGGTCACCCCCACCCGCACCCTCACCCTCGCGCCGGCCGCGCACTGAAACGGAAACCACATGCCCACCTACGCCTACGCCTGCAAGCAGTGCGGACACCGCTTCGACGCAGTGCAGTCCTTCGCCGACCCCACCCTCACCGAGTGCCCGGAGTGCGGCGGAACGCTCCGCAAGGAGTACGGCTCGATCGGCGTGACCTTCAACGGCTCGGGCTTCTACCGCACCGACTCACGCGCGGGCGCCGGCGCCGGCAAGACCGGCTCGTCCGGCTCCAGCTCGTCGAGCTCGGGCTCGGGCTCCTCCGGCTCGTCTGGCAAAAGCGAGTCGTCTGCGGCATCATCGTCCTCGGGGGCGGGCTCGTCGTCCTCATCCGCCAGCACGTCGGCGTGAGCCGGCTCGAGGAGACCGACATGATCAACGGCTTCAAAGAATTCATCCTGCGTGGCAACGTCATCGACCTCGCCGTCGCGGTGGTCATCGGCGCCGCGTTCACCGCCATCGTCAACGCGCTCGTCGAGGGCCTCATCAACCCGCTCATCGGCGCGATCTTCCAGGTCGGCGACCTGTCGGACTGGGTGATCTCGATCCCCACGCTCACCGGCAACACGTCGAACATCCTGATCGGCAGCATCCTCGGCGCGATCATCCAGTTCCTCGCGGTCGCGGCGATCGTGTACTTCGTCTTCGTCTACCCGATGAACCGCTTCAAGGCGCGCGCCGAGGCGAAGGCGGGCGTGGGCAAGACGACCGATGCGCCGTCGCTGCCGACCGAGCAGGAGCTGCTCATGCAGATCCGCGACCTGCTGCAGGCCCAGCCGGGCGGCGCTCCCGGGCAGACGCCCGGCGCCCCCCGCGTCTGACCGAACCTCCGCCGTCCCGTCCCGCTCACCAGTGGGGCGGGACGTCGCGTTTCATCCGCTCGTCGTTCGGCCCCGGCGCATCCGGTCCCGCATCGCCGGCAGCTCCTCCTCCGGCACCGCCAGGGCGAGCGGATGCCGCAACCGCAGCATCCTCGTCTCGCGCCGTATCTGCGGGCACGGGCTCGGGCTGGGTTCCCGGCGCGGCGGTGAGCCGCGCGCGGCGCGAACCGGGGACCCGCTCGATGCGCTGGCGGCTATTCCGTGACATCGATCGGCTGGGTGTCGCCGTCTTCGAGACCCGCCTCGGGCGGGACGCCGAGGAGTCCCGCGATCCGCGCGGCGACGGCGCCGGGGTCGCTGTAGAGGTCGAACGAGTGCACGCGCACGTAGTGCCAGCCCAGGCGCCGGAGGATCTGGGGGCGCAGCCGCAGCGATTCGCGGAGCGATTCGCCGTGGGTCTCGGGGTCGCTCTCGACGACGACCGCCTTGCCGCCGTACTGCGCCACGAGCGGCAGCAGTCCGCGGTAGTGCACGTCGACGGCGACGCCGCGGCGGCGGAGCTCCCGGGCGAGGGCGAGGGTGAGCGGGTCGGCGAGGTCCTCGAGCCGGGCCTCGCGGGCGCGGGCGGCGATGCCGCCGAGGATCGACATGAGCGTCGCGGCGCCGTGCTCGAGACGTCCGTCGTCGAACGCCGAGGGGCGGATCGATGACACGATCACCATCGAGCGGCGGGCGCGGGTCATGCCGACGGTCAGCAGCCGCTCGCCGTCGGGGGTCGACAGGTCGCCGAAGTCGCTGAGCACGCGGCCGTGGCGGGTGAGGCCGAAGCCGAGGGCGAAGATGACGCGGTCGCGGCTCTCGGCGACGGATTCCTCGAGGGTCAGCACGGCGAAGGGCTCGGCGGTCTCGCGCGAGACGAAATCGGCGACGTCCGAGCGCCCGGCGAACGCCGACTCGACGGCGGCGCGGATGCGGTGGGCGTGCTTGGCGCTCGCGGTGACGACCATGAGCGACTCGGACCCGCGGTTGATCGCGTGCTCGACGACGAGGGTCACGACGCGGGCGACCTCGGCGTCGGGGCTCTCGACGGCGCCGCTCACGGGGTCGGGCACACCCGTGCCGCCTTCGACGTAGTCGACCGACAGGCTGCCGCGGCCGAGGTACGAGCCCGCCCACGGCAGCGACACGAGCTCGCCGCCGTAGAACGCGTCGTTGACGAGCTCGGCGAGGTCTTCGCCGCCGGCGCGGTAGCTGCGGGTGAGGGTCTCGATCGGCAGCAGCTCGGCCAGGCGCTCGAACACGCTGACCTGATCGAACGGCACCTCGTCGGGGTCGACCTCGGCGGTCTCGTCGGCGAAGACGGGCGCGACCGGCGGGTGACCGGCGGCGACGCGGAACGGCGTCGGCTTCTGCGTCACCGGGTCGCCGAAAGCCACGACCTGACGTGCGCGCCGCAGGGTGGGCAGCACCTCGGCCAGGCACAGCGCGGCGGCGTCGGCGATGATGACCACGTCGAACTCGGGGTGCGCGGGGATCATCGGCACGTCGTAGGGCGACGCCAGCCATACCGGCGCGAGGGTGCGCATCAGCGTCGGGGCGACGTCCGCGATCACGACCGGGTCGCTCACGCCTTCCTTGAGCGCGTTGCGCAGGGCGGCGGCCTCGTTGGCGTGGTCGACGATGCCGATCCGCCATTGCGTGGCCAGCTGTGAGGCGAGAAGCGGGCCGGATGCCGCGGCGTGCGCTTCATCGACCAGGCGGAAGTCGCGCTCCAGACGGTCGACCACCGACGTGTTGGCGCCGAGCAGGGCCCGGTCCGAGCGCAGCATGTGCTCGAGCGCGGACTGCCACCAGGCGAATTCCAGTTCGGCGCCGACCTCGTCTTCGGGCACGTGGCGCACCGAGAGTTCGGCCAGGAGCGGCTCGAGTCCGAGGCCGGCGAGCTCGGTGCGCAGCGTGGCGCGCTCGCGCAGGTTCTCGAACACCGCGGAGTCGGCGGCCAGGCCGGCGAGCGTGCGGACGAGCTGCGCGACGGGCAGCGAGGCGAGCCGGTCGGCGCCGGTGCGTCCGAGGACGACGTCGACTTCGGCGAGTTCGGCTTCGACGCGCTGGCACGCGACCTGCACGTCGGCGAGGCCGAGCGGCAGTTCGGGGGCGACGCCGGCGTCGACGTAGCGCTGCCATTCGGTGCGCTGGTGCTGCACGCGCACGAGGGCCTCGTGCATGTCGGAGATGTGGACGCCTGGGCGCACGTACTCGCGCGACAGGCGCTTGAGTCGACGACGGTTGGCCCCGGTCATGTTCGGCGCGTCGCGGCGGTGGCCGTGCGCCTGGATGAGCTCGCCGAGCGGGCGCTCGAACACGGTGATGCTGAAGCGGTCGAGCGAGTCGCGGATCCCCTGCAAGAGGGCGACGTACTCCCCCAGCTCCGACACGGTGTGGAAGGGGCGCATGCGCGTCTGGGCGATGAGCTCGTAGCCGCGCTCGAGCAGCGTCGGCACGTCGGCGCGGTGCAGCTTGCCCGCGAGGGCGTGGGCGCGGCGGGCGTCTTCGGGCGTCGAGAACGAGACGCCGTACCAGGGCGAGTCGTCGGGTCCGAAGCGGAACTCCCCGAGCCGTGCGGCTGCGCGCAGCTTCGCCGCGGCATCCTTTCGCACTCCGGCGAGACGCTCGAGGGTGCGCAGGTCGAAGCGGGTGGCCGTCGACGGAGCGCCGGCCACGGTCAGCGCCGAGAGGGCGCGCAGGATCTCGAGCACCGAGACCCCGAGGGTCGGATGCTGCGCCGTCACGGCTCCGCGATAGTCGCGCAGCACGCCGCGCAGACGCACGAGGGCGTCGTCGACCTCGGCGACCTTGGGCGAGACGGCCTTCTCGTTGCGGCCGATCGCGCGGATGAGGTCGCGCTGCATGTGCCGCGGCGAGACGGCGAGTCCGGGCAGGCCGATGCCGGCGAGGCGGTGGCGCACGCCCTCGAGGGTCGAGCGGCGGGCGCTGACGACCAGCACGCGCTTGCCTTCGCGCACGAGCGCGCCGAGGGCGTTGATGACGGTCTGCGTGCCGCCGGTTCCGGGGAGGGTGTGGACGAGGAGCGACTGGCCGGCGGCGATGCGGGCGAGCACGCGCTCCTGCTCGGCGTCGGCGTCCAGCAGCAGGGTGTCGGCGGCGGGCGGACGCTCATCGGGACTGAGGGTGGATGCCGGTGAACGACGGATGGTGAGGGCTTCACGATCATCGGCGTGGCCCGCGAGCGCGTTCAGCACCGGATGGTCGAGGTTGACGGCATCCCGGGCCATGGCGGCGCCGACGTCGGCGAAGCTCGAGACGAGCAGGCGGGGCCGGACGGAGTAGGTGTCGATGCCGGCGGTGAGGGCGCGGAGGCGATCGATGACCGGCTGCGGCTTGAACACGCCGCCGTCGTAGGCCATGGCCGACAGCTGGGCGCCGTCGAGCTCGATGCCGAAGTGGGTGCGCAGGGCACGGACGAGCTCGGGGTTGACGCGGAAGACCCCGTGCAGCTTCAGCTCGAAGTCGGCGTGGTGGCGGCGGATCGCGAGCGGACGCAGCAGGACGGGGGCGGTGCAGGTCATGCCGCCGATGCGCCACGAGGCGAGGCCGACGGCCAGGTGCACCGGCTCGAGCCCGCGGGTGGTGCGCATCTCGACGTTCTTGGCCGTGATGCGCTCGGCGGCCAGGCGCGCGTTGCGCAGCGCGACCTCGTCGCGGAACAGGTTCGACAGCAGCGTGGAGCGGCCGGTGATGAACTGCGGCAGGCTCCCGGGGTGGGCGTTGGTGATCTCGATCGACGAGTCCTCGGCGTCCGAGAAGTGCAACAGGGTCGAGCGACCGCCGAGTTCCGCGGTCTGCAGGCGCAGCCGGTCGCGCTCGGGTTCGGCGACATGCATGACGACCGCGCCGGGGTCGGCCAGTCCGAGGTCGCCAGGGCTCACCTCGGCGACCCTGTCTCCGCCGGCCACGACGCTGCCTTCTGCTCGCCACACAGGTGACAGGGTATGCGGGGGGTCTTGCGCAACCCTGCAAGCTCCCCGAGTTTCGCGGTATTGCCGACACGCCGGATGATCAGCCGTTCCTCCCCAGGCCCCCACGGCGCCGCCGATGTCCACAGCCGGGGCGTGCCGGGGTCGGCTCCCGAGCGCCGCGCCAGGATGGTGTCATGACCACCGCCGCCCGGTACCGCATCCACCCCTCGCCCGTCGGCGACATCCTCATCGTCGCCGCGGGCGACGCTGTCGTCACGCTGCATCCGATGCGGGCCGACGCCGACCACGAGCTCGCCCACGTCGCTGCGACGCTCGGGTCCGCTCCCCTCCCGGTGAGCGACGGTCCGGGTGGTGACGGCCCGGTGGGCGATGAGACGGATGCCGGGGGCGAGGGTGACGTGACCGCGACCGCGGCCGCACAGCTCGACGAGTACTTCGCCGGGCAGCGCCGCGCGTTCGACCTGCCGCTGGACTGGCGACTCGTGCGCGGGTTCACGCGGGCGGCGCTCGAGGCGGTGTGCGAGATCCCCTACGCCGAGACGGCGGGCTACGGCGAGGTCGCGATCCTCGCCGGAAGCCCCCGTGCGGCGCGGGCGGTCGGCACGGCGTGCGCCACGACGCCGTTCTCGATCGTGGTGCCGGTGCACCGGGTGGTGCGCGCCGACGGGTCGCTCGGCGAGTACGGCGGCCAGCCCGCGGTCAAGCGGTTCCTCGTCGACCTCGAGCGCGCACACGCGTAGCGGCCCGGGGGAACACCCTCCCCCGGGCCGCTGCGTGATCTCACCCGAAGGTCAGTGGTGCGTGGCCTTCTCGGCGCCGAAGCCGGTGAGCGAGCGCACCTCCATCTCGGCGGCCTTGCGGCGGTCCTCCTGACCGCGCGAGACGACCGAGCCGAGCCAGCCGAGGAAGAACCCGAGCGGGATCGACACGATGCCCGGGTTGCTCAGCGGCCAGATCGCCACGCCGGTGTCCTTGAAGACACTCGTCGGGGTGCCCCAGAAGACGGGCGAGAGCAGGATGAGGATGACCGCTGCGGCCAGTCCGCCGTACATGCTCCACACCGCGCCGCGCGTGGTGAACCGGCGCCAGAACAGCGAGTAGATGATCGTCGGCAGGTTCGCCGATGCCGCCACCGCGAACGCCAGCGCCACCAGGAACGCCACGTTCTGTCCCTGCACGCCGATGCCGCCGAGGATCGCCAGGATGCCGATCACGATCACCGTGCGACGGGCGACCTTGACCTCGCCGTCCGGGGGGACGTTCCCCTTCTTCAGCACGTTCGCATAGATGTCGTGCGCGAACGACGCGGCCGCGGTGATGGTGAGGCCGGCGACGACCGCGAGGATCGTCGCGAACGCCACCGCCGAGATGAACCCGAGCAGCACCGGTCCGCCGAGGGCGAGGGCCAGCAGCGGCGCGGCGGAGTTCACGCCGCCCGGAGCCGCCTTGATCGTCTCGGAACCGACCAGCGCAGCGGCACCGTAGCCGAGCACGAGCGTCAGCAGGTAGAAGAGGCCGATCAGCCAGATCGCCCACACCACCGAGCGACGCGCCTCCTTGGCGGTCGGCACGGTGTAAAAGCGCATCAGCACGTGCGGCAGACCCGCGGTTCCGAGCACGAGTGCGATGGCGAGCGAGATGAAGTCCAGCGGGTTCGCGCCGTACTGCAGGCCCGGGCCGAGGATGGCCTCCTGCGGATCGGTGGTCGAGGCGGCGACCGCGGCCCCCAGCAGGTTGTCGAGGCTGAAGCCGTGCAGCGCCAGCACCCAGATCGTCATCGCCAGCGCGCCGCCGATGAGCAGGAACGCCTTGACGATCTGCACCCACGTGGTGCCCTTCATGCCGCCGATGAGCACGTAGACGATCATGAGGATGCCGACCACGGCCACCACGATCGACTGGCCGATCGCCTCGTTGATACCCAGCAGCAGCGAGACGAGCCCGCCGGCGCCGGCCATCTGGGCGAGCAGGTAGAAGAAGCACACCGCGAGCGTGGTGATGGCCGCAGCCATGCGCACCGGCCGCTCCTTCAGACGGAACGACAGCACGTCGGCCATCGTGAACTTGCCGGTGTTGCGCATGAGCTCGGCCACCAGCAGCAGGGCGACGAGCCACGCGACGAGGAAGCCGATCGAGTACAGGAACCCGTCGTACCCGTTGATCGCGATCGCGCCGACGATGCCGAGGAAGGATGCCGCGCTCAGGTAGTCGCCCGAGATGGCGAATCCGTTCTGCGGCCCCGTGAACGAGCGGCCCGCGGCGTAGTAGTCGGCGGCGGACTTGTTGTTGCGGCTGGCGCGGATGACGATGAACAGCGTCACCGCGACGAAGGCCCCGAAGATCGAGATGTTCAGGACGGGGTTGTTCTCCACCGTCTGCACGGCCGCGTGGACCGCTCCGAAGACGTCGTTCATGCGTTGCCCTCCCGCGCCTCGAGCTCGTCGCGGATCTCTGAGCTGATGGGGTCGAGCGTCCGGTTGGCGTACCAGACGTAGGTCATCGTGATCGCGAACGTCGTCACGAACTGGCCCAGTCCGAGCAGCAGACCGACGGTGATGTTGCCCCACACCTGCTCGGCCATGAAGTCGCGGGCGAACGACGACAGCAGCACGTAGGTGAAGTACCAGACGAGGAACGCGATCGCCATCGGGAAGACGAACCCGCGCTGGCGGCGCTTGAGTTCGACGAACCGGGGCGACTCCTCCACCGCGACGTAGTCGATGTCGCCGGGTGGGGCGGTATCGATCCGGGGATCGGACATGTGGCCTCCTTGCCTCATGGGAGCGCTCCATCGCGCTCGATCGTTCTCTCCACGCACCGTGTGCAGACGGGGGCGGGCAGGCCCACCCCCGGTGGTATGGTCGACGCTACGAAATGCGGCATGGATGCCGTCACCCCCGGAAGTAGGTAGTGCGTGGACGCGCGAGCCGAACACGACAGCGATACCCGCGCGGTGTCGCGCGCCGTGTCGGAACTGGCCCGCCGCACCCGCTTCCCCATCGCCTTCGGCGGCCTCGCCCAGGGCGGCGCGATCCACGTCAGCTCGATCGTCGGCGCCCGCACCCGCAGCCTCGACGGCCTCGTCGTGCAGGAGACGCGCGGCCTCGGCGGGCGCGCGTTCGCCGAGAAGCGCCCGCGCCTGGCGCTGGACTACCGCACGTCCCGCTCCATCACCCACGACTACGACGGGCAGGTGCTGTCGGAGGGCATCGCGACGCTCTTCGCCGTGCCGGTGCTGGTGTCGGGGCGCTCCCGCGGCGTCCTCTACTGCGGATCGTGGGGGCAGGCCGGTGTCGGCGACGTCATCGCTCGGCCCGCGTTCGCCGTCGCCGAAGAGCTCGCGACCGAGCTGCGCGTCGGCGAAGAGGTGCGGCGCCGCCTGGCGACGATGCCGCCGCCCGCGACCTCCGAGGCCTTGGCGCCCGCGATGCAGGAGGAGCTGCGCGAGAGCTTCGCCGAGCTGCGCAGCATCGCCTCCACCGTCACCGACACCGCTGTCCGCGAGCGTCTCACCAAGCTCGAGCAGCGCCTCGCCGCCCTGTCCCGCCCAGCGGGTCCGGCCGCCGAGCTCGACGTCCGGCTCTCGCCCCGCGAACTGGACGTGCTGGCATGTGCCGCGCTCGGCGCGACGAACGCCGAGATCGCCGCCGAGCTGAACCTGCGCGAAGGCACCGTCAAGTCGTACCTGCAGTCCGCGATGGGCAAGCTCGACGCGTCGACCCGGCACGCCGCCGTCGCCAAGGCGCGTCGCGCCGGCATCCTGCCCTGACGCACGACCCGCATCCATAGCCGGCGCATAACGGCGGGCGATCGCGCGCTGAAGCGCGGTGCGTATCCATGAACCATGGACCACGCCTCGCTCCCGACCCCGCCCCTCCCGAACCCGCCCCTCCCGACCCCGCCCCTCCCGAACCCCGCGCCCGGGCCCGCCGCGCCCCGCGCGAAGCGGCGCACCGCGGTGCTCGCCTCGGGTCTCGCCGTCGCGCTCTCGCTCACCGGCGCGACAGCGTGGGCGGCCGACCGGTTCCTGATCGAGCACGTCGAGATCTCGGACGTCTCGGCGTACGAGGCCGAGAACTCCCCCGTCGAGACCTCGAGCGGAACCGACACCGCGGTCGACACCTCCGAAGCCGTCCTCACCGATACGAGCTACACGAACGGCGACACCGCGGTGACGATCACCACCGTCACGGAAGGCTCCGGCGACGAGACGGTCACCTACTACGTCGCCGACGTCGTGCTCGGCGACGCCACCGACCTGAGGAGCGCGTTCGCGAAGGATCAGTTCGGCGAGAACATCACCGAGCTCACCAGTGCGATCGCGGCCGACAACGGCGCGGTGTTCGCCGTCAACGGCGATTACTACGGCTTCCGCGACACCGGCATCGTCATCCGCAACGGGGTCGTCTACCGCGACGAGCCCGCGCGGGCGGGACTCGTCTTCTTCACCGACGGCACCGTCGAGGTGTACGACGAGACCGCCACCTCCGCCGACGAGCTCATCGCCGCCGGGGCGTGGAACACGCTGAGCTTCGGTCCCGCGATCGTCGAGGACGCCACGGTCGTCGCCGGCATCGAGGACGTCGAGATCGACACGAACTTCGGCAACCACTCGATTCAAGGCGACCAGCCGCGCACTGCGGTCGGGGTCATCGACGACAATCACCTGGTGTTCGTCGTCGTCGACGGGCGCCAGACCGGCTACAGCGCCGGGGTCACCCTCACCGAGCTCGCCGACATCCTGGTCGATCTCGGCGCGACGACGGCCTACAACCTCGACGGCGGAGGGTCGTCGACGATGTACTTCGACGGCGAGGTCGTCAACAGCCCGTCCAACGGCGGCGAGCGCGCCACCAGCGACATCCTGTACGTGGCCGGGTGACGGCCGTGATCGTCCTCATCCCCGCGCTCGAACCGGGCCCCGCCCTCCCCCGGCTCGTCCACGAGCTGCTGGCCGCAGACCCCGACCTCGACGTGTGGGTGGTCGACGACGGCAGCCCGGCAGATTCGGGGCCGGTCTTCGAGGCCGCCCGCACCGCCGGGGCCACCGTGCTGCGCCACGGACGCAACCTCGGCAAAGGTGCGGCGCTCAAGACCGGGCTCGCCGCGATCGCTTGCGCGCATCCGACCGACGACGTCGTCACCGCCGACGCCGACGGCCAGCACACGGTCGCCGACATCCTGCGGATCGTCGACGGGCTGCGCGAAGACGCGGCCCGCGAGGCTCCAGCGCTGATCCTCGGATGCCGGGGCTTCACCGGCCGGGTCCCGCTGCGCAGTCGGGCCGGAAACACGCTGGCACGCGCGACCTTCCGGCTCGCGGCGGGGTGGGCGCTGAGCGATACGCAGACCGGCCTGCGCGGCATCCCGGCATCCGTCATCGCGTGGATGCTGAGCGTGCCGGGCGAGCGCTTCGAGTACGAGCAGAACGTGCTGCTGCGAAGCCGGCGTGCCGGCATCCGGGCGCGCGAACTGCGGATCGAGACGGTCTATCTCGACCACAACGCCGGCAGCCACTTCCGCCCCGTCGTGGATTCGGCGCGCATCGCGATCCCGTTGCTGCTTTTCGCCGCGTCGTCGCTGATGGCATTCGTCATAGACACCGTCGCGCTGCTGGTCTTCACCGCCGCGACGGGGTCGCTGACGCTCTCGATCGTCGCAGCGCGGGTGCTCAGCGCGTCGGTGAACTTCGCCGTGAACCGTCGGGTCGTGTTCGGCCGGCACGGCGCCGGCCGCACCGGTCAGGCGGTGCGGTACGCCGTGCTCGCGCTGGTGCTGCTGGCGTCGAACGTGGTGTGGATGCAGGCCCTCACCGGGTACGGCGTGCCGCTCATCATGGCGAAGGTCGCGACCGAGGCGGTGCTGTTCGTCACCAGCTACGGCGTGCAGCGCGGTTTCGTCTTCGGGCGCGGCGCGGAACTCGTAACCGCGCCAGAGGCCCGCCATAGGAACCCCATAGCGAGCCGCACTCGAATGGAATCAGACGCCTTCGACTTCGGGAGACACCCATGACATCCACAACCTTCCTGCTGATCGGGATCGACCTGATCGCCGCCGTGATCCTCAGCCTCGGCCTGTACTACCGCCGCCACCACCGTCGCGACCTGGTCGTCGCCTTCCTCGGCGTGAACGTCGGCGTGATGGCCGTCGCCGCCGTCCTCGGCACCGCCGAAGTCGCACTCGGACTCGGGCTGGGTCTGTTCGGCGTGCTGTCGATCATCCGGCTGCGCTCGTCCGAGATCTCGCAGCGCGAAGTGGCCTATTACTTCGCGGCCCTCGCGACCGGGCTCATCTGCGGCCTGCCCACGACCGACCCGTGGCCCGTGGTCGCGCTGGTCTCGCTCATCCTCGCGGTGCTGTGGGCGGCTGATCACCCCCGGATGCTGGCGCGCAGCCGCCACCAGATCGTGCGGCTCGACCGTGCGATCACCGATGAGGACGACCTGCGCACCGAGCTCGAGCGCCGGCTGTCGAGCGGAAGCCCAGCAGGCGCAGGCATGTCAGGCACGGGCACGCCGGGCGCAGGCACGTCAGGCGGGGGCACGGCCGGCGCGGGCACCTCAGGAAGAAGCACGTCAGGAAAAAGGACCGTGGCGACCGTCACGTCGCTGACCGTGCAGGACCTCGACTTCGTGAACGACACCACGCTCGTCGATGTGCGCTACCGCGTCGGCGGTGCGGCGCGGCCGGCCGCCCCGGCCGCCACGACTCGCCCGACCGGCGCGCGACGCGGCGCCATGGCGGGAGCAGCCCGATGAGCGCCCTCGACCGCTTCGAGCGCGTGAGCCTCGACGAGCTGGTGACCGAAGCCGCGCTGCTGACCCGCATCGACCGCAAGTACGTCCTGCCGCGCGCGGCCGTCGAGAACCTGCTGGCCGGCATGGACCCGCAGACGCGGGTGCTCGAGATCGACGGTGCGCGGCAGTTCTCGTATGAGTCGGTCTACTTCGACACCCCCGAGCTGCTGAGCTTCCACATGGCCGCGCAGCCCCGGCGGCGCCGGTTCAAGCTGCGCACCCGCAGCTACCTCGACACCGGATCGGCGTTCCTCGAGATCAAGACCCGCGGTGCGCGCGGTGCGACCGTCAAGGAGCGCGGCGCCTACGACCCCGCCGACGCCGCGGGACTCACCGCCACCGCCCGCGCCGAGGTCGCGACCGCGCTCGAGGCGATCGGCGTGGCCGGCGAGCGCGCCCAACACCTCGAGGCCACGCTGGTCACCCGCTATCGGCGCTCGACGCTTCTGGCCCCCGACGGCGTCGGCCGTGCCACGGTCGACACCGACCTGGAATGGGCGGCACCCGACGGCAGCGGGTTCGCGCTGCCCGAGATCGCGATCGTCGAGACGAAGTCGGGGGCTGCGGCATCCGTCGTCGACCGTGCGCTGTGGCGCGCGGGCGTCCGCCCCGCGACCGTCAGCAAGTACGCCACCGGGCTCGCCGCGCTGCACCCCCGACTCCCCCGCAACCGCTGGGCCCGCCTGCTGCGCGGCCCGTTCGCGGCCGACCGCCGCGCGCCACTCGACACCGCCGCCCCCACCTCCACGCACTCCCACATCACCGACACCCGAACCACTCACCCAGAAATGGAGGACGCATCATGCTCCGCCGCCGCTTGACCCGCCGCATCTCCCTCGCCGCCATCCCCTTCACCCTCACCGCCGTCGTCCTCGCGGGCTGCACCGTGCAGTCCGCTGACGCGGCCGCCACGTCGTCGGGAACGACGAGCACCTCCACCGAGTCGAGCGAAACCGCCACCGCTGTGGTGGTCGACTCCGACCTCGACGCCGACGCGGTGCTCGCCGCGAACGCCGATCACACGGTCGTCAACGACGACGAATGGTCCGAGAGCGATGCCGTCGACGTGACCCTCACGGGTTCGTCCGCGGGATCCGATTCCGACGCCGTCGAGATCGACGGCTCGATCGTGTCGATCACGTCGGCCGGCGTGTACCGGCTGAGCGGTTCGCTCGACGGCTCGGTGGTCGTGGCTGCCGAGGACGACGCGCAGGTCGTGCTCATCCTCGACGACGTCGACATCTCGGCATCCGAGGGCCCGGCGATCACCGTGCAGACGGCCGACGATGTCGCGCTCGTGCTCGCCGACGGGTCGTCGAACGCGGTGTCGGACGCCGATGCCTATGCCGACGACGCCGACGCGAACGCCGCGATCTACAGCGACGCCGACCTGACGATCTCGGGCACCGGGTCGCTGACGGTGTCGGGCAACGGCAACGACGGCATCACCTCGACCGACGACCTCGTGGTGCTGTCGGGTGACATCACCGTCGAGGCCGTCGACGACGGTCTGCGCGGCAAGGACGCGCTCGTCGTTCGCGACGGCACGGTCACGGTCGACGCCGGCGGTGACGCGCTCAAGAGCGACCAGGCAGACGACGCCGCACAGGGTTTCGTGCTCATCGAGGGCGGCACCCTGTCGCTCACGAGCGTTGACGACGGGATCGCGGCCGCCACCGACGTCGTCATCACCGGCGGCACGGTCGACATCACCGCCGGGGCCGGAACGGCAGCGGATGCCGGGGCGAAGGGTGTCGCGGCCGGTGTCGTCGCCGCACTCGACGGCGGTGAGGTCGCGATCGACGCTGCCGACGACGCCCTGCATTCGGACGGCTCGGTCGGGCTCGGCGGCGCGACCGTCATCGTGGATGCCGGCGACGACGGCGTGCACGCCGAGCAGACGCTCGAGATCCGCGACGGCGTCGTGACCGTCGCCTCGTCGGTCGAGGGTCTCGAGGCGGCTGACATCGCCATCTCGGGCGGCACGGTGGACGTAATCGCGAGCGACGACGGCGTGAATGCCGCAAGCGGCACCGCCACCCAGGGCGCCGGGATGGGCGGGGGCGGCGAGGCCGACAGCGGCGAGACCCTCGTCATCTCGGGCGGCACCGTCAGCGTCACCGGCGGCGGCGACGGCCTGGACTCCAACGGCACGATCACCATCACCGGCGGCGTCGTGTCGGTGTCGGGTCCGACCGGCGGCGGCGAAGGCGCGATCGACGCGAACGGCGCGGTCACGCTCGACGGCGGCACCGTCCAGGTCGGCGGCAGCTCGACCGGCACCCTGTCGGGCGCGCAGGCCTTCGTCTCGGCTTCGGTGAGCGGGTCAGCCGGCGACACGGTCGAGATCATGGATGCCGCCGGCACCGTCGTGGGCACCTTCGAACTGCCCGCATCGTTCGCCTCGGTGATCTTCAGCGACGCCGCGATCGTCGACGGTGAGACCTACACGATCACGGTCAACGGGGGCACCTCGGTCACCGCGACCGCGGGTGAGCAGGTCGCGACCGGTGGCCCCGGTGGCGGTGGAATGGGCGGCCCCGGAGGCGGGCGTCCGTGACGCGGAACGTCTGAATAGACCCCCTCACGCGCCGAATTGTCACGGGGATCCGGAATATCGGATTCCTCGTGACAATTCGGCGTAGTGTGAGCGATATGGCCCGCAGAATCGTGCATCAGCTCGTCGATGACATCGACGGCACCGTCCTCGAAATCGGAGAGGGCGAAACCGTGACCTTCTCGTTGGACGGCACCGCCTACGAGATCGACCTCACCACCGAGCACGCCGCGGAATTCCGCGAGACCCTCGGTCGCTACATCGACGCCGCACGGTCCGTTTCGTCGGCTCGCGGATCCTCGGGCGGCGCCGGTTCGGCCGCCCGCAAACGTCGTCGCACCGGACAGCAGGATTACAGCGCCGTGCGCGAATGGGCCAAGGCGAATGGACATTCCGTTTCGGAGCGCGGCCGGGTTCCGGCATCCGTTCTCGAAGCGTACGAAGCCGCGCACTGACGACCTTTTCCTGAGCCCTTTTCGGCGCGGAACCTGAACCTCCGTATTCGGTGGGAATGGGTGCCGATGGTGGGTCACAGGTTGCATGCTGCGCGGATTCTCGGAATCGTGGCCGGTCCGCACGATCCGAATCCGAAGGAGAACAGCATGCTTACGCTGACCCAGACCGCCGCTGAGGCTGTGAAGTCGATCGTCGCCAACGTCCCGCAGGCAGAGGACGGCGGTATCCGCATCCGTGACACCGGTCCGCAGACCGGTTTCGAGTTGAGCGTCGCCCCGACGCCCGAGCCCGATGACACCGTCGTCGTCACCGACGGCGCCCGGGTGTTCCTCGATGCGCCCGCCGCGCAGGCACTCGATGACCGGGTGCTGGATGCCGAGATGGTGCAGGACGGTTCCGTCCGGTTCGCCCTCGCCACCCAGGGCTGACACGCTCTTCACGAAGGCCGACCCCGCTGCGGGCTCGGCCTTCGTGGTTTCCAGAGGGCGACGACGCAAAACCACCGCCGCCGGAGTGGCGATCGTCCTCGCGTCGGCGTTCGGCATCATCCCCGCCACCGCGGCCTCCGCCGCACCACCGGCCGCCTCCCCCGCGGCCGTGCAGGAAGTCACCGCCTCGGCACTCGACGTGACCGGCGACGGGTTCGTGGGTGAGATCAGCGACCTCGCCGTCAGTGTCGTGGATGGAGACCTGCAGCTCACCGGAACGATTCAAGGTGTTCTGGACGGCCAGGACGTCGAAGCGACCTCGTTCACCACCGTCATCGAGAGCGTTCAGGCGAATGCGTCCTGCATGATTCTGGATCTCGATCTCGGCCCGCTCGACCTCGACCTGGTGGGTCTGGTCGTCGAACTCGATGAGGTCAACCTCGACATCACCACCGTTCCCGGCGCGGGGAACCTGCTCGGCAACTTGCTCTGCGCTGTCGCAGGGCTGCTCGACCGCGGCGGTCCCCTGACGGCGATCAGCGCGCTGCTGAACCGCCTGCTGACGGGCATCGGCCTGTAAATCCAGCCGCCTCGACCGAAAGGCCGGCCCTCCGCGAAGCTGGAGCCGGCCTTTCTCTGCGTCCGGGGTTGCCAGCCGGTCGGTGAGCACCCTGGAGGTGCGCGAATGAGCCATCCTTCGAGCGTGATGCCCCTGGAGGGATTCGAACACGTTTTGAGCATTCTGCACGGCGTCATCGAACGACGACTTCCGCGGAATTACGCGGGCTTTCGAGACCGCGGCGACATCGAGCGACGTCCGAAAACAGCCAGCGGCGAATGGAATGCGGCCAAAACGCGGGCAAGAGACTCTCGTTGTGAAGCGGGTATACAGTCCACGCGCCGAACGACTGCGGGCAAGTTTGTTTTGAGCGCTCCGCCGAGACGCAGACTTTGTGCACTCTGCTTGCACCACTGACCATCATTTAGCAACATGTTCAAGCAACCCTCAGCGGTGCTTTGACGGCATCACCCGAACAGGCTGCGTTTCCAGCCCGTCTCTCACCGGCCGATCGAAGGGCCTCCGGGCTGAGTCGGCCCCTGGTGGGGCGCCGCAGGGTCGTATGTCCTGCCCGGGTTATAGGGGTCTACCGCCGGCGCCCGCCGCGGCTCCTGGATCCGGACCTCCGGCGCCAGGCCCGAGTCGCGCGCGCGACTCATGAGGCGCGTCGCGGTGCTCTGGCTGATCTGGAGAGTGTCGGCGACGAGCTTCAGCGGCGGATAGCTGATTGCCGTCGCGACGCGATAGACGGAGATCGCGGCGTAGAGGGACTCCAAGGGCTCGCGCTCCTCATGCGCTCGCACGCGAGTGAGAAAATCACGCACCGGTATGCGGTCGAGCTTGTCGCCATCCTCGGTGCGGACATCGACGGTGACGACATCAAGGGCTGACCTCGTCATGATCCAGTGCGTTCGCACCTCGCGCAGCACCTGACTGGTGATGTCGACGCCCTCCGCTTCGCGCTCGAGGGCAGCGAAGACGACGGCGGTGCGTCCGAGCGTGTCATCCCACTCGACGCGGACGGTGATCGTGCCGGGCACGTCCTGCTCATCCGACACGCGCGCGCGCCAGGACTTCGGGAGCGTCACCCCGCTGCCGAGGTCAATGCGTTCGTCGCTGAAGTCATACGCCTCGACGTGTGCCATGAATCCCACTATTCCAGGTCTTCGACGATACGCGAAGAAGACTGTCGATCTTGGCTCACGCGTGTGGTACCTTGCGACGAGGGGAGACTGACACTGCTGGCTCACAGGAGGGAAGGGCGATGAACCGGTCACAGGATTGCCTGGCTCTGACGATGAAGGATGCCGCGAAGCTCGTCGGCGTCGACTACCGCACCATCAAGCTCGGCATCGAGAGCGGGACCATCCCTACGGTCCAACTCGGTCCGCGCCGCATGATCCCCCGCGTGCCGCTGCTGTGCGCGTTCGGCGTCGACACCTGACAGCGGCTCGACGCGCGGTGCAGCCCAACGTCCAGGCAGCCGGCAAGCACGGCGTGGTCCAGTGCCGCGGTCGCGGAGGTCACATGCAGCACGCGACTGAAGATCATGACGTCACGGGATCGACGCGCGGGGAGCACTGGGACCGTCGTGTGGCCTGCGGCTGGCTCCGCTGGCTGCACTGCTGCTTCCGGTACTCGCTCCGCTGCTGGTGCTCCTCGGCGGACGGACGTAGCTGAGCCGTTGCTGGCAGACGTCGCAGGTGCCCACTAACCTCGATCTTGACCTCACGACAGAAAGTAGCTATGTGCTCGACGTAAAGACGACTCGCCCGCAGTATGACAGCCCACTGCGCTACCCCGGCGGCAAGTCCTCCCTGTCAGCCTTCCTCGGGCAAGCCATCGCCAAGGCGAACATCGAAGAGGTGACGTACGTTGAGCCCTTCGCTGGCGGCGCCGGCGCAGCCATCACTCTGCTGCTCCAGGAGCATGTTGCTCGCGTGGTCATCAATGACCTCGATCCCGCCGTCTACTCGTTCTGGCGCGCCGTAGTCGAAGAAGGCCCCCGATTTGTCGAACAGGTTGAACGCGTCCCGCTTGCTCTCGAGGAATGGCGTGCGCAGAAACGGATCTACGCCTCTGGACGCGCCGCCGGCGTGTACTCTTTCGAGCTCGGCTTCTCCTTCTTCTATCTGAATCGCACCAATCGGTCTGGTGTACTTAACGCAGGAGTTATCGGCGGGCAGGGGCAATCGGGTCGCTACAAGATCCACGCTCGCTTCAATCGAGAGAGACTCGCCTCCCGCATCAAGAGTATCTACGAACTTCGCGACAAGATCTCAGTATCGTCACGCGATGGCCGGGCGCTGATCGAGGAATACGCGGGGCGCTCCGAGGCATTTCTTTACGTCGATCCACCGTATGTTCAGATGGGCGGGAGTCTGTATCTGAACTCGTTTACGGAGGCAGACCACACATTCCTTGCGCTGTGCCTGAACCGCAACGCGTCCGCGAATTGGGTTCTGACATACGATGACACCCAATTAATTCGAGATCTCTACCAAGAGAGGTATCAAGAGACTTTTAGCCTGATCTACTCAGCGCGCAACATGGGCGTCGCGACCGAACTCATGGTCCTCTCCGATCGCATGAGAGATCTGATGATTCCTTAAGACGCCGCAAGGGCGCGCTTGGCTTTGCCTACCCACCTGGCGATGGTGCGCAGCTCCGACGCAACGGTGGCATCCCAACCGCCCCGCAAGCGAAGTGCATCCGGCACGAAGAGCGTCATTCGAACGCGATCTACGACGACTCCCAGGAGCATCTCCAAGGTGTGTGCGTCGTCCTGGAGCAGCTCCTCCCACGTGTCCTTCTTGCCGACTCGAAGCTCTTCGTGCATAAGGTGCGGGATGTACATGGCCGGAATGTAGTGGCCTGCGGGGTGCTCCTCAAACCATTTGAGGAAGTGGCTTTTCAGCTTATTCTTGACCGACTTGTCTCGCCACTTCTTACCGCTGGCAACCTGACCGTAGGATATGAGGATGTTTGAGCGTCCGTCCGCAAAAGGGCGCCAGGTTATCACATCAACGCCGCCATCCTTATTGCTTGTCTGAGACGGAGGCTTACGACGGCGGAGGAGTCCACTCCCGATAGCTTTGATTAGCCGTTCCAGCGCCGGCCCGTAGTCATCGCTCTCCGGTCGAGGGAATGCAATCCAGAAGGATGGGCCTCCCAGCAGGGCGGGTGAAACGAGGAAGACCATCCGTTGGAAAGCGTCCGCGACTGGCTTCACTGCGATGAGTGTTGGATCTAGCCCTGGAATCCGACCATGTCTTGCCGCCGACAGTAGGAGGCAAGCAATGTAGACCGTTCTCGCCAACCGCACTTCCGCTCGAGTTCTCAGCTCGCGACGCAGCCTAAGCACCCAGCCCCTTCGAGATGATGACAACTCAAAAGGGTAGAGATCGCCGAGCACTTCCTGCCGCCAGCGAATTTCATCCGACGCTCGTTCGAGGACGTCGTCGAACTCGCCATCCATGATTTCGGGGTCTCCTCCGAACTCCGCAACCTCCCGATCGTCGTCAAACCCATCGTCGTCGTCGTCGCTACGCGAATCCCAGCTCAGCGCTGAGACATATTGTGACGATCGATAGCTTCCAGTTGCGGACTCGAGGGCCTTCAATTCAATCCAGTCGGCCGCATGCGAACGCGTCGCCTTCCGATCGACCGGCGAGATGGCGCTGGTCACTCGGTTGCTGCTTCCGCCGTGTCCTTCTCTGCAGTCATCGCGGTGACGATCCCCCGCACCGTCTTCTGCACGCTGAGTGCCATCTCGTGGAGATCCGCATCGTAGGCGTAGTCACCAGCCGCTTCACTAGCTGCACGAGCGGCCTTGTTCAACGCGAACAGACGCTCTGCGAAACGCCGACTACGATCCTCGACTTGCTCGTACGCAACTTTCAGGTCCCGATCGGACACCAGCATCGCGGTGGCCGTTTGGTTCCCCAGAACGTCGACCAGCTGATTGAGGTTCGGATTCTGGCTTTGAATTACAGTTTTGCGAGCGCCCTGTCCGTAAAGGAGCGTCATGAATGTCAGCAGCGACTCATGACGCTCCTCAGGCACAGGATTGTCTGGCAGGAGATCGGTGACGGCGTCGTCTAATCCGAGGTAGGCACGAACATTGGGCCGGGGAAGTGCTGTGTAGAGGTGCGAGAAGGAGAAACTCGACTTCGTTCGCTCGGCGATGTCAAAACCTAGTCGCTGAGCTTGTCGAAGCACAATATACGCATTGACAAGTCGTGCAACTGTATTGTGACTGTCGCCAAGACGCTTCGCGATTGCATCGAGCGAAAGCCCCGATGGATCCCGCACCCAATCCCAAGCAAATTTCGCCTTCGCCAGCGAATCCCATTTGTGCGGCCCATTGACATGCTTGAACCCAATGAAGTCTCGCGCTTGGGATGGAGTACCAACCTTGATCGCAAGTACCTCGTCGGGGACAGCGTTCGCGTGCAGCGGGCTCGGAGGCGTGATTCCGTATTCACGCTGGAGGGCGGGGTCTCGAAGGATCCGGAGAGCAGCTAGGCGGCGATTCCCCTCGAGGACCACGTTCCCGTCGCGAAGTACCACCAGTGGCTCGTAGTTGAGCCAACCCGTGTTGCCGATCGCCTGAACCAGCTCGTTCGCGTCAGCCTCTTCGACCAGGAACTCGAGAGCTTCCTCGTCTGAGCCGAACGGCTGCTCAGGGTGCCTAGGGTTGTTGCGGTCCAGAACGAGGTCCGAAACCTTGACCCGGTGGGCGTCCGAGATCGACTCCTCTGCCTCGGCCTCAACAGGTGTGGCTTCGTCCGCCGTGCTCATGAGAACTCCTATCGACTGTCCGCGTTCCATACTCGCGTATTCCCGCTCGCCGTGCCCGCGCATCCGGGGTATGTGTACAAGACCAGTCCCGTCCTGGGCCGGGAGCCCTCTGGAACCATCCACCACCGGTGACGCGTGGACCTAGATGCCGCTAGTCAAAGCCGCCAATCGACGCGCCGGTCCGGCCCCAAGAACTCGTTGATCGCGGTGAAGGGGTACTCGGTATCGCCAGCACTCGGCCACCAGGACCTGCTCGGATGCCTTGCTGTTACGACCTGCCCCTGCAATGGGTTGGCGATGGACGCCTCCACGCGCTTAGCTTCCTCGCCTAGCAGCAGAAAGGCGACGGGATCGCCCTGCCGACTTGAGGCATATTCGAGGACGGACTCGATCAGTTCCCGATAGAGCGCCCTTTGAGCCGCCCGATCGCTGTCCTGCGCACCTCTCTGCACGGTCAAGGAGAGGTTCAGGAGCAAGACGCCTTGATCGAGGGCCCACGGTGCGAGGTCACCTTCCGCAGGTGGAAGCTCGATCTCTCTGCTCTGCCAAAGGTTGTAAAGCATCGTCTGCAACGAGGCGGGCGGTTTGTGGCCCCGGGCGGAGAAGGCGAGCCCATCCGCAACAGAGCCGTTGGGTTTAGCCGGGTCTCGAACCCGATATGGATCGAGGCCCACGATCACTACTCGCAGCGAGTCGGGCAATGTCAACTCGAAGGCTCTGAAGACATCTGAAGCATGCGGGTAAACCGCCGCTGTTGCAGTCGAATAGATGGTCTCGATCTCGGCGCGGAGCCGATTCAGCCAGTGCGGATCCGACGGTCGAGTGAGAACCGATGTCCACTCGGGTGGCAACTCAGGGACCAATGACACGCGCCGACGGTACAGTCGACCATGCGCACGGTCAACCGTGCCGCGGCCGCAGAACTTTCCTTTCCCCGCCGGGCCCAGCAGACGTGCGGAGCGGGTCATCTAAGTGCGCTGCGCTCGCTGGTCTGCTCGGCATCAATTGCTGCCCGTTCTCGACGCGTATCGCGCTCAATCAAGAGGAAGGCTGCCACGGCGTTAGCTCCCAGCGCGAGACTAACGATGTTGCTGCCGGCGGGCCCCAGAGCAGCGTGGCCCGGGAAGACCAAGACGAGGAACGCCGACCCAACGACGAGCCACGCGATTA
Source organism: Microbacterium sp. ARD31 (assembly GCF_031844425.1). Taxonomy (NCBI): domain Bacteria; kingdom Bacillati; phylum Actinomycetota; class Actinomycetes; order Micrococcales; family Microbacteriaceae; genus Microbacterium; species Microbacterium sp. ARD31. The sequence continues at coordinate 331,882 of NZ_JAUZVE010000002.1, forward strand.
CCTTCCTCTTGCGGCGGCGCTCCTTCCTGGAGAGTGGGTCGAGCCGGGCATTCAATTCTGCGCCGGCGTCAGTGACCCGCCGCGCGAACTCATCGCGCATCGAGCCGTGTGGGAGATCAGTGTAGATCGCGGCCAGCCGCTCGAGCCGCAGCAGCAGACGTGGCTCCTTGCAGAACCGGCGCGCCAACCACGTAGTGGCGGACGCGACCGCCGGTACGAACAGAACCGCAATAGTCGTCTGAAGAACCTCCACTCCGGTCGGCATGCCGAGGAACGTAGTGGAGGGCTCGGACACGCCCGGACAGCAAAGTGCGAAAGTTGCACCAACGTGCGCGTGACCATCCCTCGGGACAACGAGCGAGGGACCCTGTTGGCGAAGCCGAAACTCGCGCTAATTGCGACCCCATAGCCCGCCGACCCTCCCCTCGCTTGAGCGCTCGGCAACCAGCGCACGATTCTCGACTCCCGTGAGCCGGTCGTTGCGACGGGTCTGGACGGTGTCCCCGACGAGGATGCGCTGCTGCCCGATTCCCCACGCGGCGACGCGGACAACGAGCTCGCCCTGATCTACTCGCCGTTGCTGGATGGCGTCGTTGATCGCATCCGCCTCAGCATTCGTGCCAGATACCAACGTCACCCGCTTGCCGCGTGCGTGCCAGTCGAAGTAAGCGTCGACCATCCGCTCACGCGCCGCGTCGTGGTGGTCGACTCGGTCGACGTGACCGTGTTCGGCAAGCTCGGCCGCAACCACCAGCGCCCGCTCGCGATTACCCGCATCCCGGAGCCGCAGTGTGAGCGCCGCGTAGTCGGGATCGCGGAACCGGTGCACCGTGTCGAGTTCGACCGCCGCGTTCGCGTGCCGGATCGCAGAACCCATCGCACCCGCATGTCCGACCGGCAACGCCTGATGCGTGTCACCGACGAAGGCCAGCCCGACGCCCTGCTCGATCGCGAGCTCGACGAGGACGTTCGCGGTCTGCAGGTCGACCATGCCGGCTTCGTCGACGACGATCCGAGCGCGAGAACGCAACACGTAGTGGGTTGGTCCGCCGTATACGGCGCCCGTGCTGGGATCGACTTCTCCCACGCGAAGCCTGGTCCACACCTTCGCGCCCGCCTCGTCGGTGCCCCACCGGTAGCCATGGTCCAAAAGCAAGGCATGAATACTGGATGCCGCGGCCCCGACCTCGCGAGACGCCACCGATGCCGCCTTCCGCGTGGGGGCGACGACGAGCATCCGCCGCCGTTGCGACGTGAGGGCCGCGAACGCAGCGCGCAGCATCGTCGTCTTGCCCGCGCCGGCGGGGCCGGTCACAGTTACGAGCCCGTCCGTGCCGGCGATGGCGCACGCGGCAACGCGTTGCGACGCATCCAGCGCAGACCGATCCGCATTCGGTGCGAGCCGGTGCAACTCGTCCGGCAGGAGGGAGCGACCAGGTCGGGCGAGCACATCCAAGCGACCGGCTACACGCACCTTGGCGCGTACGGTCTCAGTCGCCATGAACGCCTTGACGTGCGCCGGCGGATCATCTGCAACGAGCCGGTAGACGGAACCCGTGGCGCGCTCCGTGATCTCGGCGATCACGCCAACGAGCCGGTCGCGCTCCGCAACGACGCCCGTGCGGGAGAGCGCGCGTATTGCGCCCGCGCGGACGTCGAAGTTGCTGAACCTTCCGCCGCATGAGGTGGACCGTTCGTCCGCGTCGACGACCGCTTGTGCAGCGAGCAGATCCAAGTCGACGGCATTCGGGTCTGTCGCGGCAAGGGGGGCGTGTGGCGACTCGATGGCCCTGGTCGACAACCTGTTCTCTGCACTTGCGCCGCTGGGGATGTATGCGAGCTCTCGACACGTCGACGGGGAAAATCGTTGGCCCTCGACCGGAGTCTGGATCTGACCGGATAGCGTGCTGTCTAGACTGCCGTTTATTGGGGGTAAGTGGTGACCGACACTGCTCAGGCATGGACGCCTGAACCGATTCTCATCCGCGAAATCGAAGAGCAATTCGAGCGAGCCATCGGTTCGTATCGCGCAGACCCAAAGCTCATCGTCGAGCACGCGAACCTCGAGGAGTCGATCCGAGTTGGGGGCTACGCGAATCGCACCCTGCTGGAGCTGGTTCAAAACGCGGCTGATGCGATGGCTGGCACTACACCCGGTTCGGACGAGCTGGGTCGCGTAGAGATCGTGCTCGACCCAAGCTCGAAGACCCTGTACTGCGCCAACTCTGGGCGAGGGTTTTCGAAGCAAGGGCTTGAAGCGATGGCCCACGCCTATTTGAGCGCGAAGCGGGGCGATGAGATCGGGCGATTTGGTCTGGGATTCAAGTCCGTCCTCGCCCTGACCGACTCCCCGCAGGTGCTGAGCCGGAGTGTGTCTTTCGAGTACAACTCGCCCATTGCGAAGACTGCGATTCGAGAGGTTGGATCAGGCGCTCGGCGCCTGCCGGTGCTGAGAACGGCAACGTTGCTTGACGCTGGCGAATCCATCGCGCGCGATGCCACGCTGGGGGAGCTCGCGAGCTGGGCAACCACGGTGATCAGACTTCCCGCCATCCTTCACGTCGACCGCATTCAGGCCGAGATGAGGACCTTCGCTTCGGAGTTCCTACTGTTCGTGGGCGCCGTGAGAGAGATCCACCTCCGTGTCCTTGGCCACCAAGGCTTCGAAACGAGCCATGTCTCTCGTGACATGGGACTCGGGCGCTTCAAGATCGAAAGACCCGATGGCAGCGGCGACGAGTGGATCGTAGGAGACCGGATGCATGCACCGTCGCCTTCGGCACGCCGAGAGGTTGGAGAGGCGGTCTCGAGAGACGAGATCAAGATCAGCGTCGCTGTACCTTTGCGTCCGCGCCGAGCCGGCCTAAGGGAGAAGGACGATCGCGGTACGCAGGTTGGGCAGTTCTGGAGCTATTTTCCGCTGCAGGACAACACCTCAGCCACCGGTTTCTTCAATGCGCCCTGGAGTGTCAATGACGATCGCACGACATTGCTGCGCAATGAGTACAACCGAGAGATTCTCGCCACGATGGCGGAAGTCTTCCTCGAGCTTGTCCCGCAAGTCCGGACTGCCGAGGATCCGGCGGCTCACCTCGACTACCTCCCTGCTCGCGGTCGGGAGGAACGGTCGTACGGTGACTCGATCCTGTGCGCAGACGTGCCGCGCCTCGCTGGCCAAGGCGGATTAGTACCCGACAGCGCGGGGACGCTCCTATCAGCGGCTGAGCTGGTTCCGCTTGACTTCGCTGTCATCGACGATCTGAAAATCGATGAGTCGGTTCACAAAGCATGGATCGAATCGCCCAACACCGGCGGCGATGTCCCGCACTGGAAGTGTTATAGCTCCAGTCAGCGAGTACTCCGTCTTAGCGAGGTCTTCGCTGCGAGCAGCGATCCCGACCTGTTCTTCGAGGACGCCGGGCCGCGGGCGCGCCGTATCGAGATGGCTCTCAGATCTCTACCCAAGCGCGGGATGTTGTCCTGGCTTCGAGAGTGGGCGGAGGGAACGCACCTGATTTCCACCGCCAACGCATTGCGCTTCTGTTTCGACCGGCGGACGAATCCGACCGTCATCGAAGCTAAAGTCATTCCCACATCGAGCGGCGCCAAGGCCCTCAAGGATAAGGATCTGGTGTTCCTGCACCAGGTGGAGGACCTCGAGATCGAGGGTGCCGTCTTCGTCGACCCCGACTTTCTCGCGCATGCCGAGATGGAGAAGCTGCTCCGCGAATGCGGATTCCGTGATCTAGATCCAATCGCGATCCTCAACGCTCGCACCGCGGTGCTCACCCCGAACGCCGATACATCTCTACAGGGCAAGTTCTGGGACGCCGCACTCGGTGTAAACCCGCGCGACGCGATGAAGGTCATCTCAGCTCACCCGCAAGCAGTCATTCTTGTGCCCACGAGGGGCGGCGGGTGGGCATGGCCGCAGCAAACATTCGACCTCGATGAGACTCTCCCCGGTGCAGATGGCAACCTGCTGCTCGATCACGAGCGTTGCTTTCCGGCGGTCGCACATGCACTCGGTGTCGTCCGTGCGCCTCAGGCGGACTACCCGTTCGAGGATGAGTTCGCCGCCGCCGATTATGAGAAATGGGTGCTGCGGGAGCTGAACTCGCGCCTTACCCCCGACGATCGTCCGATCGAACGCATCACTCTCTACCCGAGGCGTGACTCATCGCCGGGACCGTTCTCCGTCCTCCTCATGCTCGCCGATTCAGATGCGAGCGCGCCTTCTCGCGAGCTCTGGACGCGAGGACTCATGGAGTTTGGCGACAGCGCGTGGGACTGCGAGGACATCGACACCGGAGCCTCGTATGCCGTTCCGTCGCCGGTCAGGTGGGCAGTGGACGCTGTGGGAATCGTGAACTCCAGCCGCGGATATCTCGCGCCCCGACAGACCGTCTCTGCATCTCTGGTGAGGTACGACGGCCTCGTCCCTCTGTTCCTTGGTCCGCGATCAATGGAAGAGTCGCTCGGGCTTCCCGAGGACCTCGAATCCATGTCCTTCGAGGTCGCGAGAACCGCCCTGGGGCAGGATCTGTATCCCGCCACACTGAAGGACGACGTCCTCGCCGAGTTCATTCTCATCGCAGCAAGGATCGTCCAGAACGAGGCACCGCTCACCTCTATTCCGTCACGGGTGCACCGCGCGATCGAGTCTCGACCACCTGGGGCGGTGTACCTCGCCACCACAGACGAGCAGGAGTCGTTCCTGCGTGCGAAGCAGCGGCCCTACCTACGTGTGTCACCGGATCAGGCAGATCAATTCGTCGCCGACGTCGGTTGCCGACGATTCGAGGAGAGCTTTTCGTTCTCGATGGTTATCGAGGGCCAGCAGGACCTTCAAAGGATCCTCGACGCGTATCCCGGATTACGCACAGAGTTCTCGGTACGACTCGCAGGCGTTCGATTCGCAAGGGCGCTCCACATCGCTAAACGTGTGACAACCGAGGACGGCGTCGAGGACCAGCCGTTGGACTGGCATCTTGATGGTCACGATCTCGTCGTCCGTGCCGATGCGGACGACCGACGAGTCTTGTCGCTCTTGAGCGAGGCGTTCGAGCTGCGACTGAACAACGCGCAGTTGAGCGCCATTCTCCAGGCCGGCCAGGACCATCGGCTCGAAGTGCTACGCCAGCAAGCACGAACGATCGAGTCGGATGCCGACCGTTTGGATCTCTACATCGGCCCAGATGACTTGAAAGACGCCCTACCCACCGGCCTATGGACCGCGCTCGAAGCGCAGGGTCTTGTTGGCGAACACACGTCCGCGTCCGAGCTCTTTCTGACGGTGTACGGGTCGGACTCCCTGAAAACCCTTGCGGACCGTTTCCGGGAAGAGGGTTACTCAGACGTCCCCGACACCTGGGCGGGCTCACCAGCGGCGATCTCGTGGGTGCGGAAGATGGGATTCGCGTCGTCGTATGCGGGTCAGCGAAACCAGCCTCGCCCCGAAGAATTCGTCGTCGCGGGTGCAGTTCGGCTGAACAAGCTTCATACCTTTCAGAAGAAAATCAGCGAGGACCTGCGTACGGTCCTCACCCAGCCGTCGGCGGCAGGCCCCTCGCAAAAGGGAATGGTCGAACTGCCGACCGGTGCGGGCAAGACGCGCGTCGCAACGGAAACCGTTCTGAGACTGTTCGTCGACGAAGTACTTAGCGGCACTATCCTCTGGATCGCACAGTCTGCCGAGCTTTGCGAGCAGGCCGTTCAGACTTTCCAATCTGTGTGGCGCTATCTAGGCGACGAACGTCCGCTGACTATCGGCCGACTCTGGGACACCAACATGGTCCACGAGCCGGACACCGAGTTCGCCGTGATCGTCGCAACGGACGCCAAGATAGCGACCATCATGGACCGCGACGATTACGCATGGTTGAGCACGCCCGCCGCCGTATTCATCGACGAGGCACATCGCGCCGGAGGATCGGGACGCTACAGGAAGATCCTGAGCTGGCTCGGCGTCGACGGGCGCAGCTGGGAACGCCCTCTCGTCGGTCTGTCGGCAACACCGTTCAAGGGAAGCGCGGACGATTCGAGCGGCACCAGAGAACTTGTCGCCCGTTTCGGATCGAATCGGTTAACGGCCTTCGAGTCGGATGCCTACCGGCAATTGGTCGCTTTGGGGGTGCTTGCCAAGGTCCGGCACGAGGTACTCCCCTCCGGCATCAACGTGGAGCTGAGCGAGCCCGAGCAGACCACGCTGCAGACAAATCGTCTGATCGACCGCAATCTCTATGAGCGGATCGGACGCAACGAGCAGCGAATGCGGGTGCTCGTCGATCACATCCTGAGCGTCCTCGGCTCGCACCCCGATTGGCCGATATTGGTCTTTACACCGAGCGTTCTCTCAGCACAGGTACTCGCGGCCTCCTTGCGCTACCGCGGCACAGAAGCGGCTTCGGTCAGTGGACAGACCGGCCGCCAGGAGCGACGAGATGTGATCCAGAAGTTCCAAGAGGGCAAGATTCGCGTACTCGCCAACTGTGATCTGCTCGTACAGGGTTTCGATGCCCCTGGTGTACGCGCTCTCTACATCGCACGCCCAACATTCAGCCCAAGCGCCTACATCCAGATGGCTGGTCGAGGGTTGCGTGGAAAAGAGAACGGCGGCAAGGAGGAGTGTCTGATTGTTGACGTTGCTGACAACTGGGGTGCGATGAATGACTTCCTCGGCTACAGGGACTACGAAGATCTGTGGGAGGAGCAGAGCGCATGATCCTCGTTCCAGACCTCGCTGACATTGAACGAGTCGCTAACAGCGACGCCGAACGCCGACTCGCGCGGCTCCTCCGACAAGTCGACTCAGATCCAGACGCTGTGGCGTTCTACTCGGTGCGGCTTCGCTCTCACGCATACAAGCAACAAGCGGAGGCCGACTTCGTCATCCTCTTCCACGGTGTCGTCGTCGTCGTCGAAGTCAAGGGCGGCGGTGTGAGGAAGCATGATGGTGTTTGGTACTCAGTCGATCGCCGCGGCGACTGGCACAAACTCGCGACCTCTCCGATGGAGCAGGCGCAGTCCGCGGCATTTGCTCTTCGAGACATCCTGAAGGATGAGGGGCTCGGGTGGTTCGCCCATGAAGCCATTGTCGTGACTCCGGACATCGACTCGCCGCCCCACTCCGTTGAGTGGCGTCCCACACATTGGGTTGCGAAAGACCGGATGAGCGTCGATGGCGTCGCGCACGCGCTGCAAGACGTTGTAAGTGCCGCGCGAAGTGCCCCCGTGAATCAGAAGCTCGCGCGCATCACTGACTTGAGGGCCCGGCTTTTTGGCGAGTTCACCCGTGTCCCAGTGATCGACGCACAGCGAGGCGCAGTGCTCGAGGAACAGAATCGCGCAACCGAGGGTCAAGCGCGCGTACTAGCATCGCTCGCACGCAATCCGCGAGTACTGGTGCAGGGAGGGGCTGGCACCGGGAAGTCCGTTGTCCTGGCGGAGGGCGCCAAGCAGGAATCAGACCAAGGTCGACGCGTCCTCATCACGTTCGGATCCCCTGGCCTTGTCGACTTCTTTGCGCCCCGAGTCGCGGGCAGAGACGTTGACGTCATACCGTTCCATTCCCTTGTTCAGGGGACGAGATATGACGTGGTGTTCGTCGATGAAGCACAAGACCTCATGACCGCGGACGGAATGGACGCTATCGACGCACTCCTCGTGGGTGGTCGCACGGGCGGCCGATGGCGAATGTTCCTCGACCCGAACAACCAGGCTCACATCGACGGTGCGTTTGATGGAGATGTGCTTGAGCTCATCGCGGCCGAGGCGACATCGCTGGATCTGGATCTGAACGTTCGCAACACTCGAGCAATCGTCCACGTGGTGCAGGAGTACCTCGGAGCAGACGTTGGGGACCCCGGCATAGTGCATGGTGAGAAAGTGCGGTGGCACACACCAACCGGCTCAGGGGGCGTTGAGGAGGGCGAGTCCGCGGCATCAGAGCTCGTGTCGGATGGTGCGAGCCGCTCGGGCGTCTGGATCATCAGAGCGGATTCAGTGGATCCTCCCGCGCTCACTGCAGGCGGATTCACGATCACAAGCCCACGCTTCGCGAAAGGACTGGAGGCAGAGCATGTCGTCGTGTGCTGCCTCCCAGCTGAGTATGACGTACCCGGCTTGGCCGCGTTCTACGTCGCCGTCACGCGTGCTCGGGTTTCGCTGACCATCGTCGCGTCTGCGGCGGACAAGCGACGTCTGCAAGTCCTCCTCAAGAGCCGCCTGGAGCAGAAGTGACATACACGTCAGCGCAGCGTCTTGCCCTTCGTCACCTCCGCGCCGCGTATGTCGGGCCGGAAGCAGGACCGGGCGAGCTGATGACCAACCCGCCGAATAGGCAGTATTCGGTCGGAATGCTCTATCCATCCGAGGCCACCGATGCCACTGGGTCGCTCGAAGACAGCTATCCCGTTACAGATGCAGATGTTCAGTCCGGAGACGTCGACGAGGACGGAGCGACCGGGCCCGTCGCGGAGGACTGGCGCCCATCATCCGTTGCGCTGTCGTTCGTTTCGAGCATTCCGCACGTGCACTGCCAGTTGACAGGCGGCACCTACGAACGCGTCGTTGACGATGGGCCGCCTAGATGGCAGCGAACGGACTTTTCGTCGGGAGTCCTGGATCTATCAAGCACGGCCAAAATGCGGCAGCTGAGTGTCGGTGGGATTCCGGTCGAGGTGGGATCGAGGTGGAGGCAGTACGGCTCCGCATTCCTAGTGACGGTGCATGTCCGCGTCCTCGCGAAGAGCACGGGAGACGACCGACTCGACATCCCCCTCACGCTCTTCCAAGCCGGGCTGAGCGTCACGCCGCCGGAGGCCGGGGCGTTCCTCGAATACGACCCAGCACGCTCCTTCGACGTGGATTCGGAGTCGGCTGAAATCCGACTCCGCTACCGCGACCGAAAGGTCTACGCCGTCGGTCATGGGATGGCAGCGGACTGGGAGATCGTCGACGGCGCAGTAACTCGAGTATTTCTCGAACCGGTTCCGAGCCTCGTCGTTGTCGGTATAGAAACCACGGGATTCACCCCGGGCGCGCCGGAGTCGGAGGCTCTGCAGCTCAGCAGGCTCGCTCAGATCGACACAGACACATCTGGCGTAGCTGCGAACCTGAATGCGTTCGTGAACGCCTTCGAGCAGTGGGTTGGTACACAAGAAGGTCGGGTGCTGACCTTCGGCACTGAGTCGCAAGTCGCCGCCAGGATAGTCGCCAGGTCAAGGGCGGCCGTCGAGCGAATGCGACAAAGCATCGAGCTTCTCAGTTCTCCGTCGAAGAAGGATCTGCGCGCCGCCTTCGCCCTCGGCATGGCGGCGATGCGCCTACAGATGAGACAAACCGCGGCTCACCAAGTTTCGATCGAGCGGCCACTTCCGGAACCAAAATGGCGACCGTTCCAACTCGGGTTCATTCTTGTCGCTCTCGCGTCGACCGTGGACGAACATCATGAAGACCGCGACCTGGTCGACCTGATCTGGTTCCCGACGGGTGGCGGCAAGACAGAGGCATACCTCGGCTTGTCAGCGATCGAGATCTTCCGTCGGCGCATCGCGGATGGGCCGGAGGGCGGTGGGACAGCAATTCTCACCCGATACACCTTGAGGCTCCTCACCACACAACAGTTCCAGCGGACAGCCGCACTAGTTTGCGCAATGGAACTGCTGCGGCGAGGTGGGCCGCACGCTGATCCTCGAGCAAGGCTCATGTCGCCGTTCACGATTGGCCTGTGGGTCGGGAACGAAGTTACCCCCGGCACGAAAAGCGAGGCGAAGGACGCGCTCAGCCGTTTGCATAATGCTGCGCGTCCCGAAGAAGCGAACCAATTCCAGGTCGAGAGCTGTCCGTGGTGTCGCGCAGCGCTTCTTCCTGAACGGAAGGATACCAACCGCAGTCGATACGGATTCGAGTTCTCGGGCAACGATCTCAACATCCATTGCACCAATGCCGAATGTGAGTTCTCTAGCTCCCTACCCGTGTTGGTCGTCGACGATGAGATGTATGCAGAGCCACCGACCATCTTGCTCGCGACGGTGGACAAGTTCGCGCGGATCCAGTTTCGGCCCGAGGCAGGAAGGCTACTAGGACTGGGCACGATCTTCCGCCCGCCCTCCATCGTTATTCAGGACGAGCTGCATCTCCTATCCGGGCCGCTCGGCACAACCGTGGCCGTGTTCGATGCCGTGATCCAGCTGCTGCTTCGCCATGCCGGAGGCGTACCCAAGATCATCGCTTCGACTGCGACCATCCGCGCATCCGAGGATCAGGTCAGAGGTCTCTACGGTAGGCCGGTGGGGCTCTACCCTCCCGCAGGTCTCGACGACGATCGAACCTTCTTCTCACAACCTGCAAAGTCGGGCATGGGCCGGCTCTTCATCGGTCTGATGCCGCAATCTTTGTCGCAGGCATCGGGCGTCATCGCGGCGGCGTCGCCGCTCCTAGAGATCCCCGCGATCCTTGAACACGATCCTGCATCGGGCGCGACGCGCGATTCTTATTGGACCGCCGTGATGTACCACAACAGCCTTCGCGAGCTTGGTCGGACGGGCACCCTTGTCGTTGACGACATCAACGGCCGACTGGAGACACGGGCAGAGCGTCTCGGACTCGCGTTGCGCCAAGTGCGTGCGGACAGAGTCCTCGAACTGACTTCCCGAAGAGGACCTGAGGAGCTCCCGAACGACCTTCGCGAGTTGTCTCGTAGCGCGGATACCTCAGATCAAGCCGTGGACGTGGTCCTCTCCTCCAACATGCTGTCGGTTGGAATCGACATCCCGCGACTCGCCCTGATGCTGATGGTGGGGCAGCCGAAAACCACCGCGGAGTACATCCAGGCGACGAGTCGTGTCGGCCGAGGCAGCAATAGCGGCATCGTCACGACGCTGTTCCGATCCAATCGCGCTCGCGACCGATCGCATTTCGAGTCATTCCGCAGTTATCACGAGGCGTTGTACAGAAGCGTCGAGCCCACGAGCGTTACACCGTGGTCGCTTTCGTCGAGGGAGCGCTCTTTGGCCGGTGCTCTTGTCGCGCTAGCGAGGAACACGATCCCCGCTCTCGCGAGCAATGACTCAGCGGGGAACTTGAATCTTGCGGACCTTCAGATGCGGTCCTCCCTTGAGGCGCTCATCGCGGACTTCGTCGATGCGGTCACGCGGTCAGAACCAATGGAAGCCGCGGATACGGGGAGCGCGGTCTGGGCTCTCCTCAGGGAATGGGATCGGCGCGCGTCCGATGCGCGGTCGGCTGGACTCTCTCTCCGCTATGACCGCGCGAAGTCCGAGGATGAGTCACTCCTCAAGCGGTTCGGTCAAGGCGGTGAGGGATTTCTAGTGGCCGACTCCATGAGGTCCGTCGAACCCAATGTGGCGGTCGAAGTCGTTGAGCCCAGAGAAGGGGTGACAAGTGGAACGAATCAAGCATGATCTCCGTCTGTCGGAGATCGTTTCACCCTTCGGCGTCGGTGCGATTGTTGATATGAGAGGGGAGTCGCTGATCGCAGCGGATACGTCGTGGTGGGACAAGAAGCACTCGCACGAGATTCATTGCGAGCGCCTGCTACAGCGCATTGGCGCAGGCGAGCTTCGCGAGCCACCCACGCACTCGGGGAGAGTTGCGAAAGGCACCCCCAGCCTCCTCTACTGGCGATTCCCCGAGTGGCGGTTTTGCGAACGCTGCACGAAGCTTTCGGACCGATCGGGCAAGGATAAAGGCAAGTGGACCAATAAGTGCGCCTGCGGAGGCATCCTCGTGCCAATGCGCTACATCGCGATCTGCGAAAAGGGAAGCCACACCCAGGACATCCCCTGGTTCACGTGGGCACATCGCGGAAGTGATTCGGGGATAACCGACGCTGTGAGATTCTGTCGCGCGTACAAGGAACTGAGGTTCGTACGATCAGCGAAGTCCGGTGAAGGTCTGAAGTCGTTGCGAGTCGAGTGCGGGAGTTGCAAACGATCTCGATCCCTGTCGGACCTCGTCGCCAAGTCGGCGCTGGGTCGCGACGGTCTTCGGTGCAGCGGTCGACAGCCGTGGCAGGACCCGACTACAGCGGCCGTATGCGATCACGCTCTCGCTGCGGTTCAGCGCGGAGCGACAGGCAATTACATCGCCGAGCGACTCTCTGCGCTCGACATCCCGGAGGAGCGCCCGGCATCCGTCCAGCTCGCGGACAAGATTCGCGGACACGTCTATTTCGACAAACTCGTGTCGGACAACGGCGGCCCGCAGTCCGACATGGTGTCCGAATGGATCGCGGCCGAGCTGAACACCACGAAAGACGTCGTCCTCGCAGTGGCCGCCCAAGACGGAACCGATCTCGATGAACCACTCATGGACTTGAAGGACGGAGAGTGGGCGGCATTCGTCAAGAAGCTCGAGCAAAGCGGGCGAGACAACAGCGGATCGGATTTCGTCGTCGACGGGTGGGATCTCTCACCGCGTCCCGACTGGCCGAGCACGCTGACAGGCCGCATCGACTCCATCGGTCAAGTCCGTCGTGTCAGGGAGGTGCGCGCGCTCCTCGGATTTCGACGCCACGACGGGAATGCGGAGCGCATCATGGCCGACCTCGGACCTGATCAACGACGGAAGCCGGTGTACCCAGCGATCGAGATGTTCGGTGAGGGTATTTTTCTGCGATTCAATGAAGCTGTCCTGGCTGAGTGGGAGCGGCGCCCCGAGGTACTCGCGCGCGCTGATGCACTAATCGGCCGCCGAAACGCTACCGAATGGGCTCACCGGCTACCAACCCCGGAACCAAGATTCATCGCCCTGCACACGATTGCTCATCTGTTGGTCCGGCGACTCGCATACGCGAGCGGGTACGCTTCGGCCTCCCTGCAGGAGCGGATCTACGCCAGCTCCGAAAGACCAGACAGGACGGCGGGCGTGCTCATCTACACTGCTGCCGGAGACGCGCAAGGCACCCTCGGCGGCCTCGTCCGCCTCGGAGCGCCGGACAAGCTGGTCCCGTTGCTGCTGGCCGCACTCGACGACGCCGACGTCTGCTCTAACGACCCGGTGTGTATTGAAAGCGACAGCCAGGGTTCCTCGAGTCTGAATCTGTCCGCATGCCACGGCTGCTCACTTGTTAGCGAGACCTCCTGCGAGTCAGGGAATAGGCTCCTGGACCGTCAGCTCGTGTTCGGCGGTCGCAGCGTTCCCGGCCTACTCGAAGGGGTTTTGGAGGAAGTCAGAACATCTGCGGCCTAACCATGAACGAGCCTCAATGACGTCTCGAGATGCAGGAACACTTCGTTGGCGAAACAGCCCCTGCGCTCCTTCGAAAGAGGGCACAAACTAAGACCGTAGCCCTGCTAGCGAAACTCGAGGAAGTGGCGGTTGACATTCTCTGATCCTCGCCCTGAACGGAACCCACCCCGTTCCAATCCGTCCTGGGCGAGCAGTCCGGGCGTCGCGAGATCGATGCGCTCCAACCGCGGTCGCGACACGAGCCCTGAGCGTGCACTTCGTAAGGAGTTGCACGCGGCTGGTTACAGATACAGAGTCGACTTTGCCCCCGGCCCCGATCGGCGCCGACGCGCAGACATCGTTTTCACCCGACTGCGCATCGCGATCTTCGTCGACGGGTGCTTCTGGCACTCATGCCCGGTCCACGGAACGGTGCCTAAGACGAACGCCGACTACTGGGTGCCGAAGCTGGAGCGGAACCGGCTTCGCGACGTGGAGACAACCCGGGCGCTGGAAGCCGACGGCTGGGCGGTCATACGTGTCTGGGAGCACGAATCGGTCGCTGCCGCCTCCGCACGCGTCATCGACGCGGTGAACGAGAAACGAAGTATGTTCGGCGAGGCCGACCTGCGACAGTCGTCCCGCCCGCCGGGCGTGCGATAGCGTCTCGATGATGAGAAAGACGGCCGCGTTGCCAGGCAGTTTGTGCCTACCCGACGAGCGACGCGGGCGCACCTCCGCTCCCCACGTGGTCCATGGGGTGGACGACGATACTGAGCTCCAGAAGGTGTGGTCATGGCTCGTCGCCCGCCCGCTGACCGTCCAGCTGACGCGAGCGGTCGACGATGCCGTGAAGTACGTTCTCGATGGAGCTCGGACGGGACGGTTCGACCTGCTGAGTCCTGAGGTCGATTCCGACGAGCGAGCCTCGGTGGGCACGAAGCTTCAGTACCGCGTGCTGAATGAGCTGGGTCTCTACAAAGAGCCCCCGCTAGACACTTTGATCCTCGGGATCCCGGTCGAGCTCAAGGCCACGATCCGGTCGAACTGGATGATCCCGACAGAGGGCCAATGTGAGATCAGCGTCCTCATCCAGGTGGATGTCGCGAGGCGACGTCACCGGGCGTTCCTGATGCGGGTCCACCGGGTGTGGCTGAACGACGGTGCCAACAAGGACGGAAAGCGTGGCATCGCAGCGGATGCGCTCGCGCAGTTTTCACTTCCCCTGATCGATTGGACCTCGCTTCCCGCGGAGCCATTGATCCAGCTCACGGCAGCACAACTCGCTGTCGTCTTCGCGCCAAGAGTCGGTCAGACCTCTCGGCTGGCTTCGCTCTTCGGGTTCCTGCCAGACACGGTGATTCCTCGGTCCTCGATCGAAACGGTGTGTTTCGGAAACAAGGATCCGATGCGCCGGGCACGCCAGGCGAAGGATGCTGTTCTCGCCGCGTCGGGCCTGGAGGTGCTTGTCGGGACCTGGCTCACCGATCGGCTGCGGGCGAAGGAGCTCGGGTTCGATCTAGGTGATGATGCCTGGGTGGCCGTGAGTCCTGCAAAGGCTCACGACCGCGTCGACGTGACGCCTGCTCAGCTTGAGATCGAGTGGGACCCGCAAATACCTGGCGCGGGCAGTTAGGCGACGGCGAGCTCGAGTTCTTGTTCGTCCGCGATCCGTGCGGCGACTAGGTGCGGCTTGATCTGCTGTGCGATGGCTTGCGCCAGACCTGAGGGCACCGCGTTCCCGATCTGTCGTGCGATTTGGATCTTGGTGCCCACCCATCGGTAGTCAGCCGGGAAATCCTGGATCAGCGATGCCTCGAAGTGGCTGATGACGCGGTCAACCGAGCGAACCGGGTCGCTGCGATGCTTGCCGTACTCCTCCACCCACTCGCCGGCCTCCCACTGCGGGTGCAGGTACTGCCCCTTCTCCGGCTTGAAGAACTCTGTCCGGATCGTCACCGATGGCATGTCCCAACGGAGCCGGCCCATGACGTCGGTGGTGCCGGTCGGCTTGTTGGCCCAGCAGTTAGGAAGCAGCGCATGCGGAAGGTCGAACCGTCCGCCGCCTGGTGGTATGAAGCTGTATCGGTCGAGGCTCTTGCTCGTCGGTGTGCGCCGGATGTGGAGGTCGAGCCCGCGGAAGACTCCAGGCATCGTCTCTCCGAAGAAAGCGGACCTGGTGTCCGGAAGCTCCGTCGTCAAAGGATGCGGAGGGATCGCGCCGATCACATCCCGCACCGTCCGCCAGGGCTTCAGGCCCGACCCCTCGGCGGGATCCTTGGTGTGAGTAGCGTTGGGTAGATCGATTCGACCGATCCGCGATCCGATCACAATAGTCCGCTTGCGGCGCTGAGCGACGCCGTAGTCTGCAGCATTGAGCACTGCGTGCTGAAGTTCGTACTCGGCCAGAGCGCCATGATCGGCCTCCGCCAGCAGCATCGCGAACTCCGGCGACTTGGCAAAGCGATCGACGTTCTCGATGACGAAGACCTTGGGGCGCGAGTGCTTCACGAACCGCATGAACTCGCGCCAGAGCTGATTCCGAGGGTCGTTGATGTCCTTCAGCCCGAGGTTCGAGAATCCCTGGCACGGTGGACCACCGATGATGATGTCGGCCTCAGGGATGGCCTCGTTGGGTACGCCTGCGATGTCGCCCGCGATCACATGCTCTTCGCCGAAGTTCGCCGCATATGTGGCCGCCGCAGCTCGATCCCACTCGACCGCCAGCACTGAACGGAACCCCTCGGCCGCGAACCCGACTGTCATGCCTCCGCAACCGGCGAAAAGGTCAATCATGCGGAGGGAATTCGTCATAGACCGATGGTAAGCGCGGCCACCGACGTCGGCGTCATACCCCGCCGTTACCGGTCGAGTCGTAGGTCGAGGCGGCGGCGGCACGTGACGGGAGCTCTCGCCTAGCCCCTCGGCAGCTCGGGAGCCGGCGCTAGCCCCTCCTCGTCCTCTAGCGCCAGGGCCCACCGCTCTCCAGCTATCTCCGAGCTGGCACGAGACTCTGCTCCGCGGACGCGGGCGACTCTGATGCTCATCCACTCGCCGCGCTGCGGCGCGGGGAGGTGCAGATCAGCCGCTATCCGTCCATGGCTCTTCTGATGGCCAAGGATGAGAATTCCTTCGTCCCGGAGCTGGATCCGCGCATCCCGCGCCCTCTTGGGAGCGTCATCCTGCTGAGCAACCGTGAGGACGGTTCGTCGGCCAATGACCGTAGTTGGCACCGTCCGAAACAGCTCGTTGACACGAGCCTGTCCCGAGTCGGCGTTAGCGAAGATCCGATCTCGGTCACCATTCGACAGTGTGCGGAGAAGGTTCGGCGGCAAGTCCTTCTGAACTCCGCCCCAGAGCCAGTAGATGTTGTTCCTTGCTGCATCGGCAAGCTTCCGCTTGTTGTCTCGGTTGTATGCACGAGCAGGCGCACCGTCCTTCATCGTCCAGCGAAGTCGGTCATCGGTAATCGTCACGAGGCCGGCGGCCCACTCGCCAGTGTCGTCGTTGAGCCACGTCAGGAGTGCGGGGGAGTCTGCTTTGCCTTGCAGATCCCCGTGCGCATCGCACAGGTACATCTCCATGGGTATCTCCCACTTGCCGAGATCCTTCGAGAACTTGCAGTCGATGTCTAGCCCTGCGATCTTCCAGTCCAGATGAGCACCGTCGGCGAAGTCGAACTCTCTCGTCAAGTTGACCTCGACCGCGGTACCGAGGTGCGTCTTCTCAGTCTTGGAGAGGTGCTGGTATGCCCAGCGCCCGGTCCGCTGACCATCCATGAGCTCGTCGAGAGTGTCTCGTAGCACCCAGCGAAAGCGGTCGCGGGCGTGCTCTTCGCGAGTGAACCAGTCGACGATGGGCGCGAGCTCGGCTGGCGGAGAGGCAGTCTGGGCCGCGATCTCCCGCCAGGCGCGAGTGCGTTCTTCCATCGCGGAGACGGGCGCCCCTAGCAGCCTGAAGGCGTTCCGGCGACGTCGGATGGCCTGGCCAGTGACTACGCGCCCGGATGCAGCTGTTGTCGTAGGGATATCGTCGCTACTCACCGGACGATCTTGGCATGCCGTGCGCGGCACATTCGTGCAGCGTTGGCCAACGCGCCGCGTACCCAAGGCTGTGCGCCCAAACCGCCGACGCGGCTGAATCGGAGGTCCGCCCTTGCGCATATAGGACGCCGCGACCGGATAGATTCACAAGACTGCATCGTCGCATGTATTTGGGGGATACACACCGCATGACCACTACGGCCGCGCCGCCTTCGGCGACCGCACCTGGACCAAAGCCCGTCAGGAGGACACCGGTATGGGCAAAGATTCTGCTCGTCGTATTCATCGTCGCCGCGATCGGCGCAGCTGCGGTCGCTGGGCTCACGATTGGGAAGTTCCTCGGCGCGGCGGAGTCGCGCGACACCCAGGTCATCCGGTCGATCAAAGGTGAGGAGCAGGTCATCCTCGTCACGGCGGGGATCACGGACGTCCAGGAGGAGCGCGCGGACGGTCTGAAGCTCGCGATCGGCGACTTCCAGCTCTTCACCCTCCCAGGCACCGAGCGGTCTGTGCTCGTTCGCTACGAGTACGACGCGAAGTTCGGCATCGAGGGGAAGGACGTCGCGATCGTCCCCGCGGGCGACAACGCGTACCGCATCACAATCCCCAAGTTCATCTACCTGGGTTACGCCAACCCCGATTTGAGCGTCGCCGAGGAAGAGAATGGCCTGCTCAGTTGGACGACTCCTGAGATCGACACGACCGAGGTGTTCGAGGAACTGCTGTCTGAGCAGGCCGTGGACGAGCATATCGACGGCTTCCGACCGGTGCTCGAAGAACAGGCAGAGCAGTTCTACACCAAGATCGTGAAGGCGATCGACCCCACCATCACCGTTGAGTTCGACTTTGAGTGATGATCGAAAGCCGCGATCCACAGAAGGACAACCGCCCATGACCGACTCCGAACCACTCGAGGCTACGGCAGCTCCGTCGGGCAACGAAGTTGAACTCATCAGCGACGGCGACGGACTTATGATCATCGGTGAGCCCGCAACCGTCGAGCGGTTCGTCGCGTCGACGGGACTGCCGTCGCGGGAACTCGATCTGCGGCGGCTGAGCCCGTCAGTGGCGAAGGGCGCGGCGGTGGTGCAGGCCGCATCCGAGGTAGCGGCCAACGCCGGCCGATGGATGAAACTGACCGAGGAGTCAGCGAGGGCCGCCCAGGAGCTGCCGCTCGTCAAGAACTCGACGACCGACTTCCTGCACGCCACTACTCGTGCGCCGAACGGACAGTTCGCGAAGAACCTTCAGTTCGTGGCGAAGCCGGGCGCGATGCTGACCAACCCCGCAATTCTCGCGGGTGTGGGCGGCATCATGGCTCAGTACGCGATGCAGCAGACGATGGAGGAGATCACCGACTACCTCGCGAAGATCGACGCCAAGATCGATGACATTCTCCGCGCGCAGAAAGATGCAGTGCTTGCCGACATGATCGGCGTCGAACTGATGCTCGACGAAGCGATGGTTGTACGTGCGGAGGTCGGCCGGGTGTCCGAGGTGACGTGGTCGAAGGTGCAGGGCTCCGCGGCGACGATCGCGCGAACCCAGGCATATGCCCTGCGGCAACTGGACGGACTCGCGGAGAAGCTCGAGCGTGAGACCAAGATCGGTGAACTCGCCGATCTGTCGAAGCATGCACAGGACACCGTGGTGGAGTGGCTGGCTGTGCTCGCTCGTTGCGTCCAACTGCAGGAGGCCATGGGGGTGCTGGAGCTCGACCGTGTACTCGATGCCTCGCCGGACGAGCTCGACAAGCATCGCCTCGCGCTGCAGACGGCTCGCCGCCGGAGGCTCGAGCTCATCGCGACGACCACCATGCAGCTCGTCGCCCGCATGGACGCGGCCGCGAGCAGAGCGAACGCAAAGGTGCTGCTGAGCCCCGTCTCGGCTCGAGTCGTCGTCCACGCGAGCAACGACGTCGCCTCCGGTGTCGGTGAACTTCACGCGACACTCGGGGTCGCCGATGAGCGCGCCGCGCTCGAGGCTCGACGGTGGTCGGCGGCTGCAGCGGACGTGCGGGATGACGTGGTCGGTGCGGGCAGACATGGCCTTCAGGCGGCGGGTCGATTCGGGACCGAGACGCTCGAGAACGCCCGGATGTCGACAGGGCGCTTCGCCGGCAAGATCGCGAACCGTCTTCAGCGCACCGGCGACACCAACACCACTGAAGCCGACCAACCTGAACCTTGAGGCGAAGTGGGATCAGATGTAGGGCGACTGCCGAACGAGCCGCGATGCGCTTGGGTCACGACGTCGTCGACCGGCAGCACCCTCACACTCGCATACGCCGCCGCTCGGCAGTCGGCTTTGTCCGCACGTCGGCCACTCTGTGGCGAGAGCGGCGCCGATTCAGTCCGATCGAAACGATCGACGAACCCCGAGATGCTGCGGGTTTCCGACTCAGACAGATCGAGGTGGAAACCGCTCCGCCTCAGTCGGCTCCCGCCGTCGCGAGAACCATTGACGGACTCGCGCCTTACACTCGCGGGCCGGTGCCCGATGTCGGATCGGCGCTCAGGACAGACGCGACGTAGTTGCGGAGAACCGGATCGCAAACGTACACGTAGGTTCCCAGGATTCCCCGTGTAAGGAGAACGCCGTAAATGTTCTGGATCAGTGTAAGGAGGTCCGCGTCGGTCGTCTGCCTGCGCAGTTTCTTGAGGTTCTCCTTCCCCTTCTTGTCGCGGTAAGAGTCACGGTCTACGACTACCTGCCCAGCAACCTCGTCGTATCGGAGGTCGCCGCCGATGATCACCCCGGCGTAGTTGAGGTCGTAGCCCTGCACCGTGTGAATCGAGCCGACCTCGTCGATCGATCCCGCGGAGTTGATCCAGTCCTTGTCTGTGCGGTTCCAGACGAACCCAGTTCCCTCGAGTTCGAAGTCGAAGCCGGGCCTGTTGCCGCGGGTCTTCCAGTCCCAGGCGTAGCCGGCCACGAGCCGGGCGAGCCCCACCTCGCGGTCGCGGTCGAGGATGGCCTGCCGCATTTCTCCGACACTCTCGAAGAACCGCAGGTCGTACTCACCGAAGTCCGGGCGGTCGCCGGTGCGAAGTTCACCCCGAAGCAGCTGACGGACGAATCCCACGTAGTCTGCGCCCGCCCTCACCCGCATCTGCCTCGCCAACGGAAACCACCGATGCACTCGCTTTGCATCAGCGATCTCAGCGGCAAGAACCTCGCTCGGGAGGTCTGCCGGCCGCACACCCTGCTGCTCGTCGATGAGGAGGATCTGGTGCGTGCTCTGGGTGCGGACCCAGTCGAGCTGCGTCCTGCTGAGGTCATCTGATCCGAAGAGTCGTTCGTTGATGTCCGCGAAGTCGCGGTTGCGCATACCCGAGGATTGGTTCGCGCGGCGATTGAGCCGGTGCGTCTCGTCGACGATGAGCAGGTCGAACGGCTTAGACGACTTGCCGACCTCGAACGGGTTCAACACGAGGTCCTCACTGACCTTCGGTGTCTTCTTGAACACCTTCTTGATCGAGTCTCGAAGCGACTGCTGGGGTACGACCAGTCCGACGCGGACGCTCTTCAGTAGCTCGCGGTTCTCAGGGACGAAGAACTCGGAGAAGAGGGAGTCCTGCTCGATCTCATCTGTGTCGTCGTAGTCGCGGATGTCGGCCAGCAGCTTCATGAGGAAGATCGCCACGATCGTCTTTCCCGTACCCGGATTGCCCTGGATGACGCTGGTCGATCGTGTGCCCCTCGCGAGGTCCGCCAGCAGCGATTCAACGATCTGCTCGACGGCGATGGCCTGCTCTCGGGTGAGGACCTTGAAAGGCGAGAGCTTGAAGAGATCGCTGTTCTCGATCTCGGGGATGCTGCGCTGAAAGACCCCGTCCGATCGCAGCTGCTCGAAGATGTCACGAAAGCTCTCGCGGTACTGGTCGCGCTCGTAGTACCGCGCGTCGATGATGCCCTCGTTTCCGTTGAGCACCGTAAAGTGCCCGTCGCCGGCGAGCCAGCGGATGAGGTGCGACTCGAGGTCGAGACATGCCGACTTGTTGAACGTCTCGTCTATGACCACACGCACCCGGCGGAACCCTGCCTTTGATGGATTCTGGATGTGCTGACGCATGCGTGACACAGCACTGACCGTCTCGCCGACATAGACCGATGGCGCATCTGGGGACCCGGCGCTGTCGAGAACGTAGACGACGGGCCAGTTCGTCCGCCGTTCATCGCCGGACGCCCAAGTTGAGATCGCGGGTGTGGTGAAGTCGAGCCGTTCGATCTCAAAGGGCGTCATACTTCGTGCTCCGCCCTCTCGATCGATCGGCGGGGTACTTCGAGCCTGTTACCGCGAGCTTCTGCAGGACGATCTCGTCCAGGTCGACTCCCAGTTGAGCGGCGAGCAGTGTGCAGTAAGTGACGACGTCGGCGAGTTCGTCGCGCACGCGAACCTCGTCTGCATCGTCGCTCCACTGGAAGCACTCGAGCAGTTCGCCAGCCTCGATCGAGATGCTCTTCGCGAGGTTTGCCGGCGTATGAAACTGAGCCCAGTCGCGCTCGCGCACGAACTCCGACAAGGCTTCACGAACTCGCTCACTCGTCACGGTGTGACCGTATCGCACAGCGGCCTCCCCTACGACACCACGCCAGCCCAGCGATTGCGTGCGCCGGTCGTCGCTAAGCGCTTCTCGAATCGGAGCGCGCCAGCGCGCATCAACCGACTACCCGACGCTTCGTGATCAAGGAAGTCGCGGTGGATAACCTTGTGTGAGTTCCAAATCGGCACCCCCAAGGCGCACGAGAAGCGCTCGGTCCCCTCACCCGAGCCGCGCACCAAAGATGGTGAGGACCGACGTCCAAAATCGGCCGCCCGCGAACAGGTGGATGGTGCACTCGGCTCGGTCTCACGACGCTTGGCGACGATCCTCAACCTCGTAGCCGATCTGCGACCTGCGCTGCCAGGTTGCTGGCAGCCTCCGTATTGATGGCGATACTTGCTAGGTTTCTCGAGCCGCTCATCGCTAGCCGAAGCGCGCAATCATTTGTGCCGTCCCCTTCAATGATGGACGCGACAACGTTCCCGCTGATCGTTGGTCGCCATAGCGACACCCGCTGTCGGAAATGAACCACGCGCCCGAACGGATCGTGATCAAGCAGCTTGTAGCGGAGATCGAGCACGACATGGAAAAGTGCGTCGTACGCATCGTCGGCGTCGGCTGCTAATCGCACCTCGTAGTTAGACGAACCTGAGACGGACACTCGATCAGGGTACCCAGAATGCCCCCAGGCGGCGTGGGGCTTGCGTGCCATCACGGTGAATGGTTTGTCCTGCAAGCGTTCGGAACGCACAAGGAGAGGCGGTGCCCCTGGAGGGACTCGAACCCCCAACCGTTTCCTTAGGACGGAACTGCTCTTCCATTGAGCTACAGAGGCTGGCGGGTCCAGTGTACCCAAAGGCAAACCGGGCCCCATCGCCTACGGGAGCCACGGGCGACCTCCGAGGGTATGAATCCCCCCGCCCGAGACCGACACTGCGCTACGTCGACGAGGCCGACATCGTCCCCTGACGCCGCTGCTTCGCCCTCGCCGCCAGCCAACGCGCGAAGCGAACGATCGCCGAGATCACGATCGTCAGCAGACCGCTGATGAAGAGCACCGCGTACATCATCGACAACGCTGAGCCCCAACTCGCGTTGACGTCCATGATGGGGAACCACAGAATCATCGCGACGAAGCTCAGGACGAGCTGCAGCACACCCCAGAACATCCCGTTCGTCGCGAGGTGACGGATGCCGCCCGTCGTCCGAGCGCCCTGGAACGGCACGCGGGACTCCACCATCTCCACGTCGATGAGCGGGTGGCGCACGCGAAATGACACCGGTTCAGCGACGACCAGTTCGGTCGAGAACACTCGTCGCCCACCGATCGGCGCAGGACGGAAGAACACCCGGTTCTCACCCTCGCGCTCGAACACGCCAAGATACGTCGGCTCGTCGTCGGCATCATGGGCCTCGAGGATGGGCGATCCGAACTGGAAGACGATCGGCCGATCGCCGTCGAAGTTCTTGGACGAGACATCCGCGCGTCCGCTCGACCACATCTGAAGCGTCACCTGCATGGGCCATCCGGGCGGGGCGCTCGTCCGCCCCGTGGCCGGGCCCGGCGGCTGCGGTACCGGATGCAGGGGGCGCACGCCGAGGAAGTACGACACGCGCCGCTTCGGGTGAGTAGCCCGATGGATGGCGACCGGCACCGCGATCGTCGCAAGCAGACCGATCACGGCGAGAACGACGTCGTCCATGACTCATGATGACGTCGACTCCGGGTCGATGGCTAGAGGTTCAGCCCAGGGCGCTGAAGCGGGCGGTCGCGCCGCGAAACGCACTCACGTCATAGCGACCACGAGAGCTCGGGGAGGAACCAGGCGGCTTCTCTGACCGGCTGTCGGAGAGACGGCGGTGGACGTCGCCGTGATCGCCGCGTGGGCGGAACAGTCCCCCCACCTGCGCCCAGACCCGCGCGGGGACGGACGAGCCCGACGACACTCGACCATGCGCATCTGCGACGCGGTCACGACTGATCGGCGGGTACGAGGGGATGGCGATCGGCTTGCGACTACGCGGCGTCTGCATGGCTCTGACATTCGATACAGGCCGCAGCGTGGGGAAGCACCTCGAGCCGGCCGGGGGCGATCGGGCGCCCGCACCGGGTGCAGAGTCCGTAGGTGCCGCGAGTGATGCGATTGAGCGCGGCGGTGATCTGCTCGATCACCGCGCGGTGGGATGCCGCGGTTTGGAACGCGACGGGATCCACGGTCGGCAGTGCATAGGGCTGGAGCGCCTGAAGGATGGCGAGGCGCTCCTCGAGTTGTCGCTCGAGTGCGCGCTGCACGTCGGCGAGCGCAAGACTCGGCGGAGTGGATGTGGTCATGGTGTCCTCCTGGATACGAAAAACGCGCCGCAGATGCGACGCGCTGGGGGGTGTGAAGCCGTTTCTGTGTGCGGCTTTCACGGGGGCGCGGCGCGAGAGGTGAGGGTGACGATCAGTCCACCCATGGCGTCCCGCCGGGGCGGGAGCACCTCGTGGCGCGCGCCCGCAATGTCGACCGCAGCGGTCACCACGGAGGCGTCGGAGAGACGCTCGATGCGGTGCCGGTAGGCCATGACGGTCATGCCCATCACCATAGCCGGGTTCCCAGAAAAGGCAAGTCAGCGGTATTTTTCGAAGCCTCAGCGACTCAGCGCGCAAACGTCACATGCACGGTTCCGCTCTCCGACACCTGCGAGCGCACGGCGTGCGTCTGCTCGAGCCCGCGCAGCCCCTCCCACACCGGGTTTCCGCGCCCGAGCACGACGGGCGCGATCGCGACGTGCAGGTCGTCCACCAGCCCCGCCTGCAGGAACGCGCGCGCAGTGCGGATGCCGCCGCCGACCCGCACGTCCAAGTCGCCGGCAGCGGCCGTCGCCTCGTCGAGTACCGCCTCGAGGGATCCGGAGCGGAAGTGGAAGACCGTCCCGTTCGGCATCCCGTTCGGCATCTCGATCGGCGGACGCTGGTCGGCGGCGTGGGTCAGCACGTAGACGGGGTAACCGAAGGGCGGCTCGTCCCCCCACCACCCCTTCCACGCGGGGTCGTCGGGGTTCGCGTGCAGGCCGAACATGGCCGCGCCCATGATCTGCGCCCCGACGCCCTCGAACGATGCTGCGGCGAGGGCGTCGTCGAGTCCGGTCGTCCCCTCCCCCGACGTGTCGCCGAGCACACGCTGCCGAAAGGTGCGGGTTGCCGCGTATGCCGCGGTCAGGGGACCCCAGTCCTCGCCCATCGGGTTGGGAGACCCCGGCACAGGCGCGGCGGTGTAGCCGTCGAGCGACGAGAACAGGTCGATGCGAACGCGACTCACGGTGATCCCCTCCGTCTTGCTACCGCGAGGGTATCGGCTCCGGTGCGGTCGAGTCTCGACACGAAGAACCGGCCGCAGCGCAAGCCCGTGTCGCGGCATCCCGCGATGGCGCACACTTGACCCATGTGGTGGAGCTTTCTGAAGGCGATCAAGAACCGTGAGCACAAGGTCGCCCCGACGACGTGGGTGGTCGGCCTCGCCGCACTCGTCTACACCGTCGTGCCGATCGACCTGATCCCCGAACTCGTGCTCGGTCCGCTCGGCTTCGCCGACGACCTCGGCATGTGGGCCATCTTCACCGCGCTGTTCGCGCGCGAGCACGGCCGGTGGAGGGCCGAGGTCAAGGCCGGCAAGAAGTCGAAGACCCACTCGCCCTGACGAAGCGCGCGATGAGCCTTCCGAAGCGGACCGACCGACTCGTGCTCGACGCCCTGGCGTCGAGCGATCGAGACGCGTTCGTCGCGTATCGGCAGGTGCCCGACGTCGCGCGGTGGCAGTCATGGACTCCCGAGTACAGCACCGCCGACGCTGATGACCTCATCGCCGAGCAGCCCTCGCAGATCGAGCTGGGGTCGGGCAACTGGATCCAGATCGCCATCCGGGATGCCGCAACCGGCGAGCTGCTCGGAGACGTCGCCGTGCATTCACTCGCCGACCAGCCCGACACCTACGAGCTGGGCGTGACGCTCATGCCGACGTCGCAGGGGCGCGGCGTCGCGACCGAAGCGCTCGGCGCGATGGTCGACATGCTGTTCAGCGAGTACGCCGCGCACCGGGTGTTCGCGATCACCGACGCGCGCAACGAGCCCGTCGCGCGGCTGTTCACGCGCCTGGGCTTCCGGCACGAAGGACGCAACGTCGACGCCGACTGGTTCAAAGGCGAGTGGACGACGATCGACACGTGGGCGCTGCTCGCGCGCGAGCGGTGAGCGCGGGCGGTGAGCCGGGTCACGCGCGCGCGGCTGAGCTGAGACGGGATGCCGCGCCTCAGGTGTCCGCTGCCGGCACCGCGCCGCGCCAGGTGGAGATCGCTCGACGCGTGTCGTCGCTGATGTCGGCGGTGCGGAACCACTCGTCCAGGTCGAGACGGCCGTAAACGCTGCGGAAAGCCGACTCGGCCGTGTGCCCGTGGCGGGTGAGGATCGCGTGGCGTTCGTCGACGTGGAACGTGCGGGCGTGCAGAGCAGTCATCGCCTCGGCGTTCGTGAACGATTGCAGATAGTCGGCCAGGGCGGCATCCGGGGTCACGTCGAGTGCACGCAGCAGGACTGCGGCGACCATGCCCGTGCGGTCCCAGCCGGCGCCGCAATGGAAGAGCACGGCGCCCTCGTCGGCGCGCGCGATCGCGGCGAGCGCCTCGCTGAGCCGGTGGGGCAGGTCGCGCATGTGGTCGAGATAGTAGAGAGGCGTGCCCCAGCGTCCGTCGGCTTCGATCGGCTCCCAGAAGTGCCGTTCGTCGCCGTCGAGGTCGACGACCACGAGGTCGATGTCGTCGGGAACCCGACCCGAGCGCTCGTCCGGTCGGCGCAGGTCGATGATCGTGCGTACGCCGTGGGCGCGGAGCGCGTCCCACCCCCGTGGAGTGACGCCGTCGAGCAGTTCGGCGCGCACGAACACACCGTGCGGTGTCGTGGAACCGTCCGCGCGCTCGAGGCCGCCGAGATCTCGGGCGTTCGCGAGTCCGTCGATTGTCAAGTCGCGTGAGGCCATCGGTCGAGTCTCGCACGGCGAGTGAGGGTGGGCCGCTACGGTGTGAGGCGTGCCCTTCGCCGTCGCGCTCACCGTCGTGCTCGCCCTGCTCGCGATCTTCCAGTTGGTGTTGAGCCTCGGTGCACCGCTCGGACACTTCGCGTGGGGCGGACAGCACCGCGTGCTGCCCACGAAGCTGCGGATCGGCAGCGCTGTGTCGATCCTCATCTACGCGCTGATCGCCCTCATCGCGTGGGACCGTGTCGGCGCGATCGACGTGTTCGGAGACACGTTCGCGCAGATCGCGATGTGGGTGATCTTCGCGTACTTCGCGCTCGGCATCCTGATGAACGCCATCTCGCGCAGCAAGCCCGAGCGCTACACAATGGTGCCGGTGACGATCGTGCTGACGGTCCTGTCGTTCTTCATCGCCATGGGGTACGGCGAGCTCGCGATGGCGATCTGACGCCTTCGGGCTTCGGGCTTCGGGCCGGGCCTCAGGCGGGGTCGGTGCTGCCGAAGACGTGCAGGTCGAGCGCGTCGCTCAGCAGTTCGCTCAGGATGCGGCCACGCACGCTCGTGCCCTCCTCATCCAGCGGCGGGCTGACGACGGCTGCGCCCAACCGGTACGGGACCGAGAGGACGATGGCGCCCGAGACGCTCGACTTCGCCGGGACGCCGACCGCCCGCATCCATCGCCCCGACCCGTCGTAGACGCCGCACGTGGCCATCACCGAGACGACGTCGCGCGCGACCGCCTTCGACACGACGCGCTCGCCCGTGATCGGGTTGACTCCCCCGAACGCGAGCGTCGCGCCCATGACGGCGAGCGCCTCGGCGTCGACGAGCACGGCACATGCGCGGGCGTAGACGGCGACGGCGTCGTCGGCGCTCACGTGCAGGGTGCCTTCGGCGCGCATGAGGTGGGCGAGGGCGTGGTTTCGGTCGCCGAGCAGGTGCTCGTCCTCGGCGACGTCTTCATCCACTTCGAGGTCGCGCCCGGCGAAGGCCGACAGTCCGCGCAGGATGCGCTCGTTGCGCTTCTCGACGGTGTCGCCCTCGACGATCGCGGCGGTGAGCAGGGCTCCCGAGTTGACCATCGGGTTCGGCGGACGCCCCGTGCCGCTCTCGAGCTTGATCGCGTCGAACGCCTCACCCGTCGGCTCGATGCCGATGCGCTCGAGCGCCTCGCCGTTCGTGTCGGCGAGCGCCAGCGCGAACAGGAACGGTTTCACCGCCGACTGCACACTGAACGGCACGTCGGCCTGCTCGCTGCGGTGGACGTCGCCGTCCGGACCGACGATCGCCACCGCGCAAAGGTCGGGGTCGGCCGTCGCCAGAGCCGGGATGCTGTCATCGACCGCTCCCCCATGCTCGGCCATCGCCCGCTCGCGAAGTGCGTCGAGGTCGAGCGAGGCGAGGTCGCGCCGGGCGTCGGGAGTACCGTCGTCGGCGGTGCGGCCTCGCGGGGCACGGTCGTGCCGGTCGTCGGGACGGTCGTGCCGGGCGTCGGGACGGTCGTGCCGGGCGTCGGGAGGGGTCATCGTCCCACCCTGGCACGGGTCGTGCGCGCCGGGGCGGGTGGGATCCGCGGGGTGGTTCGTGCGTCATCCTCTCCTCCCCAGGTGGCCCGTTCCGCGCGGTTGTGCACGGATTGTGGATAACCTCCCTGACCTGGGCTTATCAGCGATGAATGTCGGTGGCCCTCGGCAGAATCGACGGTATGAACAGCCTCTCCGTCACCCTCGACGATTTGGGCGGCGCGCTCGCCCCGATCGTCGCGACGGCGTTCGCCGACGACGCCCTCCGAGCGGCCGGCGATGAGGAACTGCTCGCGGTCGTCGTCGCTGCCGGGCGGATGATCCAGAGTGCGCAGGCGCTGATGGTCGACGCGGTCGCGCACATCGACGGCCGCTCCGATCACGTGGCGCACGACGAGCGACTGACGACCCGAACCGGATGCCGCTCCCTCAGCGAACTGGTCCAGCGCGCGACGCGGGTGTCGAAGCGCACGGCCGCCGATGTCGTGACCGCGGCCCGCGCCGTGTCGCAGCGGATGGCGATCTCGAGCGGAGAGGTTCTGCCGGCCGACTTTCCCGCGATGCGGGACGCGCTCGCCGACAGCGAGGTCGGGGTCGACGGCATCGTGGCCGTCGCCGGCGCACTGCGGGGCTGCTCAGGCGGTGTGGCGGGAGTCCTTGCCGCCGACACCGAGCTCGCTGCCTCGGCGCGCGGGACCGGGGCCGACGGCGCCCCGCCCGCCTGCGCCGAAGACCTGCGGGCGCAGGCGCAGATCTGGGCGCTGTATCTCGATCAGGACGGACAGGAGCCGCGCGAGGCCCGCGCGATGCGCAAGCGCGGTCTCACCTTCGGAATCTGTCGCGACGGCCTCGTGCCGGTTCGCGGCAATCTGCTCGCCGAGGTGGCGGCGCAGTTCCAGCGCGAGTGCGACAGCGTGCTCAATCCGAAGCTCGACGGCCCCGCATCCCGCGGACCGCGCTTCACGGATGCCAGTGGCGGCGGTGTCGATGCTGACGGGGCTCTCGGTTCAGAGGGGCCCTTCGCTCCTGACGGTTTCGATCCCGACGGGTACGATCCCGACGGCATCCAGCCGCACCGGGCCGACATCCGTAGGCGGGCCCAGAAGCAGCACGACGTCTTCGCGACGATCCTCAGCGTCGCTGCGGCATCCGGCACTCTGCCCACCCTCGGCGGAGCAGCGCCGACCCTCGTGGTGTCGGTCCGCGCGGAGGACCTCGCCGAGGCGCGAGGCGCCGCGCACATCGACGGCATCGACGAGCCGGTGCCGATCGGCGTGGCGCGCCATATCGGCTGTGCCGGCTCGATCACCCGCGTCATCCTGGGCGACGAGGGTCGCATCGTGTCCCTCACGACCGACGAGCGGGTGTTCAACCACCACCAGCGCAAGGCGATCTCGCTCCGCGACGGTGGGTGCATCATTCCGGGATGCCACATCCCCGCGTCGTGGTGCGAGATCCATCACGTCGTCGAGCACTCCCGGGGAGGGCCGACCCATACCGACAACGGCGTCCTGATCTGCTGGCATCATCACCGCACCCTCGATACCAGCGGGTGGCAGATCCGCATGACGAACGGCGTGCCCGAGATACGCGGACCCGCCGAGTGGGACCCGCGACAACAGTGGCGAGCCGTCACCAAAGCACCCACGCGGCGGCACGACATCATGGCGCGGCGGAACTGAGGCGGGTGTGCGGGGTGGCGAACCGATCAGAACGGCGACACGGCGAACAGCCCGATGCCCTCGCACCCTTGCGGGATGTACGCCGACGTCATCGCTCCCCCGCTGAAGCCGCCTCCGACGGCGATGGTGTCGCCTTCGCGATACTCGCCGTCGCGCCACTGGAGTACACCCTCGGCCCACGACGCATCACCCGCTGGGAACACCGGTACCGCGAGCGCACCATCTTCCTGACGGATGACCAGGCAGTCGTCGACGATCGCGAGCTCCCCCTCGAGCAGGGCGTCCATTCCGGCATCCGGCCTGGGATACACCGCGAGTGGACCGGACGACGGCAACGATCCTGCCGCGCAACCCGTCAAAGCCAGCACCACCAATGCCAACGCGATACCCACCACCCCGCGAGGACTGCCCATGCTTGCGATCGTAATCGCGCGCGGTCTGCACAGCAGGCTCTCAGCTACTCTGCACTCCCTGTCGGATAACCTGCAGTAACTGCACATTACGACAGGAGCCCGCATGTCCCTCGCGCCGACCCTGGCTACGCCGAACGCCGTCGCCGACAACGACCCTCCCCCTCCCGTACTTCGAGCGATCGACCTCAGTCGCACCTACGGCCGGGGACCGACCGCATTCCATGCCCTCCGCGGCGTCGATCTCACAGTTCACCGCGGCGAATCCCTCGCCATCGTGGGCAAGTCCGGTTCCGGCAAGTCCACGCTCATGCACCTGCTGGCGCTCCTCGACCAGCCATCGGCCGGACGCGTGGAAGTGAATGGGCAGGATGCCGCACGCCTGCGCACCCGTGATGTGAACGCCCTTCGGAACGCCACCTTCGGGTTCGTGTTCCAGCAGTTCTTCCTGACGGCGGGCCTGTCGGTGTTCGACAACGTCGCCCTGCCGCTGGTCATCGCCGGAGTGCCGAGCCGGGAGCGCCGCACCCGCACCATGGTCGCCCTCGACGCCCTCGGCATCGCCGACAAGGCGAAGAACCGAGCCACCGACCTCTCGGGCGGACAGAAGCAGCGCGTCGTCATCGCCCGCGCCCTCGTCGGCGAACCCGACGTCATCTTCGCCGACGAGCCGACAGGAAACCTCGACTCCGCCACCGGCGCACACGTCGAGAGCATTCTCTTCGACCTGCAGCGCGACCGGGGCATCACGCTCGTCGTCGTCACCCACGATCACGACCTCGCCGCCCGCTGCGATCGCGCCGTCACCATCGCCGACGGACGCATCACGGCGAGCGCCGACGCTGCCCCAACCGGAGCCGACACGACCACGCCCGCCCACCTCGCCGCCGCCGCCGCCGCCGAGGAAGGACAGCTTCGATGAAGACCACCGACGTCGTGCGGACCGCGACACGCAACGCTTTCCGCAGCAAGCTACGCACCACCCTCACCGTCCTCAGCCTGTTCGTCGGCGCCTTCACCCTCACCCTCACCACCGGACTCGGGGCAGGCGTCAACGACTACGTCGAACGGCAGGTGGCCACCCTCAGCACGGGCGACATCCTGCTCGTCAGCCCTGCGGCATCCACCGACACCTCGGACGGACCCACCGAGTACGACCCCGACGGACGACAGCAGTCGGGCGTCGCCAATCCCCTCGCCACCGGCACCCTGCTGAACCAGGACGACATCGACACCATCGCCGACATCGACGGGATCAGCCGCGTCGAAGCGGTCAGTCAGATCCAGGTCGACTGGATCGCGCGCTCGAGCGACGCCTCGGCCGACCGGTTCGAACTCGACGTCAATCCGACGTCCTCCATCGGACGCAGCGACCTGACAGCCGGAGAGCAGCTCGATCAGGACGCGGCGCAGGCCGAGCTGGTCATCCCCGAGGAATACGTCGACGCCCTCGGCTTCGACTCCTCCGACGCAGCGGTCGGCGAGACGGTCACGCTGGCCTACACCGACGCGGAACAGGCAGACCAGCTCGTCGACGCCACCATCGTCGGCGTCGCGCGCGCGAGCCTCTTCGCTGCGGGAGCCGGCGCCAACGCCGCCCTCGTCGACGAAGTCTCGTCCGCCCAGGCCGTCGCGGGCCAGCCCCGCGCCTGGCCTATCGCGGTCGCCACCGTGGCGGGATCCGGTGATGACGGCAGCGTGACCGACGCCGACATCGCCGCCGTCAAAGCCGACCTCGTCGACGCGGATCTCGCCGGGCAGACCGTCGAGGACCAGCTCGGCATCGTGCAGACCGTCATCAACGGCATCATCGGCGTCCTCAGCGCCTTCGCCGTGATCGCGCTCGTCGCGGCATCCTTCGGCATCGTCAACACCCTGCTCATGAGCGTGCAGGAGCGCACCCGCGAGATCGGGCTGATGAAGGCGATGGGCATGTCCAACGGCCGAGTGTTCGGTCTGTTCAGCCTCGAAGCCGTCATCATCGGCTTCCTCGGCTCAGCGATCGGAGCACTGGCCGCGATCGGCATCGGCTCGGCGATCGCGGGAGCGGCGCAGACGATCCTCACCGATCTGCCCGGACTGCAGCTGCTGCTGTTCGACCCGGTCACCGTGATCACCGTCATCGGCGTCATCATGCTGATCGCGTTCGTGTCGGGCGTGCTCCCCGCGCGCCGCGCCGCGCGCCAGGACCCCATCGAGTCGCTACGGTACGAGTGACCCGAGGAGCGCAGATCATGTCGTCCACACCGCCCGTCCGACGCCGCGACGCGGTCGCCAAGTCGGCGGCCATCGAACGGTCCGCCGTCGACCTCGTGCTCGAGCACGGCTACGACGCGGTGACGGTCGACATGATCTGCGCCCGCGCCGGCGTGAGCCAGCGAACCTTCTTCAACCACTTCAAGACGAAGGATGCCGCACTCATCGGCACCGAGGGACCGACCATCGACGAACGCGCCGCCAGGGAGTTCATCGTCTCGACCGGTCCCCTGCTGATCGAGGCGGCACAGCTCATCCGCATCGATCCCGGCATCGCCGGAGCCGACATGGAGCTGATGGCCCGGCGCATCCGTGCCGTCGGGACCAACCCCGTGCTGATGGCACGGCAGATGGAGCGCCTGTCGGCGATCGAGAACGACCTCACGCAGATCATCGGGCTGAGACTGCGCACCCAGCATCCGGACGAGGACGAAGCGTCGCTCACCAGCCAGGCGACGATCATCACCCACATCCTCGCGGGCGTCATGCGCTACATCGGCCAGTCGTGGGCCGAGCAGGTCGAGCGGGGCGAACAGCCCCGCCTCGACCCCGCGCACATCCGCGACGACATGGCGCGGGCGATCGAGAAGCTCGGCTGACGGGCTGACCGGGCGGTCACTGCAGGTAGGCGTCCACCATCAGCGGTCCGCGGATCTCGCGGAACGCGTCGATCAGGCGATCCAGCGAGCGCCGGTTCCAGCCCGACAGCGCGATGTCGTACGGACCGAGTGGAACGAGCTTCGCCGTCCGCAGGCGCACGACCTCCCAGCCGGCGGCGCGCAGCATCCGATCTTTGCGACGGTCGGTCTCCTCACGCTGCCCGACGTGCTCGAGGCCGTGACGACCGGTGCTGTCGTACTCGACCGCGATCCGCAGCTCCGGCAGCAGCATGTCGGGCCACACCTCGAGGTGGTCGAAGAACGGCCGACTCACCCGCACCGCGTTGCGCCCGGCGGTGACGCCGAGGCGCGCGAAGAGATCGGCCCGCACCCGCGCCTCGACCGCCGACGCCGGGCGCGGCGCACATCCGCTCACAAACGCCTCGCCCACGGCCAGGGCGGGAGTCTTCGGACACACCCCCCGCGACGGACGCGCCCGCCCTGGTCGCGCCACCGCGGTGGCAACCGCCTCCGCCCCCTCGACACGCCGCGGAGGCGCGCCGATCGCCAGCGCCGAGCACTCCGGACACCACGCTGACCGGCGTCGCTGACGCCCCGGACGCGTGCGCTGTTCGGTCGGCGTCGCGACGAACAGGTGGCCTGCGTCGCACTGCCACAGGAGCAGCACGTCGGCGGCCGGAGGGATCTGCGTCAGCACGATCCCGGCGTTGAGCTCGGGGTGATACTGCCGGATCAGCGCCGGAAAAGACGCCCAGGCCTCGCGATACGTCCCCACGTCGTAGGGCACGTCGCGCCCCCGCGAGAACTGTCGTCTCGCCCACCAGTCCTGGACCCGCTCCGGCATGTCGGCACCCTAACGGCGACCACCCCCACGCTCCGCCAGACCACCACCTACGCCCACGCGAACCTGCGCTCCCCACCAGTGAGTGCGGGGCACAACCCCTGTGCATAGCCTGGACATAACCGACGCGGCATCCGCTCTCCCGTAGAGTCGCAAACAGGCGGCCGTACGGTTCGTCGCCCGCACAGTTTGGCTTTCGGGTCGTGCTGCCGACCCGAGGAGCGATCATCACTTCTACCGCCGTATCCACACTCGGTCCGATCCGCCAGACCTATGCCAAGAGCGACACGTTCCCGCCAGTCGCCCGGGCCTACACCCAGGTGTCGCAGGTCGCGAAAGAGACCGGCCTCCTGGCCCGCGCCCCCTGGTTCTACGCCATGGTGGGCACCGCCATCGCCCTCGGCATGGGCGGCGCCATCACCGGCTTCATCCTGCTCGGCGACAGCTGGTTCCAGCTGCTCATCGCCGCCGCCTTCGGCATCCTGCTGACCCAGGCGGCCTTCCTCGCCCACGAGGCCGCCCACCGTCAGATCCTCTCGACGGGACCCGCGAACGACCGCCTCGCGCGCATCCTCGCCGCCGGCGTCGTCGGCATCAGCTACGCCTGGTGGGACTCCAAGCACTCCCGCCACCACGCCAACCCCAACCGCGTCGGGCGCGACCCCGACATCGAGGTCGACACCATCTCGTTCCTCGACGAAGACGCCGCCCAGGCGCGCGGCCTCCGCCGCCTGATCACCCGCAAGCAGGGCTGGCTGTTCTTCCCCCTCCTCACGCTCGAGGGCATCAACCTGCACTTCCTCGGCCTCAAGCACCTGCTGTTCTCGAAAGAGAAGATCAAGGGCCGTGCGCTCGAGATCGCCCTCATCGTGCTGCGCCTGTCGATCTTCATCGTGCCGGTCTTCATGCTCCTCCCCCTCGGCATGGCGTTCGCCTTCATGGGCGTCCAGCTGGCCGTCTTCGGCCTCTACATGGGAGCCTCGTTCGCCCCCAACCACAAGGGCATGCCGATCATCGACGCCAACGCCCGCCTGGACTTCTTCAGCAAGCAGGTGCGCACCTCGCGCAACATCCGCGGCGGCTGGTGGGCCACGTGGCTCATGGGCGGCCTGAACTACCAGGTCGAGCACCACCTCTTCCCGAGCATGGCCCGCCCGCACCTGTCAAAGGCGCGCGAGATCGTCCGCGACTACTGCAAGACCCTCGACGTGCCGTACACCGAGACCAGCCTGATCCAGTCGTACGCGATCGTCATCGAGTACCTCAACCGCGTAGGGCTCGCCGCGGCGGACCCCTTCGACTGCCCCGCGGCGTCGCAGTACCGCCGGGCCTGATCGGCACCGTTCTTCTCAAACCCATCGCGCGGCTTCCTCATCGGAAGTCGCGCGATTGGTGTTGTACCCCCACACGCAGGTCTTCGAACCGGTCGGCGAGCAGGTTCGTCACCCCCTCGACCGACCGCTCCAGCATCCCTCGCACGATCAGCGCCGGAGCATCGCGCACCACCCGCCGATAGCGGTTCCACACGCCCACCGAGCAGATCACGTTCACCAGACCGTGTTCGTCTTCGAGGTTGAGGAAGGTGACTCCGGATGCCGTCGCCGGCCGCTGCCGATGCGTCACGAGTCCTGCCACCTCGACTCGCCGACCGGTCTCGTGGGTGCGCAGTTCGCGTGAGGTGATGACCGCCCGCGCGTCCAGCGCCGACCGGTAGTGGGTCATCGGATGGTCGTCGGTCGTGATGCCGGTCGCCCACAGGTCGGCCGCGAGCACCTCGTACGAAGACGGATCGGTGAACAGCGGGGGCTGCACCGACACCATCGAGTCCGGCAGGTACTCCGGTCGATCCTGCGCCGCCGAACCCGCGAGCCAGATGCCCTCGCGCCGGGTGAGCCCCAGGCACTCAAATGCGCCCGCCGTGGCGAGCGCCTCGACCTGCGCGGTGGTGATGCTCGTACGACGGACGAGGTCGCGAAGGTCGCGGAACTCCCCGTCCGCATCGCGGGCGGCGACGATGCGCTGAGCGACGGCCGCGCCGATGCCCTTCACCCCGGCAAGGCCCAGTCGCACGGCGAACCGTCCGTCGCGCCGGTGCGCCGCCGACTCGTCGGGAGCGGTGATGTCGAACAGGCCCACGGGCGGCTGCTGCCGGTGGGCGCAGGCGTCGAGCCCCGTCGGGCCGAGGCGTTTCGTCTCGGTCGCTGCGCTCCCTCGCTCAACGTCCGGGGGCTCGGCACCTGCGCCACCGGACGTTGAGCGAGCGGAGCGAGACGAAACCCCACCGCCCGGGGGCTGCAGCGGCTCGAGCACAGCCTCCACTCCCGACGCGTGCAGGTCGGGACGGCGCACCTCGACGCCGTGCCGACGGGCATCGCCCACGAGCGTCGCCGGCGAATAGAAGCCCATGGGCTGCGCGCGCAGCAGCCCGGCGAGGAACGCCGCCGGATAGTGCAGCTTGATCCACGACGACGCGTACACCAGCAGCCCGAACGACAGCGAGTGCGACTCCGCGAAACCGAAGTTCGCGAACGCCTGGATCTTGGCGTAGATCGCATCCGCCGCCTCGCCGACCAGGCCGTTGCCGGCCATCCCCTCGTACAGCTTCTCGCGCAGCGATTCGATGCGCTCGACCCCGCGCTTGGACCCCATCGCCCGCCGCAGCAGATCGGCGTCCTCACCCGTGCACTCCCCCACGGCCATCGCCATCTGCATCAGCTGCTCCTGGAACACCGGGATGCCGAGCGTGCGCTCGAGCACAGGCACCAGTTTCGGGTGGGCGTAGGTCACCTCCTCCTGCCCGAGCTTGCGACGGACGAACGGATGCACCGCCCCGCCCTGGATCGGCCCGGGCCGGATCAGGGCGATCTCGATCACCAGGTCGTAGAACCGCCGCGGCTGAAGGCGCGGCAGCAGCCCCATCTGCGCGCGCGATTCGACCTGGAAGACCCCGATCGAATCCGCCCGGCACAGCATGTCGTAGACCGCCTTCTCCTCCTTCGGCAGTGTCGACAGCTCCCACTCCTCCCCTGTCGAGGCGCGGATCATGTCGAAGCAGTACTGCAGCGCCGCCAGCATCCCCAGCCCCAGCAGGTCGAACTTCACCAGCCCCATCCAGGCGGCGTCGTCCTTGTCCCACTGGATGACGGTGCGGTTCTCCATGCGCGCATGCTCGATGGGCACCACTTCACCGACGGGCCGATCCGTGAGCACCATGCCCCCGGAGTGGATGCCGAGGTGCCGCGGCGCCTTCAGCAGCTCGGTGGCGAACTCGATCACCTGATCGGGGATGTCGTGATCCGCGCCGGTCTCGAGCTTCGCTCCCCACCCCTCCACCTGCTTCGACCAGGCGTCCTGCTGCCCCGGCGAGTGCCCGAGCGCCTTCGCCATGTCGCGGATGGCGTTCTTGGGCCGGTACTGGATCACGTTCGCCACCTGCGCCGCACGCTCGCGCCCGTAGGTCTGGTACACCCACTGGATGATCTCCTCGCGGCGATCCGAGTCGAAGTCCACGTCGATGTCGGGCTCTTCGTCGCGCAGGCTCGACAGGAACCGCTCGAACGGCAGGTCGTACGCGATCGCATCGACGGCGGTGATGTCGAGGAGGTAGCAGATGGCGCTGTTGGCCGCCGAACCCCGCCCCTGACACAGGATGCCGCGACGCCGCGCCTCTTGAACAATGCCGTGCACGATGAGGAAGTACCCGGGGAAGTCCTTCAGCTCGATGACCCCGAGCTCCTTCTCGATGCGCGCGCGGTTCTCGTCCGTGAGGTCGGGATACTTCCGCGGCACCGCCTCCCACACCAGATGCCGCAGCCACGACATCGGCGTGTGCCCGTCGGGCACCTTCTGCCGCGGCAACGCAGGCTTGGCGCGTCTGAGGGGGAACGCCAGCTCGTCGGCGAGCGCGACGGTGCGGGCGACGGCATCCGGATGCCGCGCGAAGCGCTCGGCCATCTCCGCACCCGAGCGCAGGTGCGCTCCGGCGTGCGCGGGCAGCCAGCCGTCGAGTTCGTCGAGCCCCCGGTTGGCGCGGACGGCGGCCACCGCGGCGGCCAGCAGCTGTCGGTCGGGGGCGGCGTAGTGGACGTTGTTGGTCGCCAGCAGCGGCAGCCGACGCTCCCGGGCGAGCCCGACCAGCACGTCGTTGTCGCGGGAGTCCAGCGGATTGCCGTGGTCGATCAGCTCGACGTGCACCGCGTCGCGCCCGAACCGCTCGACCAGACGGTCGAGTTCGCGCGCCGCCCCGTCCGGGCCCTCGCCTGTCAGCGCACGGCGGACGGCGCCCTTGCGGCATCCGGTCAGCACGGCCCAGTGATCCCGCCCCTGATCGGCCAGGTCGTCGAGGTGGTAGGCGGGTCGTCCCTTCTCGGCACCTGCCAGCTGAGCGCGGGTGAGGGCGGCGGCGAGCCGGTGATACCCCTCCTCCCCCCGCGCCAGCACGAGCAGGTGCGCGCCGACCGGGTCGGGCTCGCCGTTCTGCGGCGCCGGCAGCTCGAGCGACAGCTCCGCCCCGAACACCGTCTTCAGCTGCAGCGTCTCGGCCGCCTCGGCGAAGCGCACGATGCCGTAGAAGCCGTCGTGGTCGGTGATCGCCAGGGCGTGCAGCCCCAGCCGCTCCGCCTCTTCGGCGAGGTCTTCGGGCGAGGATGCCCCGTCCAGGAACGAGAATGACGAGTGGGCGTGCAGTTCGGCGTACGGAACGGTCTCGGTCGGACGCGGGATCTCTGGCGGAACGTACGCGCCGCGCTTGTGCGACCAGGCCGGGCTGTCGCCGCCGTCCGCGCCGGCGGGAGCACTGCCCGGCCGCCGCCGGTCGCTGAGGACGCGCTCCATCTCGGACCACGGCACACCGGGGTTGTTGAAGCCCATCAGTCGTACACCGCCTCGGCGTGCCAGGCTGGACCCTCGCACACCAGCAGCCACGCCGTGCCCTCGGTGTCGACGACCTGGAACCGGTGCGCGCGTCGTGCGCGCACGGCATCCCACCCCCGCTCGACCACCGGCCACGGCCCCGCCCACGCGTCGATGCCGAGCTGACGCCCGCCGACCCCCAGCTGCGCGGGAACCGCCGACAGCACGCCCCGCTCGTCGACGTCGACCGCGTAGCCGCCGAGCGAGGTCACCTCGACCGGCCGAGTGGGCGTGAACACCGTCGACGGCAGCGGATCCGGCAGCCGCCCCGGCCACGGCTGCTCCCGCTCGGCCGCCAGCCCCGCCCGGCCCTGCGGCGGGCGGTCCCCCCACGGCACGAGCACCTGCCGCTCGGCGAGCCAGCGCCCGCCGCCGACATCGGGGGTGAGCACGCCGCGATGACCCAGCATCGCCTGCACGCGCGACAGCGCATGGTGCACCCGCTCTTCGGGACCCGAGCCGAAGATCGCCGGCGCGTGGTGGGATGCCGCGTCCACGGCCTCGGGAGAGATGCGCACCAGCGCCACACCGCTGCGCAGCGCCGCGGACTCCTCGGCCAGCTGCCAGCGCACCCGGTCGACCACCGCCGACGCGTCGAACGACGCCGGATGCAGCCACACCCGCTCGCTGCGCTCCCCCCGGTCGCCGGTGAGCTCGACCCGCAGCTCGGTGCACACGAGGTCTTCGGCGCCCAGCCGGGCGATGAACTCCTCGGCGGCGATGCGCATGCCGAACGCGATCTGCTCGGCGATCTCGAGAGGCGGCTCGAACGCGACCTCGCGGTGCAGCTCGGGAGGCGGGGTGCGCGGCGTCACCGGCTGCGAGTCGCGTCCGCCCGCCAGCGCGTGCACGCGCACGCCGTGGGGCCCGAAGCGCTCGCGCACCCGATCGGTCTCCATCGCGGCGAACTGCCCGAGCGTCTGCACCCCCAGCCGGGCGAGGAGGCTCACCAGGTCGCCGCCGCCTCGTGCAGACCCCGAGGCCCGGCCGCGTGCCCCGGAACCTGCGCGGGCACCGGCACCGGCACCGGCGCCGGGGAGGTCGCCGACCAGCGACGACGCCGCCAGCGCCGACACCGGCAGCGGCGCGAGGAATCCGGCCGACGCCCCGGCCGGCACCACGAACACCGGCTCGGCAGGACTCGTGGCCGCCATCGCGGCCTGCTCGGCGGTGAAGGGCCCGTCGGCGACCGCCGCCCGCACGTGCGACAGCCCGTCGCCGCCGAGCACATCCCGCAGCAGCCGCGCCGCGCGCTCCTCGCCGCCGTAATAACGGGCGGGCCCGCGAGCCCGCAGCGCGCAGAGTCCGGGACGCACCACCTGCACCCCGGGTGCGTGCTCTTCGATGCGCGTCAGCACGGGCGCGAAGGCGCGATGGTCGCGCGCCTCGTCGGCGGGCACCACCGTCAGCCGCGGGCACCGCGCCTGCGCATCACGCCGCCGCTGCCCGCGCCGCACCCCCTCGGCGCGCGCGAGTGCCGAGCAGGCCACCACCAGATTGTTGGCCATGACCGCGAGCGGACGCTCGGCATCCGCTGCCCTGCCTTTCTCGCGCAGGTACGCCGTGACCGGCCAGTCGGGGAACCACAGCACCAGGCTGCGCTCGGGCGCCCGGGCCGCGTCGGGCGTCATCAGCCCACCGCCCTGATCTCGAACGGCGTGATCCGCGCGTCCTCGACGGGAGCGACGCCGATGCTGCCGTGCGCGGCGGGCAGCAGCACCTGCGTGCGCCGCGGCGTCGGCCAGCGCCGACTGGCGGACGAGACCGTCATGGTGCGCTCCGCCAGATAGCCGTGCCCGCGCCCGAGACCCTGCCACCGCACGTCGTCGACCGACAGCACCGCCTCGGCCTGTGGCCAGGGGCCGTCCACGAGCAGCACCGCACCGCGGTCGCGAAGCCGCGCCGCCAGTCGCGCGACCTCGCCGTCGGGAACGCGTCCGCGCGGACGCACCGCGACCACCGTCAGCACTTCGGCCACCGTCGCGGTGACGGCCAGCCATCGCTGCCCGGGCTCGGGGATGAGCACCAGCCGTGACAGGTCGACCCCCAGGGCCGCGGCCGCCTCGACGCCGAGTTGCGGCATCCCCACCGCCCCGCACCACGAACCGGTCTGCGACGGCTGGGCGAGCAGCCCCAGCAGCAGCGACGACGAGCCCGAGACCGAGTAGGCGGCGCCTGGCTTGAGTCCGCCGCCGGGCAGCAGCGACGCCAGCGCGGGATGCACCGGCAGCACCGGCGCGTCCAGACGACGGCCCTGCACGCGCTCCAGCTGAGCGCGCAGTCGACGGACCTCGTCGCCCGCCGTGCGCTCGGTGGTCGCGCGCTGCATGCTCGCCCTCATTCCGACATTGTAGAACGTATGTTCTAGTCTTTCAATGTCGGTTCAGACGCTACGCCGGGGTTCGGACATCGCCAGCGGGCTTTACTGCACGAATGTTCGATGATACGCGCTGAGCGCGGTGGCTCGCCCGTCGGCCTCCGGGCAGGCGCAACGACAGCGCGTCAAGCGGCGGTGGCGTCTCGAGCGGGCGTCAGGCAGCGAGCGCCAGGTACGGCTCCCAGCGCGGGTCGCTGCGCTCGGTGCCGCGCACCGTCCACTGCGCTCCTCGCGGCGGCCGCGGGATGAGACGCAGCTCCCACTCCATCTCCTGCGGGGTGCGATCGCCCTTGACGTTGTTGCAGCGCAGGCAGCACGCCACGAGGTTCTCCCACGAGTCGGCGCCGCCACGCGATCGCGGCAGCACGTGGTCGATCGTCGAGGCCGCCTTGCCGCAGTACGCGCAACGGTGCGCGTCACGCCGCAGCACCCCTCGGCGGGTGACCGGCACGTGGCGCACCCCCGGCACCCGCACGTAGCGGGTCAGGACGATCACCGCCGGTCTGTCGTAGGTGTATCTGGTTCCCCAGACCGGTTCGCCTTCGATGCATTCCACGACCGTGGCCTTGTCGTTCATCACGAGCACGAGCGCTCGCTTGAAAGACACCACGGCGAGCGGCTCATAGCCCGCATTGAGCACCAGTGTGCGCATTCCCCATCCTCTCGAACGGCCGGGACGGCTTCCCGGTGATTCGACTTTTGACGCGCGATCGAGGACGAAGGGCATGAAAAAAGGCGCTGTCTACAGACAGCGCCTCGGCGCGTGCGGCAGGCCGCAGCATCCGCTCAGGCAATGCCGAAGGACGTGGCGCCCAAGCGCATCCATGGTTCGGATGCGTGGTGTGCAGTCCATCGGCTTCCTCCGCTTCTTTCAAGCGTCCGTCTCAGGGTAATGCACGACGACGCGCCCGGGGTCATCGCCTTCCTGAACGCCCGGTGGCGTGTCGACGAACGACGGGGCGAGCTGAAGGGCCTATTCGCCGTCCGCAGCGTCCACCGCGCCGAAGGCCTCAGGGGCGAGCGGCTCCCGGTCTTCGACCACGCCGACGGTCGATGTCGTCGCACCGTCGGCGACGCGCAGCTGTGCCGCCTCGAGCGCGCGGTCGATGGCGATGTCGATATCGGATCCGGGTCGAACCACTTCGTCGTCCGTTGACATGATGCCTCCCACGGCCAGGGTACCGAGAGCAGCGGCGGAAACCCTAAGGGTAAGTGATCACTGCGACGCTCTCACTGAGCTGTTCGCGTTCACCGTCGCCGACCTCTTCGGCCGGGAACCTGAAGGTGCCCGCTTCGATGCGCGTGCCGCTCGGAAGCACCGTGCCGAGACCCAGCCCGGCACCGCATCCCATCTGCTCCCATTCCTGATCGCGAATGTGGATGAGGCAGAGCGTGTCCCCCTCGTCCCCGCGGGCGAGATACAGCTCCGCTCCTTCGACGTCCCCGACGTACCGCGTGCTCTCCACATCTACGCCTTCGTGCGCGGACGTGTCGCGGATGACGTCGCGGTCAGTCTGCTCCGCTTGGAACTCGGGCAGCGTCGTCGCGGTGCATCCCGCCAACAGCCCGAGCAGGGGCAGAACCAGCAACACCTTCGCCGATGACCGCATCCCGCCAAAATACCGGGTGCAGCTCTAACGGTGACCGCGACAGCGGGCGGAGCAGCATCTTGCCTCACCCCACGACGAAAAAGAGAGCGGATGCTGCGAGGTGCAGCATCCGCTCTCTTGAAAGCCGTGTCAGCCGGCGTTGTTGACCAGCCAGGCCCACGGGTCGACGACACCGCCGTTGATGTGGACCTCGAAGTGGAGGTGGCACGCGGTCGAGCTGCCCGTGCTGCCGACGACGCCGATCTGCTGGCCGGCCGAAACGGTCTGGCCAGAGGCGACGAGGCGGCTGCCGTACGTCATGTGGCCGTACAGGGTGTTGACCTGCTGACCGCCGATGACGTGGTCGATGGTGACGGCGACGCCGTACCCGCCGTAGCCCTCCTGCGAGATGCGCACGACGCCGTCAGCGGCCGCGTAGAGCGGCTGACCGCAAGGCGCGAGCAGGTCGACACCCTGGTGGTAGCCGGAGTCCCACAGGCCGCGGCCCTTGGTGAAGTTCTGCAGCGGCCAGCGGACGGCACCCGAGCCGGCGGCGACCGAGGTCTCGGCCGACGTCGTGCTGAGTTCGCTGACGTCGACGGTCGTGCCGGTCGAGGCGGCAGCGGCCGCTTCCTGTGCGGCACGAGCGCGCTCGGCGGCAGCCTTGGCAGCCGCTTCCTTCGCCTTCTTCTTGTCGATCTCCTCCTGCGTGGTGGCGGAGTAGCTCTCGCGAGAGAGCTGCGTCGACTCGGCGTCGGAAGCCACGACGAGCGACTGCGCGTCGTCGATGGCGACCTGCTGGAGGGTCATGGCCACCTCTTCGGTGGGCCGGAACGCACCGTAGGCGGGAAGGGCGACGGTGGCGATGAGACCGCCGACCATCGTCAGGATGGCGAGGCTGCGCAGCGGCTTGATCGCGCGCTTGGCGTCGACGCGCTTGACCGGACGGACCGGGGCGACAGCGGTGCGAGCGGCGACGACGGGAGCGGGACGGGTGGCCGGCGTGCGTCGTCCGCGCGCTCTACGAGTCACACCTGTCGCGTCGGACGGGGACTCGCTTGCGGGCGTATGGATCTCTTCGGTCAAACTATCCTCCGGCGCCTCGATGCGCCGGGGCGCTGGCTCGTCGGCACTCGATGTTCGGGGCACGTTGTGCGGGTTCCCACCA
This sequence comes from Microbacterium sp. ARD31, assembly GCF_031844425.1. Classification (NCBI taxonomy): domain Bacteria; kingdom Bacillati; phylum Actinomycetota; class Actinomycetes; order Micrococcales; family Microbacteriaceae; genus Microbacterium; species Microbacterium sp. ARD31. The sequence continues at coordinate 376,052 of NZ_JAUZVE010000002.1, forward strand.
CAGACGACGAGCCGGCGAGGCTATCAGGGTGGGGTCCGGTCGGCGGGCTTCTCGCCTGTCGGACGTTCCGAGGCTACCGGAAGGTAACGAATATGTCACGCTCCGGCCCTGGCAGAACCCTGGGCATGTCTGCCACGCGGGCGCGCGAAAGCCGGATGAGCGACGGAATCAGCGCTGTGCGTCGACGAGGAAGATGTGCGAAGCGACCTCGACGGGCAGCTCCAGGCCCTCGAAATCACCCTCCATCTGCACCAGCACGTAACCCTCGTTGTAGCGGTAGTCGCCGGTCGCGCCGGGAATGACCCCGGCCGCCTTCAGCTGCTGCAGCAGCTCGGGGTCGACCTGCGCGGGCTCGGCCAGCCGGCGCACGGTGCCCGAGATCGGGCCGCCCTCGGCGTTCAGCTTCTTCACGAGTCCGATGACGCCCTGCTCGAACTGGTTGGCCGGAACATCGCCCAGCTGATCGAGGCCCGGGATGGGGTTGCCGTACGGCGACTCCGTCGGGTGGCCGAGGAGCTCGACCAGACGCCGCTCGACCTGCTCGCTCATGACGTGCTCCCACCGGCACGCTTCTTCGTGCACGTACGCCCAGTCCAGCCCGATCACATCCGACAGCAGACGCTCGGCCAGGCGGTGCTTGCGCATCACATCGACGGCCTTCTGCCGCCCGGCGTCGGTGAGCTGCAGGCTGCGGTCGTCCGATACGACGACGAGCCCGTCGCGCTCCATGCGCCCCACCGTCTGCGACACGGTCGGTCCGGAGTGACCGAGCCGCTCCGAGATGCGCGCACGCAGAGGAATGATGTTCTCCTCCTCGAGTTCGAGGATGGTGCGCAGGTACATCTCGGTGGTGTCGATCAGGTCGGTCATGGGGGCGTCCTCGCTTCGCAGAAATCCGCTCCCAGCCTAGCCTTCGCGGGGTGCGCGCCGACCTGCGGCGACGCGTCACGACAGGTCACACGCACCGGTCCGGCGAGCGCACCTCTCTAGAATCGACGCATGTCCCACGTCGTGCTGCCCCGTGAAATCCTCCCCACCGACGGACGCTTCGGATGCGGCCCCTCGAAGGTGCGCGCGACGCAGCTCGAGGCGCTGCTCGGTCGCGGCGCCTCGATCCTCGGGACCTCGCACCGCCAGGCGCCGGTGAAGGACCTCGTCGGCAGCGTCCGTGCACACCTGGCAGATCTGTTCCGACTCCCCGACGGCTACGAGATCATCCTCGGCAACGGCGGCTCGACCGCCTTCTGGGATGCCGCGGCGTTCGGTCTCATCGAGAAGCGCAGCCAGAACCTGGTCTTCGGAGAGTTCGGCGGCAAGTTCGCCGCCGCGGCGGCAGCCCCGTGGCTGGACGCCCCGGACGTCCGCAAAGCCGAGCCGGGCACCCGCGCGGTGGCCGAGCCGGTCGCGGGCGTGGACGTCTACGCCTACCCGCACAACGAGACCTCGACGGGCGTCTCGGCCCCCATCGAGCGCGTGGCCGGCGATGACGGCGCGCTCACCGTGATCGACGCGACGAGCGCCGCGGGCGGCATCGACTTCTCGGCCGCCGAGGCGGACGTCTATTACTTCGCACCGCAGAAGAACCTCGGCTCGGACGGCGGCCTGTGGTTCGCGGCGGTCTCGCCCGCCGCCATCGAGCGCATCGAGCGCATCGCCGCCTCGGGTCGCTACATCCCCGAGTTCCTGAGCCTCAAGAACGCCGTCGACAACTCGCGGCTCAATCAGACGCTCAACACTCCGGCCCTGGCGACGCTGTTCCTCCTCGACGACCAGCTGGAGTGGATCCTCGGCAACGGCGGGCTCGTGTGGGCAGACGCGCGCACACGAGAATCGTCGGGCGCTCTCTACGCGTGGGCCGAGGCCTCGTCGGTGGCGACGCCGTTCGTGACGAACCCCGCCGACCGCTCTCCGGTCGTGGTGACGATCGACTTCGACGAATCCGTGGATGCCGCAGCGATCGCCCGCAGCCTTCGCGCGAACGGCATCGTCGACACCGAGCCCTACCGCAAGCTCGGGCGCAACCAGCTGCGCATCGCGACGTTCGTCTCGATCGAGCCCGACGACGTGCGTCAGCTGATCCGCTGCATCGACTTCACGCTCGAGAACAGCTGAGCGCGGCGGCGCCGGCGGTCAGTCGTCGGAGTCGTCCTCGTCCGAGTCGTCGGAATCGTCCTCGTCGAAGTCGTCGTCCGACTCGTCGTCGTCCCCGCCGGAGTCGTCGGAGTCGTCATCGTCATCCGACTCGTCGTCGTCATCCGACTCGTCGTCGTCGTCATCCGACTCGTCATCATCGTCATCGGACTCGTCGTCGTCATCCGACTCGGCGTCGTCCGCGAGCTCGTCGATGTCGACACCGTCGACGTCGCCGGCGTGCAGGATCGGCGACCCGTCCGCGTCGAAGTCGCCCTCATCCATGTCGTCCACGTCGTCGAACTCACCGGCATCCGCTTCGGTGTCGGCCTCGTCGCCGGCCTCGGCCTGCGCGGCCTGCGCGGCCTGATAGTCGGCGAGCCGCTCGGCCCACGGCACCCAGTCCGGTGCGAGCAGAGCGCCGTCGCCGGGCAGCAGCTCGACCTCGAGCACCGTCGGCTCTTCACTCTCGACGCGCGCGAGGCTCACGGTCCAGTACCAGCCGGGGTAGCCGCCGAGTCGGTTCTCGAAGCGCAGCGAGACGACGCCGTCCTCTTCGAGACGGTAGCCGGCGGGCGCGCCGATGGTGGCGTCGGGGGTGATGTCCTTCAGCGCAGCGAGCGCGAGGTCACGCGCCTCGATGAGAGCGGGGTCGGGCTCAGGCGTCGAGTTCATCGGCGACCTTGCGCAGCACGGCCGCGACCTTCTTGGCGTGCCCGCCGCTGGGGTAGCGACCGCGGCGCAGGTCTCCGCCGATGCCGTCGAGCAGCTTCACGAGGTCTTCGACGATGATCGCCATGTCGTCTGCGGGCTTGCGCGAGCGCTTCGACAGGCTCACCGGCGCCTCGAGGATCCGCACCGACAGCGCCTGGAGTCCGCGCTTGCCGTCGGCGACGCCGAACTCGACCCGCGTGCCCTGCTTCGGAGCCGGGGCTCCGGCGGGCAGGGCGGTGGCGTGCAGGAAGACATCCTGGCCGTCATCGGCGGCGATGAACCCGAAGCCCTTGTCCTCGTCGTAGAACCTGACCTTGCCGGTGGGCATGCGCGAAACCTCTGTGTGTCTGAGCCCGCTGAGCGGGCATGGCCGAACAGGGGCGTGCGATCCCCCGCCCACCAGACTACGCCAGGTGTCCGCCCGCGATGGTGTTCGACAGCGGGGGCGCTCCCCTGCGGGCAACCGCCGCAGGATAGGCTGATCCGGATGAGCACGCACACTCCGGGCGAAGACGTTCCGATCCGCCCGATCGACCGCCTCCTGGCCTTCATGTCGCTGGGCCTGCTCGTGCTGTCCATCCTCGCGTTCTTCGCCATCATGATCGGCACCTCCGCGGGGGCCGACATGTCGTCCGGAGCATGGCCCGCCGTCGGCGTGCTCGTCTACATCGCGCCGATCGTCGCCTTCGCTCTGCTGCTGACGGTGCTGGTCATGAGCCTCGTCCGCCGATCCCGGGCCAACCGAGGCGGCTGAGTGCCCTCCGACGAGCGCGCTCTCGCGACCTGGCTTGCCGGCCGCGACGACGTGGCGCTCGCCGAGACGTTCGCCGTGCGCGGCGTCTCGCCCGCCGCCACCTGGCACGACTTCTTCGACGTCGCCGAGAGCCTGCTCGATCCGGCATCCATCGATCGGGCCGTCGCCCAGCTTCCGCGTCCCGTCCTCGCCGCCCTGGCGACGGATGCCGCGACCGGCGCCGCGGCATCCCTCGAACGCTTCGCGCTGGCAGACCCCGACGGCCGTCCCCTCGAGATCGTGCGGTCCCGCCTCGCGGCCGCCCGGGCATCGAATCCCGACGCGTTCGCTCCCCTGAAAACGCCGGACGCGGCCCAGCCGTCGAACCCGCAGCAGGCGGCTGCCGCCGCCGAGACGATCTTCACCACCGCCGGCGCGCTGGCCGACGTCCTGCTCGCCGGTCTCACGTCGCCCCTGTCGCGCACCGGCACCGGCGCCGTGAGCGCGTTCGACCGCAAGAAGCTCGTCGAATCCGGTGCGGTGGTCGACGGGGCCGAGCTCGACGCCCTCGTCGCCCTTGCGAAGACCGCGGGACTGGTCATCGCGACCGACCGCGAATGGACGGTGACCGACGCCGCCGGTTCGTGGCTGGAATCCTCGACGGCCCAGCGGTGGGCTCTCGTGGCCGAGGGCTTCCGCTCCTCGCTGCCCGCAGGACTGCGCACCGACGACGGTGGCTGGGTCGCCCTGGACGTCTGGCCCGAGATGTACCCGCTCGCACCGGATTGGGCGGCGACCGCGACACGACTGCGCGACCTCGCCGTGCGGTGGGGGCTCGTCGGCACGTCCGGCGACGAACCGCCCTGGGCGCAGTCGCTGCGCAGCGGCGCGCCGGCGGATCCCTCGTCGCTTCTGGAGCACCTCCCGGCCGAGATCGATCGTGTCTACCTGCAGGCCGACCTCAGCGCGATCGCCCCGGGTCCCCTCTCACCGCCGCTCGACCTGCGCCTGCGCCGCATCGCGGTGCGCGAGTCCCGCGCCCAGGCATCCACGTACCGCTTCACCGCCGGCTCGCTGGCGACCGGGATGACCGAGGGCGAAGACGCCGACGGCATCCGCGCCTTCCTCTCGGAACTGTCGCTCACCGGCATCCCGCAGCCCTTGGACTACCTCATCGACAGCACCGCCGCCCGCCACGGCCGCGTGAGGGTGAGCGAGGATGCCGCCACCGGCCGGACGCGCGTCGACAGTGACGATGCCGGCCTGCTCGACACCGTCGCCGTCGATCAGGCCCTTCGCCCGCTCGGTCTCGTGGACGACGGAGCGTCCCTCACCACCCGCGTCGCGCGCGACGCCGTCTACTGGGCCCTCGCCGACGCCCGCTACCCGGTCGTCGCCGTGGACAGCAGCGGTCACACCGTGGCGATGCACCGCCGGACCGGCTCGGCCCAGCAGGCCGCGGGGGCCGATCTGCTGCGCTCCTACGATCGGCTGCTCGAGTCCCTGCGCTCCGGTCACGGCGAGGGCGACGACGGCGCATGGCTGCAGCGCGAGCTCGAGCAGTCGGTGCGCACCCGCAGCGAACTCGTCGTCGTGGTGCGGATGCCGGACGGCGGCGAGCGCTCGTTCATCCTCGAGGCCACCGGCCTCGGCGGTGGCCGGCTGCGTGGCCGCGACCGGGCCGCCGACATCGAGCGGACCCTCCCGGTGTCGAGCATCGTGAGCGTGCGCGCGCCCGGCACCGAGTGACCGCGACCGGGCCGAGTCGCCTGCGCCGGCGCTCCACCGACGTCGGCGCCGCGCAGGTGAGGCCCGGTAGACTGGCACGTTATGGCTGACGGCCCCCTCATCGTCCAGAGCGACCGCACGGTGCTCCTCGAAGTCGCGCACCCGCACGCCGAGAGCGCGCGCCACGAACTCGCGATCTTCGCCGAGCTCGAGCGCGCCCCCGAACACATCCACACGTACCGCATCACGCGTCTCGGCCTGTGGAACGCCCGCGCGGCGGGCCACGACGCCGAGGACATGCTCGCCACCCTCGATCGCTGGTCGCGCTTCCCGGTGCCGCCGTCGGTGTCGATCGACATCCGCGAGACGGTCGGGCGCTACGGCAGGCTCGTCATCGAACGCGACGAGGTCGACGGCGAGAGCGCGCTCGTGCTGCGCTCGACCGACCCCGCCGTCCTTGCCGAGGTGTCCAAGAACAAGCGCATCCAGCCGCTGTTGATCGGCAACCCCTCCCCCGACACCTTCGTCGTGGATGCCTGGGCGCGCGGCCACATCAAGCAGGAGCTGCTGAAGATCGGCTGGCCCGCCGAAGACCTCGCCGGCTACACGCCCGGCACCCCGCATCCGATCGACCTCGCCGAAGACGGTGCGGGCGGCTGGAAGCTGCGGCCGTACCAGCGGCAGGCGGTCGACGTCTTCGCCGAGGGCGGCTCCGGCGTCGTGGTGCTCCCCTGCGGCGCGGGCAAGACGCTCGTCGGCGCCGGCGCGATGGCCGAGACGAAGACCACGACGCTGATCCTCGTGACCAACACCGTGAGCGCGCGGCAGTGGCGCGACGAACTGCTCAAGCGCACGTCGCTGACCGCTGAGGAGATCGGCGAGTACTCGGGGCAGGTCAAAGAGGTCAAGCCCGTCACGATCGCCACCTACCAGATCCTCACCGCCAAGAGGAAAGGCCAGTACGCCCACCTCGCCCTGCTGGACGCTCTGGACTGGGGTCTCATCGTCTACGACGAGGTGCATCTGCTGCCCGCCCCGGTGTTCAAGCTCACCGCCGACCTGCAGGCGCGGCGCCGGCTGGGCCTCACCGCGACGCTCGTGCGCGAGGACGGCCGCGAGGGCGACGTGTTCAGCCTCATCGGCCCCAAGCGGTTCGATGCGCCGTGGAAGGAGATCGAGGCGCAGGGCTTCATCTCACCGGCCGTCTGCTACGAGGTCCGTGTCGACCTGCCCGCCGGCGACCGTCTCGAATACGCCGCCGCCGCGGACGACGACCGGTACCGGCTGGCGGCGACGGCCCCCGCCAAGATCGACGTCGTCCAGCGGCTGGTCGACAAGCACGCCGGCGAGCGCATCCTGATCATCGGGCAGTATCTGGATCAGATCGACGTGCTCGCCGAAGCGCTCGGCGCCTCCAAGATCACCGGGCAGACGCCCGTCGACGAGCGCGAGGAGCTGTACCAGGCCTTCCGGGTCGGCGAGATCACGGTGCTGGTCGTCTCGAAGGTCGCGAACTTCTCGATCGACCTCCCCGAGGCCTCGGTCGCCATCCAGGTGTCCGGGTCGTTCGGCTCGCGTCAAGAGGAGGCGCAGCGGCTCGGGAGGCTGCTGCGTCCGAAGCAGTCGGGCAAGACGGCGAGCTTCTACACGCTGATCGCCCGCGACACCGTCGACCAGGACTTCGCGCAGAACCGCCAGCGGTTCCTCGCCGAGCAGGGTTATGCCTACACGATCCTCGACGCGGAGTCCCTCGCCGCCTGAGGCTCAGCCCGTCCGCGCGAAGAAGTCCGTCACGAGGTCGACCACGGCGCCGGGATTGTCGTCGGTGGCGAAATGCGCGGCATCCGGGATGGATGCGAACTCGACGTGGTCGGCGAAGCGCGACACGTCGCCGCTGTGCTTCCGCACGAACGCGGCCGTCAACGGCTCGTCCCGCTCGCCGAAGGCGTACAGGGCGGGGACGCGCAGACGTCGCCGACGGTACGCGCCCGTGGCGAGCGCCGGCATCTCACCGGCGATCAGCAGCCCGCGGTAGACCTCGCGGATCGCGGCATCCTTCGCCGGGTCGCGCAGTGGGCCGAGGTAGGTGGCGAGCGTCTGCCCACTCAGGGGCGTGGCCACATACGGCGGCTGGAACACCCAGTCCAGCGACTGCCCCGCCCGCCGGAAGCGCAGCTTCGGCACGTGGCGCATCGCCGGCAGCATGCCGAGCCCCAGCCTCATGAAGGGCGGCGGCACCGAGAGCAGCACCATCGCGCGCACCCGCTCCGGGTGGGCGTATGCCAGCTGCGCCGCCACCACCGCACCCATGTCGTGCGCCACGAGCCGCACCCGTTCCAGCCCGAGGGCATCCATGACGGCCACCACGTCGTCCCGCATCGAGTACCGCTCGATCCGCGGCGATGCCGCCTGCGACCAGCCGAAGCCCCGGGCGTCCGGGCAGATCACGCGATATCGCCCGCCGAGTGCGGGACCGACATCCCTCCACTGCCACCAATGCTGGGGCAGGCCGTGGAGTATCAGCACCGGCTCGCCCGCGCCGATCGTCGCCACGTGCGCACGCAGCCCCGGAGTGTCGACGAACTCGTGCGTGAAGCCGGTCACCTCCGGGATCGGCGGCAGCACGGTCGACGCGTCGGCGTCCGTCGCTCTCTCGTCCATGGCCGCACAATACTACTTCTCTAGTGCCGTGTCACTACTTCTCTAGTAGGCAGCTCGCATCTAGGGTCGTGATGTGGCCACCACCAGAGACCGAGCCCTCGACGCGGCGCTCGCGCTCGTCGGCGAGCAGGGCATTCGCGCGCTCACCCACGCCCGCGTGGACGAGCGGGCCGGCCTGCCGAAGGGATCGACGTCGAACTGGTTCCGCACGCGCGACGCCCTCGTCGCCGGTGTGGTCACCCACCTGGCCGAGAGCGAGCGCGCCGACTTCGCCGCCGCCGAGAACCCGCCCGTCGAGACGGCCGAGCAACTGGCCGACGCGCTGTGCGCGATGGTCGCCGTCGAGACCGGCCCCTTCGCCGGCCGCACCCGGGCCCGCTTCGCACTCTTCCTCGAGGGCGCCGGCGACCCCGACCTGCTCGCTCCGCTCCTGGACCAGCGCCGCGCCTACGTCGAGTGGACGACCGCGCTCCTCGCCCGGGTCGGCGCCCGCTCCCCCGTTGACGCCGCGCGATCGCTCATGGCGGCCGCGGACGGCCTCGTGCTGCACCGTGTGACTGTGGATCCGGATGCCGCCATCCGGCCCGTGGTCGAGCGGGCGGTGCGCGCGAGCCTGGACTGAATCGGCCCGACAAGGCCTCGCCCGGCGTGAAGCGGGCACGCCCCGCATCCCGCCTCTCCGGGCGATATCCAGACAGCGCATGAGATCGATGGCCATAATGAGGGCATGACCGCACCTCGCATCCTCGTCGTGGACGACGAGCCGAACATCCGCGACCTGCTCATCACGAGCCTCCGCTTCGCGGGGTTCCAGGTTCGGGCCGTCTCCAACGGCGCCCAGACGATCTCGGCCGTGCTCGAGGAGGAACCCGACCTCATCGTGCTCGACGTGATGCTGCCCGACATGAACGGGTTCAGCGTCACCAAGCGACTCCGGGGCGCGGGCTACACCGCGCCCATCCTGTTCCTCACCGCCAAGGACGAGACCGAAGACAAGATCACCGGCCTCAACGCCGGCGGCGACGACTACGTCACGAAGCCGTTCAGCCTCGACGAGATCGTCGCGCGCATCCAGGCGATCCTGCGGCGCACGATGCAGGCCGATGAGGAGTCGGTGATCCGCGCCGGAGAGCTGACGATGGATCAGGACACCCACGACGTGCAGGTCGGCGACGTGTCGATCGACCTCAGTCCCACCGAGTTCAAGCTGCTGCGCTACCTCATGCTCAACCCCAACCGTGTGCTGTCGAAGGCTCAGATCCTCGACCACGTGTGGGAGTACGACTTCAACGGCGACGCCGGCATCGTCGAGAGCTACATCTCGTATCTGCGACGTAAGATCGATCCCCACTCGTCCGAGCCGCTCATCCAGACCAAGCGCGGATTCGGATACATGCTCAAGGCCGGCAAGACCGCGTAGGCGGCCGCGACCGGAGGGGGCCGTCCTGGCGCACAAGACCGACGCGATCACCCGTGGGTGGCGCAGCATCAGCCTGCGAGCCAAGGTCACGGGCGTCTGCGTCGCCGTCCTCGCCCTCGGACTGCTCGGCGCCGGGATCGGAACGACCGCCTTCCTCGGCACCGCCCTGACCGCGAACATCGAGAGCAACCTGCAGGACGTGGCCCGCACCGACGTCGCCTCGCAGCAGTTCGACATGGTGGTGCGCGACGGCACGATCGAGCCGGAGCGGATCGAGGCCGCGCCCGACACCGACTACTTCGTGGTCGTCTACGACCCCGCCGACCCCTACGAACCACTCGCCGTCGCGGGCGGCCGCAGCGCGGCCGAGCCGGACTTCCCGGCGAGTTTCCCCCTCGACCTCGCGCTCGCCCGTGAGCTGCAGGTGTTCACCCTCACCAGTCCCGACGGCGAGGCCGAGTACCGCGCGACGGTGACGGTTCAGGAGACCGTGAGCGGCGGGATCCTGTACACGCAGCTCGTGGCCGCGCCGCTGGCCGGCGTCAACCGCACGATCGGCACCTACCTCGGCATCTACAGCATCATCGCGGTGATCACGATCGTCGTCGGGGCCCTCGCCACACGACTCCTGGTGACGCTGGCGTTCCGCAGCCTCGCGCAGGTCGAGACCACGGCCATGTCGATCGCGTCGGGAGATTTCAGCACCCGCATGACCGACATCGCCCCCGGCACCGAGGTGGGACGACTGAAGTCGGCCATCAACGCCATGCTGGGACGGGTGGATGCCGCCATCTCACAGCGCGACGCCACGGTCCAGCAGATGCGCCGCTTCATCGGCGACGCCAGCCATGAGCTGCGCACTCCCCTGGTGACCGTGAGGGGCTACGCCGAGCTGTACCGCATGGGCGCGATCACCAGCGATGAGGACGTCGCGCAGTCGATGGAGCGCATCGAGAAGGAGGCGATCCGGATGGGGCTCCTCGTCGAAGACCTCCTCTCGCTCGCCCGACTCGACGAGCGCCGCGACGTCGTGATCGCCCCCGTCGACCTGCGCCCGATCGCCCGGGATGCCGCCCTCGACGTGCGCGCGACCTCCCCGCAGCGTGCGGTCACGGTCATCGACACCACAGCCGGCCCGCTGCTGCCGGATCTTCCCCAGCGACTCATGCTCGATGACGGCACGCCGCGCAAGCGGTCGGGACCGCCGACGTCCGCGATCGCGCGAGCGAGCGTCACGCTCGCGATGCTCCGTCGCCGGCAGCGGAACGGGGCACCCGGCGCAGCCGGATCGGGCGCCCCGGCCACCCCGCCGATCGACCCGCCGTCGGGCGTCGCGGCGGACTTCTCCACCGATCCGGTCGAGCCGATCGTGCTCGGGGACGAGAACCGCATCCGCCAGGTGGTCACGAACCTGCTGGGCAACGCCCGCCGCTTCACGGCGGAGGACTCCCCCGTCGAGCTGAGGGTCGGCGTCGATCGCGCCCGCAGCACCGGCTGGATCGAGATCGTCGACCACGGCGAGGGGGTGCCGGATCAGATCAAGGAGAAGATCTTCCAGCGCTTCTGGCGCGCCGACAACTCCCGCACCCGCGAGACCGGCGGGTCGGGGCTCGGGCTGTCGATCGTCGCATCCATCGTCGAAGCCCTCCACGGCACCGTGTCGGTGAGCGACACCCCCGGCGGCGGCGCCACCTTCCGCGTCGCCCTCCCACTGGTCGATCGTCAGGATGCCGAGGCGCACCGTCACCTCGAGACGCAGCCGCTGCGCTCGGTGACATCTGATCAGGACTGACCGGCTCCTCCCCAGCATCCGCTCGGCGTCAGGTTGTCCACCGGCGCCGGCCGACCCTCGGAGGGCGGGACACGCCGCCGTAGCGTGGCGGGCACGTGGGCAGGGCAGACGCGCCCGCCCCTGATCGAAAGGAGCGTTCATGGCCGTCTTCTCCGTCGACAGCGACGCCGTGCTGGCAGCGACCGGTTCCATCCGCGGGACCATCGACCGCATCCAGGCCGAAACGCAGTCGATGATGGCTCAGCTCACCGGCCTGCAGTCGTCATGGACCGGCAGCGCGTCGAGCTCCTTCCACGGCGCGGTCGAGCAGTGGCGGGCCACGCAGCGTCAGGTCGAGGAGTCCCTCGCGGGGATCAACACCGCCCTGGCGACCGCCGGACGGCAGTACGCCGATGCCGAGATGGCGACGGCCGGGTTGTTCCGCTGAGGAAAGGGAGAAGGCCCCGGCCGCTTGCGCGACCGGGGCCTTCTTCGATGAGGTGATGGATCAGAAGTCCATGCCACCCGTCGGGTCGCCCGCGGGAGCGGCGGCCTTCTCGGGCTTGTCGGCGACGACGACCTCGGTGGTGAGGAACAGGCCCGCGATGGACGCGGCGTTCTGCAGCGCCGAACGGGTCACCTTGGCGGGGTCGATGATGCCCTGTGCGAACAGGTCACCGTACTCGCCCGTGGCGGCGTTCAGACCGTGACCGGCCGGAAGCTCCGCCACCTTGTTGGCGACGACACCCGGCTCGAGACCGGCGTTCAGAGCGATCTGCTTCAGCGGAGCCTCGATCGCGACCTTGACGATGTTCGCGCCGGTCGCCTCGTCGCCCACGAGCTCGAGGTTCGCGAACGCGGTCTTGCCGGCCTGGATCAGCGCCACGCCACCGCCGGGGACGATGCCCTCTTCGACCGCAGCCTTGGCGTTGCGGACGGCGTCCTCGATGCGGTGCTTGCGCTCCTTGAGCTCGACCTCGGTGGCCGCCCCCGCCTTGATGACGGCGACGCCGCCGGCGAGCTTGGCGAGGCGCTCCTGGAGCTTCTCGCGGTCGTAGTCGCTGTCGGTGTTGTCGATCTCGCGGCGGATCTGGGTCACGCGACCCTCGATCTGCGACGCCTCGCCGGCGCCCTCGATGATCGTGGTCTCATCCTTGGTGATGATGACCTTGCGGGCACGGCCGAGCAGGTCGAGCGTCGCGTTCTCGAGCTTGAGGCCCACCTCTTCGGTGATGACCTGTCCGCCCGTGAGGATCGCGATGTCCTGCAGCTGAGCCTTGCGGCGGTCGCCGAAGCCGGGAGCCTTGACGGCAGCCGACTTGAAGATGCCGCGGATCTTGTTGAGCACGAGAGTCGCAAGCGCCTCGCCCTCGACGTCCTCGGCGATGATGACGAGCTCCTTGCCGTCCTGGATCACCTTGTCGACGATCGGCAGAAGGTCCTTGATGTTGGAGATCTTCTGGTTGGCGATCAGGATGTAGGGGTCCTCGAAGACCGCTTCCTGACGCTCCGGGTCGGTGACGAAGTAGGGGTTCAGGTAGCCCTTGTCGAAGCGCATGCCCTCGGTGAGCTCGAGCTCGGTGCCGAAGGTCTGGGACTCCTCGACGGTGACCACACCCTCCTTGCCCACCTTGTCGATGGCCTCGGCGATGAGCGCGCCGATCTCGGGGTCAGCGGCCGAGATCGAGGCGGTCGCAGCGATCTGCTCCTTGGACTCGACCTCCTTGGCGCCCTCGAGCAGCTGGTCGGTGATGGCCTTGACGGCCTTCTCGATGCCGCGCTTGAGCGAGATGGGGTCGGCGCCGGCTGCGACGTTGCGCAGACCCTCGCGGACGAGCGCCTGGGCCAGGACGGTGGCCGTCGTCGTGCCGTCACCGGCGACGTCGTCGGTCTTCTTGGCGACCTCCTTGACGAGCTCCGCGCCGATCTTCTCGTACGGGTCGTCGAGCTCGATCTCCTTGGCGATCGAGACACCGTCGTTCGTGATCGTGGGAGCGCCCCACTTCTTCTCGAGCACGACGTTGCGACCGCGGGGACCCAGGGTCACCTTGACGGCGTCGGCCAGGATGTTCAGGCCGCGCTCGAGGCCACGGCGGGCCTCCTCATCGAAAGCGATGATCTTTGCCATGTGTGTGTCGTCCCTCCCGGACGTTGGCTTTCGGTCATTAGCACTCAGTCAGACCGAGTGCTAAGTCATTCTGGCACTCGCCCTGGTCGAGTGCAAGCCACGCGGTGTTACTGCGCAACACGAGAGAGCGGGACGCCCGAAGGCGTCCCGCTCTGGTTCCGAGGTGAGGGGTCAGACCGGGCGGACGGATTCCGCCTGCGGCCCCTTCTGTCCGGTGCCGACGGTGAACTCCACCGCCTGGCCCTCTTCGAGTACACGGAAGCCGGTCATGTCGATGTTCGAGTAGTGGACGAAGACGTCCCGGCCATCCGTCACCGTGATGAAGCCATAGCCTTTCTCGGCGTTGAACCACTTGACGGTGCCCTGGGTCATGCGAATCTCCTGTTGCTGTGCGATTGCGCCCATCGTAAACAGCGGAATCACGCTGAAATGGGGCCATCGGCAACTGTTGACACGGTGGCATCGAAGTATTTACGGGCGCGAAACACACGAGCCGGATGCCGCCCTCGGACGAGCACCCTCACGGCGCTGACGGGGTCCGCACGCTCACGGGGCAGGCGTGGCCGAACCGCCCGCATCGGCACGGTCGAGCCCCAGCACGACCGTCAGCTGCGGGGTCTCGGGATCGGCCGGCTGGTAGGCATCGCTCTGCTCGATGTTCGCCCCGCCGAGCACGAGGTCGGCCAGGCCCGCCGCCGCGGCTTCGTCGGCGGCATCCACGTAATACACCGTCGTCTCGGCGAAGTCGTCGCTGCCGGCCTCGCTGGCCAGCACGTCCGCGTCGGCCCACCCCGCGGCGACCACGAGGTCTTTGGTCTGGGTCGCCAGCCCGTCCTGCGCCGTGGCGTTGAGGATCAGAACGGCGTACGAGGTGTCCACGACGGGTTCCACGCCGGGCGTCGCCACGGCGGTGGAACCCGGATCGGGTGCGGGGAAGAGGTCGATCCGCCCCGACACCAGAAGGGTGCCGAAGATGCCGACCAGCGTGAGCACCACGGTCGCCGCGATCGCCCACAGCAGGATCACCCAGCGGTGCATGTGCGGCTGCTCCGCGCGATGGGCGCCGATGCGTCCGCTGTCCGAGGGGATGTCGTCGAAGCGATCCCGGGGGAAGGACGAGTGCGGCACCCGACGATGCTATCGAAACGCGCTGTGGCGGCCGTTCGGCCGGGTCAGCCGATCGCGCGCGCCGGGACCGGCGCCCGCTCCGTCATGCGGGCGTCGCGCTGACGCCGGAGCCTGCCGATGAGAAGCGGGTCATGGGCCTGCGCCTCAGCGGTGTCGATGAGCCGACCGAGCAGCTGGTAGTAGCGAGCGGGCGACAACCCCAGGTCGCTGCGGATCGCCTCCTCCTTGGCGCCGGCGTGGGTGAACCAGGCGTTCTCGAAGTCCAGCAGGGCGCGATCTCGGTCGGTCAGGGGCACTCCAGCACGCTAACCCGGGTGGGCCGCGGCTCCGTCGCGCCACTCCACGAAAGCGCCGAGTGGGTCCACCGCCGCGAGCGGACGCCCGTCGAGGCCGAGCACGAACCCGCCCCACGCGGCATCCACGGGCGGGTTCCAGCGGTCATGGAGCGCCGGCGGGTCGATGCTCACCCACCGCGCGGGGGCCGCCGCGATCGCCGTCAGCAGCCGTTCGCGCCCGTCGCGCGGGATGTGGGGCAGCACGCCCGGCGTCGTGATGACGAGCACCGCGTCGGGCGGAGCGGCGGCGATCGCCGCCGCGAGGGTGTCGGGCTCGGTGGCGTCACCGGCGAGGATCGGGGCGGGCTCGGTCGCCGCGATGTCGAGCGCCGC
The DNA here is from genome assembly GCF_031844425.1 of Microbacterium sp. ARD31. Classification (NCBI taxonomy): domain Bacteria; kingdom Bacillati; phylum Actinomycetota; class Actinomycetes; order Micrococcales; family Microbacteriaceae; genus Microbacterium; species Microbacterium sp. ARD31. The sequence continues at coordinate 391,133 of NZ_JAUZVE010000002.1, forward strand.
GGTGATGCGTTCGGCGCGACCGGCTTCTCCGGGCCACACCAGCGATGACAGGAAGCGGCGGTCGCCGGCATCCCTCGGGTTCAGCGGTGTCAGATCGACACCCGCCCGCCACACGATGTCGGGCAGCCGCAGGCGGGGCGGGTGCGTGCCCCGCAGCTCGCACGACAGCACCACCGGCGACGCACCGCCCGGCGGATCGAGCGCCGGTCCGCCGCGATAGCGGTAGGAGTAGCGGTCGGGGTACAGGCACAGACCCGCACTGGCTCCGATCTCCAGCAGGGCGATCGGGCCGTCGATGAGCGAGAGCGCGGGCAGCAGGGCGGCGCACCGCTGCGGCTCGTTCGTCTGCAGCGATCGCCGGCCGGCCTCGGCGATCAGCTCGTCGGCGTGCTCGCTCACCCACGCGCGCCACACCCCGTAGCCGAGCTCGGGCGCGCCCAGCATCCGTGAGACGGCGAAGACGAGCGGCGGCTGCCGGCGCGCGACGGGGAGCATCGCCAGCGTCGCCTGCACCTCGTCGTCGGCGGCCACGCCCGCCGCCCACGTCGCGTACAGGTCGCTGCGGCCGGGTGCTTCGTCCCGCGCGAACCGCGCGTAGCGCTCCGCCACCGCCGTGCGCTCGTCGTCCATCCGCCCATTCTCGCGGCAGACGCTCAGCGCCGCGGGAACAGCGGCGCCCACGCTGGGGTTGAATGGGTGAGGATCGAGGAGGAGTCATGACCTACGCCGTCAACAAGACCGATGCCCAGTGGCGCGAAGAGCTCACCGCCGAGCAGTACGCCGTGCTGCGACAGGCGGGAACCGAGCGGGCCTGGACGGGTGAGCTGCTCGACGAGTCGCGCGCGGGGCTGTACGCGTGTGCCGCGTGCGGCGCGGAGCTGTTCCAGAGCGGCACCAAGTTCGACTCGCACTGCGGGTGGCCGAGCTTCTACGAGTCGGTGCGACCCGAAGCGGTCGAGCTGATCGAGGACACCAGCCACGGAATGGTGCGCACCGAAGTGCGCTGCGCCAATTGCGGCTCGCACCTGGGACACGTCTTCCCCGACGGATTCGGCACGCCCACCGGGGACCGGTACTGCATGAACTCGCTGTCGCTGCAGTTCACCCCGGAGACCGGGAGCACCTCGGACGCTCCGGCGTGACCGGCGCGCTGGATGCGGTGCGCGCGCGCCGCTCCTGGTCGAAGGTCACCGACGCGGCGCCGTCGCACGACGAGCTGCTGACGCTCGTCTCGGCGGCCGGCCGCGTCGCCGATCACGCGTCGCTGCGCCCCTGGCGCCTGATCGAGCTGCGCGGCGCCGACCGCGAGCGCCTCGGCCGCGCCATCAACAAGGCCGAGGGCGAGAAGGGGTCGTCGTCGAAACCGCTGCGTGCGCCCCTGCTCATCGCCGTCGTCGCCAGCTACCAGAAGTCGAGCAAGGTCGCACGGTGGGAGCAGGAGGCCGTCGCCTCCGGCGTCGCGCACGTGCTGAGCCTGCTGCTGGACGAGGCCGGCTGGGGCGTCCTGTGGCGCACCGGCCACTACACCCGGGCGAAGGCCGTCGCGAAAGCGCACGGTCTGAAGAAGAACGAGGAGCTCCTGGGCTGGCTCTACGTCGGCGGCAAGCCCGAGCGGGAACGCCCCGGCAAGCGTCACGTGCTGGATGCCCGCAAGGTGCTCTCTCGGATGCCGGGAGCCGAGGACGAGCAGGCCTGAGCCCGGGCCTGAGAACTCAGATCTGAGCCCGGGCGATCGTCAGCCACCGCGGCCGTCAGGCTCGCCCTCGTCGCCGCCGGGGCACGCGTTTCCATGGGACGGTGGCGACGACCACCGACAGCAGGGCCACGGCGACCATGACCGCGCTCTGCGCGAGCCCCGGCCCGGCGGCCGACGGCCACAGCAGGTCGAGCACGAGCGACGTGGTGAGCTGGCCGGTCACCGCGCCGAGCCCGAGCAGCAGCACGCCGGTGTGCTGGACGAGCGCGGCCGACAGGAAGATGTAGACCACGCCGATCGCGCCGCCGGTGTAGACGAGCGGGTCGGCCGGGAACGGATCGGGCGCGCCGACGGCGGCCACGTGCACGACCGCGGCGACGGCGAGGATCGCCGTCCCCCCGACGAAGTTCACCAGGGTGGCCGTGAGCGGCGTGCCGACCTTGGCCCGCAGCCGCCCGTTGGTCGCCTGCTGCCACGCGATGCCGGCGCCGGTGAGGAACGGCAGGAGCAGCATCCACCAGGGGATCCCTCGCACCCCTTCGCCCGTCAGCGCGAGGGCCACGGCCGCGAGGGCGAGCGCGCCGCCGATGAGGCGCGGGACGGTGACGGCGACCGCCCCTCCGGGGCCGTAGCCGATGCGATCGAGCACAAGGCCGTTGAGCGCCTGCCCCGCGACCATTCCGACGGTGAACAGCGAAACCCCGATGAGCCCCACCGCGAGGCCCTGCGTCGCGACGGTGAGGGCTCCCGCGGCGCCGCCGGCCAGCATCCACCACGGGATCGCCCGGCCGCGCACACCGGCGACCAAGGCGCGGAACCCACGCTGTCCGGCGCGCGTGGCGACGGACAGGACGATCAGGATCGCCAGGCCGGATCCGAACGACACCACGGCCGCGACAAAGCCGTCATCCAGCCGCACACCGAGATCGCCGTTGACGCGAGCCTGCAGCGCGGTCAGCACTCCCACGACGACCGCGCCCGCGAGCGCGAGCCACGCGGGCAGCGGACGCGGCGATGCAGGCGCGTGAGGCGTGATGCTCGTCATCGGTGTCCGCTCATGGAGCCGACTACGGGACTCGAACCCGTAACCCCCTAATTACAAGTTAGGTGCGCTACCAATTGCGCCAAGTCGGCAGGCTCCCAGTCTAGCCAGGAGCAGGCGGGCGACCGTTACGGCGTGGGGGTCGGGGTCGCGCTCGGGCTCGGCGTGGGGGTGGCCTTGTAGTAGGCGTCGCTGGCGATCGTGAGCACGAACTGCGCGAACTCCTGCGGGTCATCGAGCGCGCCGACGTACTGGTTGCCGTTGACCAGGACCGTCGGGGTGCCCGTCAGCGTCACCTCGGTGTCGGGCAGGCCGTCCAGCGCCCGCTCGGTGGCCGTGCGCGCCCAGCCCTGGAACTCCTGCGCCTCGATGCACGAGCGGACCTCCCGCGGGGAGTCGGCCCCCGCGGCGATCGCGAGCGAGGCGAGCTCGGTGTCGGTGTAGCCGTCGGAGTCGACCTCGGGCTGCTGGCTCAGCAGCGCGTTGTTGTACGCGAAGAACGAGTCGGGCGAGTGGGTGGCCACGCACGCCGCAGCCCCGGCCGCGCGCAGCGAGTACTTGGTGCCGTTGGACTTGGCGGTGAGCATCGATACCGGGTGGTAGGCCAGCGTCGCGGCACCCTCGTCGACCCACTCGGCCAGCTGCTGAACGTTGGCGAGCTGGAACTCGCGGGAACCGGTCGACAGGTAGTCGACGTACACGCGGATGTCGACCACCGGCTGCTCGGTCGGCGTGGGCGACGGCGTCGCCTCCGCCTCCTCTTCGTCTCCATCATCCTCGGCCGTCGGCGTCGGGGTCGGGGTGGGCTCGGCATCCTGCACGGCACCGGACGACAGGGCGACGCCGGCGATGCTCGTCACGGCGAATCCGTCGTCGTCGAGATTGGCCGGGCGGAGGAGGGGCTTGGATGCCGCAGACGAGACGATCATGGTCACGGTCACCGCGGCGACTACGACCAGGGCGACGGCGCTCAGGGAGAGGACGGCGATGCGGATGCGCTGCGCCCGGGACTGGCGCACGTGCACCTGCTGGGCTTTCTCGCGCACGGCGTCGCGGCGCTCGCTGGGTGCGGGCGCATTCGCGGAATCGTCGCTCGACATGGAACCTCTCGGGACGGACGGGCCGGATCTCGGCGGAGGCCGCACGAAGAGGCGGCCGGAATCGATGTTAACCAGGCAGTCTGGGAAATGCCCAGACGCGGAGCCCGCGCGAGGCGTGTCATACTGTGCATTGCGCCCGATGGCGGGCGCGCGGGAAAGCCCCCGCTCATCCATCACTACGGATCGTCCGGCACGTACCTGCCGGTGAAGGAGAAGAGAACATGGCGTCCGTCACCTTTGACAACGCAACCCGCCTGTACCCCGGGGGCACGCGCCCCGCTGTGGACAAGCTCAACCTCGAGGTCGCCGACGGCGAGTTCCTCGTCCTGGTCGGCCCGTCCGGCTGTGGAAAGTCCACCTCGCTGCGCATGCTCGCCGGCCTCGAAGAGGTCAACTCCGGCCGCATCCTCATCGGTGACCGCGACGTCACCGACGTGCCGCCGAAGGACCGCGACATCGCGATGGTGTTCCAGAACTACGCGCTGTACCCGCACATGACCGTCGCCGAGAACATGGGCTTCGCGCTCAAGATCGCCGGTGTCGGCAAGGAGGAGCGCGCCAACCGCGTCCTCGAGGCCGCCAAGCTGCTCGACCTCGAGGAGTACCTCACCCGCAAGCCCAAGGCCCTCTCGGGTGGTCAGCGTCAGCGCGTCGCCATGGGCCGCGCGATCGTCCGCCAGCCGCAGGTGTTCCTCATGGACGAGCCGCTGTCGAACCTCGACGCGAAGCTGCGCGTGCAGACGCGTACCCAGATCGCGTCGCTGCAGCGTCGCCTGGGCGTCACCACGGTCTACGTCACGCACGACCAGACCGAGGCGCTCACCATGGGCGACCGCATCGCCGTGCTCAAGGACGGCCTGCTCCAGCAGGTCGGCACCCCGCGCGACCTGTACGAGCGCCCGAACAACGTGTTCGTCGCCGGCTTCATCGGCTCGCCCGCCATGAACCTGTTCCCGGCGGCACTCGCCGAGGGCGGCGTGCAGTTCGGCACCGAGGTCGTCCCGCTGGACCGCGACACCGTGGGCCGTGCCCACGGCAGCGAGGTCACCGTCGGTGTCCGTCCCGAGGACATCGTCGTCGGCCCGGCCGACGGCAAGGGCCTCTCGGTCGTGGTCGACCTCGTCGAGGAACTCGGCGCGGACGGCTACCTCTACGGGCACACCGACATCAACGGCAAGCGCACCGACATCGTCGCCCGCGTCGACGGACGCAACCACCCGAACTCCGGCGAGACGGTCACCCTCGCGGCGACCGCCGGCCACGTTCACGCGTTCGACATGGAGACCGGCGAGCGCCTGAACGACGCTCCCGTCGTCTCCGGGCACTGACAGAACGCTGCTGCGGCGCGGGCGGGTCGTCTGACCCCCCGCGCCGCAGTGCTTTTCCGCCGACCGCCCGACAGCGACCGCGAAGAGGAGAGGCATGCCCGAATCCCTCAGCATCACGGCGAGCTCCGTCGACCCGGGACTGCTCGCACTGCCCTGGTCGACACCGCTCGCGGAGTGGCCCTCGAGCACGATCGTGTTCCTGCCCAAAGGCCTCTCGCGCCACCTCGTGAGGTTCGCCAACCTGTCGGGCCGCGTGGTCGCCATCAAAGAGACCACGGCCGAGATGGCCCGCCGCGAGTACGACATGCTCGGCAACCTCGCCCGACTGGACGCCCCGTGCGTCGAGCGCGTGGCCGTGATCGCCGGACGCCGCGACGCCCGGGGAGAGCCCCTGCCGGCGGCGCTGGTCACCGCGCACCTGAAGTTCTCGCTCCCCTACCGCGCCCTGTTCACGCAGGTGCTGCGCCCCGACACCGCCACGCGCCTCGTCGACGCCCTGGCGGCGCTGCTGGTGCGACTGCACAACGTCGGCTTCTTCTGGGGCGACGTGTCCCTGTCGAACACGCTCTTCCGTCGAGACGCGGGCGCCTTCGCCGCCTACCTGGTGGATGCCGAGACCGGCGAGCTGCATGAGAGCGGCCTGACTCCGGGCCAGCGCGAGCACGACCTCGAGGTGGCGCGGACCAACATCGCCGGCGAGATCATGGACCTCGAAGCCGGCGGACGGCTCGAAGGCGGGGTCGACGCGATCGCGATCGCCGACGGCATCGTGTCGTCGTACCGTTCGCTGTGGGCCGCGCTCACCGACAGCGAGAGCTTCGGCACCGACGAGGCGTGGCGGCTCACCGAACGGGTGCAGCGACTGAACAGCCTGGGATTCGACATCGGCGAGATGTCGATCGAGTCCTCCGCGGACGGCACGCGCGTGGTGATCCAGCCCAAGGTGGTGGATGCCGGACATCATCAGCGCCGCCTGTTGCGACTGACCGGGCTCGACGTCGAGGAGAACCAGGCGCGCCGGCTCCTCAACGACCTCGACGAGTTCCGCGTGCGGATCTCGCGACTCGGAGACGACGAGGAGATGGTGGCCCACGAGTGGCTGACCAGGGTTTTCGAGCCGGTGGTCAAGGCCATCCCGTGGGACCTGCGCGCCAAGCTCGAACCCGCCGAGGTGTTCCACCAGGTGCTCGAGCACCGGTGGTACATGTCCCAGGCGCGCGGCCGGTCGGTGCCGTTGGCCGAAGTGCTCACCAGCTACGTCGACGAGGTGCTGCGGCACCGTCGCGACGAGGCCACGCTCATGGGCCCGGCCACCGACACCGTCTCGCTCCCGGTCATCACCGCGAATCTGCCGGTGATGGACGACGAGGACGACGACGTCGACTGGCGCGACCTCGTCTGAGCTCGCCACCACGGGGCCCGTCTCGACCGGGCCCGTCTCGACCGGGCCCGCCGCGTCGGCTCAGTAGCCGACGGTGAACCGCTCGCGCGAGTGCCGCGGGTTCTCGATCTCGTCGAGCACCGCCACCGCGAGGTCCGCTCCCGAGATGAACGACTCGCCGTCCTCGTCGGTCACGAGGACCTCGCCTCCGTCGCGGTACGACCCGGTGCGCTCCCCCGGGTTCCAGGCGCCGAAGCCGCCGGCCGGGTGCACGTAGAACCAGTCGTGACCACGGTCGTCGGTCTGCAGGTCCTCCAGGATGCCGATGGCCTCGAGCGCCTCGGGCTTGTACTCCTCCGTGAACGACGGCTGATCGACCAACCGCTCGCCGCCCGGCGCGATGAGGCTTCCGCCGGCCCCGCCGATCACGCCGATACGCACCGTGTCGGGGAGGGCCGCCACCAGCTCGGCCACATTCGAGCGCACGGCACCCTCCATGTCGCCACGCGCGGGCACCGCCGAGACGACGACGTCCACACCCTGCAGCTCCGCCGCCAGACTCGGCACATCCAGGAGCGTGCCCTCGATGTACGTGACGCCTTCGACACGCTCCGAGGGGACGGTGCGCGCGACCGAGACCACGGTGTGACCCCGCCGCACCCCCTCGGCGACGATGTGGCTTCCGGCGTAGCCGGTTCCTCCGATGACGGCGATGCGGGGCATGCTCTTCCTCTCCTCAGGGGCGATCCTCTTCAGGTCCTGTGACGTGAAAGCGCCGGACGGGAGCGTTCATTCCCCCGTGACGCGATCGGCCTCAGAGAACGGGCGGGGTGTGCCAGATGCGGTCGATGTAGTCGCGCATCGACCGGTCGGACGAGAAGAACCCGCACCGAGCCACGTTGAGGATCGCGGACCGCGTCCAGCCGTCGACGTCGCGATAAGCGGCGTCCACCTCGTCCTGCGCAGTCAGGTAGGCGGAGTAGTCGGCGAGCACCATGAACCGGTCGTGGTAGAGCAAGTTCGACACGACCGGGTCGAACATCGACCGGTCACCGCCCGAGAAGGCCCCCGACGCGATGAGGTCGACGGCGCTGCGCAGGTCGGCATCCGATCGATAGAAGTCACCGGGCACGTAGCCGCGCTCGTAGAGCGCCTCGACTTCGGGTTCCGACATGCCGAACAGGAAGAAGTTGTCGTCGCCCACGAGCCGCCGGATCTCGACGTTGGCCCCGTCGTCGGTGCCGATCGTGAGCGCGCCGTTGAGCGCGAACTTCATGTTGCCGGTTCCGGAGGCCTCTTTGCCGGCCAGCGAGATCTGCTCGGACAGATCCGCCGCGGGGATGACGCTCTCGGCGAGGGTGACGTTGTAGTTCGGCGGGAACAGCACCTTGAGTCGACCCTCGACCACCGGGTCGGCGTTCACGACCGAGCCGACGGCGTTGATGAGATGGATGATCTCCTTGGCGATCCGGTAGCCGGGTGCCGCCTTCGCGCCGAAGACGAACGTGCGCGGCTGCACGTCCGACGCCGCGACGCGTCCGGTGATGATGCGGTCGTAGAGCGTTACGATGTGCAGCAGTTTCAGCATCTGCCGCTTGTACTCGTGCAGCCGCTTGACCATCACGTCGAGCATGTGGTCATCGGCCACGCCCACGCCGTCGCGCTGGCGCAGCACCGCGTCGAGGCGTCGCTTGTTCTGGGCCTTGACCGCCGCGAAGCGCTCGCGGAACTCGGGGTCCTCGGCGTACGACTCGAGTTCGCGGAGCCGATCGAGATCGGTGACCCACGTCGAGCCGAGAGCTTCGGTGATGAGCTCCGACAGCGCCGGGTTGGCCAGCCGCATGAATCGACGCGGCGTGATGCCGTTGGTGACGTTGGTGAACTTGCCGGGGAAGAACACGTCGAAGTCCGGCAGGACCTTCTCGCGCAGCAGCTGGGAGTGCAGCTCCGCCACACCGTTGACCTTCGCCCCGGCGACGGTCGCGAGGTAGGCCATGCGCACCGACCGCTCGGGGTGCTCACCGATGATGGACATCCCCCGGATCCGCATCTCGTCGTCGCCGAAACGCTGACGGACGGCATCCAGGAATTCATCGTTGATCCGGTAGATGATCTCGAGATGGCGCGGCAGGAGGCGTCCGAGGAGCTCGACCGACCAGACCTCCAGCGCCTCCGGAAGCAGGGTGTGGCAGGTGTAGGCGAAGCACTGCTGCGTGATGGCCCACGCCTCGTCCCATTCCATGTGCCGGTCGTCGACCAGACGGCGCATGAGTTCGGGCACCGCGATCACGGGATGGGTGTCGTTGAGCTGGAAGATCACCCGGTCGGGCAGGCCGGCGAGGTCGAACTCGGGCTTCAGCACGTTGTCGAGGAAGTCGCCGATCGACGCCGCGACGAAGAAGTACTGCTGCTGCAGGCGCAGCTCCTTGCCCTGCGGCGTGGAGTCCTCGGGGTAGAGCACCTTCGAGATGTTCTCGGCGAAGGTCTGCGCGCGCACCGCCTCGGTGTAGTCGCCGGCGTTGAAGATCCGCAGGTCGAAGGCCTCTGTCGCCATTGCGCTCCACAGGCGCAGCGTGTTGACCCGGCCGTTCTGGTAGCCCGGGACCATGTAGTTGTAGGGCACCGCCCGAACGTTCCAGCCCGGAACCCAGCGCGAGCGCGTCACCCCGTCGTCGTCGTAATGCTCGGTGTGCCCGCCGAACGAGATCAGCTGCGACGCCTCGGGGTGCGGGAACTCCCACGGTGATCCGAGGGTCAGCCACGCGTCGGGCTGCTCGACCTGGCGGCCCTCCTCGAAGGTCTGCTTGAAGATCCCGTACTCGTAGCGGATGCCGTACCCGATGCTGGGCACGCTCATGGTCGCGAGCGAGTCGATGAAGCACGCGGCCAGGCGGCCGAGTCCGCCGTTGCCGAGACCCGGTTCCACCTCCTGTGCCCGCAGCTCGTCGATGTCGATCCCGCACGCCACGAGCGCTTCCGTGGCGATGTCCATGAGGCCGGTCGCGAGCAGATTATTGTCAAGCTGCCTGCCGAGCAGATACTCCGCCGAGAGGTAGCACACGCCCTTGGCCTGCGTCTCGCGCTGACGCCGCTGATCCTCGAGCCAGCGCGCCATCAGGTAGTCGCGAACCGTGTAGGCCAGCGCCACGTAGCGGTCGGTGGCGGTCGACGCCGACAGCGCCACGCCCCGATCGAAGTTGAGGTTGACGAGGAACTCCTTGACGAAGCCGTCCACGGTGCTGGGCGGCGACGAGACGGGAGCCTCGGCGAGCGGATGCCGGTGCCCAGGCGCCGACGTGGCGCGAGCGGGGGGCGTGGCGGCGGGAACGTCGGAAGCGTCGGAAGCGTCGGGCACGGTGAGAACCTACTCCTTCGTCGTACGCAGCGTCGCCACCTGGTAGAGGGCGACGGATGCCGCGATCCCCGCGTTGAGGGATTCGGTGGCGGCGTGGATGGGGATGGAGACGATCTGGTCGCAGTTCTCGGTGACCAGGCGCGACAGGCCCTTGCCCTCCGAGCCCACGACGATCACGACGGGCCGGTCGGCGAGCTCGAGTTCGGGCAGCGACACCTCGCCGTCGCCGGCGAGACCCAGCACGAACACGCCCTGCTTCTTGAAGTCCTTCAGCGTCGCGTTGAGGTTGCCGGCCAGCGCCACCGGCACCCGCGCGGCCGCCCCGGCGCTGGTCTTCCATGCGGCCGAGTTGACACTGGCGGAGCGGCGCTGCGGCAGGATCACGCCGTGTCCGCCGAAGGCGCCCGTCGAGCGGATGATGGCGCCGAGGTTCCGCGGATCGGTGATGCCGTCCAGCGCCACGAGCAGGGGCATCTCGCCCCGGTCGATGATCTGCTCGAGCAGGTCCTGCGGGTGCGCGTACTCGTACGGCGGCACCTTGAGCGCAACGCCCTGGTGCACGCCGTCGAAGCCGGCCATGCGGTCGAGCTCGGGCCGGGTGACTTCGAGTACCGGGATGTCGCGATGCGTAGCGATGGCGAGCATCTCTTTCACGCGGTCGTCCATCTCCACGCGCTGGGCGATGTACAGCGCCGTGGCGGGGATCTTCGCGCGCAGGGCCTCGAGGACCGAGTTGCGACCCGTGACGATCTCGGTGTCGTCGCTCGATTTCGCCTTGGACGGCGATCGCTGTCCCTGACCCGGCGCGGCGCCGGGACGGCCCTTGCCGCCAGCGGCGGCGTAACGCTCGGCGGCCGCCTTCCGCTTGCCCGCGACGTGCCACGCCCGGTCCTCTGCCTTGGGGGTCGGCCCCTTCCCCTCGAGCGCCTTGCGGCTGTGCCCGCCGGTGCCCTTGAGCGGCCCCTTCTTCTTGCCCTTGCCCGCGCCCGGGCGTCCTGGCTTAGCCATCGATGCTCCAATGTGTTCCGTCGGCGCTGTCCTCCAGCGCGATTCCTGCTCTGGCGACGGCGTCGCGGATCCGGTCCGCCGCCGCCCAGTCCTTGTCGGCGCGCGCCTGCGCGCGCTGCTGGATCATCGATCCCACGAGCGCGTCCAGCGCCGCGGCCTCGCGCCCGGTGCCCGTCCGACCCCACAGCGGGTCGAGCGGATCGATCCCCAGGATGCCGGTCATCACGGCGACCGCCGCGAAGCACCCGCGGGCCGCCTCTGCGTCCCCCGCATCCAGCGCGCTGTTGCCCTCGCGAACCGTCTCGTGCAGCACGGCCAGCGCCTGCGGGATGCCGAGGTCGTCATCCATCGCCGCGGCGAACGCCGTCGGCACCTCCCCGACGATGCGCAGGTCGTCGGCGGTCGGGCGCAGCATCCGAAGTGCGCGCTCCTGGAACGAGCGGATCCGATCCAGTGCCGCCTCGGCCTCGGCGAAGCTCGACTCCGAGACCGCCAGATTCGACCTGTAGTGCGCGGCGGCGAGCGCGTAGCGGACGACGAGCGGCTCATGGCGCTCGAGCAGGTCCGCTGCGAGCAGGACGTTGCCGAGCGACTTCGACATCTTCTGGTCGCCGACGGTCACGAGGCCGTTGTGAACCCAGTAGCGGGCGAAGTCGTCACCGGCTGCCGTCGACTGCGCGAGTTCGTTCTCGTGGTGCGGAAAGCGCAAGTCGAGTCCGCCGCCGTGGATGTCGAAGCGGGGACCGAAGAAGCGACGCGCCATCGCCGAGCATTCGATGTGCCATCCCGGTCGGCCGGCTCCCCACGGCGACTCCCACGACGCGGTCGCGGGCTCGTCGGGCTTGGCGCCCTTCCACAGCGCGAAGTCGTGGGGATCGCGCTTCCCGCGGGTATCGGCGTCCGCCTCGGGCTCCACCGCATCCGGGGACTGCCGGGTGAGGGCGCCGTACTCGGCCCACGAGCGCACGTCGAAGTAGACGTCGCCCGCCGCGGCGTAGGCATGACCGGCATCGATGAGACGGGCGATCAGCTCCTGCATCTGCGGGATGAAGGCCGTCGCGCGGGGCTCGTACGTGGGGGCCTGGATCCCGATGGCGGCGTACGCGCGGGTGAACTCCCGCTCCATGCGGTACGCCAGCGCCCACCAGGGCTCGCTCGGGGACTCGTTCTGCAGGACCTTGTCGTCGATGTCGGTGACATTGCGGATGAAGGTCACACGGCCGTGCCGGTGGGCCAGCCACCGCCGCAGCAGGTCGAAGGCGAGCGCTCCGCGGAGGTGGCCGATGTGGGGGCCGGACTGCACCGTCGGGCCGCAGACGTACAGGGTGACGTGTTCGGGGTCGAGCGGCACGAAGTCGCGCAGCGACTGCGCCTTGGTGTCGTAGAGCCTCAGAGTCACCGTCACAGCCTAGCGGCGGGCACCTGTGGACATCCCGGTGCGGTGCAGGGCCGGCGGACCGGTACAACTGAAGTGTGCACGTTCTCGCCGTCCTGGCCGCCGCAGTCCTCTTCGGCACGACCGGCACCTCGCAGGCGCTCGGCCCGGACGGAACCACACCGCTGTCGATCGGCGTCATGCGGATGGTCATCGGCGGGACCGGTTTGGCAGCCCTCGCGTTCACCCTCGCGCGACGCCACGCCGCCCGGACCCCGAGCGCGCCGCGCCCCGCCTGGGGAGCTCGGCCGGTGGCGCTGATGACCCTGACCGGGGCGTGCCTGGCGGTCTATCAACCGCTCTTCTTCCTCGGCACCGAGCGCAACGGAGTGGCGGTCGGCACGGTCGTCGCCCTCGGCTCCGCCCCGATCCTGGCCGGCCTGCTGGAGTGGCTCCTCACCCGGCGCACCCCCTCTGCGACGTGGATGGTCGCCACCGCCGCCGCCACTGCGGGCGTGGTGCTGCTGGGGATGGGCGGTGCAGCCGACTCCGCGAGCGGGACCGACCCCTGGGGACTGCTCGGCTCGATCGGCGCCGGCGCGTCCTTCGCGGTGATCGCCAACGCCCAGCGCCGGCTGCTCGACGGCGGCTGGGACCCCTTCACGGTGGTCGGTGGCATGGGCGCCAGCTCGGCCCTCCTGTCGGCGTTCGCCCTACCCTTCGTCGACCTCGGGTGGCTGGACACATCGACCGGGTGGCCCATGGCCCTCTGGCTCGGACTGGCCACCATCTCGATCGCCTATGTGCTCTTCACGTGGGGACTGAGCGGCCTCACCGCCGCGGCGGCCGCCACACTGACCCTCGGCGAGCCTCTCACCGCCGCGGTCCTCGGCATCGCGGTCCTCGGCGAACGCCTCGCGCCCCTCGCCGTCATCGGCCTGGCGGTGCTGACGATCGGCCTCGCGACCCTCGCCTGGGGCTCGCGGCGCAACCGCGACCCCGAGCCGTTCGCGGTGGAGGGCTGACATGGAGATCGAGAACATGGAGATCAGGGAGGACGATCTGTCCGGCGCAGAGACACGCGGGCTCATCGCACGCCATCTCGCCGACATGCGCGAGACGTCTCCCGAGGAGAGCTGTCACGCCCTCGACGCCGACGCTCTGCAGGATCCGTCTGTGACCTTCTGGTCCGCCTGGATCGACGGCCGAGTGGCAGGAATCGGCGCCCTCAAACGCCTGGACGCGGTGAACGGCGAGGTGAAGTCCATGCGCGTCGAGGACGCCTTCCGCGGCTCCGGCGTGGGCCGGGCCCTGGTGCGGCACATCATCAGGACGGCGCGGCGACACGGGCTCCGCGCGATCTGGCTCGAGACCGGCGCGCAGCCGGAGTTCGCCGCGGCGCGCGGCCTCTACGCGAGCGAGGGGTTCGTCGAATGCGGGCCGTTCGCCTCGTATCGGGAGGATCCCCACTCGGTGTTCATGCGCCTCGACCTGTGATGCTCACGCGGGAATGAGCATCGCCACGGCGTAGGCCGCGACTCCCTCGCCGCGCCCGGTGAATCCCAGTCCGTCGGTGGTCGTGGCCGACAGCGACACGGCGGCGCCGCCGAGAGCTCCCGAGAGCACGGCCTCGGCCTCGCGGCACCGCGACGACATGCGCGGACGGTTCGCCTGCACCTGCACCGAGACGTTCGCGATCCGATAGCCGGCCTCCCCGACGAGAGAGCGCGTGCGGGCCAGGAAGGCGTCGGCGTGCGCGCCGGCGTACTCGGGCTTGTCGGTGCCGAAGTGCGTGCCGATGTCCCCGAGCCCGGCCGCGGCCAGGACGGCGTCGACGATGGCGTGGGCGACGGCGTCGCCGTCGGAGTGTCCCGCCAGGGCGCGCTCACCCGGCCACTCCAGCCCTGCGAGCCACAGCGTGCCCTCGTGGCCGTAAGCGTGCACGTCGGTGCCGATGCCGATCCGGGGCGCTGGGTTATCACGCTCGATCGTCGCCCGCGAGGGTTCGACGGGGCGGAGCGCCGTCCGCGCGCGCTCGAGGTCGTCGGGCGTGGTGATCTTGAAGGAACGGGCGTCGCCGGCGACGGTCGTGACGGAATGGCCCGCGGCCGCGACGAGCGCCGCGTCGTCGGTGTACTCCCGGTCGGCCGCGGCGTATGCCGCTTCGAGAACGTCTCTGCGGAAGCCCTGCGGAGTCTGCGCCGCTGCCAGTTGGCTGCGGTCGACGCCCTCGACCACGGAGGAGCCCGCGACCCGCTTGATGGTGTCGACGACGGGCAGGACCGGCAGCACGCCGTCAGCCCCCGCAGCGACCGCGGCGATCACGCGGGAGAACACGGCGGGCGGCGTGAGCGCGCGAGCCGCGTCGTGCACGAGCACGATGTCGATGTCGCCCCACAGTGCGCGGAGGCCCGCTGCCACGGAGTCCTGGCGCGTGGCGCCGCCCACGACCACGGTCGCCAGATCACGGGCATCCCCGGCCGCTTCGAGCGCGTCGGTGAGGGCATCGCCCTCTCGTCCCGCGGGAGCGACGACCACGACCTGCGCGGTGGGGCCCTCGAAGACACCCCGCAGCGCATGACGAAGGATCGTGTGCTCGTCGAGTCCGACGAACGCCTTGGGCGCGGGCGCGCCGAGTCTCGATCCAGAGCCGGCAGCGACGACGATGACGGCCACGCGGGGCACGGGGGTGATGCTCACGGAAAGAATCTATACGCGAGCGGCACGCGCCGAGAGGCGCGGCGAGTCAGCTCGCGAGGACCTCGTCGAGAAGGACGCTGGCCTTCTCCTCGTCCGTCTTCTCAGCCAGGGCGAGCTCGGAGATGAGGATCTGCTTGGCCTTGGCCAGCATCCGCTTCTCGCCCGCGGACAGCCCGCGGTCCTGGTCGCGGCGCCAGAGGTCGCGGACGACCTCGCTGACCTTGATCACGTCGCCGGAGGCAAGCTTCTCGAGGTTCGCCTTGTACCGGCGGGACCAGTTGGTGGGCTCCTCCGTGAAGGGGGCGCGCAGCACCTCGAAAACCCGGTCCAGGCCGTCCTGGCCGATGACATCGCGGACGCCGACCAAGTCGACGTTCTCAGCGGGGACCTCGATGATGAGGTCGCCTTGCGTGACGTTGAGCTTCAGGTACTTCTTCGTCTCGCCCTTGATGATCCGGTCTTTGACCTCGATGATCGTCGCGGCCCCGTGGTGGGGGTAGACGACCGTCTCGCCAACCTCAAAAAGCATGGAGTTATGTCCTTTCGGCAACCTCCAGGATACCACAGGCGACATGCGCTAGAGTTTGCCGCCGCACGTCGCGGGGGCCACCGGCGCACCCCATAGAATGCTCAGGATGCTGTCGTCCATCCTGGGAGGATCCGTGATGTCGAAACACCGCTCCGTGGGCGGGGCGCTCACCGCGAAGAGGTCGCGCGTGCTCGCGTCGCTGGCCGTCGGCGTCGCCGTCGCGATCGGGACGACCGGGTGCAGCATGATCTCCACCCAGGCGACCACCATCGAATACAACGCCTCCGACGGCGTCGCCGCCGACGCTGGCCCGATCGAGGTGCGCAACGCCCTCGTCGTCGCGACCGAGGACGGCAGCGCCGGCAACATGCTGGCCGCCATCGTGAACTCCACCGACAGCTCCGAGACTCTCACCATCGAGATCGGCGAGGGGTCCTCGAAGGTCACTGAGACGCTCCAGGTGCCGGCCAACAGCGTCGTCAGCCTCGGGGCGGACGGCGAGGAGCCGCTGCTGATCGAGGCGCTCGACACCATGCCCGGCGCCGACGTGCCGGTGTACTTCCAGGCCGGCGACGCCGAGGGTTCCCTCGTGGCCGTGCCCGTGCTGGACGGCGCACTGGAGTACTACGCCCCCTTCGTTCCCTGAGTCCTCGTCTCCGAGACACGAGACATGAGAACGGCCCCGCCCTCGGCGGGGCCGTTCTGCCGTCTCGGGGCGGGTCAGGCCTCGAAGCGGTAGCCGAGCCCGCGCACCGTCACGAGCATCACCGGGTCACCGGGGTTCTGCTCGATGCGCGAGCGAATGCGCTTGATGTGCACGTCGAGCGTCTTGGTGTCGCCGTAATAGTCGCTCCCCCACACCCGGTCGATGAGCTGCCCACGGGTGAGCACGCGGCCGGCATTGCGCATGAGGACCTCGAGCAGCTCGAATTCCTTCAGCGGCATGTTGATCTCGGCGCCGTCGACGGCGACGGTGTGACGGTCGATGTCGAGGACGACGCGCCCCCCGTTGAGGATCCGCTCCTCGAGATCGGCATCGGCCTGGGTCTGGCGACGCAGCACGGCGCGCATACGAGCGAGCAGCTCGCGTGACGAATAGGGCTTGGTGACGTAGTCGTCCGCCCCGAGTTCGAGGCCCACCACGATGTCGACTTCGGAGTCCTTCGCCGTGAGCATGATGATGGGAACGGCGGAGCCGGTGCGGATCTGACGGCACACCTCGGTCCCCGGCATCCCGGGCAGCATGAGGTCCAGCAGCACGATGTCGGCGCCCAGCTCGCGGAACACCGTCAGAGCGGTGGGGCCGTCCTCGGCGATCTCGACCTCGTAGCCTTCGCGACGCAGGAGGTACGCCAAGGGGTCTGCGAGGTCTGGCTCGTCCTCGACGATCAAGACGCGGGTCATCGGGTCACTCCGTTCTCGGCCGCGCGTGCGGCGGGGTTCTCGGCCGCGCGTGCGGCGGGGTTCTCGGCCGCGCGAGCGGCGGGGGTGCCCGCGTCGCGTGCGGCGGGGCCGCCGGCGGTCTGGGCAGCGATCTTCTTCAGCTTCTTGCGGCCGCGCTTGCCCGCGGGCGGAACATCGTCGGGGGGCGCTGCGGCGGGCAGGCGGATGGTGAAGGTCGAGCCTCGTCCCGGACGCGACCAGAGCTTCACCTCTCCCCCATGGCGGGCGACCGCGTGCTTGACGATCGCGAGCCCGAGCCCGGTGCCGCCGGTGCGACGCGACCGCGCCTGGTCGGTGCGGTAGAACCGCTCGAACACCCGATCCTGATCACCCTCGGCGATACCGATGCCGCGGTCGGTGACGGCGATCTCGACCACGCCGTCCGCGAGCTTGACGCCCACGCCCACGTCGCCTCCCTGACTGGAGTAGGCGATGGCGTTCGAGATGAGGTTGCCGACGGCCTCGGTGAGGATCTGCGCGTCGCCGCGCACGTAGAGCCCGCGCTTGCCGCCTCGCACGACCGTGACGCCCGCCGAGGCGGCCTGGATCGCGTGGGCTTCGAGCGCCGCCGTGAGGATCTCGTCGACCGCGATCGTGCGATCGGCGCTGAGGTCCTCCGCGGCCTGGAGGCGCGAGAGGTTCATGATGCGAGAGGTCAGCAGCGACAGTCGCGCGGCCTCGGCGGTGAGCCGCGAGGCGAAGACCCGCACCTGCGGCGGATCGTCGGCGGCGGACTCGATGGCCTCGGCCAGCAGGCTGACCGCGCCGACGGGCGTCTTCAGCTCGTGGCTGGTGTTGGCGACGAAGTCGCGGCGCATCTGCTCCACCCGCTCGCGCTCGGTGATGTCCCGGAGCACGAGAAGCGCCAGGCGCGCCGAGATCCGCGATGCCCGGATCACCACGAGGCGGGGCTCCGCCGGCGGTGCACCGCGGCGCAGGCGCAGGGTCGCCTCGGCCGCGCTCTCGCTCGTGCGGGTGCGCCTGACGACCGACCGCAGCTCCTCCGTGCCGAGCACCGTTCCCTCGGCCAGACCGAACGGCACGGCGGCCGCCGATGCGGCTCGGACCGTGAACGAGGAGTCGACCACGACGGCTGCGTCATCCATGCCGTGGAGCACCTCGCGGACTCCGTCCGGGATGTCGGCCGACGTCTCGGCGCGGGCGCGATCGCGCGCCCGCAGCGAGGCGACGATGACGGCCGAAACGGAACCGCCGATGATGACTCCGGCGAGGAGTGCGAGCAGCGCGAGCTGCGTCGTATCCATGTCACTCACTGTAAAGGTCTGATCCGGGCGCCGTCGGCCCGGGCGGCGGCGGCCCGGGACCGCGCTCGGTACTATTCACTCCCGCGGCACCATTCGTTAACCTTCGGTGGCGACAATCGCCAGGGCCGCGCGAGCGGACCCTCCGCACGCAATCAGAAAGGTGCCGGAATGCGCGAAGTCTTCCACCAGTCCCTCGAGGACGCCCAGTCTCGTCTGGTCGAGATCGCCGAGCTCGTCACGGTCGCCATCGACAAGGCCACGCGGGCGTTCGAGTCGAGCGACGTGGGGCTCGCCGAAGAGGTCATCGAGGCCGACGCGATCATCGACGAGAAGGCGATCGCCCTCGACGAACTGGCGATCGAGATCCTCGCGCGTCAGCAGCCGGTCGCCCGCGATCTGCGCATCGTCGTCGGCGCCCTCCGCATGAGCGCGTCGCTCGAGCGCATGGGCGACATCGCCGAGCACATCGCGCAGCTGACCCGCATGCGCTTCCCCGAGCGCGCCATCCCCCGCGGACTGAAGTCGACGTTCACCAAGATGGGGCAGCTCGACGTCGAGGTCGCGCGCACCCTCACCGAACTGCTGCGCACCCAGGACATGCGGCTGGCCGAGGCCATCCGCAACGCCGACGACGCGATCGACGAGCTGCACGCGAGCGTCTTCGAGAAGGTGCTCAGCGACTCATGGCGCGGCGAAGCGGCGGCCACGGTCGACGCGACGCTCGCCAGCCGTTACCACGAGCGCTTCGCCGATCACGCCGTGTCGGTGGCGAAGAAGGTCGCGTACCTCGCCACGGGCGAGTGGGAGACGGTGTCCGAGGTCGTCGACAGCACCTCTTTCCCGCTGTCCTGACCTGACGCAGCTGTCCTGACACAGCGCACCGGCCTCGCCGCGGCCCCACGTCGCGGCGGAAGGACGAAGAGAGCGGATGCCCCCGGGGGGAGGCATCCGCTCTCTTCGTCGTCCGGGCTCTGCGCCTACTTGCCCTGGTTCGCCACGGCCGCAGCGCCTGCGGCAGCGGCGTCGGGGTCGAGGTACTCACCGGGACCGAGGGGCATGAAATCCTCGCCGAGGCGGTAGACCAGCGGAATGCCGGTGGGGATGTTCAGCTCGGCGATGTCGGCGTCGCTGATGCCGTCGAGGTGCTTGACGAGACCGCGCAGCGAGTTGCCGTGCGCGGTCACCAGCACAGTCTTGCCCGCCTGCAGGTCGGGGATGATGTCGTTCTGCCAGTACGGCAGGAAGCGGTCGATGACGAGTTTGAGCGACTCGGTGCGAGGCACCTCGCCATCGATGTCGGCGTAGCGGACGTCGCCGACCTGGCTGTACCGGTCGTCGTCGGCGAGCTCGGGCGGCGGCACGTCGAAGGAGCGCCGCCACAGCATGAACTGCTCCTGGCCGAACTCCTCGAGCGTCTGGGCCTTGTCCTTCCCCTGGAGCGCGCCGTAGTGGCGCTCGTTCAGGCGCCACGTGCGCTTGACGGGGATCCACAGGCGATCGGCGGCGTCGAGGGCGATGTTCGCGGTCTGGATGGCACGCGAAAGCAGAGAGGTGTGAACGATGTCGGGCAGGAGGCCCCTCTCGGCCATCAGCTCGCCGCCGCGCTGGGCCTCGGCCTTGCCGAGATCGGTGAGCCGGACATCGACCCATCCGGTGAACTGGTTCGACTTGTTCCATTCGCTCTGGCCGTGGCGGAGCAGGATCAGCGTGTAGGGCGCGGTCATGGCCCCCATGATATCGACGGATGCCGCGCCCGCCCGGCTCGTGACGCCTGGCATCATGGGGTGGTGCCCGCTGGTCGCTCCCCCGTCGGTCGAGTGACCCGCGGCACGACAGGCGCGAACCGCCTGCGCCGCATCGATCGGTGGATCGCGCGGCATCCCGCGCTCCGCCGTGCGGCGGATCCGCTCGTGGTCGACCTCGGCTACGGCGCGAGCGGCGTCACGGCACTCGAGCTGCATGCGCGCCTGGCGCGATCGCGTCCCGACGTCGAGGTGCTCGGGCTCGAGATCGCCCCGGAACGGGTCGATCGAGCGCGGGCACAGCTCGAGGACGTCCGCCACGGCCTGACGGCCTTCGCCCCGGACGCGCGCGTGTCGTTCGCACGCGGTGGCTTCGAGGTGCCGACACCCGGGGGGCGGCATCCTGCGATCGTCCGCGCGATGAACGTGCTGCGCCAGTACGACGAGCACGCCGTCGCCGACGCGTGGCGCGAGATGTCGTCGCGCCTGGCACCGGGCGGGCTGCTGGTGGAAGGCACGTGCGACGAACTCGGGCGCATCGCGACGTGGGCGGCGGTGTCGTGCGGCGGCGAGCCGATGACGTTGACCGTCTCGCTGCGCCTCGCCGGCCTCGAGCGTCCGTCCATCGCCGCCGAGCGCCTGCCGAAGGCGCTCATCCACCGCAACGTCCCCGGCGAGCCGGTGCACGCCTTCCTCACCGCGCTGGATGAGGAATGGCTGCGGGCGGCCGCGGTGTCGCCCTTCGGGCCCGTCCACCGGTGGCGCACCGCCATGGAGGCGCTCGTCGCCGGCGGATGGCCCCTGCGTGCCCGCTCGCGCTGGCCGCTCGGCGAGGTGACCATCGGCTGGGAGTCGGTCGCCCCGCTCGGATGATCAGATCCGCGGCACCGTCGCGCGCGCATCCCCCGCGGACATGCCGGTCGCGGTGAGCAGATCCACCACGAGGGGGCGGAGCGCCGTGATGAGGTTCTGATCGCCCATCGACGCGCCCGGAGTCACCTCAGCGGGATCGAGGTGCGCGGCCACCGAGATGAGCGACTCCCGAGCCGTCGTCGCCGACGAGATGTCGCCGAGCGAGTGTCCGATGAGGCCCATCGCGCGCGTGACCTCGGCGAGGATGTCGGCGGCGACCGGCCGGGCCACGCCGTCGACGCACAGGTAGGAGGCTCGCCGGGCGACGACACGGAGGTTGCGTGTCGCCAGATCCATCGACTGCCGCATGCGCAGCTGACGCTCCAGCTCATGGCGCTGGCGTCGCAGGAACGGCGAGATCCGGGCGACGGCGATCCCGGTGTCGAGCGACCCGCGCCACTGCTCGAGCAGCGGCTCGAGTGCGCGGGCCTTCGCGAGACCGCGCTCGGCGCGCAGCCGGTCCCCACGATGAAGACCCTGGATGACGGCGGTCGCGGCGGCTTCGGCGGCGGCGAACACCGCCGTGCCGTCGCGGACCGCCGCGCGCTGCGCGCTCCGCGGGATCAGGGCGGTCACCAGCAGCGCTGCGACACCGCCGACGACCCCGTCGATCAGGCGCAGGAACGGCGAGCTGGCCGGCACGATCATGACGATGAGCGACTGGATCGCCGCCGCGATGGCGAATCCGGCCTGATGGGAGAGGAACCGGGCGACGATCAGGGTCGCCGCGAGCGCCAGCGCGAGCTGCCACCAGCCTGAGCCGGCGACCAGCAGGAGCAGCTCGGCGACGAGGATGCCCACCAGCATCCCGACCACCGTCTCGAGCACGCGCCGCGGCCGCGCATCGCGCACGAGCCCGAGGCTCGAGACCGTCACCGTCGCCGCCAGCAGCGGAGCGGGGTGACCGAGGACGTAGAGGGCGAAGGCGTAGGCGCCGGTGGCTGCCACCACGATCTGCAGGATGGCCGGCGCCGACTCCCGCACCCGCCGCAGCGCCGGCCGCGGGTCGACCCGGCTGCGCCACCCCGTGGGTATCGGCGCGGTGACCGGAGACTCGTCGGCGCTCATGATCTGCGCGCTCCGGATGCCGCTCCCGGCACCGCCGTCATCCCGACGACGCGGCCGGGCGTCGTGACAGGCGCGTCATGCGGGGCACGCCCGCGGTGGCGCCGGCGTCGGGCGGCACGATGACCTCCTGGGTCGCCGCGACGACGCCGTCCTCGACCGCGACGGTCAGGGCGGCGTCGACCGGGGTGCTCCGGCGCACGATCGCCAGCGCGATGGGACCCTGCTCCCAGTGACGGGCGGCGGAGGTGACGACGCCGACCTCGTTCTCGCCGGCCCGCACGGGCGCTCCCCGCTCAGGAAGGAGGGCGTCGCTGCCGTCGAGGTGCAGGAACACCAGCCGCCGCGGCGGGTGGCCGAGGTTGTGGACCTTCGCGACGGTCTCCTGGCCGCGATAGCACCCCTTGCTCAGGTGCACGGCGGTGCGGAGCCAATCGAGTTCGTGCGGAAGGGTGCGCTCATCGACCTCGGCAGCCCAGCGGGGACGCCACGCGGCCACGCGCAGGGCGTCGACGGCCACGGCGCCGGCGAGCTGCGCCTCACCGCGCGCGGCGCGTTCGAGAAGCAGCGCGCGCTCGTCGCGCGTGACCACGGCTTCGGCCCAGTCGCGGTCAGAGCCGGGGTGCGGATCGGTGAGCGCGTAGGCGTGCCCGCCCGCCCCGATGGCGGGCCACGGGTCGCGCCAGACGACCGGGACGCCGGCCGGAGCGATCGGCGTGATCACGGCGAGGGCGGCGGCGGTGCCGCCGATGACCGCGAACTCGTCACCCGCGTCGCGCGGCTGGACGCGCAGGCGGAAGCGCATCCGCATGAGCCACTGCAGCAGCGCGTCGGCGTCGCCGCGATCCACGAGGAGCCACGCGGTCTCGCCGTCGTCGACGATGGATGCCGCATGCTCGACGTGTCCGTGGGGGTCGAGCACGAGCAGCTCCGACCCGCTTCCCGGAGCCAGCGTGGTGAGTGCCTGCGAGGTGAGGGAGTCCAGCCACGACAGGCGGTCCTCGCCGGTCACCGCCAGCACGCGCCGGTCGTCGAGGGGCGCGACGGCGGAGCCGTCCGTGAGTGCTCGCTGCTCCACCAGGGGGTTGCCGACATGGGTGAGGACGCCGTCGTCGTCCACGACGGCGCGATCGATCGCGTCGAAGTCGCCCATCATTCCACCCGCGCCAATCGAGCCGACGCGTGCGAGGCCAGCTCGCCGCCGAGGGCGGCGATGTCCCACGCCCACAGCAGGTGGGCGTCGACCAGACCGTACATGCGTGTGGCGGCGGAGTAGTCCTTCGCGCCGGCACTGCGCACCACGGCATCCGTCGCTATGTCGATGCGCGGGCCCCGGATCCGGCCGAGATACAGCTCGCTGACGCCGTCCGAGTGCACCAGCACCGCCTCGATGTCGAACCCGCCCTCGGCGTTGCGAAGGCTCTCGACGTCGTCGACGGTGCGGCGGACGCGGGGCGCGAGGGGTGGGAGGAGTGCCGGGCCGGCGTCGGCGTCGGTCGCCGGTCGCGACAGCCGCCAGTAGCCGGTCTCAGCCACGAGCGGAGTGTCGTCGCCACCAGCGTCTCCACGCAGCCAGGCATGCGAGGTGTAGTTCAGGTGATCGCCGCCGTCATGGCTGAAGCTCACGCGCTGCGCAAACTCGCCCGAGAATCGATGATCGGGGGTGCCGTACTCGATGACACCCGTGCCCTCCCACACGCCGATGAGCCACGACAGCGGAGCGAGGTCGGCGGGGAGGTCTGTCGGCAGATCGAACACGACGCGACCGTCAGCGCTGGCCGCGGTAGAGGTTCTTGATCACCACACCCGAGACGAAGACGATCGCGAGCGAGGCGAGGCCGAGCAGGCCCACGAAGAACAGTTCGAGCGCGAAGAGGTCCATGGCTCAACTCTAGCCGGGCACGACGACGGCCAAGCCGAATCCCAGGCTGATGATGCCCATCACCACCAGCGCCCCCAGGACGCTCGCCGCCACCCGCTGGGTGAACCCCTGCGACCGCCCGCGGATCAGCTGCACGGCGAAGGCGAGGATGAGGCAGCCGCCGAGCCCGACCGCGAGCCAGGACGACCGATCGGATGCCGGGACGATCACACCGACGACGACACCGATGACGGCGGCGAGCGCCCAGATCGCCACGACACCGCCGAGCGTGCGGCGCGGGCCCAGTTCCACGGAGGTCACCCCCTCATTGTCGCGCACGGCAAGGCGATGCGCACGTGGGGCCGATCCCACCCCGGACAGCGGTGTCCCGGCGGGCTGCGCGACACGCCGTACACTGTTGTCCACGGCGCCCACCGCGTCGGGAGGACGGCGTCTTGGCACAGCTTCTGGTTCTGAGCTCCACACAGGGAGGCGGCCCTGTCCTGCCTGCCCTCGAGCTGCTCAGCCACCGGGTGCGTCAGATCCCGGCCGAGCCCGCGCAGCTCGTGAACGCGCCGAGCGCCGACGTCATCTTCGTCGACGCGCGCGTGGACCTCGTCGGCGCGAAGTCGCTGTGCAAGATCCTCAACACCACGGGTCTGGACGCACCGCTCGTCCTCGTCGTGACCGAGGGTGGGCTGACGGCCGTGTCGACCGACTGGGGCGTCGATGACGTGATCCTCGTCACCGCGGGGCCCGCGGAGGTCGACGCGCGCGTGCGTCTGGCGATCGGCCGCATGTCGAAGGAGCAGGTCTCGACCCGCATCCAGACCTCGGGCATCACGATCGACGAGTCCTCGTACTCCGCCAAGGTGCACGGCAAGCCGCTCGACCTCACCTACAAGGAGTTCCAGCTCCTGCACTTCTTCGCCACGCATCCCTCGCGGGTGTTCACGCGCGAGCAGCTGCTGAGCGAGGTCTGGGGCTACGACTACTTCGGCGGTACGCGCACCGTCGACGTCCACGTGCGTCGCCTTCGCGCCAAACTCGGCGACCTCGAGCAACTGATCGGCACCGTCCGCAACGTCGGGTACCGCTTCAACGTCTACGAGGACGATCAGCTTCCGTCCTCCAAGGAACGCTCCCAGGCCTGAGCCGCGATCGCTGCACCCACACCACAGGGCTGGTCCGTTCACACTCCGGTCACGACTGCCTGCAATGATGTGGGGATGATCGAACACGACGTGCTCGACGCCGGCCTCGGCGATGCGGACGATGACGACTTCGAGTTCGACGAGCCCGTCGACGCCCAGCTGCCCGACCATCGCTATCTGGACCGCGAGCTCAGCTGGCTGGCGTTCAACCAGCGCGTCCTGGAGCTCGCGGAGGATCCCGCCCAGCCTGCGCTCGAGCGCGCCAACTTCCTGGCGATCTTCGCGAGCAACCTGGACGAGTTCTTCATGGTGCGCGTGGCGGGCCTCAAGCGCCGCATCGTGACCGGCCTCGCCGTGCCCACCAATGTCGGCCGGGCGCCCCAGGAGGTGCTGTCGGACATCTCCGAGGACGCCCACCAACTGCAGGTGCGTCACGCCGCCGCGTGGACGAGCCTCGTCCGCCCCGCCATGGCGGATGCCGGGATCGTCGTCGTGCGCTGGGACGACCTCGACGACAACGAGCGCTCGAAGCTGTACGACTACTTCCAGACGCAGGTGTTCCCCGTCCTCATGCCGCTCGCGGTGGACCCGGCCCACCCGTTCCCCTACATCTCGGGGCTGTCGCTGAACCTCGCCATCCGCATCCGCAACGCCCGCACCGGCCGGCAGGAGTTCGCGCGCCTGAAGGTTCCGCCGATGCTGCCGCGCTTCGTCGAGGTGGTCCGCGGCGAATCCGGCGTCCGCTACCTCCCGCTCGAGGACCTCATCTCCAACAATCTCGAGGACCTCTTCCCCGGCATGGAGATCCTCGACCACCACGCCTTCCGCCTCACCCGCAACGAGGACGTCGTCATCGAGGAGGACGAGACGGAGAACCTCATCCAGGCGCTCGAGGCTGAGCTGCTGCGGCGCCGGTTCGGCCCGCCGATCCGGCTCGAGGTCACCGAGGACATGGACGACGTCACCCTCGACCTGCTCATCAGCGAGCTCGACATCACCGCCCAGGAGGTCTACCGCCTGCCCGGCCCGCTGGATCTGCGCGGGCTCTTCGACCTCTCGCGCATCGAGCGGCCCGACCTGCACTACAAGCCGCACGTGCCCACGACCGCGCTGGCCTTCCAGCCGGGCGACAACAACGAGCGGGGCGACATCTTCGCGTCGATCCGCAAGGCCGATGTGCTCGTGCACCACCCGTACGAGTCGTTCGCGACGAGCGTGCAGGCTTTCCTCGAGCAGGCAGCCAAGGACCCCCACGTCCTGGCCATCAAGCAGACCCTCTACCGCACCTCGGGTGACAGCCCCATCGTGCAGGCGCTCATCGACGCCGCCGAATCCGGCAAGCAGGTGCTCGCCCTGGTCGAGGTCAAGGCACGGTTCGACGAAGCCGCGAACATCGTGTGGGCGCGCAAGCTCGAGAAGGCGGGTGTCCACGTCGTCTACGGCCTGGTCGGGCTGAAGACCCACTGCAAGCTGGCCCTCGTCATCCGTGAGGAGGAAGGGGTCCTGCGGCACTACAGCCACGTCGGCACGGGCAACTACAACCCCAAGACGTCTCGCATCTACGAGGACTTCGGCCTGTTCACCGTGGACGACCAGGTCGGCCGCGACCTCACCCGACTGTTCAACGAGCTCAGCGGCTACGCGATCGAGAAGAAGTTCAAGCGTCTCCTCGTGGCGCCCCTTCACCTGCGGAAGGGTCTGCTGCGCCTCATCGACAAGGAGCGCCGCAACGCTCAGGCGGGCAAGCCCGCCCACATCCGCATCAAGGTCAACTCGATGGTGGACGAGCAGATCATCGACGCCCTCTACCGCGCGAGCCAGGCCGGCGTCCCGGTCGACGTGTGGGTGCGCGGGATCTGCGCGCTCAAGCCGGGGGTGCCCGGGATGAGCGAGACGATCACCGTGCGCTCCATCCTCGGCCGGTATCTCGAGCACTCGCGCATCTTCGCCTTCGCCGGCGACGGCGACCCGCAGGTGTACATCGGCAGCGCCGACATGATGCACCGCAACCTCGACCGCCGCGTCGAGGCGCTGGTGCGCGTGGTCGATCCCGCCCACCAGCGGGAGCTCATCAGCCTGTTCGACGTCGCGATGAGCGCCGAGACGAGTTCGTGGCACCTCGGCCCCGAGGGCGACTGGGTGCGCCACCACGTCGGCGAGGACGGCAAGCCGCTGACCGACCTGCAGGATCGGACGATGTCGCAGGTGCAGCGGCGTCGGCGGGTTCGGGCGGTGCGATGACGGACACCGCCGTCTACGCTGCCGGCGGGGTCGTGTGGCGCATGGTCGATGCCAAGCTGCACGTGCTGATGATCCATCGCACGCGCTACCGCGACGTCACGCTGCCCAAAGGCAAGGTCGACCCGGGTGAGATGCTCGCCGAGACCGCGGTGCGTGAGATCCGCGAAGAGACCGGCATCCGGGTCGCGCTGGGCGTGCCCGTCGGGATCTCGAAGTACCGCCTGCCGAGCAAGCGCACCAAGATCGTGCACTACTGGGCGGCAGAGGCCACCGAAGCCGCCATCCGCGCCTCGGCATTCGTTCCGAACAAGGAGATCGCGGCCCTGGAGTGGGCCACGCCGAAGAGGGCGCTGAAGCGCCTCAGCTACCCGGTCGACATCGAGATCCTCGAGAACTTCCTGAAGCTCGTCGACGAAGGCATCCTCGGCACCTTCCCGCTCATCGTGCTGCGGCACGGGAAGGCTGTGGACCGCGAGAACTGGGAGGGCGCCGACACCGACCGCCCGCTCACCTCACGCGGCCGCAAGCAGGCGAACGCGGTCGTCGGCCCCCTGCTGGCCTTCGGCGCGCGCAAGATCATCTCCAGCCCCGCCGTCCGCTGCGTGAAGACGGTGAAGCCGCTCGCGGCCTCGCTCGCCCGCTCCATCGACAGATCGCCGCTCATCAGCCAGGACGCCTGGGAGGAGGGCCGCTCGGATCCGCGCACCGTGATCGGCCAGCGGGTCCGCGCCCGAAAGGCCGCCGTGCTGTGCAGCCACGGTCCGGTGCTGCCGGACATCCTGAGCGAGCTCGCACTTGCCACCGGCACCCTGCGCGGCTCCTACCTCGGAAGCGCCTCGGCGCTGGAGACCGGGGCGTTCTCGGTGGCGCACCTGTCCGTGGACAATCCGGGGTCGGGCATCGTGGCGATCGAGACCCACATCCCGAAGGTGTGATCGATCGGGCTCGTTCACCTTCCGTTCACCATTCCAGCGCAGTCTCTTAAGAGTCCCCACCTACCGTCAGTGCGTGCCCTGCACCGGGGCCATCACCCGAAGCCCTCCCGGGCCCCTTTCCCTGACACGTGAAGGATTCACACAGTGAAGATCTCCCGCATCGCCCAGCTGGGCGCTGTCGCCGCCGTCGCGGCCCTCTCCCTCACCGCCTGCGCGGCGAACGAAACCACGCCCGGAGCCGAGCCCACCGAGGGCGGCTCCGAGTCCACCCTCGCGGGTGAGCTCGTCGGCGCCGGCTCGTCCGCGCAGGAAGTCGCCGTCCAGGCCTGGTCGGCCGGATTCCAGACGGCCAACCCCGACGTGACCGTCAGCTACGACCCCGCCGGCTCCGGCGCGGGCCGTGAGTCCTTCCAGGCCGGCGCCGTCGCGTTCGCCGGTTCCGACCGCGCGTTCACGGCCGAGGAGATCGAGGCGGGCCCCTTCGGCGCGTGCGTCGAGGGCACCGGCATCATCGAGATCCCGTCCTACATCTCCCCCATCGCCGTCATCTTCAACGTCGAGGGCATCGAGACGCTCAACCTCGACGCCGCGACCATCGCGAGCATCTTCGCCGGTGACATCACCAACTGGAACGACGAGGCGATCGCGGCCACGAACGAGGGCGTCGAGCTGCCCGACCTCGAGATCACCCCGGTCCACCGTGCGGACGACTCGGGCACCACCGAGAACTTCACGGACTACCTGTACCAGGCCGCTCCCGAGGCGTGGGAGTGGGAGGCCGACGGCGTGTGGCCGATCGAGTCCGGCGAGGCCGCTCAGGGCACCTCCGGCGTCGTCGCGGCGGTCGAGGGCGGCAACGGCACCATCGGCTACGCCGACGCATCCCGCGCCGAGCGCTTCGGCACCGTCGCGGTTCAGGTCGGCGAAGAGTTCGTCAGCTTCACCCCCGAGGCCGCTGCGGCGATCGTCGACGCTTCGCCGCGCGAGGAGGGCCGCACCGACGGCGACCTCGCCATCGCGCTGGACCGCACGCCGGACTCGGCCGCCTACCCCGTCGTGCTCGTGAGCTACATGCTCGCGTGCGAGGAGTACGCCGACCCCGCCTCGGCCGCGCTGGCGAAGGGCTTCCTCGAGTACGTCATCAGCCCCGAGGGCCAGGATGCCGCGGCAGAGGCCGCCGGCAGCGCGCCGATCTCGGACACGCAGCGCGAGAACATGCAGGCCGCGCTGGACCTGATCGTCACCGAGTGACATCCTGATGCCCGGCTCCGCGTGACCCGCGGGGCCGGGCATCACCCCTGTCCCCCCACGAACAAACGGACGTCATGACAACGACCACCGCCCCGGCCGCCCCGAAGGCCAAGACGCGCCCCGGAGACCGATGGTTCTCGGGGACCGCGCTGTTCGCAGGGTCGATGATCCTCGTCACCCTCGCGGCCGTCGCCCTCTTCCTCATCGTGCAGTCCGTACCCGGGCTGCTGGCCACCAGCGAGACCGCCTCGGTGCTCTCGGGCAACTTCTGGGAGTACGTCTGGCCGCTCGCCTTCGGCACCGTGTGGGCGTCGCTGCTGGCACTTCTGATGGCGGTCCCCCTGTCGGTCGCGGTGGCCCTGTTCATCTCCCATTACGCGCCGCGACGGCTGTCGCAGACGCTCGGCTACATCGTCGACCTGCTCGCCGCCGTCCCGTCGGTCGTCTTCGGCCTGTGGGGCATCCTCGTCCTGGCGCCCGCCGTCCAGCCCGTCTACGCATGGCTGAATCAGAACGCCGGGTGGTTCCCCCTCTTCGGCGGCTCGGTCTCGGGCACCGGACGCACCATCTTCACCGCCGCCATCGTGCTGGCCGTCATGGTGACCCCGATCATCACCGCCATCTGCCGCGAGATCTTCCTGCAGACCCCGGTCCTCCACGAAGAGGCCGCGCTCGCCCTCGGCGCGACCCGCTGGGAGATGATCCGCATGGCGGTCTTCCCGTTCGGGCGCAGCGGCATCATCTCGGCCTCGATGCTCGGACTCGGCCGCGCCCTCGGCGAGACCATGGCGGTGGCCATGGTCCTCTCCATCGCCAACGTGGTGTCGTTCCGCTTGTTCACGTCCGAGAACCCCGGCACGATCCCGGCGAACATCGCACTGACCTTCCCCGAGGCGTACGGCACCAACATCAACGTGCTCATCGCCACGGGCCTCATCCTCTTCGTCGTCACCTTCGCGGTGAACGCGCTGGCGCGCTGGGTCGTCAGCCGCCGCAAGGAATTCTCGGGAGCGAACTGACATGACCGCCACCATCGCTCCCCCTCAGACGCCCCGCACGATCGAGCGCGAAGCCACCAGCCTCACCAACGGCCGCCTCGCGGCCTGGGTCCCGTGGGCCATCCTCGCCGCCGCCGCCGGCATCAGCGCGATCATCTTCGCCGTTCCCGCCATCGCGGGTGCCGCCGACTTCAACGTCGCCGGATTCGCCGTCGTCACGGCCCTGCTCTACCTCGCTCTCGTCACGCTCGTCTCTTCGCTCGTCGAAGGCCGCCGCAAGGCCGTCGACCGCCTGGTGACGGGTGTCGTGACGATCGCCTTCCTCGTCGCCATGGTGCCGCTCGTGTCGGTCGGCTGGACCGTGATCGTCAACGGCGTCGCTGGAATCTCGGCGGACTTCTTCTCGATGTCGATGCGCAACGTCGTCGGCGAGGGCGGCGGCGCGCTGCACGCCATCATGGGTACTCTGCTCATCACGCTCGCAGCCGCCGTCATCTCTATCCCGATCGGCATCTTCACCGCGATCTACCTCATCGAGTACGGCGAGGGCAAGCGCCTGGCACGCGGCATCACGTTCCTCGTGGACGTTATGACCGGCATCCCCTCTATCGTCGCCGGTCTGTTCGCCTATGCCCTCTTCGTGCTGTTCTTCGGCCCCGGCATCCGCATCGGCATCATGGGATCGGTGGCGCTCGCCGTCCTGATGATCCCGGTCGTGGTGCGCTCCACCGAGGAGATGCTGCGCCTCGTGCCCAACGAGCTGCGCGAGGCCTCGTACGCGCTGGGCGTTCCGAAGTGGCTCACGATCGTGAAGGTCGTGCTGCCGACGGCCATCGCCGGCATCACCACCGGCGTCATGCTCTCGATCGCCCGCGTCATCGGCGAGACGGCACCGCTGCTCCTCACCGCCGGCTTCACCACGAGCATGAACTACAACCTGTTCGAGGGCCGCATGATGACCCTGCCGGTGTTCGCGTACACCCAGTTCATGAACCAGGGCATCCCCGCGCAGGCGTTCATCGACCGGGCGTGGGCGGCTGCTCTCACGCTGATCGTGATCGTCATGACCCTCAACCTGGTCGCCCGCCTCGTGGCGAGGATCTTCTCCCCCAAGCTCGGCCGCTGAGCGGTCCCACCCGAAATCCCAGAGGAACGACGTGTCCAAAAGCATCGAAGTCAACGACCTGAACGTCTACTACGGCGAATTCCTGGCCGTGGAGGGCGTCTCGCTCGACATCGAGCCGCGCAGCGTGACGGCCTTCATCGGCCCGTCCGGCTGCGGCAAGTCCACCTTCCTGCGCACCCTCAACCGCATGCACGAGGTCATCCCGGGCGCGCGCGTCGAGGGCGAGGTGCTCCTGGACGGAGACAACCTCTACGCCAGCAACGTCGACCCCGTCCTGGTGCGTCGCCAGATCGGCATGGTCTTCCAGCGCCCGAACCCGTTCCCCACCATGTCGATCAAGGAGAACGTGCTGGCGGGCGTGAAGCTCAACAACAAGAAGATCTCCAAGTCCGACGCCGACGACCTCGTTGAGACGTCGCTCAAGGGCGCCAACCTCTGGAACGAGGTCAAGGACCGTCTCGACAAGCCCGGTTCCGGGCTCTCGGGCGGCCAGCAGCAGCGTCTGTGCATCGCGCGGGCGATCGCCGTCTCGCCCGAGGTGATCCTGATGGACGAGCCCTGCTCGGCGCTCGACCCCATCTCGACCTACGCGATCGAAGAGCTGATCGGCGAGCTGAAGAAGGACTACACCGTCGTCATCGTCACGCACAACATGCAGCAGGCATCGCGCGTGTCCGACAAGACGGCGTTCTTCAACATCGCCGGCACCGGCAAACCCGGCAAGCTCATCGAGTACGACGACACCAAGACGATCTTCACGACGCCGTCGGTGCAGGCCACCGAGGACTACGTCTCCGGTCGCTTCGGGTAGTCGACGCGGGCTCAGTCCCGTGGGCTCAGTCGCGTGGGCTCAGTCGCGCGGGCTCAGTCGCGTGGGCTCAGTCGCGCGGGCTCAGTCGCGTGGGCTCAGCAGGTACTCGTTGATCGATCGGGTGAGCTCGCCGTCGACCGGCATCGGCGAGCCGTCGATCGCCGTCACCGGCACCGCGAGGCGCACGCTCGACACGAGCCAGGCGGCATCCGCCTGCGACAGCGCGGATGCCGGCAGCGTCGCGTAGGCGGTCTCGAAGCCGCGGCGCGCGAGCTCTTCGAACACGCTCATCTGCGTCGTGCCGTGGAGGATGCCGGCGCCCGGCGCAGGGGTGACGTAGCGGCCGTCGATGCGCAGGATGAGCGACGAGGTCGGCCCCTCGAGCAGCACGCCGTCGGACGACACGAAGAGCGCGTCGTCCGCACCCCGACGCTTCGCCTCGCGGATCGCCGCCATGTTCACCGCGTACGACAGCGTCTTGGCGCCCAGCAGCAGCCACGGCGCGCGCTCCGGTGCTCCGCTGTCCAGCCCTCGGTCGAGGGTGGCCACACGGACGCCCTCGCGTCGTACCGTGCGGAAGTCCGGCGCCGAGGCGATGGTGATCCACGCGGTCGGCGCGGGACCGTGCTCCACTCCGCGACTCAGGATCAGCTTCATGACCGACTCGCCCTCCGGCGCCTCGGTGGCGGCGGCGGCGACGGCCTGCCGCCACTGCTCGCGGTGCGGAACGGGCAGGTCGCACAGTCTCGCCGAATGGATCAGCCGGTCCAGGTGCGCACCGACCTCTTGCGGGTGCCCGTCGACGACGCCGATCGACTCGAAGATGCCGTCGCCGCGCTGCGTACTCAGTTCGCCGACGCTCAGTGCGGGAGCCTGCGGGTCGATGGGGGTGAAGGTGTCGGTGAAGTCGGCCCCGGGTCCGTCGGCGGGCCGGTCGTCCGCGGCGACGGGATCGATCACGAGGGCGTGGCGCCAGGTCATGCTGAGAGCCTAGGGGAATGCCCGCGCCGGTCTCTCGGTTAGACTTGTTCAGCCGGGCCGCAGTAACCCCGGGCTCCATCTTCTGCCGCCGCGAGCGGCCTCGCGCCGAGAGGCGTTCTGCGGCCCGGCACTTCTCTGCCCTCAGGCAAGGGCGTCGCGGCGCCACAGCGACGCACTGACGGCGAGGTCGCCGGCATAGTCCGAGAGCCGCAGCGCGCGCGTGGTGAGCGTCGTGGCCCGCTCCGGCTCGGTTCCCTCGTAGTCGTCGGCCAGATGTGTCGCGCCCGAGGCCTGGACGCGGCAGAAGGCCGCCGCCCTGTCGAGCGCCACGGCGAAATCGCCGTCGAAGACGCCGCGGAGGATGGCGTCGACAAGCGTCACCAGCTCGTCGGGTCCTGCCGGTGACGGCGCACCCGCGACGAGATCGTCGGCGCCGGCCAGCTCGGCGCGTCCCCGCTCGTAGAGCAGCGCAGCTGTGCGGGGATCGTCGTGGATCATCAGCTGCAACAGGTAGAGCCGCCACAGCGCACCCGGCAGGGAGCGCGCCGGCGATCGCGACCACAGCTCGGCGATGTCGTCGATGCCGTACTCGTCGGTGAACGACACCAGACGGTCGACGACGGCCCCTTCGGGCTCGGCGCGTACGCGGGCCAGCAGGGCGTGGGCCGTCGAGTGCGCCACGCGCGACACCTCTGCGGGATCCGCCGACGCGAACCGTCGGTCGAAGAGCTCGGCCGGACGGCGCACTGGCTTGTGGAAGTCGCGGGACGGGTCGCTCACCCCATCGAGGCTACCCCGACCTCGCGGTCCGAGCGCTGACGATCAGGCGGTGGGGATGGCGATGATGGGGTCGCTCGTGGGCTGACCGTCCGGGGCACCGCCCTCGGGCTCGACCGTGACCGCGATGACATCGCCCGCCTCGAGCGCCCCGTCGAGCAGCACGGTGGCATCGGCACCGGCGACCGTCTCGAAGACACCCGCCGAGACCGCGCCGCCGTCGCGCACGAACCAGAGTTCGAAGCTCTGGTCGTCCGAGATCACCGGGAGGCCGTCCGAGACGAGCACGGCCTTGCCGAGCTCCTCGGACCAGTGCGCCGTCGCCGTCCCGCCGTCGGGCACGTCCACCGACGCAGCCTGCGCGTCGGGGGCGCTCTCGATATCGGCGAGCGCAATGGCTGCCGGCGTGCGGGTGAGGTACTCGTTGATGGTGACCGACGCGAACCCCAAGGCCACCAGCAGCACCAAGCATGCGGCGAGCGCGAAGATCCCCCGGGTCCAGTTGCGCCGCGAGACGGCCTGGATCAGCGCGGTGTCGGGAGCGGGCTCGACCGGCGCGACGGGCGCGGGTGCCGGCGGCCGCGGCGGAACGACGACGTCGTCCGCCTCACCGCCCGCCCCGGCATCCGTCGATCGTTGCGGCGCGACCGCGATCCGCGCCAGCAGCTCGTTCCGAAGCGCGGCGGGGGGAACGACGTCGCGCACACCCTCGGCGAGCGCCGCGGCCGTCGCCTCGTCGGCATCGACCCACGACTGCCATTCCGGATGCTGCGCGAGAGCTGCCTCGAAGCGGGCGCGGTCTTCGGATGAGAGCGCGTGAAGGGCGTTGCCCGCGGCCAGCGCTGCGAACTCCTCCTCGTTCATACCGTCACCCCCATCTCTGCTCGCAAGCGGGTCAATCCATCCCGCATCCTGGTCTTGATCGTCCCCAGCGGGGCTCCGACCATGGCGGCGATCTCGCTCTGCGAATACCCGCCGTAGTAGGCCAGTGTGAGCGCTTCTCGCTGCGCATCGGGGAGCGAGGACAGTGCAGCCGTCACGCGTTCCCCTTCCATCCGCAGTTCGACATGTTCGGCGACGCCGTCATGGGCGACGTCGAGATCCCGGAAGCCCACGCGGACATCCCGATCCGTGCTCGCCTGCGATGACCGCACGCGGTCCACCGCTCGGCGATGCGCGATCGTGAGGATCCACGATCTTCCCTGCCCTCTGTTCGGAGTGAACCGGGATGCGGATTGCCACACTTCCAGGAACACCTCCTGCAGCACTTCTTCACTCTGGGCGCGGTCGACCAGCACCCGCAGGACGAGACCGAACACCCGCGGCGAGATCATGTCGAACAGCCGGGCGAAGGCCCGCTGGTCGCCGGCGGCCACGCGCGTCAGCAGCTCTCCGACGTGGTCGACCGGGTCCGCACCGTCCTCGGGTACGTCCACACCGTCGATCACCATTCCTCAAGCATGCCGCATCCCTCGCGGGGAACCGGAATTCCGCGCCGCGCGACGACCTGATCCGTGCCGGAGAAGGGGTACGGGCAGACCGGTCAGAAAAATCTTCCAATCCGATCCCGAGGGCTGGCCGAACAGCCTGTGAACGCCGCAGGAAGCGGCACCGGAACGATCACAGGTCGGATAACGGCCCCTACCACCGGAGGAAGTCATGCTCAGCACGAACAAGAAGATCACAGCAGGTCTCTCGCTCGCCATCGCAGGCGCATTCGCCCTGTCGGCCTGCACGGGCGGCACCACGGCCACGGAGTCGGAAGAGACGACCGCGCCCGAGATGTCGGAAGAGACCGAAGCGCCCATGGACGAGGACATGGACACCATGGACCCGGCCGCCAACCTCGTCGGCCCCGGCTGCGCCGACTACGCCGAGGCTGTGCCGGACGGCGCGGGATCGGTCGAGGGCATGTCCCAGGACCCGGTGGCGACCGCCGCCTCGAACAACCCGCTGCTCACCACGCTGGTCTCGGCCGTGAGCGGCCAGCTCAACCCCGATGTCGACCTGGTCGACACGCTGAACGGTGACGAGTTCACCGTCTTCGCCCCGGTCGACGACGCCTTCGCGGCGATCGACCCGGCCACCATCGAGGCGCTCCAGACCGACAGCGAGACGCTCACGTCGATCCTCACGTACCACGTCGTGCCCGGCCAGCTGAGCCCGGACGAGGTCGTCGGCGAGCAGGCCACCGTCCAGGGCGGCACGCTCGAGGTCTCGGGCGAGGGCGACTCGCTCATGGTCAACGACGCCAACGTCATCTGCGGTGGCGTGGTCACCGCGAACGCCACGGTGTACCTCATCGACGCTGTGCTGATGCCCCCGGCACAGTGACCTGACGTGTCCGGAGGCGGGGGTGCCGCCGGACACAGGGGTGGCAGGGCCGCCGGTGCGCGCGAGGTTGCACCGGCGGCCCTGCTCTATGCACTTTTCTCGCACTTCGTCAACCCCCGCTCACGGGAGAATCGCCCGAGTAATCTCGCCACATGTCCCCCAGCCCCGCGTTTCCCGAGCGCACGCAGAAGTCGGTCCGATGACCGATCTGCGTGAGGTCGGCGACCCCCTCACCGGGGAGCTGCTCGACGGGCGCTACCGTCTTCTGGAGCGGATCGGCGAGGGCGGCATGGCGCGCGTCTACCGCGCCGAGGACACCTTCCTGCAGCGCACCACCGCCGTGAAGGTGATGCGCGGTCACGTCGACGGGCTCGGCTCGGTGGAGCGCGCCCGTTCCGAGACGACTCTCCTGGCCGGCCTCAATCACCACGCGCTGGTCACCCTGTTCGATGCGCAGATCTCCGCCGACGACGGCAGCTACCTGGTCATGGAGTTCGTCGACGGCATCACTCTCCGCGACCTCATCGCACAGGGACCGCTCTCGCCGCAGACCGCAGCGGCACTCACCGCCGAAATCGCGGAAGCACTTCACGTCGCGCACACCGCAGGCGTCGTCCACCGCGACATCAAGCCGTCCAACGTCCTGCTCGGTCGCTCTCCGGTTCCGGGCGGCGCATGGCGGCCCAAGCTGGCCGACTTCGGCATCGCATACCTGGTCGATTCCACCCGCGTCACCACCCCCGGGCTGATGGTCGGCACCATCGCGTACCTCGCTCCCGAACAGGCCAACGGCGCACCGCCGGCACCGCCCGCCGACATCTACTCCCTCGGCATCATGGTGATCGAGGCGATCAGCGGCTCGCGACCGTGGGCGGACGCCGAGGGCATCGGTGCGCTCGTGGCTCGCATGACCTCCCCGCCGTCGATTCCGCAGTCGCTGCCGGAGGAATGGCAGCAGCTCCTTCGTGGGATGACCGCGACCCGGCCCGACGATCGCCCCACCGCCCTCGAGGTCGCCATGACCGCCGCCCGCCTGGCGGGCACCACGGCGACCGGCGGCGCCGTCGACGCCGACACCGCTCCCGTGGCTGTCGTCGCGGTGGCCCCGCCGGTGCCGCAGGCCGGTCCGGAAGCCCCCGACGACGCGACCGCGCTCATGCCGGCCACCTCAGCCCCGGCATCCCGACGACGCGCGAACGAGGAGCGCCGTCAGCAGCCCCGGCGTCGCCGAGCACTCGTGGCCCTCGTCATCGCCATCGCGGTGCTCGCCGCGGCACTCGTCGTCTTCTTCGGCGTCTGGGCATCGGGATACACGGCTTCGCCGGAACCGGCACCGTCGTCCACTCCCCTGGTGCAGGAGGTCGGACCGACTCCCGAGCCGACCGTCGCGGACGAAGCCCCGGAAGAGGCAGAACCCGCTCCGGCGCAGGCGCCCGCGCCCGCACCGGAGCCTGCGCCCGAACCCGCCGCCCCGAGCGTCGAGACCGCCGGCAACAGCGGTAGCGGAAACGGCAGCGCCAACAGCGGACCCGGCAACAACAACGGCAGCGCCGGCGGCGGCAACGCCAACAGCGGACCGGGCAACAGCAACGGCGCCGGTGGCAAGGGGAACGGCAACGGCTGACGCCCCGGTAGGCTGGTGGGCGAGGGCCTCTAGCTCAGTCGGTAGAGCATCGGACTTTTAATCCGCGGGTCGTGGGTTCGAGCCCCACGGGGCCCACTCACGCATGCGTGCATACGCACTTCTCATCCGCGGGTCGTGGGTTCGAGCCCCACGGGGCCCACTCACGCATGCGTGCATACGCACTTCTCATCCGCGGGTCGTGGGTTCGAGCCCCACGGGGCCCACTCGCACATGCGCAGGGCGTGCCATCACCCGCGCGGTTCGCAGACCACGACGGGGATCTGGCGGGACGTCCGCTGCTGATAGCCCGCGTAGCCGGGATTGACCCGCGTGATGCGCGGCCAGAGGGCTTCACGCTCGTCGCCTGTCGTCGTCCGGGCGAGATAGCGACCCGTCACCCCGCGGCGGGTGATCTCGACCTCCGGCGTCGCCACGAGATTGAGGTACCACGCCGGGTGATCGTCGGCGCCGCCCTTCGAGGCGACCAGCACGATCCGTCCCTCCTCCTCGACGGGTGCCGTCAGCAGTGTGGAGCGCCGAGCGCCCGAGCGGCGGCCGACCGTGTGCAGCTCGACGGTCTCCATCCCCAGCAACCGGCGGCCGACGCGGCCACCTGTGAGCCGCAGCACCGCACGGTGCAGCGACTCCATCCAGCGGATGACCCGGTCGGGAGGCGCGGACCGCGGCGTCACGGCGCCGACGTCACGATCTCGGCACCCGCGTGACCGAGTTCGGCCAGTGCCCGCTCGCTGGAATCCGGTGCGACGCCCGCGATCAGGTCGGTGAGGATGCGCACGTGCCGGCCGTGGTCGATCGCGTCGAGGGCGGAGGCGCGCACGCAGTAGTCCGTCGCGATCCCGGTGACGTCGACGTCGACGACGCCGTGCTCGTCCAGGAGCTCCCCGACCGTCCGCCCCTCGTCCGTCGTGCCCTCGAACAGGGAGTAGGCCGGTCGTCCCTGCCCCTTCTTCACGTGATGGGTCACCGACGCGGTGTCGAGCCCGGGATCGTAGTCCGCACCCTCGGTTCCCGCCACGCAGTGCACCGGCCACGTCTGGACGTAGTCCGGCTCCCCCACGGCGAAATGGCCGCCGTTGTCCGAGTCGCCGTCATGCCAATCCCGTGACGCGATGATGAGCGCGTACTCCGCCGCGTGCTCGGCCAGATGTCGCGTGATCGCCGCGGCGACGGCGTCACCGCCATCCACGCCGAGGGCTCCGCCTTCGGTGAAATCGTTCTGGACGTCGACGATGAACAGCGCCTTGCTCATTCTTCGAGACTACGCTCGCGCTCGGTCGCTGTCTCGGGTCCTCGCCGCCACAGCTTGGACGGCCACCAGATGGCGCGGCCGATGTCGTACGACAGCGCCGGAACCAGAAGCGAGCGCACCACGAACGTGTCCAGCAGCACGCCGAACGCGACGATGAACGCGATCTGGGCGAGGAACAGGATCGGGATGACGCCGAGCGCGGCGAAGGTCGCAGCCAGAACCAGCCCCGCCGATGTGATCACCCCTCCGGTGGCGACCAGCCCGCGGAGGATGCCCGGCCTCGTGCCGTGCACGAGCGACTCCTCCCGCACGCGCGACATCAGGAAGATGTTGTAGTCGACCCCCAGCGCCACGAGGAACACGAACCCGTACAAGGGAACCGAGGGGTCGGCGCCGGGGAACCCGAAGATGCCGTCGAAGACGAGTGCGCTCACGCCGAGCGCGGTGCCGAACGACAGGATGACCGTCAGGATCAGCAGCACAGG
This sequence comes from Microbacterium sp. ARD31, assembly GCF_031844425.1. Lineage (NCBI taxonomy): Bacteria > Bacillati > Actinomycetota > Actinomycetes > Micrococcales > Microbacteriaceae > Microbacterium > Microbacterium sp. ARD31. The sequence continues at coordinate 430,922 of NZ_JAUZVE010000002.1, forward strand.
AGCGAGGATCGAGCGCAGCAGCAGCATCAGGATGGCGAGGATCACGACGAGGATGACCGGGATGATGACCGTTCGATCCCGGATCGACGTGTCGTTGGAATCGATGTCGGTAGCGGTCTCGCCGCCGACCAGCGCAGCGCCCGATTCGAGAGCGTCGTCGAACGCCACGCGCAGGTCACGCACCGTCTCTTCGGCATCGAGGGAATCCGCCGCGTCGGTCAGCGTGCCGATGATCAGCACGTCTCCCGCGGCGACCGTCGGCTCGGGTGCAGGTGTGCCCGGTGGCCCCGCGGCGCTCACGACGACCTCGCCGTCCTCCAGCGCAATCCCCGCCTGACCGCCGGGGGCGTCTCCGGCGGCGATCGCGACGGAGTCGACTCCGGCGCTGGCTTCGAGCACCTCGACGACGCCCGTCAGGTCCGACTCGGGCACGACGACGTAGACCGGGCTGCCCGAGCCGGCCGGGAAGTGCTCGGCGAGAGCGACCTGCCCGTCGCGCGCTTGGGACTCCCCCAGGACGAGCTCGCTCGCGGGCACGCCGTCCGCCTTCAGCTGCACCACGCCGGCCGCGCCGGCGAGGAGGACGACGGTGCACACGATCCACACCACACGCGCGTGCCGCGCCACGAAACGCGCCTGGCGCGGCCAGATGCCCTTCACGGGCTGCGTCAGGTCGTCGGGCACGTTCGCCAGGGGCTCGCGCGGCACGAACGGCCAGAACGCCGCGCGACCGAAGAGCGCCAGGAGCGCCGGCAGGAACGTCAGCGCGGAAAGCATCGAGAACGCGATGCCGATCGAGGCGATAGGCCCGAGCGCGCGGTTCGTCGCGAGATCGGACAGCAGCAGGCACAGCAGGCCGGCGATCACCGTCCCGCCCGAGGCGAGGATCGGCTCGAAGGAACCGCGCCACGCCACCAGCGCGGCGGGCCACCGCGGACGCCCCTCGGCGATCGCCTCGCGGAAACGCGCCACGTACAGCAGCGCGTAGTCCGTGGCCGCGCCGATCACGAGGATGAAGAGGATCCCCTGGACCTGACCGTTGAGCACGACGATGCCCGCGAACGCGAGCCACCAGACGGTGAGGAGCGCCACGCACAGCGCGAACACGCTCGTCAGCAGCACCAGGATCGGCAGAAGCGGTGAGCGGTAGACCACGACCAGGATCACGAACACCGCGATCAGCGCCACCGCGAGGAGCAGCCCGTCGATGCCGAGGAATCCCTCGGCGAGGTCCGCGGTGAAGCCCGCCGGCCCCGTCACCCACCCCTCGAGGCCGTCGGGCAGCTCCTCACTCAGCAGCGCCCGCATCTCGGCGACGAGGTCGCCGATCTCCTCATCCGAGGCCAGAGGAATGAACACCTGGACCGCCAGGGCGTCCTCAGAAGGAATGGGGGGCGACACCTCCTCCAGCACGCCCTCGAGCGCTGCGATCTCATCGACCGTGGCCTGCACGTCCGCGAGGTCGTCAGCGGTGAGTTCGGTCTCCCCCGCGATGACCACCACGGCGGGAACGCTGTCGTCGCCGAGGAAGTCGGTGAGCCGCTCGTTCACCTGCGTCGCGTCTGCGCTCTCGGGGAGGAAGCTCGATCGGTCGTTGGTCGAGACCTCCTCGACCTTCCCGAAGTACGGGCCGCCGACAGACCCTCCGACGAGCCAGATGAGGACGAGGAAGACCGGGATGCCGATGCGCAGCCAGCGGGTGGTGCGACGGTCGGTGCGAGGCGAGGACATATCGCTAGCTTATCTAGCGAAACCGCTCTCGGCGCCGCGGATCCGGATTTTCTCATCTTTGTCCGCCGCTCCCTATGCTGGTGCGGATGCTCGCCGCCGCCCTCGCCCTGATCGGCGCTCTCGTCTACGGGGCCGCCGACTTCCTCGGCGGGCTCGCGGCGAAACGGCTGCGCTCCATCGTGGTCACCGCAGTGGCCGCCGGCGCGGGATTGGTGATCCTCGCGGCGGCCGCCCCGTTCACCGTCGTGTCCGTGTCGGCATCCGACATCGCGTGGGGCGCGATGTCGGGCATCGTCGGATTCATCGCCCTCATGCTGCTGTACGGATGCCTCGCGATCGGACCGATGAGCATCCTCTCGCCGCTCACGGCGGTGGTCTCGGCGATCGCCCCCATGCTCTGGGGACTGCTGGTCGACGGCGACCAGCTCTCGCCGATCGCGTTCGTCGGACTCGGCCTGGCCCTGGTCGCCGTCGTCCTCGTGGGCTTCGTGCCCGGTGAGCGGGTCGTGCGGCCGAGCACGCGCGGGCTCGCCATGGCCGTGGGAGCGGGTCTCGCGATCGGCGGCTTCCTCATCGTCATAGACCAGACCGGCCCCGAGAGCGGACTCGTCCCCCTCGTGGCCAACCGGGCGACCAGTGTCGTCGTCACCGGAGCCATCGTCGCCGGCCTCGTCGTCTCGGCGACGCGGCGCGGCCGAACCGCGGCATCCGCCCTCGTCTCGCCACCCGGACCCGGCGGGGCCTCGCGGCGCGTGTGGATGCTGGCGATCGGGTGCGGGCTGCTGGATGCCGCAGCCAACGCCCTCCTGCTGTTCGCCCTGCGGGAGGGACAGCTGTCGGTGGTCTCGGCACTCACCGCGCTCTATCCCGCGGGCACGATCCTGCTGGCGGCCTTCCTGCTGCGAGAACGTGTCGCCGCCGTGCAGTGGGTGGGTCTCGCGCTCGCCGTCGCCGCGGGGGGCATGCTCGCGTTGGCGTGACGCAGCCTCGTGAAGGCGCTGCGGAGGAGAAGGCAACCCGCCGGGTCGGCGGGACTCAGCCGCCGGCGAAGAGCAGGATCGTCGAAGTGACGAGGGCAGCCACGCCGAGCCCGAGAAGGCCGATGGCCAGAAGCGCGACGCCCCGCACGACCGGGCTCCGCTGCGTCAGCCGCAGGCGGTTGCGCGAGCCGCGACGGTAGAAGATGTCGGCCATGTCCTTGCCGGCCAGGGTGTGCGCCTGCTCGTGGGTCAGGTGCGCCTCGTTCACCCCGCCGTCATGGTCGAACCATCGGGCGAGCCTGCCATGGGGACCGTCCTCGAGGACGGCGCGCGCCGGCATCCACGTGCCGTCGAAGAGGTACAGCACGAGCGCCGCACCGGCCAGGAGCGCACCCGAGCCGAACCCCACCCACGTGAAGATCTCGACGATCCCGTCGACGCGTGCGTCCATCGGCCCTCTTCGCTGCCTGAAGCCAGCCTGTTGTCTGGAGCCACCTAAGGGAATCGAACCCTTGACCTATTCATTACGAGTGAATCGCTCTGCCGACTGAGCTAAGGTGGCGCGCTTCGCTTGCGCGATGCACGATCAACGATCTTACCCTGTCGCCGGACCCGTCGCGAACCACGCCGGCCGCGTGCGCATCAGCTGCAGACGAGGCCGTCCTCGGGAACGATGCCGTCCAGGAGGTAGGCCTCGACGGCGCGGTCCACACAGTCGTTCCCCTTGTTGTAGCCGGTGTGGCCTTCGCCCTCGCGGGTGATCAGAACGCCCGACGACAGCTGCTCGGCCAGCGACACCGACCACTCGTACGGTGTCGCCGGGTCGTTGGTCGTGCCGATAACCACGATGGGGTCGGCCCCCTCTGCGGCGATGGGCTCGCGCACGCCGGTCGCCGGATAGGGCCACCCCTCGCACGGGTCGGGACCGGACCAGTAGGGCGCGATCGTCGGCGCCTGCTCGGCGATGAGTGCCTCGGCGGCCGCCTCTTCCTCTTCGGTCGCGTCGACGGGGTAGTCCATGCAGTTGTAGGCACGGAACGCCTCGGTCGAGTTGTCGAGGTACTCCCCCTCCTCGCGGTTGTAGTAGAAGTCTGCGAGGAAGAACGCGAACTCCGGGTCGCCCTCGAGCACACCCGTGAGCGCCTGCGAGAGGAAGGTCCAGCTGTCCTGCGAGTAGAGCGCGGCGACGATGGCGGTCGTGAGCGCGTCCGCGCCGAGCAGGCGTCCGTCAGCGGCGGGCAGCGGGTCGCGGTCGACGCTCGCCAGCAGCGCGCCGAGATCCCGCATCCCGTCGTCGACCGATCCGCGGAAGGGGCACTCCTCGTCGCCGAGACAGTCGGCCATGTACGCCCGCAGCGCCGATTCGAAGCCCACCGCCTGCGTCGTGCCGACATCCAGGCCGGGGATGGACGGGTCGATCGCGCCGTCGAGCACGAGCCGGCCCACCCTTTCGGGGAACAGCTTGGCGTAGGTCGCGCCGAGGAACGTGCCGTACGAGTAGCCGAGGAAGTTGAGGGCGCGATCCCCGAGCACCCCGCGGATGAGATCCATGTCGCGCGCCGACTGCTCGGTGGTGATGAACGGCAGGATCCCGTCACTGGCGTCCTCGCACGCCTCGCCGAACGCGGCGTTGCGCTCCCGGAGCTCCGCCTCCCACCCCTCGGAACCACGCGGATCCTCGGGGATGTCGAACAGGTAGGCGTCCATATCGGCGGCGTCGAAGCAGCGGACGGCGGTGGACTGGCCGACACCCCGCGGGTCGAAGCCGATCACGTCGTACTCCTCGATGAGCGCCTCGCCGACGGCGTAGGTCAGGGACTCGCGGACGAGGTCCACACCGCTGGAGCCGGGTCCGCCGGGGTTCGTCAGCAGCGACCCGACGGGTTCGCCGCCTGTGGCGCGGTTGCGCACGAGCGCGAGATCGATCTCGCCCGCCGCCGGGTCGGCCCAGTCCAGCGGCGCCGTGATGGTCGAGCACTGGAAGCCGGCGCCGCAGTCCTCCCACTCCACGGTCTGCTCGTAGAACGGCAGCAGGTCCTCGTCCACGCCTTCGGTGTCGGGAGCGGGGCTCGAGGTCGAGACGGGCCGCTCCTCGGGAATCAGCGCGTAGAGGCATCCGCTCAGAGCGAGCGCCGAGACAGCCAGACCTGCGATGACGGCGAGCGCGCGACGCGCACGGCGGGTGGGGGCGACGTTCACGGGGTCCTTCCGCTCGCGACGGTCACGAGCATGCTCTCGAGGGCGAGGGTGGGGGCGACGTTCTGCTCGAGGTTGCGGCGGGTCTCGGCGATGCGGTCGAGCACCAGCAGCGTCCGCTCGGTCGACCAGTCCGCGGCCAGGGCGCGCAGCTCGGGCTCGAGCTCGCGATTGATCAGCTCGACATCGCGTCCGAAGCCGAGCATGAGGACGTCGCGGTACATCGACTGCAGGTCGGTCAGCACACGATCGATGCCGTCGCGGAGGCTGCGAGTGGCGCGCCGCTTCTGGTCATCCTCGAGCGCCGAGAGCTGCGCACGGACCGCGGGCGGCACCGCCGCACCCTCGGGGATGCCGAGTGTGCGGCGAAGCTGCGCGCGTTCGGCGTCGTCCCGCTCCGCGGTGAGGGCTTTGGCGTCCTCGGTCGCGGCCTGCACGATGCGGCCTGCGCTGTCGACCGCATCGCCCACCCCGCGCACCCGAAGCGCGGACCGCAGCGTATCGTCTCGGCGGCTGCGGGCCGCGGCATCCGTCGCCAGCCGCTGGGCCATCCCGATGTGTCGCTGCGCGTGCCGCGCCGACTGCTCGGCCACGGTCGAGTCCGCTCCCGTGCGTTCGGAGATGAGCCGTGCCACGTCGGCGACGTCGGGCTCGCGCAGGCGCAAGGTCCGCACCCGGGAGCGGATCGTGGGGAGGAGGTCGGCGTCGCTCGGCGCGCAGAGCACCCAGACCGTGTGCTCGGGCGGCTCCTCGAGCGCCTTCAGCAGGACATTGGACGTGCGCTCTGCCATGCGATCGGCATCCTCGACGACGATCACCCGGTGCCGGCCGAGTGACGGGGCGAAGTAGGCGCGCTCGACCAGGCGACGCGCTTCGTCGATGCGGATGATGACCTGCTCGGTGCGCAGCGACGTGAGGTCGGGATGTGTGCGGGCGAGCACCTGTCGCATGGCGACGGCGTCACCGGGCTCGGCGATCAGCGCCGCGGCGAAGGCGTAGGCCAGCGTCGAGCGCCCGGATCCCGGGGGGCCCGTGATGAGCCAGGCGTGCGTCATGCCCTCTGGGTCGGATGCCGCGGCCTGCAGCGTGCGGACGGCATCGTCCTGCCCCCACACCGCGTCCCACGGCTCCGCGGCGAGGACCGGCGGGGGCGCAGGCGCATCGACGGTCGTACCCATGGGCCCAAGCCTAACCGGCGGCGCCGACGTCGCCTGCGGGCGTCAGGAGGGTTGCGATGCGCGCCTGGACGGCGCGGGAAAGCTCTTCCGCGGGCCGACGGGCATCCAGCACGAGGAAGCGGTCGGGCTCGGCGTCGGCGAGCGTGAGGAACTCGGCGCGGACCTTGGCGTGGAAGTCGTCCTGCTCGGATTCGAGTCGGTCGAACGGCTTGTCATCGGCGTCCCGGCGCTCGCGAGCGGCGGACGGATCGAGGTCCAGCAGCACCGTGAGATCGGGAAGCAGTCCCTGGGTGGCCCACAGCGAAAGGTCTCGCACCTCGTCGCGCCCGAGCACCCGCCCGGCGCCCTGGTAGGCGACGGACGAATCGAGGTACCGGTCCTGGATGACGATGTCGCCGCGCGCGAGCGCGGGCCGCACGACCGTCTCGACGTGGTGGGCGCGGTCCGCGGCGTACAGGAGCGCTTCGGCGCGGGGCGCGACGTCGCCACGGTGGTGCAGGACGATGTCGCGGATGAGAACGCCCACCTCGGTGCCGCCGGGCTCGCGCGTGCGCACGACAGCCCGCCCCGCCGCACGCAGCCAGGCTTCGAGAAGACCGGCCTGCGTCGTCTTCCCGGCTCCGTCGCCGCCTTCGAATGTGACGAACAGACCCGCGTGAGGATGCCGGGGGTCCGCCGTCACTTCTTCGCCGCGGTCTTGCGGGTGGTCGTCGTGCGCTTGGCCGTGCGCTTGGGCGCGGGACCCTTCGCGCGCTTGTCGGCGAGCAGCTGCACCGCCCGCTCGAAGGTGACCTCCATCGCGTCCTCGCCTCGCGGGACAGTGGCGTTGGTCTCGCCGTCGGTGATGTAGGGGCCGAAGCGGCCGTCCTTCAGCTTGATCGGCTTGCCGCTCACCGGGTCGTTGTCGTATTCCTTGAGCGCGCTCGAGGCCTTGCGCGCGCCGTACTTCGGCTGCGCGTAGATGGCGAGGGCCTGCTCGAGCGAGATGTCGAAGATCTGCTGCTCGGTGTCGAGCGAGCGCGACTCCGTGCCCTTCTTCAAGTAGGGCCCGTAGCGGCCGTTCTGCGCCGTGATCTCTGCGCCCGTCTCGGGGTCGGCGCCGACCACACGCGGCAGGTCGAGCAGACGCAGCGCCGTGTCGAGGTCGATCGTGTCGACCGACATGCTCTTGAACAGCGACGCGGTGCGGGGCTTGGGGGCCGCCTCTTTCTTCGCGCCGCGCTTCTTCGGCGCGGGAGTCTCGGCGGGCACCTCCCCGGTCGCCGCGTCGGCGGCGTCGGGGTCGACGGGATCGGTCTCCTGGACGTACGGCCCGTAGCGGCCGTCCTTGACCACGACGATCTTGCCGTTCTCGGGGTTCTCGCCGAGAACGCGATCCCCGGCGACCGGGGCATCGATGAGCTCCTGCGCCCGGGCGGGGGTGAGCTCGTCGGGCGCGAGGTCCTCGGGGATGTTCACCCGGCGGGGCTCGGCGGCAGGGTCGTCCTTGTCGGCGACCTCGAGGTACGGTCCGTACTTGCCGAAGCGGAGCGTCGCGACGTCGCCGATCGGCGTCGAGTTGAGCGCGCGCGCGTCGATCTCGCCGAGGTTGTCGACGATATGACGCAGTCCGACGTGCTGCTCGGACCCGAAGTAGAACTCCTTGAGCCAGTCCACGCGCTTCTGCTCGCCGCGGGCGATCGCGTCGAGGTCGTCCTCGAGCGCGGCGGTGAAGTCGTAGTCCACGAGGTCGGAGAAGTGCTCCTCGAGGAGCCGGACGACGCTGAAGGCGAGCCAGCTGGGGATGAGCGCCTGGCCGCGCTTCGTGACGTAGCCGCGGTTGAGGATGACGTCGATGATGCTCGCGAAGGTCGACGGGCGGCCGATGCCCTTCTCCTCGAGCGCCTTCACCAGCGACGCCTCGGTGTAGCGGGGCTTCGGCGACGTCGCGTGGCCCTTGGGCTCCACGTCGGTCAGGCGCAGGGTGTCGCCCACCGCGAGTGCGGGCAGAGACTGGTCGTCGGTGCGGTCGGCGTCGGCGCGCTTCTCGTCACGACCCTCTTCGTAGGCCTCGAGGAACCCCTTGAACGTGTAGACGGTGCCGGATGCCGTGAATTCGGCGCGTCGGCCGGCGGCGTCGACGGCGAGCGTGACCGTCGTGGTCTCGTACTTCGCGTCGGACATCTGGCTGGCCATCGTGCGCTTCCAGATGAGGTCGTACAGGCGCTGCTCGTCGCGGTCGAGTTCGCCCGAGACCTTCGAGGGCGTGCGGAACACGTCGCCGGAGGGACGGATCGCCTCGTGGGCCTCTTGCGCGTTCTTGGACTTGCTGCGGTACGTGCGCGGGTTCGGTGGCACGGCCTTGTCGCCGTACATCTCGACCGCCTGCGCCCGCGCCGCCTGGACGGCCTGGGTGCTCAGCGCCGTCGAGTCCGTGCGCATATAGGTGATGAAGCCCTTCTCGTAGAGACGCTGGGCGACGCTCATGGCGTGCTTGGCGCTCATCGAGAGCTTGCGGCCGGCCTCCTGCTGCATCGTCGAGGTGGTGAAGGGCGGCTTCGGGCTGCGGGTGCCGGGCTTGGCCTCCACCGCAGCCACAGAGGCTTCCCCGGCCGCGTCGATGGCGGTGGCGAGCTCGCGGGCGGCTGACTCGTCCAGGACGACAACGGCCTTCTTCAGTTCGCCACGGTCGTCGAAGTCGGTGCCGCGGGCCAGTGACGCCCCGTCGACGCGTGCCAGGCGGGCGGCGAAAGAAGCGGCATCCTTCTTCGCGGTCGTCTCGATGTCCCAGTACGAGGCCGAGACGAACGCCATGCGCTCCCGCTCGCGATCGACCACGAGTCGCGTCGCGGCGGACTGCACCCGACCGGCCGACGTGCCCTGCTGGACCTTGAACCACAGGACGGGGCTGACGTCCCAGCCGTAGAGGCGGTCGAGGATGCGTCGGGTCTCCTGCGCGTCGACCAGGGCGAGGTCGAGCTCGCGGGTGTTGTCGACGGCGGCGCGGATGGCGTCCTTGGTGATCTCGTGGAAGACCATGCGCTTGACGGGCACCTTCGGCTTGAGCGCTTCGAGCAGGTGCCACGCGATGGCTTCGCCTTCGCGGTCTTCATCCGTGGCGAGGAGGAGCTCGTCGGCGTTCTTGAGCGCCCGCTTCAGCTCGGCGACGGTCTTCTTGCCGCGTTCGCTGGGCACGTAGTAGGGGTCGAACCCGTTGTCGATGTCGATCGAGTACTTGCCGTAAGCCTGCTTCTTGTCGGCGGGGATGTCCTTCTTGTCCGCGAGATCGCGGATGTGCCCGACCGAGCTGAGCACCTCGTAGTCGTCGCCGAGGTAACCCTGGATCGACTTCATCTTCGTCGGGGACTCGACGATGACGAGCTTCTTGCCTGATGCCAACGTGGCGTCCTTTCTTCGTTGCACACCATACACACCGCGCGACAGGGCGGTGCTGTGAGGATGCCGAGGCGAAAGGCCTCGAAGGTCACGGTGGCGGGCCGGCGCGTGCGCGCGCCTCGACGGGCAGATGCCCGAACGTCGCGCCGATGGTGACGGTTGCGATGAGCCCGGTCACCTCGCAGTCATGGAGTGACACCTGCATGGCCTCGGCCACCTCGCGGGCGCGTTCGCACGGGAACCCGGTGATGGCGCCCGATGCCGCATCGGCGGCGGCCAATGCCGCTCCGTCGGCGGCCGCGGCGGCACGCTGGGCGTGCACGCCCGCCGCGGCGACCGCCGCGAGCGCGAGCAGACCGGCTGCCGTCGCCGAGACGATCCCCACGGCCAGCGCGCTCCCCGGCATCAGCCACCACCCGCCAGGGCGCAGCCGGTGGCGGCCACGTCGCCGAGGAGGGCGAGCCCTGCCGAGGCTGTGGCGGTGACGCACACGACATCGCCCCGTGTCGAGACGTCGATCGTCGCCCCGGGTACCGCATCCGTCACCGCGCTCTCGACGCGGCCGGCGCTCTCACCCCGGGAGGCCAGGCGCGCGGCGTCGGCGGCGGCATCCTGCAGCCGGACGTGGCGTGCCCCGGCACCGAGCGCGCCCACCCCCAGGATGAGCACCAGCATCACGGCGGGAAGGGCGACGGCGAACTCCGCCACCACGGCGCCCGCCTCGCCGAGGCGGCGAGGCGGGCGACGGGTGTCAGGCGACGGTGAGGGCACGGCGGATGAGGTCGGTGAGGATGCCGCGCACTTCGTCGGAGCGCATGATGACGACCAGAAGGCCCGCGAACGCGACGGCAGCCATCGTGGCGATGGCGTACTCGGCGGTGGCGGCTCCGGTCTCGTCGCCGAACAGGCGGGCGGCGCGGCGGCGAGAGAGGCGGGGAAGGGACATGGGGGCGGCTCCATTTCTCGATCCGTTCGGATCGGCTTCGGCGGGTGGGCGGGCACGGTCTGGAAAGGCACGGCCTGGAAAGGCACGGTCTGGAAAGGCACGGTCTCGCGAAAGGCACGGTGTGGGACGGCAAGGTGTCGGCGGGATCACAGGGTCAGGGGAACGGCGCTCATGACGCTGAGCATCATCGGAGCGACGCCCAGGAGCAGGAACGCGGGCAGCGTGCACACGCCGAGCGGAAGCAGCAGGCGCGAGGAGAGGTGCGCCGCGCGGAGCCGCGCGGCCGTGCGCGCACGGTGTCGTTCGAGAGACGCCGACGCGCGCAGCAGCTCCACCGCGGGTACTCCGGCGCGCCGGGACAGCGAGAGGATGCTCTCGGCGGCGGCGTCGAGAGGATGACCCAGCGCGTCCGCGACCAGTGCGCGAGCCCGATCGATGGAGGCACCGGAGCTCAGGGCTATCGCGAGGACGTCGGTCCCGAGACCGGGGATCCCGCTTCCGTCACGCGCCCGCCGCACCAGCCGGGCGCTCCACCGGCTCGCGGCGATCACCAGTGCGATGCCGGCGGCGAGACACGCCCAGCCGACCGGACTGCCGACGAGGACGCCGAGCGTATCGAAGCCCAGCGCAAGCCCCAGTCCCACAGCGACGAGGGGAAGCCACGACATCAGCCGGGCCGTTCCGGCCGGCTCCGCCAGCGCGACCGCGACCTCGTCCTTCGCCTCCTGCGCGTCGCGGAGCGCCGCGGCGATGCCGCGCAGACTGTCGGCCAAGGGGGCTCCGACGATCGTCGCGACGCGCCACGCCGCGCCGACATCCCGCCATGCGCCGGTACGCTCCTCGGCAGCCGCGCCCCCGGCAGGGTCCGCCGCCACGCCGGCGCGACCGATCGCGTCGACGAGCGCCTCTCCCCTGCGGCAGGCGGCGGACACCCGCTGCGCCGCCGCATCTCCGGACTCGCCGAGGTGCTGCCACGCACGCGCCGGGGCGATGCCCGCCTGGAGCAGCACGGCCAGTCGCAGCACCGTCTCGCCGACCGCGGCGGGATCGTCGCCCGCCCGTCCGTGACGCGGACGCACCCGACCGAGTGCAGACAGGACGCCGCTCACCCCGGGCACTCGAGCTCCTCGACGTGCAGGCGCCCGTCATCCCCGAGGACGGGCCGCCCGATCTCCGACAGCCGGCGTCGACCATCGGGTCCCCTGCTGACATGGAGCACGCGACCGATCGCGCTGACCGCCTGACGGGAGAGGGCGAGGTCGTCCAGGCCCGCCAGGGCACCGAGCGCCTCCAGGCGGGCGGGCACATCGGCGAGCCCGTTGGCGTGCAGGGTGCCGGCACCTCCGTCGTGCCCGGTGTTCAGCGCCGAGAGCAGCTCGCGCACCTCCTCGCCTCGGCACTCGCCCACCACGAGCCGATCCGGCCGCATCCGCAGCGCTTCGCGGACCAGCCGCGCCAGACCGATCGCCCCCGCGCCCTCGAGGTTGGGCTGCCGCGCCTCCAGCCGCACATGGTGGGGGTGGTCGAGACGCAGCTCGGCGACGTCCTCGATCGTGACGATCCGCTCATGCCCCGGCGCCGCCGACAGCAGCGCGGACAGCAGCGTGGTCTTGCCCGCGCCGGCGGCACCCGTCACGAGGATGTTCTCGCGACGCACCACCAGTTCCTCGAGCAGATCCCGCGTGCGCGCCCCGAACATGCCCCGCGCCTCCAGATCACCGAGGGTGGGCCTGGCGACCCGCGGCACCCGGATCGAGATCACGGTGCCCTCCGTCGAGACGGGCGGGAGCACCGCGTGAACCCGCAGGCCCCCGTCCAGGCGCACGTCGACGCACGGCGTCGCATCGTCGATGTGGCGTCCGCCGAGGCCGATGAGTGCGACGGCGAGATCGCGCACCTCCTCCTCGGCGGCCCGCCAGGTCGCCACGGGCTCCGGGCCCCCGCCGCGATCCGCGAACAATCCCGCCGATCCGTTGACGAACAGGTCCGACACCTCGGGATCATCCAGCAGCGCGGAGAAGGGCGCGAGGACGGGATGCCGGGGCGGCGGCACCTCTGCTCGCGAACCAGCTGCTCGCGAACCGGTGGTTCGTGACGCCTCCCTTCTGGACACCTCTCCGCGGGGCACCTCTGTGGTGGACTCCGCCGCGGGCGACAGGGTCGCCGACGGGTCCTCCCGCGTCGCGCGCACCGCGGGCGTGGGGACCCACCGCGGCGGCGCTCCCGGACGCCCGGGCACTTTCGATCCCTCGCCCTCGCGCGGAGTCGGCGCCGGCGCGAACGGGGGCTCCTCCCCCGTGATGGGCAGGCGCGGCCGGACCACGGGAGTGCGCGGCTGGGCGACGAACGGCGACGACATGTCACGACAGTACGAGCGCGGTCCCGCGCCCCGGCGCGGGCGGACGGCGCCGGTGGAGAGGTCGTCGCCGAGGCGGCCTGGGGAGGAGCGGATGCCCGGCCAGTCGAGCTCGCCCAAGAGAATGGCGGCATCCCATGGGGGGAATGGGATGCCGCCACAAGCGGCACCGCACTTCGGGGGGTGACTCGGGTGCCGCAATGCCAGAATCGAATGTTCGGCCGAGCAGAGCATATTCGACAAGTCCCTGCCCGACAAACGGGAGACCGTGTTCCCCGCGATATATCGCTCGTGTCCCGCTCGGATCCGTCCGTCCGACGTCGTTGGCGGCGCAGCGGCCGCTCCCCACTATCGGAGGTAGTGCGCCTGCACGGGCGTGGGTAACGTCCATGTCAGACTCGCCGACGATCGGCATCCACCGTCTGCCCGCAAAGGAGCGCGCCGCATGAGCAGCCAGATCGACCACCTTCTGAACGAGACGCGGCGCTTCGCGCCCGAGGAGCAGTTCGCCACGGCCGCTGTCGCCGACGCCGATCTGTACGACCGCGCCAAGACGGACCGCGAGGGGTTCTGGGCCGAGCAGGCCCGTGAACTGCTGCACTGGGAGACGCCGTTCACCAAGGTGCTGGACTGGTCGAACCCGCCGTTCGCCGAGTGGTTCGCCGACGGCGAGCTCAACGTGGCCTACAACTGCCTCGACCGTCACGTCGAGGCGGGCAACGGGGATCGCGTGGCCCTGCTGTGGGAGGGCGAGCCGGGCGATGACCGGCGGGTGACCTACGCCGAGCTGACCGATGAGGTCAAGCGCCTGGCGAACGTGCTGGGCGACCTGGGGATCGGACAGGGCGACCGCGTCGCGATCTACATGCCGATGATCCCCGAGGCCGTGGCGGCGATGCTGGCCGTCGCCAGGGTCGGCGCGATCCACTCCGTCGTCTTCGGCGGGTTCTCGGCGGACTCGCTTCGCGCACGGATCGACGACGCCGGCGCGCGGCTGGTGATCACCGCCGACGGCGGCTACCGCAAAGGGAAGGTGTCACCACTCAAGCCCGCCGTCGACCTCGCTCTGGCCGACCGCAACGGATCCGGCCCCCAGGAGAGCGTCGAGCACGTGATCGTGGTCAAGCGCGGCGGCAACGACGTCCACTGGACCGAGGGTCGCGACCTGTGGTGGCACGACGTCGTGCCCGCAGCGCCCGCCGATCACGTCGCCCGCGCCTTCCCCGCCGAGAACCCGCTCTTCATCCTCTACACCTCGGGGACGACCGGAAAGCCCAAGGGCATCCTCCACACCTCCGGCGGCTACCTCACCCAGGCGACCTTCACCAACAAGGTCGTCCACGACCTCCACCCCGAGACGGACGTGTTCTGGTGCACGGCCGACATCGGCTGGATCACCGGACACTCGTACGTCACGTACGGCCCGCTGGCCAACGGCGCGACCCAGGTCCTCTACGAAGGCACACCCGACACCCCGCACCCGGGGCGGTGGTGGGAGATCATCCAGAAGTACGGCGTGAGCATCTTCTACACCGCGCCCACCGCGATCCGCTCGTTCATGAAGATCGGCCGGCAGGTTCCGGCGCAGTTCGACCTGTCCAGCATCCGTCTGCTCGGATCGGTGGGCGAGCCCATCAATCCCGAGGCATGGATGTGGTACCGCAAGGTCATCGGAGCGAAGAGGGCCCCGATCGTGGACACCTGGTGGCAGACCGAGACCGGGGCCATCATGATCTCGGCACTGCCGGGAGTCACCGAGACCAAGCCGGGATCGGCACAGGTCGCCCTTCCCGGCATCAGCGTCGACGTCGTCGACGAGGACGGTGCGCACGTCGGCAACGGCAACGGCGGTCTGCTCGTGGTGACAGATCCCTGGCCGAGCATGCTGCGCGGGATCTGGGGCGACCCCGAGCGCTTCGTCGAGACGTATTGGGACAAGTTCCGCAGGCAGGGCTTCTACTTCGCCGGAGACGGCGCGCGGCTCGACGACGACGGCGACGTGTGGCTCATGGGTCGCGTCGACGACGTCATGAACGTGTCGGGGCACCGCCTCTCGACCACCGAGATCGAGTCGGCTCTGGTCGGCAACGAGGCCGTCGCCGAGGCGGCCGTCGTCGGCGCATCCGATGAGACCACCGGTCAGGCGGTCGTCGCCTTCGTCATCGTCAAGCAGAGCTATCTGCAGGCGCACTCCGCCGAGGGACTGGCGCAGTCGCTGCGGTCGTGGGTGGCAGAGCAGATCGGCCCGATCGCGCGGCCGCGCGACATCTACATCGTGGGTGAGCTGCCGAAGACCCGTTCCGGGAAGATCATGCGGCGCCTGCTGAGGGACGTGGCCGAAGGCCGCGAGGTCGGCGACACGACGACGCTCGCCGACACGGCGGTCATGAGCGTGATCTCAGCGCAGGTCAGGTGACGACCGAGAAAGAGCGGATGCCGCTGCTCAGGCGACGGTGAACACGACCTCGACCTCGACAGGACTGTCGAGGGGAAGCACGGGCACGCCGACCGCCGAGCGGGCGTGACGTCCGGCATCCCCGAAGATCTCGCCGAGCACATCGCTCGCGCCGTTGATGACGCCCGGCTGGCCGGTGAAGTCCGGTACGGATGAGACGAAGCCGACGACCTTCAGCACACCGGTGAGCCGGTCGACGCCGCCCACCGCGGCGGCCGCCGCGGCGACGGCGTTGAGCGCGCACTGCCGCGCGTAGTCCTTCGCGTCGGATGCCGGGACGAGACCGTCGCCTTCCCCGACCTTTCCCGTGGCCGGGAGCGCACCCTGGACCATCGGCAGCTGTCCGGAGGTGTAGACGAGGTCGCCGTGAGCCTTCGCGGGGATGTACGCCGCCACCGGCGGGACGACCTCGGGGAGGGCGATGCCGAGCTCGGCCAGACGCTGCGAGATCGTCACGTCAGCTCCCTTCGAACTGGCGGGAGGCCTCGGCTGCGGCGCTGAGGCCGGCGTTGGCCGCGCCACCGCCGGTGGGGCGCTTGAAGTAGGCCACCAGGCCGCCCTCGGGTCCGGGCACCACCTGCACGAGCTCCCACCCCTGCTTGCCCCAGTTGTTGAGGATCGCAGCGGTGTTGTGGATCAGCAGGGGCGTGGTGAGGTACTCCCACGTCGTCATCGAGGCTCCTCGGATTGGCGGATCGCGGGCGTTGCGTGGCTGGGAATGCACCGCGTCGACGCGCGGCTGTCAAGGGATCGCCCAGGTATCTCCCTTACGATCAAGCCTATGCCTGGAACGAAACGAACGGCCAGCGGTGTGCTCGGCGGTCTCGCCGGCCTCGTGGGCCTCAGCGCCGTCGCGGGCGTGCTGATCAGCGCCACCGTCACCCCCGCCATCGCCGTGTCGGGGGCGGCCGCGTCGAGCGCGATCACGATGTTCGACAATCTGCCGAGCGTGCTCGACATCGACAAGCTGATGCTCCCGACCACCATCTACGCCAAGGACGGCGAGGGCGAGTGGCGCGAGCTGACGCAGTTCTACGACCAGAACCGGTCGCCGGTGGAGTTCGACGAGATCGCGCCGGTGATGTACGACTCGATCCTCTCCAGCGAAGACCCCCGCTACTTCCAGCACGGAGGCGTCGACCTGATCGGCACCACGCGTGCGGTGATGAGCAACGTCCGCGGCGGCGGCGAGACCCAGGGCGGGTCCTCGATCAGCCAGCAGTATGTGAAGAACATCCTCGTCCAGCGCTGCGAGGCCGAGGCCAAGGCGACCGAGACCACCACGCTCGAGGAGGAGCGGTTCAACTGCTGGTTCGAGGCCACGCGTTCCGACGGCACCGACGGCATCCAGCGCAAGCTTCAGGAGATGCGCTATGCCATCGCCCTGGAGCAGAAGTACTCCAAGAACGAGATCCTCCTCGGCTACCTCAACATCGCGAACTTCGGCGGCACGACGTACGGCATCGACGCCGCCGCCCGCTACTACTACGGTGTCTCGGCCGCCAACCTCAACCTCGCGCAGGCCGCGACCCTCGCCGGCATCGTGCAGAACCCGAACACCTACCGCATCGACCAGCCGGGCAACGAGGTCAACGGCAAGGCCGACGGGTACGCGCAGACCAAGCAGCGCCAGCAGTACGTGCTGGACCGCCTGCTCGACGACGGCAAGATCACGCAGGAGCAGTACGACGCGGTCTACGACGCTCCCCTGGAGCCGAAGATCACCCAGCCCAAGGTCGGCTGCGCGGCCGCGACCGGGGCGGAATACTTCTGCCAGTACGTGCGGTACGTGATCGAGCGCGACCCCGCATTCGGCGCCGAGCCCGAGGACCGCATCGAGGCGCTCCGCCGCGGCGGCCTGAACGTGTACACCACCCTTAACTGGGACCTGCAGCAGACCGCGCAGCAGGCCGTCCGCGACACGGCACCCACCTCGGTCCCCGGCACGAAGTTCGGGACGTCCTCGGTCAGCATCGAAGCCGAGACGGGCCGCATCCTCGCGATCGCGCAGAACACCAGGTTCAGCGAGAGCATCACCGACGACAACAATTACTCGTCGATCGTCTACGCCGGCGACAGCCGGTTCGGTCAGTCGAACGGTTTCAACGCCGGGTCGACCTTCAAGCTGTTCACCCTCATCGACTGGCTCGAGAAGGGCCACTCCGTCAACGAGGTGCTCGACGGCCGGCTGCGCGAGATCCCGCGGATGACGAACTCGTGCAACGGCGACTGGGTGAACCAGGACAGCACGATCGTCGGCAACTTCAACAAGGTGGGGGGCTACACCGGCACCCCGGTGCAGTTCACCAGGGACTCTCTGAACTCCGGCTACTTCGCCATGGCCGAGCAGCTGGACCTGTGCGACATCCAGAAGGCGGCGACCAAGATGGGCGTGACGCGCGGAAACGGCGACCCGGTCATCATGGACACCCAGTTCTCGGTCATCGGGTCGAACGACGTGTCGCCCCTGTCGATGGCGGGTGCGTATGCGACCGTCGCGAACAACGGCATCTACTGCCAGCCGAAGGCCATCGACAAGGTGACCGACTCCGACGGCAACGAGTGGACCCTGCCGGAGCGCGAGTGCACGCAGGCGCTCGACCCGAAGGTCGCGGCGACCGCAGCCTTCGCCCTGTCGAGCGTCATGAACCCGGGCGGAACGGGCGCGTTCGGCAACCCCTCCGACGGCACGCCGCTGCTGGGCAAGACCGGAACCCACGAGACGTATCAGACGTGGCTCATCGAGTCGAGCACCAAGGTCGCCACAGCCGTGTGGGTCGGCAACGCCGAGGGCAAGGCCGACATGTTCACCAACTGGCACAACGGCTGGCAGCTGTCGCAGCTGCGCTACCTGCTGGCCCGGACCATCCAGGGCAAGGCGAACCAGCTGTACCCCGGCGGTCCCTTCCCGACCCCCGACTCGCAGCTGACGCGTCAGGTCCTCACGGACCTGCCGAACGTGGTCGGCCAGTCGGTGGATGACGCTCGCGCCACCCTGCAGCAGGCGGGATTCACGGTCGTCGTCGGCGACGCCGTCGACTCGCCGGCGGCCGAAGGCATCGTGGCTTCGCAGGACCCGGGTGCCGGCCAGGTGGCCGGCGGGACGACGGTGACCATCCGTCCGTCCAACGGTCAGGGCATCGAGGTGCCGGATGTCGCCGGTCAGGGTCTGGATGACGCGGTCAGCGCTCTGCGCAGTGCCGGATTCGGAAATGTCCGCGAAGGCTCGTGCGAGTCCAGCGAGGATGCCGGCAAGCAGCCCGAGGCGACCAACTCCAACCCGAGCGCCGGAAGCGTCGTGAACCGCAATTCCGCGATCACCGTCAATTACCAGCAGCGCGACTGCGGTGGCGGCGACAGCGGCGGTCGCGGCAACAGCGACGACGACTGATGGCGCCAGGCCTCACCCGCACCGCCCTCACCGCGATCACCGCGGTGGGGGCGGTCGGCGTCGGCGCGGCCGTCTGGGGTGTGGGGATCGAACGCTTCCTGTTCACGGTGCGGCGCCACGAGCTCGAGGTCCTCCCCGCCGGCTCGCGGCCCCTGCGCATCCTCCACGTGTCCGACGCCCATATGGCGCCGTGGCAGCACCGGAAGCAGCAGTGGATCGCGCAGCTCGCCGAGCTCGCGCCCGACGTCGTCGTGAACACCGGCGACAACCTCGGCCACCGCGACGGACTCCGCGGCCTGCGCACGGCCTTCGATCCGCTGCGCGGCGTGCCCGGGGTCTTCGTCCACGGCTCCAACGATCACACCGCGCCCACCCCTCGCAATCCGCTCCGCTACTTCACCGGTCCCTCCGGCCAGGTCAGCGAGCCGGAGCCCCTCGACACCGACGCCCTCGACGCGTACCTCGGCGAGGAGTTGGGCTGGATCGACCTCAACAACAAGGTGGGGCACCTGGACGTCGGCGGGGTGGACATCGACGTCTTCGGAGTGAGCGACGCCCACCGCAAATGGGACCGTCTCGATCGGCTGCCCGCTCCGCTCGAGGCGCAGCGGGCGAAGCACACGGCCGCGCTCAGCCTCGGGGTCACCCACGCCCCCTACCGGCGGGTGCTGGACGAATTCGTCGACCTCGGCGCGGACCTGATCCTCGCCGGCCACACCCACGGCGGTCAGGTGCGGATCCCGGGCGCCGCACGCGCCCTCGTCGCCAACTGCGACATCCCCCTGGATCAGGCCCGGGGTCTGAGCGCGTGGAACCATGGGGGCACATCGGTGCCGCTCAACGTCAGCGCAGGACTCGGTCACTCCATCTATGCGCCGGTGCGCTTCGCCTGCCGCCCCGAGGCCTCCGTCCTCGACCTCCTCCCCCGCGCCTGACAGCCGCCGAGGCGCCGGTGAGCAGTCGCCCACCCTCTCCTCCCCAAGCCGCTTCGCACCGACCGCCATCCCCACTCGGACGGGGACGGCTTTCCACGGCGCCTCCCCGCGCGACGATCGAGACTCCACAGACCCGGAGGACTCGATGGCCACCCCTGCTCGCACCCCGCTGACAACCCGGCTCAGCCGCTGGATCGCCGCGACGATCGTCGCCGTCCTCGCGACGCTGGGCGTCCTGCTCACCGCCGCCCCCGCCCAGGCCGCATCGCGCGGCGTCGGGTTCGGCACGTGGGCACCCACATCCGCCCACGGCTGGCACGGCTCGATGCTGATCGACGGCGTCCACACGTACTGCATCCTTCCGGGCAAGCCCCTCCCCACCGGTCCGAGCGTGGACCACGGCATCAGCGCGGACGCGCGCGGGCTCACCCCGGCGCAGCTGACCGGCATCAACCTGCTGGTGACGCGCTACGGCCAGACATCCGACCCCGTTCAGGCGGCAGCCGTGGGCTGGGCGGTCAAGGCCATCGCCGACTGGGACGAGACCCTCCACCACTTCGGCTACCGCGGCGACTCGCTGGCCGGGGCGATCAACTGGACGTTCTCGGCCCTCGCACCCGACCACAACGCCGCGGTTCAGAAGCGGGCCGTCGCGTACTACAAGGAAGCGATGGCCATCGGGCCCGGACCCACGACACCGACCGGCAGCCTCACGATCGCCGTCGACCCGGACGACCCCGCACGGGGGTCGGTCCAGGTGGACTCCGCGACCGCCGCGACCGGCACCCTCGCGCTCGAGAACGCGGTCTTCTCCGACACCGGCACGAGCGAGCGGAAGGATGCCGCCACCGGCGTCTCCTATCCGATAGACGCGGTGCCTCCCGCACCCGGGCGGGCTTTCCACGTCTCGGCGGCCGGTTCGTTCCAGACCGGCATCGCCGCCGCCGTCCGCCATTACACGACGCGAGGCGGGCAGGACACCGCAGGGCCTGCGGGGCCCGGGCGGTTCCGCGTCGAAGGACGCGACGAAGTGCCCCGCCATCCGCTGTTCGCACCGACCATCACCACCCAGGCGCTCGCATCGGTCGAGCCCGGAGACGCGTTCGTCGACGACGTCGTGGTCGGCGGCGACCTCGCCCACTGGCCGCGGGACGACGACGGCGCCCCGATACCGGTGACGGCCACGGCGGTGGTCTACCGCACCGACGCCGAGCCGACGCTGGTCGAGGAGGGGATCCCGGACGGCGCCCGCGCCGTCGGCTCGCTGGGTGCCACCATCGAGAACGCCGACACCGTGCGGGTCACCTCGGCCTGGGCACTCGAGGAGCCCGGCTTCTACACGGCGGTCTGGACGATCCGCCGCGAAGATCAGCTCGCCGAGGTCGCCGCGCACCTTCCTGCGGACTACACATGGGTGGAGGCCTTCGGCACACCCTCGCAGATCGTCCACGTGGCCGCACCGCCGCCCGCCGAACCGGAGCCGACGCCGCAGCCGTCGCCCGAGGCGCCGCCGACGCCTCAGGAGGACGTCGAAGCACCGTCCGCCGCGCCCCCTCGTGAGCCCGAACTCGCCGCCACCGGCGTCGACACGGAGTCGGTGCGACCGGCCGCCGGATGGGCCATCGGCCTCATGACGACAGGGGGCGCGCTCCTCGCCCTGCGCCGCGGTCGGTTCGAAGCATCCACTCCCATCGGGTAGACTCGTCGAGTTGCCCGCGGGGTGTGGCGCAGCTTGGTAGCGCGCTTCGTTCGGGACGAAGAGGCCGCAGGTTCAAATCCTGTCACCCCGACAGCAGAGAGGCTCCGCCGCAAGGCGGAGCCTCTCGCGCATCCGGACCGCACGCGTGAGGGAGACCGTGAACGCCACCACCCCGCCCCGTCTCGTCGCCTTCGACCTGGATGACACGCTCGCGCCTTCCAAGAGCGCGATCGACCCGCGCATCGGGGATCTGCTGATCGGTCTGGCGCAGCGGGTCGAGGTGGCGATCATCTCCGGTGGCCAGCTCGCCCAGTTCACCGCGCAGGTCGTGGACCGTCTGCCCGAGACGGATCCGGCAGTCCTCGAGCGGGTGCACCTCCTGCCCACCTGCGGCACCCAGTACTACCGGATCTCGGCCGACGGCATCCGCACCGTGTACGCCCACTCCCTCACCGACGACCAGAAGTCGCGCGCTCTCGCCGCCGTCGAGCAAGAGGCGCGGCGCCTCGGCTACTGGGAGTCCGAGACGTGGGGAGACATCCTCGAGGACCGCGGATCGCAGATCACCTTCTCCGCCCTCGGCCAGCGGGCCCCGCTGCAGGCGAAGACCGCGTGGGATCCCTCGGGCTCGAAGAAGAACGAGCTGCGTGCCGCTGTGGCCGCACGTCTTCCCGATCTCGAGGTCCGCTCCGGCGGCTCGACGTCCGTGGACATCACCCACCGGGGCATCGACAAGGCCTACGGCATGGGCCGGCTGTCAGAGCAGACCGGCATCCCTCTCGATGACATGCTGTTCGTCGGAGACCGCCTCGACCCGGACGGCAACGACTACCCCGTTCTCGCGATGGGCGTGGCGTGCCAGGCGGTGGACGGCTGGGAGGACACCGCCGTCTTCCTCGAGGCCCTCATCCCCTCACTGCCCGCCCGCTGATCCTCGCAGACGGGCAGCGGGGTGACGCTCATCGTTTGACGGATGCCGCGGCGGGCGCTGTCTTGCTGCGAGCCGGAGCGCGACGGGCGGACGGCTGGGCGACCGGCACGAGACGCTGCAGCTGCGTGACGTGCTTGGGCTCGAGCTCCGCCAGCGTCGACACGCCGAGCAGCTTCATCGTGCGCTCGATCTCGGTGCGGAGGATCTCGATCATGCGGTCCACGCCCTCGCGGCCGCCGGCCATGAGTCCGTACAGGTAGGCGCGACCGACGAGCGTGAACTTCGCACCGAGGGCCACCGAGGCGACGATGTCCGCGCCGTTCATGATGCCGGTGTCGATCATGACCGTGGCGTCCTTGCCGACCTCGCGGACGACCTGCGGCAGCAGGTGGAACGGGATCGGAGCGCGGTCGAGCTGACGGCCGCCGTGGTTGGACAGCACGATGCCGTCCACGCCCAGGTCGACGAGCTTGACGGAGTCCTCGACGTTCTGCACGCCCTTGACGACGATCTTGCCGGGCCAGATGCCGCGGATGATCTCGAGGTCCTCGTAGCTGATCGTCGGGTCCATCGCCGAGTTGAGGAGCTCCCCCACCGTGCCGCCGGTGGTCGACAGCGACGCGAACTCGAGCTTCGGGGTCGTCAGGAAGTCGATCCACCACCAGGGGCGCGGGATCGCGTTGATGATGGTGCCGATCGTCAGCTGGGGAGGGATGGCGAACCCGTTGCGCTTGTCACGCAGTCTCGCACCCGCGACCGGCGTGTCGACGGTGAACATGAGGGTGTCGAATCCCGCCTCCGCCGCACGCGTGGCCAGGCCGTACGAGATGTCACGGTCGCGCATGACGTACAGCTGGAACCAGTTGCGGCCGTTCGGGTTCGCGGCCTTGACGTCCTCGATCGACGTGGTGCCGAGGGTCGACAGCGTGAACGGGATGCCGGCGGCGCCGGCGGCCGAGGCCCCCGCGCTCTCGCCCTCGGTCTGCATGAGACGCGTGAACCCGGTCGGCGCGATGCCGAACGGCAGCGCTGAGGGGCCGCCGAGGATCTCGATCGACGTGTCCACCGACGGCGCGGGCTTGAGGATGCCCGGGTGGAACTCGATGTCTTCGAAGGCCTGTCGCGCGCGCGCCAGCGACAGCTCCGCCTCGGCGGCGCCGTCGGTGTAGTCGAAGGCGGCCTTGGGGGTGCGGCGCTTCGCGATCGCGCGCAGGTCCGAGACCGTCAGGGCGGCGTCCAGGCGACGCTTCCTGCCGTTGAGCTCGGGCTTCTTGAACTGCATCAGCTCGAGAAGCTCGGAGGGATTGGGAAGCTGGCGGGTGACCATCGGATGCCTTTCGTCAGGAGTGCGCGCGGGACAGGCCCGCGTGTGCGTAGTAGCCGGTGATGTGGGCGGTGACCAGGGACGCCGCGCGGGCGGCATCCCCTGCATCCACCGCAGCGAGGATCGCGCGATGCTCGTCGCGCAGCCGGGAGGCCGTGGCGTCCCAGTCGGGGATGCGCTCCGCGCCGGTGCGGACGTAGGACTCGATCGCGCTGCGCAGGCCGGCCATCATTGCGGCGATGACGACGTTGCCCGACGCGTCCGCGAGCGAGAGATGAAGCTGCGCGTCGAGGGCGAGGAATTCGTCGGCGGTGAGGTCGTCCGCCTCCATCGCCGTGATGATCGCGCGGGTCTGCTCCACATCCCGGTCCGGATCTGCGGCCAGTGCCTCGACGACGGCGGCTTCGAGGACGAGGCGGGTCGCGACGACGTCGTCGATGGGGAAGCCCTGCGCGGCGACCTGCAGCCTGAGGAGGGCGGACATCCCGCCACGAGGCGTGGCGATGATGATCGCCCCGGCGTTGGGGCCCGAACCGGTGGACGTGCGGATGAGACCCATGACCTCGAGCACGCGCAGCGCCTCGCGGACGCTCGAGCGCCCGACGCCGAGCGCGCTCGACAGGTCACGCTCGCCGGGCAGGCGGTCGCCGGGCGCGAGTCGGCCCTCGAGAAGGTCACCTTCGATCTTCTCGAGCACCGTGCGCCACGCACGTGGCGTCGGAGTGGATGCGGTCATTGCTCTCCCTGATGGTCAGACCACATTTACCAGATGTGGTCTGACCATGCAAGGATGAGTCAGCCCAGGGCGCCGCGGGACTCCCTCAGATAGCAGTCGGCGCACATCGACTCGTATGTGACCCGATCGCTGGAGAGCTCGTCGATCGCCACCTGATCGCCGTCGAAGACGAACCGCCCTCCCACCAGCCGGGCGTTGAAGAGCGCCTTGGCGCCGCAGCGGCAGATCGTCTTCAGTTCCTCGAGGCTGTGCGCGAGCTCGAGCAGGCGGCGCGAGCCGGGGAACGCCTGCGTCTGGAAGTCGGTGCGGATGCCGTATGCCAGAACCGGAATGCCGTCGAGCACGACGATGCGCAGCAGATCGTCGACCTGCGCCGGTGTGAGGAACTGCGCCTCGTCGAGGAGGAAGCATGCGACGTCGGGAGCGGCGCCGGTCGCCGACGACTCGGGGATGAGCGCCTCCTCGGCGTGCTCGCGCACGCGGGCGCGGTGCTCGGCGAAAAGGGCGCGCAGGTCGTCGTCCGGACCGATCAGGAAGTCCACCTTGCGCTTGACGCCGAGGCGGCTGTCGATCTGATCCGCGCCCTTGGTGTCGATCTCGGGCTTGGCCAGCAGGACGTGCTGCCCACGCTCCTCGTAGTTGTACGCAGCCTGCAGCAGGGAGGTCGACTTGCCGGAGTTCATCGCCCCGTAGCGGAAGTACAGTTTGGCCACCCGAGGAGTCTACGGAAGCCGCGCACCCGCACGATTCACGCGGTCAGTTCGAGCCTCTCGGCCGTTTTGAAGAGGGCCTGCTGCGCGGCATCCGGTCGCGGGTTGAGCGTGTCGCCGTAGCTGGGGATCAGCTCACGCAGGCGCGGCTCCCACTCCTGGACGCGGTCGGGGAAGCACGTCTTGAGCAGACCGAGCATGATCGACACCGCCGTCGACGCGCCGGGCGATGCGCCCAGCAGGCCGGCGATCGTCCCATCGGCGCTCGTGACGACCTCGGTGCCGAACTGCAGCACGCCGCCCTTGTCGGGGTCCTTCTTCATCACCTGAGCGCGCTGGCCGGCGTTGAGGAGCTCCCAGTCCTCGTCCTTGGCCGTCGGCATGAAGGTGCGGAGACTGTCGACCTTCTGCTTGTGCCCCTTTAGCAGTTCGCCCACGAGGTACTTGATGAGACCCGGGTTGTCGATGGCCACCTTGATCATGGGCCACAGGTTGCCCGGGCGCACCTGGGCGACGATGTCGAGCATCGAGCCGTTCTTGAGGAACTTCGGACTGAACGTCGCGAACGGTCCGAACAGCAGCGAAGCCTCGCCGTCGACCACCCGGGTGTCCAGGTGCGGCACCGACATCGGCGGCGCACCCACCGACGCCTGCGAGTAGACCTTCGCCTTGTGCTGCGCGACGATGGCCGGGTTGGAGGTCTTCAGCCACTGTCCGCCGATCGGGAACACCCCGTAACCGTCGATCTCGGGGATGCCGGAGCGCTGCAGCAGCTTGATGGCCCACCCGCCGGCGCCCACGAACACGAAGCGCGCGCGGATGCTGCCGGGAGTGCGGCCGATCGAGTCGCGCCAGCGCACCTCCCACGTGCCGTCGGAGCGCTTCTTGAGGCGCTTCACCTCGCGGTTGGTGATGACCTCGGCGCCCTTGGCCTCGAGGTGCGCGAACAGCTGCCGCGTGAGAGCCCCGAAGTCGACGTCGGTGCCGGCGGGCACGCGTGTGGCCGCGAACGGCTCATCCGCCTTCCGGCGCTTCTTCATCAGCAGCGGGGCCCACTGGTGGATGACCCGCGAGTCCTCGCTGTACTCGATCCCCGCGAACAGAGGCTCTTTCTTGAGCGCCTCGTAGCGCTTCTTGAGGTAGGCGACGTCCTTCTCCCCGCGCACGAATGTCATGTGCGGCGTGGAGTTGATGAAGGTCGAAGGGGCGTCGAGGACGCCTTCGGCGACGAGCGACGACCAGAGCTGGCGGCTCTGCTGGAACTGCTCGTTGATCGAGATCGCCTTCGCGGGATCGACCGATCCGTCCTTGCCCTCGGGCATGTAGTTCAGCTCGCACAGGGCGGCGTGACCGGTGCCGGCGTTGTTCCACGCGTTGGAACTCTCGAGTGCGACGTCGCTCAGTCGTTCGTAGACGACGATCTTCCAGTCGGGCTGAAGTTCACTGATGAGGGTACCCAGGGTGGCGCTCATGATGCCGCCACCGATGAGTACGACGTCGACGGGTTCTGTCACCCACCCATCCTAGATGGCGGCGACGGCGCCCTTTCGCGCGGCCACGATCTCAGCGATCTGCACGGCGTTGAGCGCGGCGCCCTTGCGCAGATTGTCGTTGCTGATGAACAGCACGAGCCCCTTGCCCTCGGGCGCGGACTGGTCGGCGCGGATGCGGCCCACGAAGCTCGGATCCTTGCCTGCCGCGTGCAGCGGGGTCGGAACCTCGGCCAGGCTCACTCCGGGTGCCTCGGCGAGGATCTCGCGCGCGCGGTCGGGCGTGATCTCGCGGGCGAACTCGGCGTTGATCGAGAGCGAGTGACCGGTGAAGACCGGCACGCGCACACAGGTGCCTGCGACGCGGAGATCAGGGAGCTCGAGGATCTTCCGCGACTCGTTGCGCAGCTTCTTCTCCTCGTCCGTCTCGTTGAGGCCGTCCTCGACGATCGAACCGGCGAGCGGGATGACGTCGAACGCGATGGGCGCCACGTACTTCTGGGGCGCCGGGAAGGGGACGGCCGATCCGTCGTGCACGAGCCGGAGCGTGTCGCCTTCGGCGAGAACCTGCTCGACCTGGCCGAGGAGCTCCTGAGCGCCGGCGAGGCCGGAGCCCGACACCGCCTGATAGGTCGAGACGATCAGCCGCTCGAGGCCGGCCTCGGCGTCGAGGACCTTCAGCACGGGCATGGCGGCCATGGTGGTGCAGTTGGGGTTGGCGATGATGCCCTTGGGCGGGTTCTCGGTCGCGTGAGGGTTGACCTCGGCCACGACCAGCGGCACCTCGGGGTCCATGCGCCACGCGCTGGAGTTGTCGATGACCACGGCGCCGGCCTCGGCGAAGCGGGGGGCGTGCGCCCGGGAGCCGGTCGCACCCGCCGAGAAGAGCGCGATGTCGATCCCGGTCGGGTCGGCGGTGGCGATGTCCTCGACGAGGATCGACTGCCCGGCGAACTCGACGGAGGTGCCGGCAGAGCGCGCGGTCGCGAACAGCCGCAGCTCGCGGATCGGGAACCCGCGCTCCGCGAGGATCTCGCGCATGACGGTCCCCACCTGGCCGGTGGCGCCGACGACGGCGACGGAGAGTCCTGAGTCGGAGATGCGGGTCATGATGCTTTTCCTCGGTTCGGGGTGGGGAAGCGGTGTGAGGCTGGGGTGGTGGCGGCTCAGCGGCCGGTGCCGGCGTACACGGTGGCGTCGATGTCGCCGTCGAGCCCGTAAGCGGTGTGAACGACGCGTGCGGCCTCGGCGAGGTCGTCACCGCGGACGACGACCGAGATGCGGATCTCCGACGTCGAGATCATCTCGATGTTGATGCCGGCGATGCTGAGCGCCTCGAAGAGCGTCGCCGAGACACCCGAGTGGGTGCGCATGCCGGCGCCCACGACCGAGAGCTTGCCGACCTGGTCGTCGTGAACCAGGTTGTCGAAGCCGATTTCGGACTGGTCGGCGCTGAGCGCCTTCAGCGCGATCGCCGCGTCGCCCTTGGGGAGGGTGAACGAGATGTCGGTGCGGCCGGTGGCCGCCGCCGAGACGTTCTGCACGATCATGTCGACGTTCGCGCCGGACTTCGCGACGATCTTGAAGATCTCGGCGGCCTTGCCGGGCACATCGGGCACCCCGATGATGGTGATCTTGGCCTGGCCAAGGTCGGTCGCGACGCCCGCGACGATCGGCTCTTCCATCTCTTCTTCCTCACCGTTGGGACGGGTCTGTCCGGGTCCGAGCACCCAAGTGCCCTCGCCCGAGCTGAACGTGGAGCGCGCATGGATCAGCACGCCATGACGCCGGGCGTACTCCACCGCGCGGATGTAGAGCACCTTCGCGCCGTTCGCGGCGAGCTCGAGCATCTCTTCCGAGCCGACGACGGAGAGCTTTCGCGCCTTGGGGACGACGCGCGGGTCGGCGGTGAAGATGCCGTCGACGTCGCTGTAGATCTCGCACACGTCGGCCTGGAGCGCTGCCGCCAGCGCGACCGCGGTGGTGTCGGAACCGCCGCGCCCGAGCGTGGTGATGTCGCGGGTGTCGCGGTTGAAGCCCTGGAAACCGGCGACGATCACGATCGCGCCCTCGTCGAGCGC
Organism: Microbacterium sp. ARD31; assembly: GCF_031844425.1. Classification (NCBI taxonomy): domain Bacteria; kingdom Bacillati; phylum Actinomycetota; class Actinomycetes; order Micrococcales; family Microbacteriaceae; genus Microbacterium; species Microbacterium sp. ARD31. The sequence continues at coordinate 459,436 of NZ_JAUZVE010000002.1, forward strand.
CTCGCGCAGACGGATCGGGGTCACATCGACGATGCGGGCGGAGCCGTGGTCGGCGGTGGTGATCATGCCCGCCTGGCTGCCGGTGAAGGACCGGGCCTCGAAGCCCATGGAGTGGATGGCCATCGCGAGCAGCGCCATCGAGATGCGCTCTCCGCTGGAGAGGAGCATGTCGAGTTCGCGCGGTGCGGGGATCGGCGCGACCTGACCGGCGAGGTCGAGCAGCTCGTCCGTGGTGTCACCCATCGCGCTGACGGCCACGACGACGTCATGGCCGGCGCGGCGGGTGTCGACGATCCGCTTGGCGACGCGCTTGATGCTCTCTGCGTCGGCGACGGACGACCCGCCGTATTTCTGGACGATCAGCGCCACGATGAGACTCCCGAAGTGCCCGGGCGGGCACGCGTGTGGTGACGGGCGGGCGACCGGATGCCGCACCCATCGGTACATCTTACGGATGCGGTCATGCGGGGCCGGCCATGTGACGCCCCGGGACGGCAGGCCGAGCCCGCGTCGATCCCGACCGGCCACCGGCCGTGGCTACGATCGGATGATGGGACCCCGCCGACGAAGACTCCTCGGTTCGCTCGGGAGTCTCGTGCAGGTGGGCTCGCCCGGCGACGAGACACGAGCGCTGCTCGTCGTCGACGACGCACTGGCCACCCGCATCCTGGATCTCGCGGTGCGCATCGGCGAGACGATGCTGGTCACCGGCGCATCGGCGAGCGAGGTGACCCTCACGATCGTTCGGGTCGCCGGGGCCTACGGCCTGGACCCGGTGCACGTGGACGTCACTTACAACTCCATCACGGCGGCGCATCACCACAGCGGTGCGGCACGTCCGATCACCCTCATGCGGGTCGTGCGCGGCTCGGTCCCCGACCATGACAAGCTGCAGCGGATCCAGGCGCTGGTCGCCGAGGTGGGTGCCGGGATGGAGCTCGGCGAGGCGGTCGAGCGCTACCGTGAGATCCGCCGCCGACCGTTCCGGTACCGGCCGCTCGTGGTCATCTGTGCCCAGGCGCTGCTGGCCGTCGGAGTCGCGGTCATGTACGGCGGCACGTGGCTGGTCATCCTGCTCGCCTTCCTCGGGGCGGGTGGCGCCGCACTCACGCAGTTCGGGCTGGGCCGTGCCCGGGTGCCGTACTTCTTCAGCCAGATCGCCGGCGCGTTCGTGCTCACCATGGTGGCCGCGGCGTCACCGCTGCTGGCCGCCACGGGGTGGGAGTCGGCGCAGGGGCTGCGGCCGTCGCTCATCGTCGCGTCGGGCATCGTGCTCATGCTCGCCGGGCTGACGGTCGTCGGGGCCGCACAGGACGCGATCGACGGGTTCGCCCTGACGGCGACGGGTCGGATCCTCGAGCTGATGACGCACACGCTGGGTGTCGTCCTCGGCATCCTCGCGGGCCTCGAGACGGCCCGGGTGCTGGGGGTGGGGATGGATCCGCCCGACGACGCGCTCCCGTTCGGCCCGGTACCGCTGCAACTGCTCGGCGCCGTGCTGATCGCGATCTCGGTGGCCGTGTTCAACGGCGCCGGCGGTCGCATCGTCGCGGTGAGCGCGACGCTCAGCCTCGTCGCCTGGGTCGGGTACCTGGCGACCACGGCTGTCGGCTTCGATGTCGCCGCGGCCAGCGGCGCCGGCGCGCTGCTCGGGAGCTTCGTGGGGATCGTCCTCGCCCACCGCCTGCACGTGCCGTCGGTGGCCATCACCATCGCCGCCATCCTGCCCATGGTGCCCGGTGCCGCCGTCTTCCGCGGGCTGCTCAGCGTCGTGGCCGCCGACGGCTCCCCCGCAGTGCTGCTGGACGGATTCGGCACGCTCGTCAGCGCCGCCATCATCGGCATCAGCCTCGCCGTGGGGGCGTCACTGGGCATCTACCTCGGGCAGCCGGTGCGCTCCACTCTCGGCACGGTGGTGCGAACGCGAGCGCGCGTCCGCCGCTGACGAGACGCGATCTCCCCCGCTCAGACCGACCGGCGACCCTCGAAGGCGCGGCCGAGGGTGACCTCGTCGGCGTACTCCAGGTCGCCGCCCACCGGCAGTCCGGAGGCGAGGCGCGTGACGGCGATCTCGAGAGTGTGCAGCAGACGGCTGAGATATGTCGCCGTCGCCTCGCCTTCGAGGTTGGGGTTGGTGGCGATGATGACCTCCTGCACGGTGCCGTCGGCCAGTCGCTGCATCAGCTGGGTGATGCGCAGGTCGTCGGGGCCGACGCCCGCGATCGGACTGATCGCTCCCCCGAGCACGTGGTACAGGCCGCGGAACTCGCGCGTCCGCTCGATCGCCGCGACGTCCTTGGCGTCTTCCACGACGCAGATGAGCGCGGGATTGCGACGCGGGTCGCGGCAGATGCCGCAGCGCTCCTGCTCGCTGACGTTGCCGCAGATGTCGCAGAAGCGCACCTTGTCGCGCACGTCGCGCAGCAGCTCCGCGAGGTGCGACACGTCGAAGTTCGGGGTCTGCAGGATGTGGAACGTGATGCGCTGGGCCGACTTGGGTCCGATGCCGGGAAGGCGTCCGAACTCGTCGATCAGGTCTTGGACGATGCCGTCGTACATGGCCTAGTTGAACCTCGTGGGTGCCTCGTAGGGCTCTTCGCGTACGAAGCGCGCACCGAGCACCTGCCGGACCACCGCTTCGCCGTAGCGCTGGACCCCGTCATCGCGGGTGGTGGTCTGCGGAAGGCGCGGCGCCACCACGGGTGGAACGGGGACATCGTCCGCGGGCACCTCGGGCGCGGGCTCGTCCTCGTCGTCCTGCGGATCGGCGACGTGCGAGTTCTCGACGTCGGTCGGCGCGAGCACCACGCCGTCGCGTGCCGGGGCCAGGGTGGCCACCTGCGCGCGCGCGGTCGGCGCGGCATCCTCGGGCTCGTCGTCGACGGCGAACTGCGCCACTCCGTTGCCGCCGGGGATGGGAGCGACCGCCCAGTCGGTGACCGGCTCGGTCGACGCCGGCGCCGTCTGCTGTGCGCGAGTGGAGGGCCGCGTCGAGGCCGACGAACGAGCCGGGGCGGACGTCCCCGCCGTCACGGTTTCTCCCGGAGGCGATGACGCACCACGGCCGTCGCCGGGGGGAACCGGGGCCTGCGGGCTGTCGGGAGGACCGCCGGGTCCTCCGGAGCCGCCCGGGTCCCCGCCGCCGTCGGAGGAGCCCTCGCCTTCGTGCTTGGCGAGGTACTTGACCCGGATGCCGAGCACGGCCAGGATCGCCGTGCGAAGATCCTCGCTCGGACCCGACCCCGCCGAGCGCTGCTTGAAGGTGGCGACGTCCTTCTGGCTCTGGAACGAGAGGGTGAGGACGTCGGCGTCGAAGTCGGCGACGCGCGCACCGGTCGCTATGAGCCAGGAGGTGCGGCTGATGTCTTCGAGCCGGGCCAGCACTTCGGGCCACGCGTCGCGCATGCGCTGCACGGTGACGGGGCCGCTCGGCGCCGGCGCGGGCGCGGGCGCATCCGGCACCGCGACAGCAGGCGGTTCCGGTGACGCGGGCGCCGCACTCACCTGCGGAGAGGGCGCCGCCGAGACCGGTGCCTGCGGGGCAGGTCCCGCGGCGGGCGTCGAGACAGCCGGCGGGGTGGAGGCGGGCGCCGCCGATGCGGGCGCCGACGGGGTGGAGACGGGCGGCGCGGCCGCAGGAGCCGGCGCGGCTGCCGCAGCAGCGGGAGCCGGCGCGGCTGCGGGAGCAGCGCCCCCCTGGGCGGCCGGGGCGTGCGCGAGCACGCGAGCGATCATGAGTTCGAGCTGCAGGCGGGGGGACGTCGCTCCGCTCATCTCGTCGAGTGCGGCGATGACGATGTCGGCGGTCCGCGACAGGCGGGTGGCGCCGAACGCGTCGGCCTGGCGCTGCATGGTCGCCAGGTCTTCCGCCGAGACGCCGCGCAGCACGGCGGACGCACCCTGCCCTGTGGCGGCGACGACGATCAGATCGCGCAGGCGCTCCAGCAGATCGTCCACGAAACGGCGCGGATCCTGCCCGGTCTGCACGACCCGGTCGACGGCACTGAAGGCCGCGGCGGGGTCGGCCGAGGCGAACGCGTCGACGACCTCGTCGAGGAGTTCGGCGTGGGTGTAGCCGAGCAGCGAGACCGCTCGCTCGTAGCCGACGATCACACCGGCGTCCGTCATCTCGGAGCCCGCGATCAGCTGGTCGAGCAGCGACAGGGTGTCTCGCGGCGATCCGCCGCCCGCGCGCACGACGAGCGGCAGGACCCCCGCCTCGACGGTGACCTTCTCGGACGCGCACAGCTCCTGCACGTACTCGAGCATCGCTGCGGGCGGAACCAGACGGAACGGGTAGTGGTGCGTCCGCGACCGGATGGTGCCGATGACCTTCTCGGGTTCGGTCGTGGCGAAGATGAACTTCACATGGTCGGGAGGCTCTTCCACCAGCTTCAGCAGGGCGTTGAAGCCCTGCGGGGTCACCATGTGCGCCTCGTCGAGGATGAAGATCTTGAAGCGGTCGCGCGCGGGCGCGAACACCGCGCGCTCGCGAAGGTCTCGGGCGTCGTCGACGCCGTTGTGGCTGGCGGCGTCGATCTCGACCACGTCGAGGGATCCTCCCCCGCCGCGACCGAGTTCGACGCAGCTGTCGCACTCGCCGCACGGGGTGTCGGTGGGCCCCTGGGCGCAGTTGAGACAGCGCGCGAGGATCCGCGCCGACGTCGTCTTGCCGCATCCGCGCGGACCCGAGAACAGGTAGGCATGACCCACGCGGTCGCCGCGCAGTGCGGTCATGAGGGGCTCGGTCACCTGAGCCTGCCCGATCATCTCGCCGAACGCCTCGGGACGGTAGCGGCGATACAGAGCGGTGGTCACTCCCCCAGCCTACGGCGTGCCCGCGACATCGCGACGAGAGGTGTGGACGGCCGCACGCGCCCGCTCAGGTGTCGGATCCGTGCTCGACCTCCGACATCGAGATCACCGGGATCGACGTGGTGACGGCGGGAACGGACGCCGACAGGTGCGAGCCGTCTTCGCGACGCACGTCCGCGAATTGACGCAGCGACGGGCGCCCCGGAATGACCGGCCCCTGATCGGCGAGCGGCACCACGACCTGCTCGCCGCCGCCGATCATGTAGCCCTTGCCGCGCACGCTGAACGCGACCGGGTCGCCGTCGCCGGCGGTCACGGTCATCGACGTGCGCTCGATCGTGACGGTGAGCCGCGTGCCGTGCCAGTGGAGGACGAATGACAGCGACGGCCACGCCGCGGGCAGACGCGGGTCGAACGACAGTTCGCCGAAGTGGTCGCGCATGCCGCCGAAACCGCACACCAGCGCCGTCCACACCCCACCCGCCGAGGCCACGTGCACACCATCGGCGGCGTTGTGGTGCAGATCGGCGAGGTCGACGAAGGTCGCTTCGGTGAAGTACTCCAGCGCGAGGTCCTGATACCCGACCTCGGCCGCGAGGATCGCCTGCACGACCGCCGACAGGGTCGAGTCGCCCGTGGTCAGCGGGTCGTAGTACTCGAAGTCGGCGAGCTTGTCCTCGTCCGAGAAGTGGTTCCCCTGCAGGAACAGGGCGAGCACGACATCGGCCTGCTTGAGCACCTGGTAGCGGTAGATCACCAGCGGGTGGAAATGCAGCAGGAGCGGACGCTTGTCGTCGGGGGTGTTCTCGAGGTCCCAGATCTCGCGCTCGAGGAACACGTGATCCTGCGGGTGGATGCCGGCGGCTTCACTGAACGGGATGTGCATCGCCTCGGCGGCGCGCTCCCAGGCCTCGGGCTCGCCGTCCTCGAGGTTCAGCCGCGCCACCATCTCGCGGTAGATCTCGCCGTCGACCTCTGCCATCTCGCGGACGGTGCGCGCGGCGAAACGGAGGTTGAAGCGGGCCATGACGTTGGTGAACAGGTTGTCGTTGACGACGGTGGTGTACTCGTCGGGCCCGGTGACGCCGTGGATGTGGAAGGTCGTCTCGACCTCATCGACCGTGCGCCAGAATCCGAGCGTCGTCCACAGCCTGGCCGTCTCGACGGCGATGTCGACACCCTCGCGGCGCAGGAACTCCTCGTCGCCGGTGGCGCGGACGTACTTGGCCAGTGCGAACGAGACGTCGGCGTTGATGTGGTACTGCGCGGTGCCGGCGGCGTAGTAGGCCGAGGCCTCCTCGCCGTTGATGGTCCGCCAGGGGAAGAGCGCGCCCGCCTCGTTCAGCTGGAAGGCGCGTCGGCGTGCAGCCGGGAGCATCAGGTACCGCATGCGCAGGGCGTTCCGAGCCCATTGCGGGGTCGTGTAGGCCAGGAACGGCAGGACGTAGATCTCGGTGTCCCAGAAGTAGTGACCGCTGTAGCCCGAGCCGGTCATGCCCTTGGCGGGAACCCCGAGCCCGTCGGCGCGGGCGGTGGCCTGTGCGAGCTGGAACAGGCACCACCGTGTCGCCTGCTGCAGCTCGTCCTGACCGCCGATGGCGACGTCCGAGCGCTCCCAGAATCCGTCGAGCCAGGCACGCTGCCGCTCGCGCAGCAGCTCGACACCCTCGGCCGCGGCCCGGTCGAGCGTACGCCGGCAGCGGTCCACGAGCTCCCGCGCGGGAACGCCGCGCGAGGTGTGGTAGCTCACGAACTTCGTGATCGTGATCGGCACCCCGGCTTTGGCCTCGACGCGGAAGACGTCCTTGGCGATGTCCGGCTCGATGAGTCGCCGCAGGTTGTACTCGTTCTCGGTCTCGATGACGTGGTCGGCGGCCACGGCGATCGTCATGCCCGACTCGGTCACGCGATACGACATCGCGGTGCGGGCGCCGTCCTGCCAGTACTCCTGCGGCTGCAGGACGCGCTGGCCGTCGATCTTCTCCGCCTTGCGCGGGTCGAACCCGGCCTTGCGAGATGCGCTGGGCGTGCCGCCGTAGACGTCTTCGCCGTCCTGCCGGTTGATGATCTGGCAGTTCACCGCGACGGGCGCGTCCCCGTTGAGGACGGTGACCTCGACGCGCATCATCGCGAGGTGCTTCTCCTCGAAGCTGACCATGCGCTCGAACTCGATGCGCACGTCCTTGCCGGACGGGGTGGTCCACAGCAGCGACCGGCGCAGCACGCCGTCGCGCATGTCGAGCTCCCGCCGGTACTCGCGCAGGTCGGCGACGTCGAACGACAGCGGCTCGTCGTCGACGTAGACGCGCATGATCTTCGCGTCCGGCGCGTTGACGATGGTCTGGCCCGTCTCGGCGAATCCGTACGCGTTCTCGGCGTGACGGATCGGGAACGTCTCATGGAACCCGTTGATGAAGGTCCCGTGCTCGTGCGCCCACCGGCCCTCGGGGTGATTGCCGCGCAGGCCGAGGTAGCCGTTGCCGATGGCGAAGAGGGTCTCGGTGACTCCCATGTCGTCCATCGAGAAGCTGGTCTCGACGAGCTTCCACGGGTCGACGGGAAAGCGATCGCGGTCGATCATGCGCGTGCCTGTTCGTCAGGGTCGACAGAGGGTCGGATGCCGGTTCCCACGGCCGGGAGGAGTTCTGCCAGGTCTTCGACGACGACATGGGCTCCGGCGTCGAAGAGCACCTGCGCGCCGACGCCCCGGTCCACGCCCACCACGAGCGCGAACCCGCCGGCGGCGGCGGAGCGGACGCCGCTGAGGGCGTCCTCGACGGCGGCGGAGGACGCCGGGTCGACGCCCAGCATCCGGGCCGCCTCGACGAAAACGTCCGGTGCGGGCTTGGAGGCGAGGTTGTCGCGCTCGGCGATCACGCCGTCCATGACGACCGGGAAGCGCTCGCGGATGCCGGCGACCCCGAGGACCTCTTCGGCGTTCTTCGAGCTCGAGACGACGGCCACGGGCGTGCCCGCGGCCGCGAGCCGGTCGAGGAGTTCGAGCGAGCCCGGGTAGGGGGCGATGCCCTCATCGCGCAGCACGCGCTCGAAGAAGGCGTTCTTGCGATTGCCGATCCCGCACACCGTATCGGCGGTCGGCGGGTCGCTCGGCTCGCCCCACGGCACCTCGACGTCGCGGGAGCGCAGCAGGCTCGCCACGCCGTCGTAGCGCTTCTTGCCGTCGAGGTAGTCGAAGTAGTCCCGCTCGGTGTACGCGGGCGTGATGCTCCAGTCCTCGAAGAGCTCCTGGAACATGGTCTGCCACGCGTGCATGTGGACTTCGGCGGTGGGCGTGAGCACACCGTCGAGGTCGAACAGGACGGCGTCGTACGTGGTCAGATCGGGCAGCGCGTCAGCGGACACGGAACCTCCGGCGTCGGACGGAATGCGGGTGAACGGGCGGCTCCTCAGCGTGCCGTGAGCCAAGCGTAGTCGCGGTGGCGGGCCGTCGAGAACGCGCGCGGATCACGCGCGGGCGACGGCCAGGGTCTGCCGCGCGATCTCGAGCTCCTCGTTGGTCGGAACCACGAGCACGACCACGCCGGAGTCGTCCGTCGAGATGCGCCGGACGCCCCGCTCCTTTGCCTGATTGCGCTGCGGATCCAGCTCGACGCCGGCGAACCCGAGGGTCTCGACGGCGGCCGCGCGCACGCGCGCGGAGTTCTCGCCGACCCCCGCGGTGAACGAGATCACGTCCACGCCGCCCAGCTGGGCGAGGTAGGCGCCGGCATAGGCCCGCAGACGATGGATGTAGACGTCGAACGCGAGTGCGGCCGCGGCATCCCCCCGCTCGACGCCCGCCTCGATGTCGCGCATGTCCGAGACGCCCGCGAGCCCCTGCAGGCCGCTGCGCTTGTTGAGCAGCGTGTCGAGGTCGTCGATCGACATGCCCGCCCGTCGCGAGAGGTGGAACAGCACGGCCGGATCGACGTCGCCCGAGCGGGTGCCCATCACGAGGCCTTCCAGCGGGGTCAGCCCCATCGAGGTCTCGACGCTGCGTCCCCCGTCGACGGCGGTGACGGACGCGCCGTTGCCGAGGTGGAACACGATCTGCCGCAGCTGATCGAGCGGGCGCCCCACGTGCGCCGCCGCGGTCTCGCTGACGAACTTGTGGCTGGTGCCGTGGAATCCGTAACGCCGGATGCGATGGGATGCCGCGAGCTCGGCGTCGATCGCGTAGGTGTAGGCCGCAGGGGGGAGACTCTGGTGGAACGCCGTGTCGAACACCGCGACGTGGGGGACGTCGGGGAACGCCTTCCTGGCCGCGGCGATGCCGGCGAGATTTGCGGGGTTGTGCAGCGGAGCCAGCACGCTCAGCTCGTCGATGTTGATCTCGACCAGGGGCGTGACCGGCGTCGGCTCGAAGAAGCGCGCGCCGCCGTGGACGACGCGGTGGCCGACGGCGATCGGCGGGCTGTCGTCGAGCGACGGCCCGTCCTGGGCGAAGGCCTCGAGCATGACGGCGAACCCGGCGGTGTGATCGGCGATCGGCTGCTCGCGGGTGTAGGTGGCGTCCGTGTACGCGGCCTCGCCCCCGGCCGGGGCCGGCACCGTGTGGGTGGCACGGCCGGTGCCCTCGCCGATGCGCTCGACCAGCCCCGAGGCGAGGACGGTCTCCGCGTCCATGTCGATCAGCTGGTACTTGAAGGAGGACGAGCCGCTGTTCACGACGAGGACGGGGGTCATTCGGATGCCGTTCCCTGAGCCTGGATCGCGGTGATCGCGATCGTGTTGACGATGTCGTCGACCAGAGCGCCGCGCGACAGGTCGTTGATGGGCTTGTTCAGCCCCTGCAGGACCGGTCCGATGGCCACGGCACCCGCGGAGCGCTGCACGGCCTTGTAGGTGTTGTTGCCGGTGTTGAGGTCGGGGAAGACGAACACCGTCGCCCGCCCGGCGACCGCGGACCCCGGCATCTTCGCCGCGGCGACCGCGACGTCGGCTGCGGCGTCGTACTGGATGGGGCCCTCCACGGGGAGCTCCGGGGCGCGCTCGCGGACGAGCGCGGTGGCCGCTCGCACCTTCTCGACGTCGGCGCCGGACCCGGATTCCCCCGTCGAGTACGACAGCATGGCCACACGCGGCTCGATGCCGAACTGGGTCGCGGTCGCGGCCGACGAGATCGCGATGTCGGCCAGCTGCTCGGCGGTCGGATCCGGAACGACGGCGCAGTCTCCGTAGACGAGCACGCGGTCGGCGAGCGCCATGAGGAAGACGCTGGAGACGACCGAGACGCCGGGCTTGGTCTTGATGATCTCGAACGCGGGGCGGATGGTGTGTGCGGTCGTGTGCGCAGCGCCCGAGACCATCCCGTCGGCCAGCCCCATGTGCACCATGAGCGTGCCGAAGTAGGAGAGGTCGGTCACCGTGTCGGCCGCCTTCTCGACGGTCACGCCCTTGTGGGCGCGCAGGCGCGCGTACTCGTCCGCGAACCGGTGCACGTGCGGGGCGTCGAAGGGCGAGAGCACCTCGGCCGCCTGGATGTCGACGCCGAGCTCGATCGCGCGGGCGCGTACCTCGAAGGGCTCGCCGAGGATCACGAGGTCGGCGATGCCGCGCTTGAGCACGGTCGCCGCGGCGCGCAGCACACGATCGTCACCGCCCTCCGGGAGGACGATGCGCTTGCGGTCGGCGCGGGCGCGCTCGACCAGCTGGTAGGCGAACATCAGCGGCGTGACGACGGTGGCCCGCGCGACGCCGAGGACGCGCAGCAGCTCGTCGGCGTCGACGCTGTTCTCGAACAGCGACAGCGCCGTGTCGTAGCGGCGCTGGGAGTCCGCCGCCAGGCGTCCGCGGGTGTTCATCACCCGCACCGCCGTCTCGTAGGTGCCGTAGGCGGTGGTGATGATCGGGACGTTCGAGCCGAGGCCCTCGAGGAGTCGGACGACGGGCTCGGGCAGCTCGAAACCGCCGTTGAGGACGATGCCCGACACCGACGGGAAGGTACCGGAGGCGTTGGCGAGGAGCGTGGCCAGCAGCACTTCCGAGCGGTCGGCGGGGATCACGACCACGGCGCCTTCGAGCAGGCGCGGGAGCACGTTGACCATCGACATGCCCGCGATGACGACATCGAGCGCCTCGCGGGTCAGCAGCTCGGGGTCGCCGCCGATCAGCTCGCCGTCGACCGAGCGCATGATGTCGCGCATCGACGGCGACACCAGGAAGCGGTCTTCGGGGATGGCCCATACCGGAACCCCCCGTCCGCCCCGGGCGGCCTCGACCGACGCGGCGATGGCGGCCACGATCTCGTCGAGCACCGCCTCGTCGGCGCGGTTGGCCACGACGGCGAACAGCTCCGCACGACCGTGCGCGAGCTCTGACAGTGCGAGATCGGCGATCTGCCCCATCTGCGCGGCGGTGCGCGGGATCGAAGAGCCGAGCTGCTCGGGCTGCCCCTGGACGGCCCGGCCGCCGAGGACCAGCAGCACGGGGGCCCCGAGGTTCGCGGCGATGCGGGCGTTGTACGCCAGCTCGGCGGGGCTTCCGACGTCGGTGTAGTCGCTGCCGAGGATCACCACGGCATCGCACTGCGCCTCGACGGCCTTGTAGCGTTCCACGATCGTCGCCAGCGCGGCATCCGGATCATGTCGGACGTCGTCGTAGCTCACGCCGACGCACTCGTCGTACTCGAGGTCGACGCCGTCGTGTTCGAGGAGCATCTCGAGGACGTAGTCGCGCTCCTCCGTCGAGCGCGCGATCGCGCGGAACACACCCACCCGCGGCGTCGCGTGCGCCAGTGTGCTGAGGACGCCGAGCGCGACGGTGGACTTGCCGGAGTGTCCTTCGGCCGACGTGATGAAGATGCTCTGCGCCACGCAGCCAGCCTAGACGCGGGCGCCTGACCGGCGGCGGGTGCGCGGGCCCGGTGGGGACATTCACAGGCCGGAAATTAAGACTCTCCGCGAACCCGGCAGAGCCTGGTTACCCTTGCTACGTTTCCGTCCTGGGGGAGTTGGCCTGGATGCCGCCTCGCGGAGAGCTGCCACCAGTGTAACCCGTCGTCGGTCTCACTCCGAAAGCGGCACCATCCGCACCGCCCCGTCCGGCTCGACGAGCGCGAGGACACGGGACGCCTCGACACCCGCCAGCTGCTCGTGCAGCCGTGCGAGGACGCTCTCGTCCACGCCTCCTGCGACGGCGGGCGCCGCCCGCCACACGGTGAGCGCGGCCCCGGTGTCGGTGCGCAGCCGCTGGGCGAGGTCGGCGGGCGCGTCGGTCGCGACGAGGACGATGCGTCCCACCGCGACCCGCGGCGCGGTCGCGCGGACGACCCGGCGATCCCGCCGCCAGATGGCGAAGTGGTAGGCGAACACGAGGGCGGTGGCGCTCAGCAGCCCGAACGGCGCGCGGACCCGCTCGATGAACCCGCCTCCGCTGCCGAGGAGCAGCTCGAACAGGCGGTAGCCGATGAGCAGCAGCGTCACGATCGCCACGATCGCGCTGGCACCGAACACGGCGACCAGGTAGACGCGTCGCGCCGTGCCGGCCGCGTGTTCGTCGGGAACGGGGCGCGTGGGCCGCCACGCGATCCACCACACCGGGAAGCCGACCGCGAGCGCCGCGAGACCCCCGAGCAGGAGCGTGCGCGGGTCGTCGTCGACGAGCGAGGCGCTCGCCGTGGCGAGGAGGGCGTTGACGACGACGCCGAAGCCGCTGGCGGCGCCCACGAGCGCGACCGCCGAGATCATCAGTCGCGCGATGCGACCGGTGCGCGCCGGACGGGTGGCCAGCACCTGACCGTGGAAGGCCCACACCACTCCCCCGATGAGCGCCGCGGCGATCGCGGTGTCGACCGGACGCAGGATCTCGCCGAGCGGATCGGTGTCGAACAGCGCGCGCAGGAGCACGAACAGCAGCGTGCCGACCGCGAAGAGGGTGATCGCGGCGATGACCGCGATCACCACGACGAGCATCACGGCCGCGAACGGGCCGGGTGCGTCCTTCGCGCGGTCGAGGTGCCAGTGCACCCACCACACGAGGGCCCCGATCGCCGTCCACACCAGCGCCTGCGCGACGCTCACGCCCCAGCTGGTCGTCCCGACGAGCCCCGGAGTGACACCGCCGAGGGCCTGCTCGAGGAGGGTCGCGAGCGCGTTCACCGCGCCGGCCGTGACGACGGCGACGCCGTACACCGCGCCGAGGACGACGGGCACGGTCGCAAGACGCGTGGGCGCGGTGCGGGCGCTGCGCCGCATCCACCGGTGCCACAGCCACACGCCCGCCCACACCAGCCCGAACGCCGGCGGGCCGGGCTGCCACCGCCCGTCGATCGCGTCGGTGGCCGTCTGCGCGAGTGCGACGGTGGCCACGATGAGCGACACCGTCGACATGGCCGCGAGGTACAGCGCCCACATGAGCGACGAGCGCTCGGCCGGGTCGGCGAAGCGCCGACGCTGCCACCACCACAGCACACCGAGGAGCGGTCCGCCGATGAAGGTGAACGCGAGCGAGCGGGCGAGCAGGTCGTCGCCGCCCGAGAGCACCCTGCCGGTCGAGAACAGCATCTCGAGAAGCCCCGCCAGGCCGTTCGCGGTGACGATCACGAGGGCGAACAGGATGACGTAGACCAGGACGCGACGAACCGCGGACTGCGCGCGCCCGGTCGGGGCGGCGACCGGGGCGGGCACCGGCGTGGCCCCGGGCTGCGCCGCCGGCTCGGGCGCCGGATCCGAGGGGACGATGCCGGACATCACTGCGCCGCCGAATCGAAGCAGATCGCCAGCTCCCACGGGGCGGTCTCGATGAGCCAGCCGCCGTCGGCGGCCACCAGTTCGAACACGCCCTCGGTCTCGTACTCGTCGCTGCCGAGCGGCCCCGTCCCGTACACCGTCGCGATGAGCACCTCGACGCGCGCGCTGTCGTCGCGCTCGGTGGTCTGCAGCAGCGTCACGCGGCGATCCTCGGTGCCCGGAGTCACCCGCTCGCAGTACTCCGCCACATCGGGCGGCAGGTACTCGAGCGCGGTCCGGGTGTCGCCTTCGACCACCGCCTGGCTGTATCGCTGGACGACCCCCTCGGGAGTGTCCTCGTCAAACTGCGCCGCGCCGCCGCGGGTGAACACCACGATCAGGGCGACGACCACGACCAGAGCCACCGTCGCCAGCAGCGCGATCATGACGAGGCGGGAACGCCGGGCATCTTCGCTCATGCCGCCATCATCCACCCGGCGCCCCGGGCCGCGCGGGACCAAAGCCCCGGCACGCCGCGCTCGTTCCGGCCGGCGCTGCGGGCCACCCGGCGTCGGGGCACCCGCCCCACCGCCGCGTTCGCGCCCCCGGCCCACCGCTGCACGTGCGTTGTTACGATCGGGGTGGGCGAAGTCGCCCGAGGTCGGCTCGACCCTCGGTCCGCCTGTGGGGAAGACCGGGGAGGTCACCGTGACTGATACCGCGACGACGGATGCCGGGGTGCGAACCCCCCTGACGGCGGACGCATTCCTGGCTCGCACCCACGGCATCCTCGACTCCGTCGGTCGCGTGATCGACGGCAAGCCCGACGCGGTCCGCGGTGCGCTGGTCTGCCTCCTCGCCGAGGGGCATCTGCTCATCGAGGACGTCCCCGGCGTCGGGAAGACGATGCTCGCCCGAGCGCTCGCGGCCTCGGTGGACGCCACGGTCCGCCGCATCCAGTTCACCCCCGACCTGCTTCCGGGCGACGTGACCGGGGTCTCGGTGTTCAACCCCGTCGACCGCGAGTTCGAGTTCAAGCGCGGGGCGATCTTCGCTCACATCGTCATCGCCGACGAGATCAACCGCTCCTCCCCCAAGACCCAGTCCGCGCTGCTGGAGGCCATGGAGGAGGGCCAGGTCACCGTCGACGGCCACACCCACCCGCTGCCGCAGCCGTTCCTGGTGGTCGCGACTCAGAATCCGCTCGAGATGGAGGGCACGTACGCTCTTCCCGAAGCGCAGCGGGACCGCTTCATGATGCGCCTGTCGATGGGCTACCCCGACGCGCAGGCCGAGGCGCTCATGCTCCGCCAGCGCGAGACGACGAACCCGCTCGACCAGCTCACCCCGGTGGTCACGTCCGAGATCGTGTCGGACATGATCGCGTGGGCCCGCGCGATCCACGTGGCCCCCGCGGTCGAGGAGTACGCCGTCGCGCTCGCCCACGCCACCCGCGTGCATCCCGACCTCCGCCTCGGGGCGAGCCCCCGCGCCACCCTGCAGCTGGTGCGGGCGGCGAAGGTGTGGGCGGCGCTCGACGGCCGCGGCTACGTCATCCCCGACGACCTGTCGGCCCTGCTCGTGCCGGTGTTCGCGCATCGCCTCATCCCCACGCGGACGGCCGGGGGTGGGCGCGGACGCAGCGCATCCGAGACCGTCACGGGCGTCCTCGATCGCATCATCGCGGGCGTGCGGGTCCCGGTCGCGTCGCGTCAGTGACCCGATCATGAAACGCCTGTGGCCGTTCACTCCCCGGGGCACCGGGGCGATCGCGCTCGCGGCCGCGGCGTTCATCGGGGCGAGCGAGCTGGGCCTGGTGGAACTCATCTATTTCGGGATGCTGCTGGTGGCGGCCGTGGCCGCGAGCCTGGTCGCCCTCTACCTGACTCAGCGCACCGACAGCGTCGAGCGCGCCCTGCAGCCCGACACCGTACCGGTGGGCGGCGGAGCCGACGTGACGGTGCAGGTGGGTGCGCGAAGCGCGATGCCGACGGCGGCGGGCACGTGGCAGGACTCCCTTCCCCACGGGCTGGCCGGCGACGCGCGCGGGGTGTTCCCCGCACTCTCTTCGGGCCTTCGCGGCGCGGAACGGACGGTCGAGTTGACGTATCACGTGCGCGGCGTCCACCGCGGCGTGCACGCGATCGGCCCTCTGCACGTGCGGGTGGGCGACCCGTTCGGGCTCGTCCGCCGCAGCATCGTGCTCGGCGCCCGCACCCGTGTCACGGTGGCACCGGCCGTCGTGGAGCTGTCGGCGCTGCCGAACCTCGCCGGCGAGACCGGGGGGATGCTGCACGTCACCAACGAGCAGCTCGGCCAGGGTTCCGACAATCTGTCGCCGCGCGCGTACGCGCCCGGCGACTCCATGCGGCGCATCCACTGGCGGGCGACGGCGCACCGGGACCAGCTCATGGTGCGTCAGGAGGAGCAGGAATCCACGCCCGAAGCGACGGTGATCCTGGATCGCGGCGTCCTGCGCTGGTCGCCCGACGCGATGAGCGCACCCGGCGGCGACGACGGGTTCGAGGCTGCGGTCTCCGCGTGCGTGTCGGTCGCCGCCCGGCTCGTTCGCGACGGGTACGGCGTCGACATCGCCGACAGCGACGGCGCGCTTCTGACCGCGAGGATCGACGGCGGCGAGGTCGCCGAGATCGATCATCTCGCCACCGACTTCGCCGTGCTCACGGCAAGGCGAGATGACACGCTGGGGCGCTTGGCGCAGGTGTTCGCGGGCACGCTGACCGGCCCCGTGGTCGTCATCGTCGGGCGGCTCGACCCCTCGGACGTCGACGCACTCGGGCCTATCGTGCACCACGCGGCCACAGCGGTCCTGCTCGCGGTGGCGCCGATCGGCGACGCGCTCGATCTGGCTGCGCGCGACGGCTGGCACGCAGCCAGACTCGATCCGGACGCCGACCTCGTGGACGTCTGGTCGTCGGTCGTCCACGGAGGCACCGACCACCGGGTCACCGAGCAGCGCCCGCCCGGACAGCACGCAGCCGACCGCCTGGGTACCGATCATGTCCTCCGTTGAGCCGCGTGCTCGCCGTCGCGGCGAGCGCAGTCTGACCGTCGGCGTCCTCGTGGCGCTGCTGGCGTCGCTCATGCCGCTGCTGCGGGTCGTGACGCCGGGTGCATGGCTGCTGGGAACGGTGGTCATGATCACGGCGCTGCTGATCGCCGGCTTCGCCGCGCGGCGCCTGCGTCTTCCCGCGGTGGCCGTCAGCCTCATCGAGGCGGTCCTGTGGGTCGCCTTCATGAGTGTGGTGTTCCTTCGAGACGACTCGCTGTTCGGCGTCATCCCCACGGTCGACTCGGTGCAACTCGTACCCCGGCTGCTGGATGCCGCCATGGAGGACATCGTGGAAGGTGTCGCTCCCATGCAGGCGACATCGGCGCTGGGATTCCTGATCGTGGGCGCCGCGGGGCTGCTCACCATCGTGGTGGACCACGTCGTCCTGACCGCCCGGATGCCGCTCGTGGCCGCGATCGCCCTGATCGTGGTCTCGCTGATCCCGGCGATCGCGGTGCCGGTCGAACCGGATGTGTCGGCCTTCGTCCTGCTGGCCGCGGCGATCCTGTATCTCGTACGCGCCGAGACGAGGTCGCGCGAACCTCTCGCGCCTCCGCGTCCAGGTCGCGAGACGGCCGGGCCGACGGGAGCGACGGCGACGGCTCTCGGCATCGGCGCCGTCGCGGTGGTCGTCGCCCTCGTGGTGACGCCCGCCCTTCCGCAGCCGGTCATCAAAGGGGGCGCCGGCGAGTACGGAACGGGGATCGGTCTCGACGCGTCGCTCCAGCTCGGCAGCGACCTGCGGCGTCCGCGCGAGGTCGAGGTGATGCTGGTCCGCAGCGACGCCCCGGCTCCCCCGTACCTGCGTGCGACGACGCTCACCGACTTCGATGGCGACGTCTGGCTGCCCGACCGATCCCGGACCGTGCCGCTGACGGATCCGGACGGGTTCGGGCCCCTCGGGGTCGACGACGGGATCGAGACCGTCGAGCAGACGACCACCATCGAGGTGCGCAATCTGTCATCCACGTGGCTTCCGGTGTCGTATCCGGCGACGGAGGTGACGGGAGTCCAGGGCGAGTGGGGGGCGGTGCCGTACAACCGCACGCTGGTGGCCCGCACCGCGAGCAGTCAGGGACAGCAGTACCGGGTGGTCACCCAGGTGCCGCGTCCGACGCTCGAGCAGATCCGGGCACGCGAAGCATCCCGACCTCCCTCCGCGACGACGGGCGAGCCGGACAGCACCACGCGGGTGCCGGCGGGGCTGCCGTCGATCATCCGTGACCTCGCCCGCGAGGTGACCGCCGAGGCCGAGACGGACTATGACCGGCTCGCCGCGCTGCAGCAGTGGTTCCGCGGCGGCGACTTCCGCTATTCGCTCTTCGCGCCCGTCGAGGAGGGTTTCGACGGCAGCGGCGCCGAGGCGATCGCTCGGTTCCTGGAGGTGCGCGAGGGCTACTGCATCCATTACGCCTCCGCGTTCGCGCTCATGGCCCGCACGCTGGGGATGCCGTCGCGGATCGTCGTCGGCTACCTCCCGGGAGCTCCGACGACGGACGCCATCGACCGGCAGACCGTCCACTCGGTGTCGACGAGCCGCACCCACGCGTGGCCCGAGGTGTACTTCGACGGCGTCGGCTGGGTGGCGTTCGAGCCGACCAACAGCCTCGGCTCCCCCACCGCGTTCAGCTCCGCACCCGAGAGCCCCGGTGACGCGGACGGTGGCCCGGAGGAGACGGACGGGCCGAGCGCGTCGCCGACGGCCAGCGCCACGGGCGCGGCCCCGGGTCTGGATGCGGACGAGGGCGGGACAGCCACCGGCACGCAGACCACCGGCGAGGACGGTTGGCCGCCCCTGCTGGTCCTCATCGTCGTCCTGATCGCTCTGACTCTCCCGGCCGCCCTGCGCGAATTCCGACGCCGCGGGCAGCTGTCGGCGGCGCGTGAGGGTGATGTGGCCGCGGCGTGGATCCTGGTGCAGGAGACGGCGATCGATGTCGGCATCCCGGTGCCGGCCGCAGAGTCGCCGCGAGCGCTGGGAAGCCGCTTGGTCGATGCCCACGGCGTGCCGGCAGACGAGATGAGACGGCTCGTCGAGGCGATCGAACGGACCAGCTATGCGCCGCGTCGCTCACGGATGTGGGCGGGCGAGGGGGTCCCGGATGCCGCATCCGCCGTCCGCAGCGCGCTGCTGGCCGGGGCCGACGGACCGCGCCGCGTGTTGGCGACGGTGGCTCCACGGTCGCTCATCATCCGCCCCGGAACGGCCTACGCCGCCGCCCGGATCTGATCCGGGGCGGCGGCGCAGGGCGTCGACGGCGTGAAGCGATCAGTAGCGATCAGCCCACTGCCTCCCGTGCTGCCGCCGGCGCTTCCGCCGGAGGAGCAGGTGAACGACCAGGTCAGGCTGGAAGGCCGCGTGCCTGCCGCCTCATACGACCATCCGAGGCCGTACGCCGTGCTGCTGGGCGCGGTGAAGGCGATTCCGCTGGTGAGGGGCGCTTCGTTCAGAAACATCACGCGTAACGCCACACCGGCATTTCGCGCGTGCCCACGTTAGCGGGTCGAAGCTGAGCGCTCCCCGACCGCATCCGGCCCGGCGCCGGCGATCACCTCGTCCTGGTCCGCACCGTCGTCCTCGGACGAGTCGTCAGCGAACGGAACGTCGCCGCGCGGAGCGTCGTAGAGCCGGCGGTCGAGGATCCCCTCGCGCTGGGCGACGATGGTCGGTACGAGCGCCTGGCCGGCGACGTTCACCGCGGTGCGTCCCATGTCCAGGATCGGGTCGATGGCCAGAAGCAGTCCGACTCCCTCGAGGGGCAGTCCGAGTGTCGACAGCGTCAGGGTGAGCATGACGGTCGCGCCGGTGGTGCCTGCGGTGGCGGCCGAGCCGACCACCGAGACGATGACGATCAGCAGGTACTGCCAGATCGAGAGGTCGATGCCGAAGAACTGGGCCACGAAGATGGCTGCGATCGCGGGATAGATGGCGGCGCAGCCGTCCATCTTCGTCGTCGCCCCGAGGGGCACCGCGAAGGACGCGTACTGACGGGGGACTCCGAGGTTGCGCTCGGTCACCCGCTCCGTCAGCGGAAGGGTGCCGATGGACGAGCGGCTGACGAACGCGAGCTGCACGGCCGGCCACACGCCCGAGAAGTACTGGCGGATGGAGAGTCCGTGCGCGCGCACCAGGATCGGGTACACGGCGAACAGCACGAGAGCGAGACCGATGTAGACGGCGCCGGCGAACCATGCCAGCGTCGTCAGCTTCTCCCAGCCGTACTTCACCACCGCCGCGCCGATGAGGCCGAGGGTGCCGAGCGGCGCGATGCGGATGATCCACCACAGCACGCGCTGGATGATCTTCAGCGCGGACTCGGTGACTTCGAGGAACGGCTCGGCGCGGCGTCCGAGCTTGAGGGCTGCGATGCCGACCGCGACAGCGATGACGATCACCTGCAGGATGTTGAAGCCGACGCTCGACGCCGCCGCACCGGTCTCGGGGTCGATCGAGGTCGACACCGTCAAGCCGAGGTAGTTCTGCGGAATGATGCCGACGAGGAAGTTCCACCAGGTACCCACGCTCGAGGGCTCGCCGACCGCGAGCTGAGACTGGTCGACGCGAGCGCCCGGCTGGATGACGACACCCAGCACGATGCCGATGCTGACGGCGATGAGGGCGGTGATGGCGAACCAGAGGATGGTCTGCCCCGCCAGGCGTGCGGCGTTGGTGACCTGCCGGAGCTGAGCGATGCTCGCGACGATCGCGGTGAAGATCAGCGGAACGACCGCCAGCTTCAGCAACGTGACGTACGAGCTGCCCACCGTGTCGAGGGTCGCGGCGAGCGCGTTGGGGGCCCCGTCGGCGCCCGGGCCGATGCTGCGGGCGAGGAGACCCAGCACCACGCCCAGCACGAGCGCGGCCGTGATCTGGAAGCCGAAGGAGGTCAGGATGCGTCGCGGGGCGCTCGTGGCGGGGCGCGCGGTCGAAGAGGTGGAGCTCATGGTTCTCTCTCGAGGTCAGCGGATGGCTGGCCGGGGGTCGATGCGTCACTCTGCTGAGGCGACCCGGTCGAGGCTAGGCCGATTGTCGGATGCCGGGGCACGATGTGACGCGGGATGACAACCAGGGCGGTGAGCGGTTTCATTCCCGATTCACCGGGACTCTTTCGACCAGGTAGACTGTCCGGCGGCCCTCCGGGGCTGCTGGAGGATTCGCCTAGTGGCCTATGGCGCACGCTTGGAAAGCGTGTTGGGTGCAAGCCCTCAGGGGTTCGAATCCCCTATCCTCCGCTCTTTCGATCCCCCGTCTTCAAGGCGACGACGTAGCCGAAACGGCACAGGTCTCCGTGCGTTCGAAAGCCCGATGAGACACCATGGGCGACATGACTTCTCCGAGGGTGCCGTCTGGGCCGACGGTGCTCGAGACAGACCGGCTGGTGCTGCGTCGGTGGTTGCCGGCCGACGCCGCCATGCAACGGCAGTTGTGGATGGAGCGTGACGCTCGTGTTCCCCCGCACCGCCGAATCTCATCCGACGGCCACCCGAGCATCGAGGACCTTGAAGACTGGATCCGCCGTGACGACCGGTCAGCACCCTTGGGCCTGCTTGTTGCCGTCCGCAAGGACAGCGGCGAGGCGATCGGCTACTGCGGTCTCATCGCGAACGTCCACGGGCAAGACGGCGAGCCCGAGCTCGCATACGAGTTCCTTCGCAAAGAGTGGGGGCAGGGGCTGGCGACCGAGGCCGGGCGAGAGATCATCGCCTGGGCCGGGTCGCTCGGGTACACCCGCCTGTGGGCGACCGTCCGTGAGTGGAACACGCCCTCGCGACGCGTCATGGCGAAGCTCGACTTCGTTCAGACATCGCGTGTCCAGTCCGATGCCGAGCACGGAGACTCGCTCTTCTACAGAAAGGACCTTGTCCGAGCGGGCTGAGCGCGGTCATCGTCCGACCATGGCCATGCCGGAGTCGTCGTAGCGGTTGCCGGCGACGCCCAGCCTGTCGATGATGGCGTTCAGGTCGGCGATGTCGTCGGCGGATAGACCGACGCTCGTCGAGGCGGCGTTCTCGTCGATGCGCTCGCGCCGTCGGGTGCCGGGGATCGGGACCACGTAGGGGCGCTGAGCGAGCAGCCACGCGAGCGCGACCTGGCCGGGGGTGGCACCGCGGGTGGCGGAGAGGGCGGTGACGTGGTCGATGAGCGCCTGGTTGGCGGCCAGGTTCTCCGCTTCGAACCGCGGTACACGTGCGCGGATCTCGCCGGGCGCGAAGGTGGCATCCGGCGTCAGGGTGCCGGTGAAGAAGCCCTTGCCGAGAGGGCTGAACGGCACGAAGCCGATGCCGAGCTCGTCGCACGCTTGCAGAACACCGTTTTCGGGGTCGCGGGTCCAGAGCGAGTACTCGCTCTGCACCGCGGTCACCGGGAACACCGCGTGCGCGCGACGGATGGTGCCGGGACCGGCCTCGGACAGTCCGAGGTGCTTCACCTTGCCTGCCGCGACAAGCTCGCCGACCGCACCGGCGACGTCCTCGATCGGAACAGCAGGGTCCACCCGGTGCTGGTAGAACAGATCGATCGCCTCCACCCCCAGCCGCCGCAGCGACGCGTCGGCGACGCGGCGGATCTGCTCGGGACGGGAGTCGGTGCCCCGCATCCGGCCGTCTGCGATGTCCCACCCGAACTTCGTGGCGACCACGACCTGCTCGCGAATCGGAGCGATCGCCTCCCCCACGAGTTCCTCGTTGACGTACGGGCCGTACACCTCGGCGGTGTCGATGAACGTCACGCCCTGCTCAACCGCGTATCGCAGCACGCCGATCATGTCGTCGCGGTCACCTGGGTTCGGACCGTACGACATCGACATGCCCATCGCGCCCAACCCGATCGCCGAGACCTGCAGCCCTTGACCCAGAGTCCTCGTATGCATCGCCCGTCCTCACTTTCCTGTCGGTGATCCCAGCCAACGCCATGCGCCTCCCGGATGACAGTGGGCGATGTGCCCGGTACCGCCAGTACCTCCCTCGTCGGCCGGGGGCGGCGTACGGTCGAGGACATGGACAACCGCAACGACGTGCGCGAGTTCCTGACCACACGTCGCGCACGCATCACCCCCGACCAGGCCGGCCTCCCCGCCTTCGGCGGCAACCGCCGCGTGCCGGGACTCCGCCGCGAAGAAGTCTCCCTGCTGTCCGGAATGAGCGTCGACTACTACACCCGCCTCGAACGAGGGGATCTCTCCGGCGTCTCCGACAGCGTCCTGGACTCCCTGGCGCGCGCCCTTCAACTCGACGACGCCGAGACCGCGCATCTGCACGATCTCGCCCGCGCCGCGAACGCCTCCCCCGTCATCCGGAAGCCCCGCAGCCGAGCCGGCGGCAACACGCTCCGGCCCAGTATCCAACGGCTCCTGGACGCGATCACCGAAGCCCCGGCGATCATCCGCAACAACTATTACGACTACGTCGCCGCCAATCGCCTCGGCCGGGCACTCTACGCGCCCGTGTTCGACGAACCCGTCCCCAACAGCGCCCGGTTCGCGTTCTTCAACCCCGCAGCGCAAGACTTCTACCCCGACTGGGACAAAGTCGTCCAGGAGTTCGTCGCCGCCATGCGCGGCGACGCCGGACGCAACCCCTTCGACAAGCGACTCAGCGACCTCATCGGCGAGCTCTCCACCCGATCTCAGACCTTCCGCACCCTCTGGGCCGCGCACGACGTCCGCTATCACCGCACCGGCATCAAACGCATCCACCACCCCGTCGTCGGCGACCTCGAACTCACCTACGAAGCCTTCGAACTCCCCGCCGACCCCGGGCTGCAGCTGTCGACCTTCACGGCCGAACCCGGATCAACCTCCGACGACGCTCTCAAGATGCTCGCCAGCTGGTGGGAATCGCGACCCAGCGCAGATCCCGGGACTCTCATCCGCGACGGGATCTCGCGGTGAGCGCGGCCAGCCGAGCGACGCCGACCGGCTCCTCAGCCAGCAGCGGGACGATGGCCACGCGATCCGCCAGCTCACGGACTCGGGCGATCTGAGCGATCTCGTTCCGGGCACGGGTGCGCAGGAACGCCGACTCCGGGTGCGCCGCGGCGATCGAGTTGTTCACGACCCACGCCCACGGGTGGATCCCGGCCCGCTCCAGATCGTCCTGCAGATCGGCGGCCTCGAGAACGGGCGTCGTCTCGGCGAGCGTGACGAGGATCACCTTCGTCTGCGCCGGATCCTGGAGGCGCATCAGTGGCGTGGAGTAGGCCATGCTCGCCGCGCCCATCTGACGCGCGATCTCGCGATGGTACGAGCCTGCGGCATCCAGCAGCAGCAGCGTGTGCCCCGTCGGCGCGGTGTCCATGACGACGTAGGTGCGCCGGGAGTCATGGACGGCGCGCGAGAACTGCTGGAAGACGGCGACCTCGGCGGTGCACGGCGACATGAGGTCCTCAGCCAGGGCCGCGCGGCCCTCCTCGTCGAGGTCCTTGCCCTTGGCAGCCATGACCCGGGCGCGGTACTGCTCCAGCGCGGTGTCGGGGTCGATCCGCGCGACCGTGAGTCGGTCGACGGCTCCACCCAGCGTCTCGGTGAGATGGGCCGCCGGATCCGTCGTGGTCAGGAGCACGTCGTGCCCGCGCGCGGCAAGGGCGAGCGCGACGGCGGCGGCGATCGTCGTCTTCCCCACACCGCCCTTGCCCATGCACATCACGAGGCCGTGCCCGTCGCGCTCGATCTCGTCGACGAGCGTCACCAGCGGAGCATCCGGCACGTCTTCGCTCCCGTGCTCCGCGTCCCCGGCACTGCTCACCGAGGGCCCCGGCTCGAAGAAAGCGCGAACCGCGTCGATCCCGACGACGTTGCCGGCCTTGAGCTCCAGCACGTCTCGCGGCAGATCGGCGATTCCGGCGGGCATCGCCGCCATCGCGACGGTCTCGCGACGGCGCACCGCGGCGGCGATCGGCTCCTCGCCGGCACGTGCGGGGAGGACCCCGTTGACGACGACGAAACCGCCGGTCATACCGATTGCGGTCAGTTCCGAGAAGGTGCGCGCGATCTCGGTGAGCGCCGAGGCCTGTGGACGGGTGACGAGGATCAACCGCGTGCGAGCCGCATCGGTGAGCGCCGCCACCGCGGCGGCGTACGTGACGCGGTGCTTATCGAGGCCCGAGAGCGGCCCGAGACATGAGGCGTCACCGCCGCCGGCGAGGAACTCCGTCCACGATCCCGGAAGCTGCAGGAGCCGGATCGTATGCCCGGTCGGAGCGGTGTCGAAGATGATGTGGTCGTACTCGCCGTACGCCGCGTCGTCCGTCAGGAGCTGGGTGAACTCGTCGAACGATGCGATCTCGGTGGTGCACGACCCCGACAGACTCTCGGTGATGCCCGCGATCTCCGTCTCGGGCAGCAGCCCTCGGACCGGACCGATGATGCGCTCGCGATAGGCCTCGACCGCCTGCTCGGGATCGATCTCCAGGGCGGACAAGCCTTCGACCGAGGGGATCGCCGTCACGGCGTTCCCGATCGCGATGCCGAAGACCTGGCCGATATTGGATGCGGGGTCGGTGCTGACGAGCAGGATCCGTCGTCCACGGGTGGCCAGCCGGACCGCCGCCGCGCACGCCACCGACGTCTTGCCGACGCCGCCCTTGCCTGTGAAGAAAAGGAATCGGGGTACATTCTCGAGGAAGTTCATCTCATGGCCATCCTCTCCTCCCCAACGCCTGCCTTCCAGGCCGAACGTCCCTCTTCGCGAAACGCAGGGCGAGATGACCCACGCCCGCCGAGCGGCCGGCAGACAGGTAGCGGTCGATGATCCAGGTCCTGCGCAACCCGACGTATCGCGCGCTGTT
Source organism: Microbacterium sp. ARD31 (assembly GCF_031844425.1). Classification (NCBI taxonomy): domain Bacteria; kingdom Bacillati; phylum Actinomycetota; class Actinomycetes; order Micrococcales; family Microbacteriaceae; genus Microbacterium; species Microbacterium sp. ARD31. Next base: position 484,778 of record NZ_JAUZVE010000002.1, read on the forward strand.
CAGCGCTCAGGTGATCGCCTTGGTGGGCACGGGCCTGTTGACGGTCGCGCTGGGGCTGCTCGCGTTCGATCTCGCGGGTGATGCGGCGGGCTCGGTGCTCGGGACGGCGCTGACGATCAAGATGGTCGCGTACGTCGGCGTCGCGCCCCTGGTGGCGGCGCTGGTGGATCGTCTGCCGAAGAAAGCGGTGCTCATCGGCGCCGACCTGATCCGGCTGGTGATCGCCGCGATGCTGCCGCTCGTGTCGGAGACCTGGCAGATCTACGCACTCGTCTTCGTGCTGCAGTCCGCGTCGGCGACGTTCACGCCCGCGTTCCAGTCCCTGATCCCCAGCGTCCTGCCGGAACCGAGCGACTACACCCGGGCTCTCGCCCTGTCGCGCTTGGCCTACGATCTCGAGGCGCTGCTGTCCCCCGTCATCGCGGCAGCGCTGCTTTCGCTCATCAGCTACAGCAACCTGTTCATCGGCACCGCCCTCGGCTTCGCCGGCTCCGCCCTCCTCGTGCTGATCGCGCGGCTCCCTCCCCAATCCTCGGATGCCGCGACGTCGACGTTCTGGCAACGCCTGCCCGTCGGCGCGAAGGTCTTCGCCCGCACTCCGAGCCTGCGGTTCGTGCTGTTCACCAACATCGTCGTCGCCGCAGCGACCGCGCTCGTCCTGGTCGACTCGGTCGTCTACGCCAAGAGCGTGCTCGACCTCGACGACGCGGCGGTCGCGGTGACCCTCGGCGCGTACGGCGTGGGCTCCCTGCTGATCGCCGTGAACATTCCCCGGCTGGTCGAACGGTTCGGCGTCACCCGCACCATGACCGCCGGGGTCGTCGTCGTCGTGACCGGGCTCGGTCTCGCCATCGGCGTGACGGTCTCCACGGTCGCCAGCGGAGTCGGGTGGTGGATGGTGCTCCTCACTTGGGCAGCCTTGGGCGCGGGCACTTCGCTCATCAACACCCCCACGTCCCGGTTGCTGGCAGATGCCTCCACACCCGCGAACCGCAACCTCGTCTACACCGCGCAGTTCGCGGCATCCCATGCCTGCTTCCTGATCACGTATCCGCTCGCCGGCTGGATCGGCGCGATCAGCCTTCCCGCCGCGGTGGGCGTCCTCGCCGCGGTCGCCGCCGCCGGGGCGGTCGGCGCCGCATCCGTCAGTCGAGGTGAGCGCGCAGCGCCTCGAATCCGGTGAGCTCGACAGGGGCGCCGAGGAGCCGCAGGTGATCCTGCCGCCGCTCCTCCCATCGCTCCCGCGTCAGCAGGAAGCGCTGCTGCCTCACGGCGGTGCCTTCCCGGTTGATCAGGTCGACGCCGTTCGGCTCGTAGCCGATGCGGCGGGACACCGAGAGGGATGCCGGATTGTCGACGAACGCCGAAGAGGTCAGCTGCCGGGCGCCGAGACCGTCGAAGAACGCCCATGCGAGCGCGGCGCGCATGCGGGATCCGATGCCCCGCCCGTGGAACTCGCGACCGAGCCAGGATCCGGTTTCGACCGACCTGCAGACGCGCCAGTCGCGCCCTGACGCCGACTGCACTCCCACGGGGACGCCGCCGACCAACACACCGAGCTCGAGTGCGAGGTCGCCTGTGCCCGTCGCCCTGGTCCTCGCACTCCATTGGAAGGCCAGGACGCTCCGGGCCACCTCGGCGGGCGTGCCCCGCGTCCACGGGTGGTTGAAGGGCATCGATGCGGCATCGTGCACTCCGCGTGCGGCGACCTCGGCCAGCGAGGCCAGGAGGTCGTCGTCGATCCACCGCAGTTCGAGGTCACCGGAACGGATGCGGACACCGGTCGCCGGCCACAGCTCGGCAAGGTAGGCGCGACTGCTCATCCGGCATCTTTAGCACGTCGAGCACGCGGACTCGGAATGCCGGCATCCGATGTCGTCCGTTGGTGCGAGGCTCCCCTCGGATCGGCGATCGGCGGGAGGCGCGATGCGGGGAGAGGCGACCGTGCTGCACGCGGATCTCGACGCCTTCTACGCGTCCGTGGAACAGCGCGATGCCCCCGAGCTGCGGGGGCGTCCGGTGATCGTCGGCGGCGGGGTCGTCCTCGCGGCCAGTTACGAGGCGAAGGCCCGCGGGGTGCGGACAGCGATGGGCGGGCGGCAGGCGCGCGAGCTGTGTCCGGATGCTTTCGTCGTGCCTCCTCGCATGGAGGCGTACTCGGCTGCGAGCCGCGATGTGTTCGCGATCTTCCGCGACACGACGCCGCTCGTGGAGGGCCTCTCGATCGACGAGGCGTTCCTCGAGGTCGGGGGGCTCCGCCGCATCTCGGGCACCCCCGAGCAGATCGCGGTGCGACTGCGCGAGCGGGTGCGCGATGAGGTGGGGCTGGCGATCTCGGTCGGCGTGGCTCGCACCAAGTTCCTCGCGAAGGTGGCCAGCGCGGTCAGCAAGCCCGATGGGCTGCTGGTCGTGGAGCCCGATCGCGAGGAGGCATTCCTCTTGCCGCTGCCGGTAGAGCGCCTCTGGGGCGTCGGTGCGGTGACGGCCGAGAAGCTGCATCGGCTCGGCATCCGCACCGTCGGTCAGCTGTCGGAGCTCGAGGAGGCCGCCGCAGAACGGCTGCTGGGCAAAGCGACCGGCGCGCACCTGCACGCCCTCGCCCGTCTGCGGGATCCGAGGCCCGTCGACGGCACACGGCGTCGCGGCTCCATCGGCTCGCAACGCGCTCTCGGCAGCCGGCCCCGTTCCGAGGATGAGCTGGACGTGATCCTGACGCAGCTCGTCGATCGCCTGGGCCGGCGCCTGCGCGAGCACGACCGGGTATGCCGCACGGTCGTGCTGCGCCTGCGCTTCGGCGATTTCACCAAGGCCACCCGGTCGCACTCGATCCGGGCCGCTTCCGACCGCACGTCGGTGCTGCTCGCGGTCGCACGGCGTCTGCTCGACGGCGCCCGGGACGAGATAGCGCAACGAGGCATCACCCTCATCGGGGTCTCGTTCTCGCAACTCGGCCGTGCCGACAGCGTGCAGCCCGAGCTTCCGATCGACTGGGACGAGGGCGTGCGCCTCGACACCGTCCTCGATGCGGTCCGCGATCGCTTCGGACCGGCGTCGGTCGCGCGCGCCACGCAGCTCGGCCGCGATCCGGGGTGGTCGACGCCCCTGTTGCCGGAGCACGAGTGACGACGGCTCACGCCGGAGACGTCGGTCCCACCAGCCAGCACACTCGGGTCTGCCAGCCCGCGGGGTCCGGTTCGACCCCGGGATCGCTGAGGTAGCTCTCCCACATCGCTTCGCCGGGCGCGAGAGACCTCTCGGCGAGGAAGCGTTCGATGGCGGCGTAGGTCTCACCCAGCGTGTCGTACGGGCCGACATGCGTCGCCTCGATCACATCGCCGCCGGGAAGTGTTCCGGGTCGGACGCGACCCGCCGCAGCAACGGCTTCGGCGACGGGAAAGCCCGCCTCGACGTCGATCGTGTCCGTCGGTGGGCCGTAGTACCTGCCGAAGGGCGGTCCGACCGGATGCCGCCCCTGGGCTCTCAGCGCGGCCATGGTCTCTTCGAAGGCACGCGAGAAGAACGAGGTGAGTTCGGCCATGGGCACGCGCTCCCTCACTCCCGCCGTGGGCTGCGCGGGACGATCGATGATCCGGATGTCGCTCATGCGGCAACACTCCTCCCGCTCGGTCCACCTGGTGAGGACGAACGTCCCATGGGCGGCATCCGGTGGTTGACTGAGCGCATGACCCCCGACCCGCCCTCCGCCGCCGTGGCCACGATCGTCGCGGCCGACGCCGTCGACAAGCTCGATGCGCTCGCTGTCATCTCGCGGACTCTCGGGGCGCCCGTCCGGGGTGGCGGAACAGCCAGTCCGACCATCGCCCTCGCCGACGGCCTCTGGATCCAGATCGACATTCCGAAGTTCGGCGAGCCGCCGCCTCTCGCGATCGACGTGCACGCCGTCGCCGGCCCCGCCGCAGCCCGGAGGGAAGCCCTCGAGCTGATGCGACGTCTCGCCGAAGCGACCGACTGGACGCTCACTCCAGCGTTTCCCCACGAGCCCGCCGAAGCCGCGACTACGAACGACCTACTGAACCGAGGTAATAGTGAAGTAGGGTAACAGTATGCCCGAACCGCTCCTCCTCGATCGACTGCTTCTCGTCAGTGAGCTGTTCCAGCGAGACATGGCCCGCGCCTTCGCCGGCACGCCCCTGTCGCCCGCCCGAATGGCCGTGCTCTGGACGCTCCATCACGACGGCCCGAGCACGCAGCAGGCGCTGGCGTCCGCACTGGGGGTGTCGCCGCGCAACATCACGGGACTCGTCGACGCCCTGGAGGAATCCGGGCATGTGAATCGCGTGTCGCACCCCACCGACCGCCGCGCGCATCTCGTGGAGCTCACCGAGGCCGGAACCCAACTGATGCGGACCACCGCCCGCGAGCACGCGCACCTCAGCGCGGCACTGTCCGAGGCCGTCGATGCGGCAGATCGCGAGACCCTGGACCGCGCACTCGACGCGGTCACCGCACGCCTGCGACAGCTGATCGAGGAGCAGCGCGAGGAGGTGCCGCATGACCCGCACCGCTGACAGCCAGGACCTCGCACCGAACCGCACCCGCCGGCTTCTGTCCTTCGCACGCAGAGCTCTGGTGGTGGAGCTGCGCATCTACTCGAGCATCGGCAGGGCGATCGCGCGGCGGCCGGCGATTGCGCCGGGCGCGAGGGGGTACTCCTACCACCGCCCCGTGCAGACCATCCTCCTCATCTTCATCGTGCTGTCCGCGGTCGAGATCCCCATCATCGACCTCATCGTCCATCGGTGGCCGACCGTGCGCATCGCCTTCCTCATCCTGGGGATCTGGGGGCTCACGTGGATGGTGGGACTGCTGTGCGGCCAGATCGTACGCCCGCACACCGTCGGCCCCGCCGGGATCAGCGTTCGCGAGGGCCTCGAGCTCGACATTCCCCTGACCTGGGATCAGATCGCATCGGTATCGCGGTCACCCCGCGTCGACGAACCGAAGTCCCCACGCGTGACCCAAACCGCGAGCGGCCGGGAGCTCGCCGTGAGGATGCAGGACGAGACCAACATCGAGATCGAACTCGAGCGCCCGACGCTCGTGCGCCTTCCCGGCCTCCACCCCAAGGGCGGGACGCACGAGGTCGACAGGGTCCGCATCTGGGCCGACGACCCGGATGCGTTCCTCGACGGCGTCCGGGCGCACATCCCCTGACCGCGACACGGCGGCCGGCCACCAGACGCATTCAGCGGAATAGACCTCTCCGGCGTACCGTTGGCACCACTATGCAGCGATTCGGAACACTCTCCTTCGGTCACTACGGCCCCCTCGGCGGAGGACGCCAGGTCACGGCGCAGGACTCCATGCTGCAGGCCATCGACCTCGCGCAGGGCATGGACGATCTCGGCGTGGACGGCATCTCCTTCCGCGTCCACCACTTCGCCCGCCAGCAGTCCTCCCCCATGCCCCTGCTCGCGGCCATCGCCGCACGCACCGAACGCATCGAGGTCGGCACCGGCGTGATCGACATGCGCTACGAGAACCCGCTCTACCTGGCTGAAGAAGCGGCATCCGTCGATCTCATCTCCGGCGGACGACTCGCGCTCGGCGTGAGCCGCGGCTCACCCGAGACGGTGGTGCGCGGCTACGAGGCCTTCGGATACACGGGATCGCAGGACCCCCGCGGCGCCGACCTCGCCCGCGACCACTTCTCCCTCTTCCTGCGCGCGATCGACGGCGAGGGTCTGGCCGAGCGCGATGCGACGAGCCCCTTCGGCGGCGGCACGGGGATGCAGCGGGTCGAACCGCACTCCCCCGGCCTCCGCTCACGCGTGTGGTGGGGCGCCGGCAACCGCGACTCCGCCGAGTGGGCGGGGCGAACCGGTGTGAACCTGATGTCGTCGACGCTGCTGACCGAGGCGGACGGCAGGCCGTTCGACGAGCTGCAGGCGCAGCAGATCGATGCCTTCCGCGCGGCATGGACGGATGCCGGACACCCCGGCACTCCGCGGGTGTCGGTGAGCCGCTCGATCTTCCCGATCACCACCGCTGAGGATGCGATGTACTTCGGCGGGCGGCAGGACGGCGACCAGATCGGCGTGATCGACGGCATGCGCTCGACATTCGGCAAGACCTACGCCGGCGAGCCCGACGAACTCGTCGAGCAGCTGCGCCAGGATGCCGCCGTGCAGAGCGCCGACACCCTTCTGCTGACCATCCCGAGCCAGCTGGGCGTCGCGTTCAACCTGCGGCTGGTCGAGTCCTTCGCACGCTTCGTCGCCCCCGCGCTCGGCTGGCAGGGCACTCGCGTCTGAGTGCCCTGCCAGCCTTCGCCGATCTGTCAGTCGACCGGGTGGCCGGCGGCGAACATGCCCCGCGGATCCCACGCGGACTTGAGTTCGCGCAGGCGCCGGCCCGCGTCGCCGAAGGCGTGCTCGCGGCCCACGCCGCCGTCGATGAACGTCAGGGCGAGCGAGGGCGAATGCCACGCGGCCGTGGCCGCCACGACGCCGCGCACGGCGGCGAGCGCGCCGACGGCGAACTCCGCGCCGGGCACCATGGCGATGCCCACGACGAGATAGTCGCCGTCGAGCGCGCCGACCGCCCCGGCATCCGCGGGTCGACGAGAGGCGGCGCCCCCAACGTGCCGCAGTTCCGCGATGAACAGCCCGGGCGCACGACACGCCCCGAGGAACGCCTCGACCGCGTCGTCGGGCAGTGACGCGAGCATCGCCCCCTCCGAGAAGGCCGGCGCCGGCTCAGGCGGATCCATGTGCATCATCACCAGCGCCGCGGACGGGATCCGCGCGAACGTGTCCATCTCGGGCTCGAAGGCTCTCATGGGCGCCAGCAGGGCGTCGGCCGCAGCATCCGGTTCGAGGAAGGCGCCGTCGAGGACGACGAGGCTGCGACCAGACAGGAACGGGGGAAGCTGCGGCATCGGGGGGAAGTGCATGACGCGCATCGAGGTCGACACGCTCTCGGGCAGAGTGCGCGTCCACGCCGCCCACGCGGGGACGACCTCGGCCGCGCGCGAGGCGTCCCACAGCAGCATTCCCGCGAACACATCCGCGTAGGGCAGCAGGTCGATCTCGAGCGAGACGACGACGCCGAACGCCCCGGAGCCGCCGCGCACCGCCCAGAAGAGGTCGGCGTTCTCGTCGTCGGAGGCGCGCACGATGCGCCCGTCGGCGGTCACGATCTGAACGGCCCGCACGTGGTTCACCGCCAATCCGTGGGTGCGCGCATAGAACGACAGCCCGCCGCTCAGCGCGTAGCCGACGACGCCGACGTCGCCGGCGCTGCCGTGCATGGCGGTCAGACCGTGCGGGGCGGCGGCCTCGACGACGTAATTCCAGTGCGACCCGCCGAGCACGAGTGCCCGTCGGTTCTGCGGCGAGACGGTGACCCCGCGCAGCCGCGACAGCGACACCAGCACGGTGTCGGCGAGATCGGTGTCGGCGAGGGCGCCGGCGCCGTGGCCGGTGGCCTGCGGTGCGACGCGGAGTCCGGCGGCGGCCGCCGCGCGCACGACGTGGACGACGTCCTCCGCGGACTCCGGAAGAGCCACCGCGGCCGGGCGCTGGTCGATCGCGAGGTTCCAAGCTCGGCGCGCGGAATCCCAGGCGTCGTCGCCGGGAAGGACGATGCGCTCGCCCAGCGCGACGCGCAGGTCGGTGACGACGGGAAGGGCGGTCTCGTGAATGGTCATGGGGTGTTCCTCTCGGGTCGCACAGCCTCGCCGCTCTCGGGAGTGCTCGATCGGGCGGGCGACGTGGTGGTGACGATCGAGGAGGCCCGCCCGCAGGAGGTCATCGGTCTCGTGGCGGACGCGTTCGGCCTCACCGCGCGCGAGCGCGACGTCACCGGCATGGTGCTGCGCGGCGCCGACACGAAGGAGATCGCCGCGTCGATGCACGTCTCGCCCTACACGGTGCAGGACCATCTGAAGTCGATCTTCGACAAGGCCGGCGTCGCGAGTCGGCGGGAGCTGGTCTCGCGCGTCTACTTCGATCAGTACGTCCCGCGGTGGGGCGACGCCGTCGCCGCCGACGGCTGGTACGCACGAACAGCGTCCTGAGACGGGCGGAGGCGGGGCCGTTAGACTGGGCACCCCCTATCGCGAAGGAATCCCCCCGTGAACCGCCGCAGCCATTCCGGGTCGTCGTCCGACGACCCGGAACATAGTCGCCCTTTCACTGAACACCCCGCCTCGCAGGCGGTGACCCCATGATGACCGCCATTCTGCTCCTTCTCGTCGGCCTCCTCGTCATCGCGCTGATCATCGCCGCGAACGGCTACTTCGTCGCACAGGAGTTCGCCTACATGTCGGTGGACCGCTCACGGCTGCGGTCCCGCGCCGACGGCGGCGACCGCGCCGCACAGCGCGCGCTGGCGGTGACGAAGCGGACGTCGTTCATGCTGTCGGGCGCCCAGCTCGGGATCACCGTGACCGGTCTGCTCGTCGGCTATGTGGCCGAGCCGCTCGTCGGCGAGGCCCTCGGCGTCCTCCTCGGAGGCGTGGGAGTCCCCGCCGCCATCAGCGTGACGGTGGGCACGGTGCTCGCCCTGGCGGTCGCGACGATCGTGCAGATGATCTTCGGGGAGCTCTTCCCCAAGAACCTGGCGATCGCAGCCCCCGAGCCGCTCGCGCGGTGGCTGGCCCGCTCCACGCTCATCTACCTCGCCGCACTGGGGTGGCTGATCGTCATCTTCGACAAGTCCTCCAACGCCCTCCTGCGGCTCATCCGCGTCGAGCCGGTCCACGACGTCGACAGCAGCGCGACGGCGAAGGACCTGGAGCGCATCATCGAGGACTCCCGCCAGAGCGGCGACCTGCCCGAGGAGCTGTCGATCATGCTCGACCGGATCCTCGACTTCCCGGATCGCGACGTGGAGCACGCCATGGTGCCGCGCGCGAGGATCGACGCCGTCAGACCCGATCTGTCGCTCGCCGAGGCGAAGGTCCTGATGGCGCAGGCCCACTCGCGGTACCCGGTGATCGGCGAGAACGACCAGGCCGTGGGGGTCATCCACCTGACCGACCTGCTCGACACCGCCCTGCCCGAACAGGCACCGGTCCGGCAGATCATGCGGGAACCGCTCGTCCTTCCCGCGCTCATGCCGCTGCCGGTAGCACTCGAGGAGCTGCTGGCCACGCGCAATGAGATGGCGTGCGTCATCGACGAGTACGGCGGCTTCGCCGGCATCCTCACCGTCGAAGACATCGCAGAAGAGCTGGTCGGCGAGATCACTGACGAGCACGACAGCGACAACTTCACCGGCATCGATGTGCACGGCGACGACACCTGGACGATAGACGGTGACGTGCACCTCGACGAGGTCGAGCGCGCGATCGGCCACGATCTGCCGCGCGGGGACTACGAGACCGTCGCGGGGCTGCTCATCGCCGAACGCGGGGACTTCCCCGAGCCGGGCGACCGCATCACCATCGCGCTCCCGGTGGCCGCCGCCGAGATCATCGACGACGACCCGATGATCACGCTCGTCGACGTCGACGTCCGCGAGGTCGACCGGCACGTCCCGAGCCTGGTCGACGTGTCGCTGCGGAGGCAGTCCGCGGCCGCCAGCGAGGACGAGGACATCGAGGCACCAGAGGTCCACGGGTCGCCTGACGAGGAAGGGGGCGAGCGATGAGCCCCGTCGTCGTGACGGTCGTCACCGCCGCGCTCATCGTCCTGAGCGCGTTCTTCGTCGTCATCGAGTTCGCCCTGCTCGGGGCGCGACGGCACCGACTCGAGGAGCAGGCCGAGCGGAGCGCGTCGGCTCGCGCAGCCGTCCGCGGCATGAACGAGCTGACCGTGATGCTCGCCGGCGCACAGCTGGGCATCACCGCGTGCACCTTCGCCCTCGGCGCCGTGACCAAGCCCGCGGTGGACGCGTGGCTGGGACCGGTGTTCGCCGGGTGGGGAGCTCCGGAGTGGCTCGCCGGCGGCGCGGCGTTCGCGCTGTCGCTGCTGTTCGTCACCTTCCTGCACCTCGTGGTCGGCGAGATGGCACCCAAGTCCTGGGCCATCGCGCACCCCGAGCTGGCGGCGCGCATCATCGGACTGCCGGCACGCGCGTTCATCTGGCCGTTCCGTCCGCTGCTGCTGTGGATCAACCACATCGCGAACCGCCTCGTCGCGCGCGTCGGGATCGAACCGGTCGAACGTGCCGCGGCGGGCGGGCACGACGCCGACACACTGCGGCACCTGGTGGAGTACTCCACCGAGGTCGGAGTGCTGGAGCCCGAGATCACCTCGCACATCTCGCACGCGATCGAGCTGCAGACGCTCACCGTGGCCGACATCGTCCGTCCGGATGCCGCCCCCACGGCCGTGGGCCCGGACGCCACGCTCGCCGATGTACGCCGGGCCGCCGCGCGGACGAAGCACCTGCGCATCCTCGTCCTCGCCGGCGCGGACGAGCGGCCGGGCGTGGTGCACGTGCGCGACACCCTGCTCGAACCCGCGGACGCTCCGGTCGGCGCTCACCGCCGGGATGCGCACATCGTCCGCCCCGCCGCCCCCGTGCACGAGGTGCTCCGCGACATGCGGGAGCGCGGCATGCAGCTGGCCGTCGTGATGGACGACGGCCGCATGACGGGTGTGGTCACGATCGCCGACATCATCGCGCGCGTCCTCCCCCGCCAGAGCACGGCCGCCTGAGGCGGCCGGTCAGCGGGAGAAGGTCCTCGCCACCGCATCCCACCACCGGGATGCGGTGGCGCGGTGCGCGTCGAAACGCTCCGCGGCGCGGGCCGACACCGTCTCGCGTGACCCGGCGGCCCGAGCCAGCGCACCCGCGGCGGCGCCCGCGTCCGCCAGGTCGTCGAGGTCCAGCACGGTGTCCTGACCCCAATGGCCGAGTGCGCCGCCGAGCTTGATGCGGGTGTAGTCGTCTGCGGCGAGCGCGACGATCGGCACGCCCGCCGGAGCTGCGAACACCGCAGGGTGATAGCGACCGGTCACCAGAAGCCGCGCGCTGCGGGCGAGCGAGGCGGCACCGAGGGAGTCGCCGGTCGGCTCCACCCGACTGGGCTCGCTCATGCGGGCGCGGATGCGTTCGTGCAGCGCCGTGTCTCCAGACGGCTCCGACGCGGATCCGAGCGGACCGAAGTGCGCGTGGAAGACGACCGGGCCGACGTCGCGGACCGCGCGGTCGAGCACGGCGGCGATGCGCTGCTCCACCTCGTCGGCGGGGCGGTGGGCGAACCACCCCGACAGGCTCACCAGGACCGGGCCCGCGGCATCCGTCGACCGCCTCGGCCATCCCAGGAACGACGCATCGTCGACGGTCACGACCGCCTCGGCCCCCCAGCCGCGGACCAGCGCCGCCGAGTCCGACTCCCGCGTGCTCGTGAGCGCGGCGGTGCGGACGAGTTCGGCGACGCGCGCGGCGTCGGCGGGTTCGAGGTCGGGACCGAACGTCTGCCCGCTGACGACGACGGGAAGGCCGCGCGCACGTGCCATCGCCGCGAGGGTGGAACGCTCGTAGATGTGCACCGGCCACCGCGAGGCGAGGTTTCCGCCGCCGGCGTTGAGCAGACCGGATGCCGCGTCGAGCTCGCCGAGCACGCCGCGCGCCGGGTCATCGCCGGCGAGGTCTGCCTCGCCGCGCGCCGCGGCAACGAGTCGTGCTGCGCGGCGCTCGGCGGCGTCGCGATCGAGCCCGACGAAGCCCATCCGGGACACGGTGCGCACGCCGTAGCGTGCGGCTGACTCCTCCGGCGCCGACGACACCCCGACGACGTCGACGCCGCGCGCGGCGAGCTCGTCCCGCGCCGCCTCGAACATCGCCTCGTCGCCGATGTGCATCATGTCCGACACCACGCCGATGTCGCCGATCGCCAGCACGGCCATCGCCACTCCCTCTCGCCTCGCCGCGGCACGTCCCCTCGCGGTCGGAGCGACCGTGAGGATGCCGGGGGTTTTGTCAACCGTATGCTCCCGGCCACCCACCGCTACTACGATCGCATCTGCTCGCATGCGGCGAGACCGCGTGCGGAAGGGACCGGCCATGGGGATTCAGACGGCGATGGATCGGGTCGTGGAGGCCCCGTCGATCATCGAGGCTCTCCGCGCCGCGGACGACCTGGCCTTCGAAGCAGGACGCGACCCGAGCGTCCGCACCCTCCGCGTCCTCTCGGCCGCCCTCGGCGGCGCCGACGACATCGCCGCGCTCGCGTCGGTGCACGCGCTCGCCGAGATGCACGACGAAGAGGCGGGGCGGCTCCTGGTCTCGCTGCTGTCGGACCATCGCGCGTTCGTCCGCGAGCACGCCGCCTGGTCACTGGCCCAGGGGCTTCCCCGGACTGCCGCCGTCGCCCGACTCATCGGCATGGTCGCAGCCGGCGGATTCTCGGGGATGCTGGCGCAGCACACCCTCGAGAAGTGGTCTGCCGGCGCAGGAGAACTGCTCGCGGTGGCCCTCGAAGCCGCCCTCACCGGGCATCGCGAGACGGGAGCGCGCAGCCGTCTCGTCGAGACCTTGGGCCTGGTCCGTCAAACCGTCGCGACCCGCCCGCTGCGCCGCATCGCGCTCGACGACGCGGAGCCGATCCGCGTGCGCGAGGCGGCCATCGCCGCGCTGGGCCAGCGCGAGGCGAACGCCGGAGTCGTCGCGGACCTCGAGGACCTGCTGGCCACCGGTGGCCCCGTCGGGGACGTCGCCCGGCTCGCTCTGATCGACCTCGAGCCGCCGCACGCGACGGGCACCGTGCGGGGCGGGCTCACCGTCGCCCAGCTGTTCCTGCACGCGGACATCGACCCCACCCTGTCGTCCGCCGGCGCCGGGGACAACGGCGGGATCGCGACGCTCCTCGTTCGGCTGGGCAACGCCCTCGCCGTGCCGTCCGGTGAGGCGGCTCCGTCGAGCGACGAATCACCCGCCGTCGAGCGTGTACTCACCATGTCTCGGGGGTCGGTCGCGCAGGCGAGCATCGATCTGCTCGACGTGGCCGGGACCGCGTCGGGGCACGTCTACGGGCATGTGCCGCTCGGGAGCCAGCCGACGCCGTCGGCCGCGGCGTGGCCGCTGCGGGTGACGGCGCGTCGCGGCATCCGTCGCCTTCTGCGCGCCGCCGGACAGGTGGACGTCCTCCACCTGCGGATGGCGGATGTCGGCAGCCTCGCTGCGGCGGACGTCGCGCGCGAGCTCGGCATTCCGACGGTGTTCACCGTGGCTCCCGATCCCCACAGCGTCATCCAGTCGATGGACCGTTCGGGGGCGCTCACCCGCGAGGGCTTCGGCGCGGCCGATCTCAAAGAGCACTTCTGGTTCCGCATCCGGCTGGTGCAGAGCCTCGCCGGATCGGCCTCGCACACCGTCCTCTTCCCCCGCCCCGACCTGGCCCGCGACATGCGGGAGCTCGTCGGCATCGACATCGGCTCGCACCAGGAGCGCCACACGGTCGTGGCGGAGGGCGTCGACCTCGAGGTCGTCGATCGCTCGGTCGCGCAGGCGCAGCGCGCGATCGCCGGCGACACGCCCGCGCCGGACGGCTTCGCGGACCTCGCGGCGCTGCTCGACCAGCTCGAGCCCGCGCGACGCGAACTGCCCCTGATCGTCTCGGTCGGCCGCCTGCACCGTGTGAAGGGCATGGCGACCCTCGTGGAGTCGTGGGCGGGGTCCGCCCTGTCGGAGCGGGCCAATCTGCTCGTCATCGGCGGAGACCTCGACGCGCCGTCGCTCGATGAGCGCGAGCAGCTCGACCTCATCGAAGCCGCGGTCCCGACCCCCGAGCGTGCCGCGCGAGGTCTCGTGATCGCCGGACACCGCCCGAACGATGTGACGGCGCGGTGGCTCGCCGCAGCGCGATTCGGGATGCCGGGGCGTGCCGCCCCCGGCGGCGTCTACGCCTGCGCGAGCATCAAGGAGGAGTTCGGCATCGCCCTCCTCGAGGCGATGGCGACGGGACTCGTCGTCGTGGCCCCCGACGGCGGCGGCCCGGCGACCTACGTCGACCACGGTGACACCGGCTTCCTCGCCGCCACGTGGGATCGCGAGCGCCTGGTCGAGGCCATGACCGCGGCGCTCGATCGCGCCGGCGGGGCCGACGACGGTGTCGCCGAGCGCGCCCGCGAGGTCGTGTCGTCGCGCTTCACCATCCAGGCCATGGCCCGCGCTCTCGCACCCGTCTATTCGACCGTGGCGTCGATGGAGGAGGAGCTCGTGCGCGCAGCGGGTCTGCCGGCATGACGCTCCTGGTCATCAGCCCGGACTACGCCTCGCACCTGCTCCCCCTCGCCACCCTCGCGACCGAGTGGCAGCGGAACGGCCACGACGTCGTCGTGGCGACGGGCCCGGCGACCCAACCGATCGTGTCGGACTTCGGCTTCGCACGCGTCGACCTGCCGCTCGGGAGGGGCGCCAACGCGGGGGTCATCCGATCGCAGGAGCAGCAGGCCGCCGAGGCCGCGTCGCTCGAGGGCTTCTTCGCCGCCACCCGGCGGGGCATGGTCGAGACGCTGACCTACCAGGCCCGAGAGCGTCTGACGGATCTGATGTGGATGCCGGTGGATCGCGCCCGTGCGACCCTCGACGTCGTCGAGCGTGTCGCCCCCGACGCGATCATCGTCGACCACCTGGCATTCAGCGCGCGGCTGGCCCTGCACACGGCGGGCGTCCCGTACGGCGACGTCGTGCTCGGGCATCCGTCGGCGCTGCCCGTGGCCGGCGAAGTCTACGGATTCCCGCCCGCCTGGCCGGCCGCGTTCACACCGCGCGAGAGCGACCTGCGCGACCTGCGCGCCCTGTGCGAAGAGGTCTCGGCGCGCTTCGCGACCCAGTGGTCGGTGGCCGCGCGAGAACTCGACCCCGCCGCGAAGGACGTCACGGATGCCTTCGCGCTCCACGGCGACACCGTTCTGTACAACTACCCGGACGCCCTCGCCGCCGGCGACGGCCGGTCGCTGCCCCCGCACGTGTTCCTCGGGTCGACGCGGCGCACCGAGCGCCCGGATGCGCAGGTGGACGCGTGGATCGCCGATGCCGGCGCGTTCGTGTACGTCAGCTTCGGGAGCTTCTTGTCGGTGCGCGGCGACGTGCTGGCGAGAGTGGCGGCGGCACTCCGGCGCCTCGGCGTCCGTGCGGCCATCGCGACCGGTGTGACGTCGCCCGACGAACTCGGCCCCCTCCCCGCCGACTGGCTGGTCCGCGACTACCTGCCGCAGGTGCGACTGCTCGGCGCGGCATCCGCGACCATCACCCACGGCGGGAACAACTCGGTGACGGAAGCGGCCGGGCAGGGGGTGCCGCTGCTGGTGCTGCCGTTCTCGACCGACCAGTTCGCCGGCGCCGCGGCGGTCGAGCGCGTCGGCGCGGGGCGAGCGCTCGATCCGAACTCGGCGTCGGTGGAGGATCTCGCCTCGGCTGTCGCCGAACTCGTCGATCCGGCGTGGGGCGGCCGCGTGGCACTTGAGAACATCGCCGCGGCCCAGCGGGCGCGGTCGGGACCCGAGATCGCCTACGCGACCCTCTCTGCTCCGACGAGTCCGACCAGCTGAGCCATCGCGGCGGGGTCGCCGACAGCGGCTGTGTAGCGCTCCATGCGCGCCGCGTTGGCGTCGTACGCGGCGCCGGCACGGACCTCGCCGATGTGGTGCAACGCGTAGACGCGTCCGGAATGGCGCTGGGGAGGCGCTCCGAGCAGGGTCTGGTGGGCGAGGAACCACGCAGCGTCCTCGAATCCCCAGCCGCGGAAGTTCTCGTCCTGACCGCCGTGGCGCTCCCACGTGCGCGGCGTGGCCACGTAGACGCCGGAGCAGGCGCCCTCGACCAGGTCGTACACGCAGTCGATGAGAGGCACGCCGGCGGCGAACTGCGTCGAGCCTTCGCGACCCAGCCAGCGGTACTCGTCGTAGGGCAGGTGGACGACGTCGCTGTCGCGGGCGGCGGCGATGGCCGCCCGCAGCGCGGCGGGCTCGGGCAGCGTGTCGGCGTCGCCGATCACGACGACCTGCTCGGGGTCCGCGGCGCGCATGGCCGCATTCCGGCAGGCGGCGAGGACGAACGGCTGATCGTCGGTGTCGATCGTCTCCAGCGGAAGGTCCGGGAAGTGCGTGCCGTACCACTGGACGACGCGCTCGAACGCGTCGAGACGCGACGGCGCGGGACGCCACGGCAGCACGATCTTCGCGGGCGCGTCGGTGGGATGCTCGGGCACAGGCTGCTCCTCCTGGGGGACGGGGGCGGTCGGTGTCGAGCCGACGATGGAACGAGCCTACGACGTGTCCGCCGCGGCGCCCAGCACGCGCCTCACGCGGGCGGGGACGATCTCGCTCGCCGGCCCGAGCACGACGTCGTCGTAGAGGGTGACGTCGTCGTGCGCTTCGAGGTTGAGCAGCGCCGTCCGCGCGCCGACCGCGGCGGCGACCGCGTGCAGCGTCGAGGCGGGCGCGACCTGACTCGACGTGCCCACGACCCAGAACTCACGGCAGGCCTCGACGACGGCGTAGATCTCGTCGAGGTGGTGCACGTGTTCGCCGAACCACACCACGTCGGGGCGGAGCGCGCGCTCACCGCACACCGGGCAGGGCGGTTCCGGGGCGAGGTCCTCGGTCCACCGGGGCCGTGCCCCGCACGAGGTGCATCGGGCGCGGGCGAGCTCGCCGTGGATGTGGATGACGTTGCGCGACCCGGCGCGCTCGTGCAGGTCGTCGACGTTCTGGGTGATGATCACCACCTCATCACCCAGCGCCTGTTCCAGGTCGGCGAGCGCGCGGTGGGCGGCGTTGGGCTCGGCATGGCGGGCGGCGAGGCGACGGGCGTCGTAGAAGGCATGGACGAGCGCCGGGTTGCGCGCGAACCCCTCGGGACTGGCCACGTCCTCGATCCGGTGGTCCTCCCACAGTCCGTCGGCCGCGCGGAAGGTCCGAATGCCGGACTCGGCCGAGATGCCGGCCCCCGTGAGGACGACGATCCGGGATGCCGTCACCCGGCGTCCTCGATGAGATGCAGCTGCGTTCCGTCGAGGTCGACGAGGTAGCCGGCGCGCTGGCCCCACTCCTGCAGCGCGACGGGGACCAGGCGCGGGATGCCCGACGGGGCTTCGGCGACACCGGCGGCGCGGATCTGGGAGTAGAGGCCGTCGAGGTCGCCCACGCGGATGCTCGCCATGAACCAGCTCGAGTAGGGATCGAGCTCCGGCGCGAGGAAGAACTCCAGCCGGAGCGTCCCACGCGCGAGGATCAGCCACCCGCCGTCGCGGTAGTCCATCTCGAAGCCGAATCGGCCATAGAAATCCGCCGTCGCGTCGAAGTCCCGCGACGGCAGGTTCGGCACCGCTCGATCCGCCATGACCAGACGATACCGCCGGAGATTCCCCCCGAGAAGTTCGTCGACCATGTCGATTCCGATCGCCGCCGTTCGACGAGATAGTGAGAGGGGATGAAGGATCCCCACCGAACGAGGAGCAGGACGATGAAGCACATGCTGATCATGCGGGCGACGCAGGAAGGCGCGGAGCGCTACGCCGAGATGGACTTCGAAGCCGTCATCAACGCGATGGGTGCCTACAACGAATCGATGATGAAGGCCGGCGTCATGGTCAGCGGCGACGGCCTGGCCCCCGAGCCCGGCTACGTCGTGGACTTCGGCGGCGACGCGCCGATCGTGAGCGACGGCCCTTACGGCGAGGTGCACGAGCTGTTCAACGGCTTCTGGATCATCGAGACCTCGACCGCCGAGGAGGCCCTGGAGTGGGCGAAGCGGTGCCCCCTCGGACCGGGCGGCAAGCTCGAGGTGCGACGCGTGACGGATGAGAGCGACTTCGCCGACTTCGCCGACAACGAGTACATCCAGAAGGAGAAGGGGTGGCGCGACGAGCTCGACGCGAAGTGAGCGCTCAGCGACCAGGGGCCGTCCCGTGAGAGGCCGCGTCGATGGATGATGCCCGGCGCACGGTCGAGGCCGTCTGGCGCATCGAGGGTCTGCGGATCGTGGCATCCGTGGCCAGGATGACCGGCGACCTCGGCCTGGCCGAGGATGTCGCACAGGACGCGGTCCTCGAAGCGCTAGGGTCGTGGCCGGATGCCGGCATCCCCGACAACCCCGGAGCGTGGCTGACGTCGGTGGCCAAGCGTCGCGTCATCGACGCGTGGCGACGCCGCGAGCGGCGCGATGAGCGCTACGCGGCGATCGCGCACACCCTGGACGAGGCTGCGGACGACGAGTGGGAGCTCATCGACGACGACGTCCTGCGCCTGGTCTTCACCGCCTGCCATCCCGCGCTCTCCCGCGAATCCCAGGTGGCGCTCACACTGCGCGTCGTGGCCGGGCTCTCCCCCGACGAGATCGCACGGATGCTGCTCACCAGTGTGCCGACGGTGCAAGCCCGCATCACACGTGCCAAGAAGACGCTCGCCGCCGCCCGGGTGCCGTTCGAGCCGCCCGACCCGGCGGAGTGGCGGGCGCGTCTGGGTGCGGTGCTCGGCGTGGTCTACCTCGTCTTCACCGAGGGGTACGCCGCCACAGGCGGCACCCGCTGGGTGCGACCGGATCTTGCCGACGAGGCGCTGCGACTCGGTCGCATCGTGGTCGGACTGCTCCCGCACGAGCCCGAAGCGCTCGCGCTCGTGTCGCTCATGGAGTTCCAGCGCTCCCGGTTCGCCGCCCGCGAGACGCCCGACGGCGAACCGGTGCTGCTGGCCGATCAGGATCGCCGCCGCTGGGACCACGGGCAGATCGCACGAGCGGGGCGGATGCTGGCACGGTCGGACGCCGCCGCGGCGGCGCGGGGCACGGGCCGCCGCGCCTACGCACTGCAGGCGGCCATCGCGCAGTGCCACGCGGTCGCGGCGAGCGTCGACGAGACCGACTGGGCGCGCATCGCACTGCTGTACGACGTGCTGTCGCGCGTGGCGCCGGGTCCTGTGGTCGAGCTCAATCGGGCGGTCGCGGTGTCGATGTCGCAGGGTCCCGAACATGCGCTGCCGATCCTCGACCGCTTGGAAGAGGCGGGCGCGCTGCGAGGGTCGCACCTGCTGCCGAGCGTGCGCGGTGAGCTCCTCGCACGACTGGGCCGGGTGGACGAGGCGCGCTCGGAACTGCGCACGGCGGCGGCGTTGACGGGCAACTCCTCGCAGCGGGACGTTCTGCTCCGCAAGGCCGATCGTCTGGTGACCACCGGCCCGACCGCGACGAACCCGCGCCTCTGACCGGGACTTTTTCGCACCGCCGCTCACACCGATCGTCCAGGTTTCGCACACGAACCGTCCAGACACGGTGGGCAGACTCGGGGACTTGTGTTCGCTGAAGCGGACGCCTTGCGCCTACCCGAGGCGCGGAATGTCTATACGGAACCCGGTTTTACATGCGCTCCACCACGTCTTCTGTGCCCGCCCGTCGCGCTCGTCGCCTTGCAGACCGCCGCAATCGCAGGCGTCCCGCGGTGATCGCCGGAGGCCTCACCCTCGGCCTCGTCGCCGCCGTCGGCGTGAGCCTCGCCCCCGCCTCGCTGGCCGAGGCTTCCGACACCCAGCCCCGCTTCGCACTCGCGTCGTTCACGGTCTCCGACGACCCGGCGCCGATCGTCACGACCACCGGAACGGACGAGATCTCGGTGGACGTGCGCAGCGCTCTGGCCGATGCGGAGGCCGCCGTCGCGGCATCCGTGAAGATCTCCGCCGTCATCGAGAAGTCCGGTCTGGACGTCGGCGACGTGGAGACCACGGTCGACACCAGCGATCTCGAGGCCGCCGCTGAGCGCCTCGAAGCCGCGCGCACCATGCCCGCCCCCCTCGTGCCGAGCCTGACCGAGAGGGTCACCGAAGAGACCGCAGCGGTCGACGGGAAGGTCGACGGACTGCAGGAGCGCTTCGAGGACGCCAAGGAGCGGAAGGCGAAGCAGGAGGCCAAGGCCAAGGCCAAGCGCGCAGCAGCCGCCAAGGCCGCGGCCGAGAAGAAGGCCGCCGAGGAGGCAGCTGCCGCCGAAGCCGCCGCCGCGGAAGCCGCCGAGGCTCAGTCCGCCGAGCAGTCCTCAGCTTCCACCCCTACTGCTCCCGCAGCTCCCGCCGCGCCGGCATCGACCGGCGGCGGCGCCAGCCCCGCCGAGGCTCAGGCCATCGCGCAGGGCATGCTCGGAAACTACGGCTGGGGCGGCGACCAGTTCTCGTGCCTGGTGTCACTGTGGAACAAGGAGTCGGGCTGGAACTACCAGGCCATGAACCCGTCCAGCGGCGCGTACGGCATCCCGCAGGCGCTTCCGGGCAGCAAGATGTCCACCGCCGGCGCCGACTGGCAGACCAACGCCGCGACGCAGATCGCGTGGGGGCTCGGCTACATCGACGGCCGCTACGGATCGCCGTGCGCCGCGTGGTCGCACTCGCAGGCGGTCAACTGGTACTGACCCCGCAGCAGACGACACGAGAGGTCGGGCTCCGTCACACGGTGTCGAGCCCGACCTCTCGCACGTCTGCGTCCTCCACCCGCACCGTCATCATCGTGCGGTGGGGCTGGCGTCTGCGATCCGTCGGCGACCCCGGGTTGAGCAGCCGCATCCCTCGCGGGGTCGTGGTGTCCCACGGGATGTGACTGTGGCCGAAGACGAGCACGTCGGTGTCGGGGAACGCCTCGTCCATGCGCGTCTCGCGCCGACGGGCATCGCCGGTCTCGTGCACGACGGCGAACCGCACTCCGTCGATGACCCGATACGCGACCTCGGGCAGACGCGCACGCAGGTCGTCGGGGTCGTTGTTGCCCCACACTCCCATGACCTCGCCGTGTCGCTGCAGGTCATCGAGGACGGATGCCGCGACCCAATCGCCGGCGTGGATGATGAGGTCCGCGGCATCCGCCGATCGTCGCACCGCGTCGGGGAGCGTACGAGCGCGGCCGGGGATGTGCGTGTCCGAGATGAGGAGCAGTCGCGTCATCCGCCCATCATCCCGCGCAGCCGCCATGGGGGCTCCGCACAGCCGGCGAGCACCGTCGGCCAGCATCGCCGGCCAGCATCGCCGGCCAGCATCGCCGGCCAGCATCGCCGGCGAGCACCCGCCGGCTAGCACCCACCGGGACCGGCCGCAATCCCCCGCCCGGGCCCCCGCACCTCGCCTAACGTCTCGTGCAGGCGCTCACCCGCGCCGACGACGACTGGAGGCGCGGCATGACCCGTTTCGGCTACACCCTGATGTCCGAGCAGAGCGGCCCCCGCGAGCTGGTGCGCTACGCGCAGGCGGCGGAGGACGTCGGCTTCGACTTCGAGGTGCAGAGCGATCACTACTCGCCGTGGCTGGTCGACCAGGGTCACTCCCCGTACGCGTGGACGGTGCTCGGCGCCGTCGCCCAGGCCACGTCGAGCGTCGAGCTGATGACCTATGTCACCTGCCCCACCATGCGGTATCACCCCGCGGTGGTCGCGCAGAAGGCGGCGACGCTGCAGATCCTCAGCGAGGGCAGGTTCCTGCTCGGTCTCGGCTCGGGAGAGAGCCTGAACGAGCACGTGGTCGGACGCGGGTGGCCGCACGTCACGACGCGCCAGGAGATGCTGGCCGAGGCGATCGACATCATCCGCGACCTCCACACCGGTGAACTGGTGACCTTCAAGGGCCAGCACTTCCACGTCGACTCCGCACGCATCTGGGACACGCCGGACACCCCGGTCGAGATCGGCGTCGCCGTCTCGGGTGAGGAGTCGATCGCGATGTTCGCCCCCCTCGGCGACCACCTCATCGCGGTGCAGCCCGATGCCGAGCTCGTGCAGCAGTGGGATTCGGCGCACGACGCCGGCTCGCGCAAGATCGGTCAGATCCCGATCTCATGGGACCCCGACAAGGATGCCGCGATCGAACGCGCCCACGAGCAGTTCCGGTGGTTCGGGGGCGGGTGGGCCGTGAACGCGGACCTCCCCACACCCGCCGGGTTCGAGGCGGCGAGCCAGTTCGTACGCCCCGAGGACGTCGCCCAGTCGATCGCGTGCGGCCCCGATCTCGACGAGATCGCCGAGAGCGTGCGCCCGTACATCGAGGCCGGGTTCACCGATGTCGCGATCGTGCAGGTCGGTGACGAGCTGCAGGACCGGTTCCTCGCCGAAGCCGCCGGTCCCCTGCTGGAGAAGCTGCGGAAGCTGTGACCCCCGCCCGACGCGGTACTCGCGCCGGGTCTCAGACCCGACCGGTGAGGATCAGGTTCCAGTAGACCCACGGCAGCACGTACCGGTCGGCGATCCACGAGAGCCGGTTCTCGCGATACATCGTCGGCAGGAACGGGATCGTCGGCTTCAGCGCGCCGGTGTCGTCGAACTCGGCCCACACCACGCTCGAGCGCGAAACGGTGAACGGGCAGACCGCATACCCGTCGTAGCGGTGCGCGGGCTCCTGGCCGCGCAGGACCGCGGACAGATTCTTCGCCAGTACGAAGGTCTGCTTGCGCAGCGCGCCCCCGCATTTGGAGTTCCGCGTCGCCGCGGCATCCCCGAGTCCCCACACATTCGGGTAGCGGGGGTGCCGCAGGGTCTCGGGGTCCACCTCGACGAAGCCGCCCCCATCGCCCTCGTGCGGCAGTGTCGACGTCTTGAGCCAGTCGGGGGCCGACTGCGGGGGAACCGCATTGAGCACGTCGTACGACAGCCGTTCGTCCCCGCCGGGTCCCGAGATGACGACGGCGCCGGCTGCGGCATCCACGTCGATCACTTCGCTGCCGGTGCGCAGTTCGATGCCGTACGCGTCGATGCTGCGCTCGAGCTCCCGGTCGATGGCGGGGATGCCGAAGACCGTGTCCGTGGGAACGACCATGACGACGCGGATGTCATCGAGGACCCCGGTCGCTCTCCAGTAGTCGCATGCCTGGTACATCGGCTTCTGCGCGGCTCCCGCGCAGGATGCCGGCCCGGCGGGCTCGGTGAAGACGACCGTCCCGCTCGTGAGGTCGCGCAGCAGCAGCGACGCCTTTGCCGCGAGGGCGTGCTCGTAGTGCGAGGCGACCGTGGGCGAGTCGAGCCCCTCGACCAGACCGGGGATGCGGGACCAGTCGTTCTGGAGGCCGGGGCTCACGATCACGTGGTCGTACGTGACGCGCGAGCCGTCGTCCAGACTCACCGCATTCTCGTCGGGGTGGATGCCGGTCACGGCGGCCCGGATCCAGCGCACCCCTCGCGGGATGACCGTCTGCTGCGGGCGGACGGTGATGCTCGCGCGGGCGGTTCCGCCCGCGACGTGCGAGAACAGCGGCTGGTAGTAGTGGTGCTCCCGCGGCTCGACGAGCGCGATGTCGGTGACGCCGGCGCGGCGCAGGCGGGCGGCCACCGAGACGCCGCCGTTCCCGCCCCCGATGACGAGGACGCGGTGATGGGTCGCTGAGTCGGACATAGCGCTACCGTACGTCCGCCGCCGCCGTGCATCGCAGGGGTTGCGGCGCGCGCGGGCGCGGGCTACGCGACGCGGAGGACCTTCTCCATCGGCCGGCCCTTCGCCAACTCGTCCACGAGCTTGTCGAGGTAGCGGATCTTCTGCATCAACGGGTCCTCGATGTCCTGCACCCGCACACCGCAGACGACTCCGGTGATGAGTTCGGCTTTCGGGTTCAGGCGGGCGTCGGCGAAGAAATCCTCGAAGGTGGTGTGCTCATCGAGGTGCCGCGCGAGGGCCTGGTCGTCGAAGCCAGTGAGCCATTCGATGACGCGGTCGACCTCGTCCTTGGTCCGGCCTTTCCGCTCCGCTTTCGCGACGTACAGCGGATAGACCGAGGCGAAGCTCTGCGAGAAGATCCGGTGCACGAGCGCAAGCGTACTCCGCCGTCAGTCGGTCGACGAGCCCGCCGACGAGCCCGGCGACGAGCTCAGCTCGGACTCGTCGAAGCCTGGACCGGTGAGGGGCAGCTCGCGTTCCCGGTCCCACGGCTCGGTCCACCCCAGCCGGTCGAACAGTCCGTTCAGCAGCATCCCGGTGAAACCCCACACGATGTGCGCCCCGTGACCGTCGTGGCGCGGCACGAGGAATCCGGGCCCGCGCCATTCCCGCCCCTCCCGGCGGATCACCGTGACGCCCCGGCGCGCGGGGTCGAGCAGGTCGGCCACAGGCGCACGGAAGACCGCGGACGACTCGGCTTCGTCGACGACCCCGACGGGCGAGGGATGCCGCCACCACGCCAGCACCGGGGTGACGAGATGCCGGGAGTAGGCCAGCGGGACGGGCTCGACGGCGCCGAGCACGTCGACGCCGGCGGGATCGAGACCCGTCTCCTCCTGGGCTTCGCGGAGGGCTGCCGCCACGGGGCTCTCGTCGCCGTCGACACGACCACCGGGGAAGGCGACCTGTCCGGGGTGCGAGCGCAGCGTCGTCGCGCGCGCGAGCAGCAGCACATCGAGGTCGCGCGACACCGACCTCTCGTGCGCATGGTGGCTGCTGGGCAGCGCGTCGAGGACCCCGAACAGGATCAGCACCGCCGCCGGGCGCGGATCGAGGGCGGGCGGAAGGTCGGGTGCCCCGATACCGCGTCGGTCCTCACCGCGGGCTGCGGCGCGGGCCAGCGCCTGCAGCTGTTCGCGCGCGGCGGACGGCGGCGGCTCAGCGGGCATCGCCCCAGGTTACGCCCGCCCGGACGGGTATCGCCGCGAACTATCCTCTGAACATGACGGGCACCGAGGCCGCTCCGGGGTGGTACGACGACGGCACAGGAAAACAGCGCTGGTGGGACGGAGCGCGCTGGACCGAGCAGTACATCGACCTTCGCGAGCAGACCATCGACCTTCACACGGATGCAGGTCCCCCGTCCGTCGCCGCCGCACAGGCGGGGTGGTACGACGACCAGCACGGGCGCTCGCGGTGGTGGAACGGGCGCCAGTGGACGGACGCAGTCCGCTACAGCGGTGAAGAGCGGGAATTCTCCGGCATCGTCATCGACGGCCGGTGGATCCACTTCGGCGAAGCCAGCCAGCTGGTGGGTGCGGTTCAGGCGTCGCACGAATCGGGCGATGCGCTGCTCAGGCGTCCCGCTTTCACCCGCACGGCCGTGGACCGTCGCCTGCTCGGACCTGCGGGACTGATCACCCCGCGCACCCTCAACCGCGTCATCGCCCGGTCGCAGTCGTATGTGGTCGTGAGCGCGCCGGCGCAGACGTGGGTCGCGCCGGTCAGCGCAGGTCAGGAGGCGCAGGCGCGGGACTTCGTGGCGTGGGTGAACGCGAGCTCTGCCCACTACCGATTCGGCTGAACGTGTGTCAGAAGGGCGCGGGCGTCACCTCTTCGGGCTCGGGTTCGGGCCGGAAGGTGGGAACCCGCCGCTCGGGCTCGACGAGATAGCTGCGCCCGGACGGCGAAACCCATTCGATGACCCCACCGGCGTGCTGGGTGACGCTCCATCCCCCGTGATGCTTGACCATATGGTGCCCGCGGCAGATCGGGGCGAGATTGCCGATCGACGTCTCACCTCCGTCCGAGAACGCGATCGTGTGGTCCACATCGCATCTGGAGGCGGGCATGCTGCACCCCGGGGCCACACACCGATCCGCTCGCCACATCACCAGCCTCCGCAGCGCCGCCGGAGGCTCGTAGCTGTCCCGTCCGACCGACAGCACCATTCCGGTCTCGGGGTGGGTCAGCACCCGCATCCACGATGAGGCCGAACCGCACAGCTCCCGCGCCCGGGCGATCGGTATCGGCCCGACTCCTTCCACCACCGCCGGATCCCCGGCGGTCGCGCTCCGGTCGTCAAGCAGGGACAGCACCGGGACGGTCACGACGACCTGCGGGCGGATCCCCCGCGCGGCTGCCGGCAGCACGGTGGTGTCACCATCGATCAGCAGATCCAGCGCGACGTCGGCCCGGACCTGATCCAGCGAGCGGGGATCGCCGGGCACGCTCTTGCGCACGGCCTTGCCGGTGCGGGTGATCCGGCCGAGCACGGCGTGCACCTCGACCTCGGGAGCGTAGAGGTGCAGCCAGGCCATCCCGTCAGCGCCCGATTCGGTGTAGACCCGGCGCTCCTGCAGGGCGGCGTGGAACCGCTCCGGCGCCGTCTGCACCCGTGTCCGGTCGATCAGCGCCCGCAGCAGACGGCGGAACACACCGACCGGGTGCGCCTCGGCCAGCGCCAGCGCCTCCTTCGCCAGGCCGGCCGAGATCGCGGGCTCGAGCGGAGACATCAACGACACGAACACCCTCGCGTGCTGCTCGGTGATCCGCGCCTTCGACAAGGACTCCCCGACGCTCGGGAAGGTCGCCACCACCGCCTCCGCGAGGGTCATCAGGTCCGCTGCGGCGTGTTCCGTGATGCCGAGGCCGGCTGCCAGCTCGAGCCGCAGCGCACGATCCACGACGTCCGTCAGTCCGCGGCCGTGCCGAGCGGCATCCTCCCGCCACTCCACGCAGAGGGCGTGGACGGCCCGGAAGCGATCGGCGGCGTACGAAGCGAGCAGTGTCGACAGTCCTCGGACCACCTCGAGCTCGTCCGGCGGTTCGGGCACGAACTCGCTGGCCGCGACCATGTCCCACCACTGATCCTCATCCGGGCCGAGCCCCGACGGATCGGAGTCGAACCACGCCTCGTCGGGGAGGGGCCACATCCCGGCACCGGCGACCCCTGTCGGAGGTGACGAGCTCCCCGGGGCGGGGCCGACCGGATCCGGCGGATTTGCGGACGAAGGCGTACCCTCTGCATCGAACGCATCATCGAATGTCATGGCCTCAATATTAGAACGAACCTCCGACATCGCCGACGCGACGTCGGAGGCCGCGGATTCCGCACCCGGCGGCCGCGGGGCCACTTCGACGAGAACCACCACCCCACCCGCGTCAGCTCACGCCGAGAAGAACGCCTCCGCCACCCGCGTCAGGTCCCAGAGGTCGCTGACACCCGCGAGCTCCCGAGCGGAGTGCATCGACAGGATCGGGATGCCGACATCCACCGTGCGGATGCCCAGGCGCGTCGCGGTGATCGGCCCGATCGTCGACCCGCACGGCACCGCGTTGTTCGAAACGAACTCCTGCGTCGACACGCCCGCCGCCTGACACCAGGCATTCCAGGCAGCGGCACCCTCGGCATCCGTCGCGTAGCGCTGGTTGGCATTGATCTTCAGGATCGGGCCGGAGCCGAGAACAGGCTGGACCACCGGATCGTGCTTGTCGGGATAGTTCGGATGCACGGAGTGTCCGACATCGCTCGACACGCACCACGACGAGCCGAGCGAGCGCAGCTGCTCTTCGCGGTCGGCGCCGAGCGACAGCCACACCCGCTCGAGCACGTCGGCCAGGAACGGTCCGGCCGCCCCCGACCGCGTCGCGGAGCCGACCTCTTCGTGATCGAAGACGGCCAGCATGGCGATGTGCTCGGCGTCGCCGCTGCCGGCGGCCCGCTCCAGCGCGACGACCCCGGCGTGCACCGAGGCGAGGTCATCCAGGCGGCCCGCGGCGAAGAACACGTCGTCCCGCCCGAAGACGGCCCCGCGCGCAGCATCCGCCGTGACGATGTCGTATCCGCGGATGCGCGACGCGTCGACACCGGCAGCCGCGGCGAGCTCTCCCAGCAGATCGGCGGAGTCGGCCTCGCCGAGGCCCCACACCGGCTGGGTCTGCGCCTGCTTGTGCAGCGCGAGGTGGTCGTTGGCCTCGCGATCGAGATGGATCGCCAACTGCGGCAGCCGCAGGAGCGGCCCGGTCGCGGCGAGCGCCATCGTTCCGTCGTCGAGCACCAGTCGGCCGGCGAGGCGCAGCTCGCGGTCGAGCCACGAGTTGAGCAGCGGCCCCCCGTAGATCTCGACACCCGCCTGCAGCCACCCGAGTCGACCCGTCGTGGGCTTCGGCTTCAGCTTGAAGCCCGGTGAGTCGCTATGGGCCCCGAAGATGCGGACTCCGGTCGCCGCCGTCGCCGAAGCGGGTGCCACCCACGCGATGACGGCCCCGTCGCGCACCACCACGAAACGACCGCCGGCGGCCGAAGGCCAGGCCTCGCCTTCGGAAAGGCGCACGAAACCCGCCTGCTCGAGCCGGGAGGCGACCTCCGCGGCGGCATGGAAGCTGGAGGGCGAGGCGTCGACGAACGCCGCGAGGTCGGCGGCGTGGTCGAGCGAGGCGGAAGCGGCAGACACGGACGGACTCCTGAGAGGTGAGGCGGTGCTTCGATCGTAGGCGGATGCCGCGACAGCCCGTTCGCGCACCGATCGCGAGCCGGGGCTGCACCGGCTCCTCCCCAGCGGCAGCCCGCCGGCGTCTGTCCACAGCCTCGGCTGAGCGCGTCCACGCGCCTCGGCGGATTCTCTAGCGTCGCTGCATGCGCAACCCCGACCTCCGACACGTCGTCAAGCTCCGCTTCACCCTTCTCGGCACCGGCCCGTCCGTGTGGCGTGAGGCGTGGGTCGACCGCGAGCTCACCCTCGCCACGCTCAAAGAGGGTACGCGGGCGCTCTTCGGAGGACCGGAGTGCCGCCACCACGTCTTCGCCGAGGACCTCGACCATGCGGGGTGGTCGCCGCAGCGCCGGCGCTGGGGCGACCGGTGGACGATGATCGACTTCCGCGACCCGACGGTCGTCGATGAGTCCACGGCGAGGGTCGCCCACGTCTTCCGCGACGAGTCGATCGTCTTCGCCCACACGTGCAACAGCGATTGGGCGGTGGCGATCGAGTCGGGCGTGAGCGACATCGTCGCCGCCTCGACGGGCCCGTTCCGGGTCGCAGAGGGCGAGGGGATCGAACCGTTCGCCTGCTCGCGAGGCCCGTTCGAGCGCGAGGTCCTCCTGGGCATACTCGCGGATCCCTCCCACGCGCTCCACGAAGATCTGCGGGAGCGGCTGGCCTGGACCGTCGGCCCGTGGGGCTCCTACGCTCCCGACGTCGTCGACCTCGACGCGGCGCAGCGCCGCATCGACGCCGCACTCACCGGCCTGGTTCCCGCCGAGCAGGTCGTTCCGACGGCGCTCGACCACGTCGTGCAGGCGCTCCCCCGCCTCGCCAGACCGGGCGTGCGCGCGCACATCGACGACGCCGGGCTGCACCTTCCGCCCGTGGTCACGGAGGACGAAGCGGAACGGCTCACGCGAGGGTTCCGGTGGATCCTCGGCCGCGCCGGCGCAACCGGCATCCCGATGATCGACGGCGCGGTCGACCCGGACGCGGTGCGGGAGGGCTCGGCAGCGCTGTCGTGCACCGAGGCGCACGTGCGGGCGCTCTTCGCCGCCGCTCGCAGGATGCGCCTGATGTACGTGCGCAGTCGACGGCTCGTGGTGAAGAAGTCCTTCCTGTCCGCATCGGGCTCGGCCACCGAGCTGTGGTCGCTTCTCGCCGAGAGCCTGCGGCTGTGCGGCGCCGGGTGGCGCGCCGCCGACCTGCTCCTGCTGGCCATCGCGGACGGCAGCCTCTCCGACCCCGCCATCGGGCTCGATCGCGTCGCACGCACCCTCGTCTTGGCCGGGCGCCACGACCGCGGCGCGTGGGGACCGTACGGGAACCGCGGGTACAGCGACGCGGACGACGACTGCGACGCGCGGTGCGACTGCCCGCCCATCGACGGCTCGACCTGGCACGACGTCGTCGCGCAGGCCATCCAGGATGCCGCCACCGCGGCGTCGACGGAGGGCGCACGAACTGTCGCGTCACTCGCGGAGTACGGCGATCTGCGCAGCGCCGCGGTTCGAGCGGATTGGGTCGGCCTCGACAGCCCCCCGACATGGCGAGCGGGCGCGCTTCGGCGGGCGTCGACGGACTCCGTCGTCTCGGCCGACGAAGCGCAGGCCGTCATGCTGCGCGAGGCCGACGAGCTCATCGGTGTGCTGAATCTGCTCGGGCTGGAGCGCGCAGACGACGGCTCATGGCTGGTCTCGTCGGCTCTGCGCGAGTTCGCACGTGCGGCGCTGCGCCCCCGCACCGCACCCCGCCACGGGCACGGCAGTGGTCTCGGCGGCGGGCTCTGGTGAGGACGGGCCGCGCCTCAGCGGACCGGTTGCCGCAGGATCGTGCGCAGCTTGGCCGGATCCGTGCGGCGCACGTCGCTGAAGTAGATCTCATGATGTCGGCCGGCGAGGGCGAGTCCGCGAGAGGGGATGACCTCGCGATGCATCTGCTCGAGGACGGGTCCTTCATCGTCGAACGGACCGACGTGGAGGGTCTGGACGACCCGGCCCTCCGCGTACTGCTCGCACCGGACACGGTCGGAAGACACACCCGCCGCCGTGCGGGCGCGCTCGACGAGCTTTTCGTCGACCCACTCGGGCACGAGGTTCATCAGGGTCCACGACCATGCCGATTTGTCACGGGCGGTCGAGAAGCTGGCCATGTCGTCGGACCACCACAGCCCCTCGAGCGGCATGACGACGTAGTCGCGGTCGAGCTCCCGCTTGCTGAGGAACTTCAGCTTGTACGCGACCGAGAAGAGATCGGCTGTGGCCACGGCGAACGCGGTGCCGTTGGGATCGCCGTGCCCGTCGACCATCAGGTACGTGAGCGAGGGCACGTCCACCACGTCGAACACCCCGCGCCGCGCGGAGTACGCCGCGATCTGCTTCTTGAGATCGACCTTCATCGGAAGAGGCCCACCGCCTCGTCGAGCATCCGATGTCCCTCCTGCTCGAAAGCGCGATCGCCGACGAGATACGCCCATACCGCCGTGCTGACGGCCTCGCGCAGAAGGTCCATGCGCCACACCTCGCCATCCCGCGGATCTTCACCGTACGCCTCGAGGAACGCCCGTTCCAGGCGCGTGTCGCGACGCCACTGGCCGGTGGCCAGTCGACACAGGTCGGTGGCGGCGGGGCGCAGATCGAATCGACCGAAGTCGATGACGCGGAGCTCCCCGCCGTCCTCCAGCCAATTGCGCGGGTGGTAGTCGCCGTGGGTCGGGACCACCTCCACCGCACGCGGCCGGTATCCCTCCAGCAGGCGCCGCACGGTCTTCTCGAGGGCGGGGGCGATGCGGTGCTCACGGTCCAGCCACGCCCGGGCCTTCGCGGTGACGTGGCGTTCGTACGCGTCGTCGACGTGACGTTCCTGGTCGTGCAGGGCGCGCAGCACCGCACCGGCCTGCGCGTGCAGCGCGACGTCGTGTTCGGATGCCGCCCCCTCGACGAGCACGCCGGGCAGCCGGTCGAGCACGAGCGCATTCGCCTCGTCGCTCGCGTGGCGCATCCGTCCGGTGCGGCCCAGCGCGACCAGCGGTGCGGTCCACCGCGCGTGCGCACGGATCTCGCGGCGGATGTGGTGGTTGTCGCGCCCACCCGCCTTCACGATGACGTCACTGCCGTCCGAGGCGCGGACGTGCAGCACCACGGTGTCGACCAGCCCCCAGGAATGATCCTCGATGAGGGTCGGCGCACCGAGCCACCCGCGAACGATCGCCGACTGTGCGGGAGCCAGCAGCCCGCCGTCCCACGTCATCGACGACCGACCGACCGGCGCGAACCGCGGCGTCTACGTCGACGGACGACGAGCGTGGCCACCGCGCGCCACCCGATGAGGAGAGCACCGAGCACGGTCGCCGCAACCGTCACGAATGCCGCTTGCACGCCCTGGTCGCTCACGACGCGCAGCAGCATGCCGCCCGCGACCGTCACGACCCACAGCATGGCCCCCGTGCGCAGGGGCGCGAACGGATGCCGCCACGCTCGCGTGACGAGCCACCCGACCGTCAGTGCGACGGCGAACGGCCAGGCGGTGACCATCAGCCCGCCGATCACGTCCTCCCGGTGGCTGGCCCGACCGGTCGCCGCGAAGAGCGTCACCAGGGCGACGTCAGCGACATACGCCCCCGCGATGGTCCGCGCGGAGGAGGGCGATCCCGCGCGTGGGTCAGCCCCCCGGGCTGCCGGGTCGAGCCGCATCACGTGGCGTTCCACAATCGCTGGTAGTAGGTCATCCGCTCGGCGTCCATCGGCACGCCGTAGGCGTCGACGACCGCCTCCTCCCACCCCGGGCCGTAGTTCCAGACCGTGCTCATGGCGGCCACGGCGAGGTCGGCCCAGAGGTCGCCGACCCCCAGAGCACCCAGGTCGACGTGCCCCGCCCACGAACCGTCGTCGGCGATGAGGGTGTTCGGCGCACACGCATCGCCGTGACACACGACGAGGCGCTCTTCCGCGGGAGGAACGCGCAGGTCGTCCGGCACACGGATGCCGCGGACCTCCGCCGCCGCCGTCCGCGCCGAGACCCGCCAGTCGAACGGACACTGCGCTACCGGCATCCGATCGTGGAACGCGCGAAGACCGCGTCCGATCGCCCGCACTGCGGTGGCCGGGTCTCGGACCCACCGCGGAGCGACGGCACTCGCGCCGGGCAAGGCCACCGTCACCAGCCATTCGTGGGTCTCGTCAGCGCCGGCCTCGATCACGCGCGGCACGGGCGTGTACTCCCGTGCCCACGACAGACGCTCAGCCTCGCCCGCGCTCGTGGTCTCGAGGTTCTTCGGACCGTGCTTGATGAAGCGGATGCCGTCGCGACCCTCGGCGCGGAAGGTGACGCCGCCGAGCTCGTTGCGCCATACCGGCTCGAGCGTCGCGCCTGCGGCGAGTTCTCGCACGCGTGCGGGAACCGGGGCGCCGGCGGCGGGGATGCTCATCTATTCATCCTGCCCAACAGGCGGCCATCTTGCCCAAACTATCGAATAACGATAGATTGCACACGTTCTTCGATAGGAGTCGTCATGGGCAAAGCCACCATCCTCACCCTTCGCATCATCATCGTGCTCGCCGTTCTCGGATCGCTCCTGGTGCAGACCGTCATCGTCCCGCTGCTCTGGTACGACCTCGAGGGTGAGGCGCTGTGGGGCCGGATCGCGTTCGTCACCATCGCCGTCCTCGGCGTGGCCACGATGCAGGTCTTCGCGATCTGCGTATGGCAATTGCTCACGCGGGTGAGCCGCGGGTCGGTGTTCTCGGTCTCGACGTTCCGCTACGTCGACGTGATCATCGGGTCGATCGCGACCGCAGCCGTCCTCACCTTCGCCCTCGCCGTGCTCCTGGCTCCCGGGGACGTCGCACCGGGAGTCGTCGGCCTGATCTGCGGCGCCGCGCTCGTCCTGGGCGGGATGGCCCTGCTCGTCGTGGTCATGAAGGCCCTCCTGCGCCAGGCGATCGAGCGCGACAACGAGGCTCGCACCCTTCGCAGCGAACTCGACGAGGTGATCTGACATGCCGATCGTCGTCGACGTCGACGTCATGCTCGCCCGCCGCAAGATGTCGGTCGGCGCCCTCGCCGATCGGATCGGCATCACCCCGGCCAATCTCGCGGTGCTCAAGAACGGCCGCGCCAAGGCGGTGCGCTTCACGACCCTCGACGCCATCTGCGAAGTGCTGGAGTGCCAGCCCGGCGATGTCCTGCGCTGGGAGCCCGCCGACGCCGACCGCAGCCCCGAGCGCGCCACGCCGACGGCTGACTGACCGCACCGCACCCACACCGCACCACCCGCACCGCATCGCACCCGCACCGCACCGCACGCCCGGCTCTCGGTCATCCTCGCGGGCGTCCGGCGAACCCGGCGAACAGGGCGTGGAGGAGCGGGGGCACCGAGGCCGCCATCAGCACCGTGCCGGTCACGGGCTCCTCGGGCCGCAGCACCGCACCGCCGATGAGGAGTCCCGCGAACAGCACGGCGGAGACGACGCGGCGGCTCATGCGCTCCAGCCCGCGCAGCCGCTGATCCAATCGCGGGGTGTCGACCTGCAGGCGCCCCTCCTCCACTCGCGACACCAGGTCGTCGAGCCGGCGGGGAAGCCGAGCGGCGACGCCCGCGAACGACACCGCCTCGCGCCCGATCGACTGCACGAAGCTGCCGCGTTCGTCGCGGATGAGCTGCTGAGCGTACGGCTCCACCGCATCCCACATGTTGAACTCCGGCTGCAGTGAGCTGCACATTCCGGAGGTCAGCGAGACGGCGCGGATGATGAGGAGGAAGTTCTCGGGCAGCTGGAAGGGCAGCGACCGCACGACGTCGCCGAACTCCGTGGCGAAGTCCCGGAACTCGCGCGGGTCGACCCGCTGCAGCTCGGCGAACCCCATCCCTCCGAACCGGGCGAACAGCGCGGAGAGCGCTCGTTCGAGTTCCGCGGCGTCCGCCGTGGGCAGGAGCACGCCCACATCTCGGATGCCCTCGACCATCTGCCGGCTGTTGCGCGCGGCCACCGCGATGATCAAGCGCTGCAGACCGTGACGGAGGCGGTCGGGAACCTCGCCCATCATGCCGAAATCGACGAAGCTGAACCGCCATCCCGCGGCGCCGGGCGCGGCATCCGGCACCGGTGTCACGAAGATGTTGCCGGGATGCGGGTCGGCGTGGAAGTACCCGTCGACGAAGAGCTGGTCGAACATCACATTGGCGAACGCCGTGGCGACCTCGCCCGGGTCGATCCCCGCCGCCCGCAGCGCGTCGATGTCGTTGATCTTGATGGCGGTGACGTCCTCGAGCGTCAGCACGCGGCGCGTGGTCCGCTCCCACGCGACATCGGGCACCGCCACTCTGCCGTCCCCGGCGAAGTTCGCGTCGAACAGCTCGGCGTTGCGCGCCTCGTGCAGGTAGTCGATCTCCTCCATGCTCGTGACCGCGAACTCCTCGATGAGGGTCGGCAGGTCCACGTGCTGACGGATGACGTGGACGCGATGGAGCCATCCGGCCACCTTCCGCAGTGCCGCCAGGTCGACGTCC
The DNA here is from genome assembly GCF_031844425.1 of Microbacterium sp. ARD31. Classification (NCBI taxonomy): domain Bacteria; kingdom Bacillati; phylum Actinomycetota; class Actinomycetes; order Micrococcales; family Microbacteriaceae; genus Microbacterium; species Microbacterium sp. ARD31. The sequence goes on from NZ_JAUZVE010000002.1 coordinate 519,298, forward strand.
ACGATCCGGTCGATCCCCGGTCGCTGCACCTTGACGACGGCGTCGGCGAATCCGGCGTCGGCGGCGTCGGCGGGCAGCAGGCGCGCCCGGTGGGCCTGGCCGAGCGACGCGGCCGCAAGGGGCACCGGGTCGACGAACGCGAAGGCGCGATCGAGCGGCATCCCGAGCTCGCTCTCGGCGTGCGCCCGGATGGCCGCGAAGTCGACGGGCGGGACTTCGTCCTGCAGCCCCTCGAGCTCCTTCGTGATCTCGGGCGGGAGGACGTCCAGCCGCGACGACATGAACTGGCCGACTTTGATCATGAGACCGCCGAGGCCGAGCGCCAGGCCGTGGAAGTTGCGGGCGATCCCCTGCAGGCGTCGCCGACGACCGAGGGCCGAGAAGCGCTCCAGCCCGATGCGCGGCAGGAACAGCTCGTACCACCACGCCTGCGCCATGTACCGCATCGCGAAGCGCATGATGCGGCGATAGCGCGCGCGGGAACCGTCGGCGTCGGACATCGAATCTCCCTGATGCCGACGTTCCGACGGCATCCCTCAGCCCTGGGCGAGGATGGAGTAGAGCTTACGCCGCGCCTCGTCCAGCACCGCCACAGCCTCGGCCACCTGCTCGGGCGAGCCCGCCTTCGCCACCTGCGCGGCCGCCTGGGCGAGCTTCGCCCCGGACTTCGGCAGCGCGGTCGCGCGCGACGCCTCGCGCATCCCCGGCATCTCCCACGGCGCCGAACCGTCTTCGGCCTGCTCCGCCTCGGCGCGACCGGCCTCGGTGAGCGAGTAGGTCTTCTTCCCCGCCGACTCCTCCGCGACGATCAGACCCTCATCGGCGAGCATCTGCAGGGTCGGGTACACCGAGCCGGGGCTCGGCTTCCACATGCCGTCGCTGCGCTGCTCGATCTCATGGATGATCTGGTACCCGTGCATGGGCTGTTCCTTCAACAGCGACAGGACGGCGGAGCGGACGTCGCCGCGACCCATCCGCCCCGTGAACTTCTGCTCGAAGCCGCCCCACAGCTGGTCCATGGCCTCCCACAGGCCCGCTCCGGGGAATCCGCTCGCCCCGCCGGGTCGCCCCGCGCCCCGGTGCCGCGGACCGAACGGGTTGCCGGTGTCCGATGCGTTCATGATGTCCTCCTCGCGATCCGCCCGCACAACGCAAGCGATAGTTACCGATATATCGTTCGGGATGCCGCCACACAAGGTATCCGCTCTCTTTCACACCGCGTTCTCAGCAGCCGCGAGGGGCTATCGTGCCGGGGCGTCCCCGGTCAAGGGGGTGATGACGCAAGCCCGACGCGCGCAGGCTTGGAACCACCCATCACCACCGCGATCGAGGAGCATCATGAGCCACCTTCCCAGCGATTCGCCCGACGCCCCCGACTCCACCGGCTACGAAGGCGTGGAGCCGGAGTCGAGCCAGCCGATCGTCCCCGAGCCCGAAGAGCCGCTCGCCCCCTCCCCCGAGGAGCCATCGGCGCCGTCGCCCTCGGAGCCGCTCGCACCGAGCCCCGACGAACCGTCGATCTGAGGACGGGGTGACGTCGACGGGCGACGACCCCGTCGACGTCATCCCTCCTGCTCGCGCCGCCGTCGCATCTGCGCCAGGGGCATCGTGAGCCGGGGATTGCCCACGAGCGCGTCCTCGTGTTCGTCGAGGAATCTCCAGTACGCGTCGGTGAAGACCGAATCCCGCGCCTCCTGCGCCGACCTCCACCACGAACCCATCTTCTGCAGGTAGGCACCGCCCGAGATGTAGGGCTTCGTCACCACCCGCCCGCCGTCGGCATACTGGCTCATGCCCTGCACGTTGGGGACCATCACCCATTCGTACGCGTCGACGAACAGCGCGCTGTACCAGTCGAACACCTCGCGCGGGTGGTAGCCCTGCAGCAGGAACCAGTTGCCCAGTACCATGAGCCGCTCGATGTGATGCGCGTACCCCCAGCGGTGCACGCGCTCGAGCACGGTCCTGACCGGGACGGGCACCTCGTCGGGGATCCCCTGTCCGGTGTACCACCACGGTTCCAGCTCACGCGCGAGGGCGAAGTGGTTGGCCCCTTCGAGCGCGGGCCACGCACGGTACGCCCCGCGCATGTACTCGCGCCATCCGATGATCTGGCGGATGAACCCCTCGAGCGAGGCGAGCGGGACGTCCCCGGCGTGGGCGGTGGCGGCATCCACCACCTCCTCCACGCGCAGCAGCCCGACGTTGAGCAGCGGGCTCAGGACTGAATGGAACAGGAAGGGCTCGTCGGCCTTCATGGCGTCCTCGTACCGCCCGAACGACGCCAACCGGTCGCGCACGAACGCCGTGAGCCATGATCGCGCCCGCTCGGGCGTCACCGGCAGCCAGAAGTCCTCGGGGTCGCCCGGGTGGTCGCCGAACATCGCCCGGGTCTCGGCGATCGCGCCGCGCACGATCTCGTCGCGCGGCACCTCGGGAAGCGCCGGGACGGCGACCCCGGTCCGAGGCAGCGGCTCGCGGTTGTCGGCGTCGAAGTTCCAGCGGCGGCCCACCGGGCTCGATCCGTCCATCAGGATGCCGGTGCGACGGCGCTGCCACCGGTAGAAGTCCTCCATGCGCGCACCCGGGTGCTCGGCGAACCACCGGTCGACATCGTCCGCCGGGGTCAGGAACAGCTCGTCGGCGTACACGCGCGTTGCCACGCCCTCGTCGGCGCAGATGCGGCGAAGGCGCGCATCGACGTCGCGATCGGTGGCGCTCATCCACGCGAGCCCTTCGACGCGCTCGCGCCGGAGCACTCCGCGAAGGCCCTCGGCGAATCCCGCCCCGTCGCCGAGCGGCACGCGCACGACTCGTCGACCGGCCGCCTCGAGCCGCGCCGCGGCGTGCCTCATGCCGGCCAGCAGCAGCACGATCTTGTGCGAGTGATAGGGCCGCCGGTCGAACACCGCCGCCGACTCGACGAGGACGAAGACGTCGATGTCGGGATCGTCCTCGGCCGGATGCCGGTCGAACAGCTGCGTCGCGAGCACCAGCGCGGCCTTCATCCCCTCATCCTCGCACCGGCGGTGCGCGGGGGGTTCGAGCTGCGCACGATCTATGCTGGCCCCGCCCGCGACGAGGCGAGGAGAAGCCGTGATCAGAACCCGGACGCGGACCGAGGACGACCCTCGAGTCGGAGCGTGGGCCCTCCTCCCCCTCGGTGTCGCCGCAGCCGCGATCGCGCTGGCCCCGTGGTGGCTGACCGGCGCCCGCCTGCCGTTGCAGAACCTGTGGGCCGAGACCGCGACCGCCGCGCAGATGCCCGTCGTGCTCCTCCCCTTCAGCCAGTACACGGTCGTCCAGGTCTTCGCGTACCTGGTGGTCGGGTCGGCCCTCGCCGGCATCGCCGGTCGTGCCCTGCGGGTGCGCGGGTGGGGGCTCACACTGCTCCTCGCCGGCATCCTGCTGGTCCAGGTGACCGCGACCGTCCAGACGGCGCTCGTCGTCCGCGACGGCCTCCAGGACCGCCTCGAATCGACGCTGTACCTCGCAGGCCTGGTCGTCGGCACGTCCCTGTCGGTCCTTGTCGGGATGACGGTCACGATCCTCATCGCACGAGCCCCGCGCGCCGGCGCCCTGCTGGGACTCGCCGTCGCGGCGATCGCGACCGGCGCGTGGCTCGGCGCCGTCCTCAGCCGTGGTCTCGGCCACGACGCGTTCGCGGCGGTGATGCCGCTCCTGCCGTGGATCGCCCCGATCCTCACCGGAGCGGCCATCGCGTGGGCCGGCCTCAACACCGTCGGACGCGTGCTGGCCGCACTGGTCTCGGTCGCCCTGGTGTGGATCGCTCCCGCGCTGGTGACGGGGATCGCGAACGCCCTGGGAACCCGCGTGCTGCTGCGCTCACCCGGCGACCTCGCCGACTACGGACTGGGCGTCTTCCGCATGGCGCTGCTGACCCCCGAACTCGCCCTGCGTCCCGTGGTCGCGACGCTCGTCGTCGCCGCCATCGGGCTGGTCATCCGTGCCGTGCTGCGGCGCCGCGCGATACCGGCCCGGTAGCACCGCGTCAAGGCGCGGGCCCTCCCCCGCGCGCCCGCTACCGTGGCGCAGAGGCAGCCCGAGAGGAGAACCGTGACCGCAGCAGCCCCGCCGGGCACACGGATGACCGTGTCCGTCGTGATCCCGGTGAAGGACGACGACACCGAGCTGCGCCGATGCCTCCGCGCCCTGCACGCGCAGACCCTCGCTCCGGACGAGATCATCGTCGTCGACAACGATTCCTCGGATGCCTCACCCGACGTCGCCCGGGCGGCCGGCGCCCGCGTGGAGCACTGCGCCCGCCCCGGCATCCCCGCCGCCGCGTCGCACGGCTACGACCACGCCCGCAGCGATCTGATCCTGCGGCTGGACGCGGACTGCGTGCCCTCACCCACGTGGGTGGCGGACATGGTCGCCGCCTTCGAGCGCCGCCCGGACGTCGGCGCGTTCACGGGCGGTGCCCGCTTCATCGACGGCCCGACGTGGCTGCGCACTCCCCTCGCCGTGATCTACCTCGGCGCGTACGCCGGCACGACGGCCGCCGCCCTCGGTCACCTGCCGCTGTTCGGATCGAACCTCGGCATGCGGCGAACCCTGTGGCGCGGCATCCGGGAGCGCGTGCACCGCGACGACCCGCGCGTGCATGACGACCTCGACCTGGCGTTCCACCTCGGCGAGTACGCGCGCATCCGCCTCGTCCCGGCCAGGACCATGGGCATGTCGATGCGCCCGTTCGCGAGCGCCCGGTCCTTCGCGCGGCGGAGCGCCGCGGGCTGGCGGAGCGTTCTGGTGCACTGGCCCGCCGACTTTCCTCCGATCCGCTGGTCGCGGCACGGGATGCGACGGATGCGGGCGCGCGCGCGCCGGTCGAGAGGCGGCGTGTCGTGAGCGCCCTCATCGGACCGGTCATCGCCCCCGACCTGCACGTCATGACCTTCAACGTGCGGCGCAGACTGCGGCGCACGTGGCCGCCCGCGGACAGCTGGCACCGGCGTCGGCCGCGGCTGCAGTCGCTGCTGCGCGATGAGCTCCCCACCCTGCTGGGGGTTCAGGAGGCGCTGCCCGATCAGGCTGACGCGATCTCGGATGCCCTCGGGGATCGGTACGAGCGGATCGGACGCGGGAGGCGTGCGGACGGAGCCGGCGAGGGCTGCCCGGTGTTCTTCGACGCGGGCCGGCTCGAGCTGATGGAGTGGTCCCAGACCGCGCTGTCGGACCGCCCGCACGAACCGGGTTCGCGCACATGGGGCAACCTGATTCCCCGCATCGTCGTGCGGGCGGTGTTCCGCGACCGAGAGACCCGGACGCGCTTCGCCGTCTTCAACACCCACCTCGACCCGTTCTCGCGGCGCTCCCGCGCGCGCGGCGCCGCCCACGTGCGCGGCCTCGTGCAGGCGGCCGCCCTGCCCGCCCTGGTGACGGGCGACCTCAACGACCGGCCGGGGACCACGGCGCTGGACGAGCTGTTCGCCGACGACGTCCTGCGCGACGCGTGGACCAGCGCCGAGCGGCGGCTGACGAGCGAATGGGGCACCTTCGGCGGGTATCGTCGACCGCGGGCCGGCACCGGGCGCATCGATTGGATCGCCGCCACCGCGGAGGTCCGCGTCCGCGGCATCGGCATCAACACCCGCCGGGCTCTCGGAGGGTGGCCCTCCGACCATCTGCCGGTCCAGGCGATCGTGCAGCTACGCGAACGGACGAATCCATGAGGCGCAACTTCCTGCGGCCACCGGGCACCCCCGGCGAATACGCCGCCGACCTCGTTCGGGTCCTCGGCCTCGTGAGCGTTCTGGCGGTCGCGGTCTGGGGCACTCCCACCCACGTCGGCGTGCTCGCCCTGTCGCTTCCGGCGCTCCTCGTGCCGCGCTTCCTCGGCGTACGGGCGTGGTTCGACATCTTCTACGGGATCACGGTCCTCGTCGCCGCGTGGAGCAACGTGCTGGACCTCTACACCACCGTCGTCGGGTGGGACCTGCTCATCCACTTCGTGTGCACCGGCGTCATCGCCGTCGTCGCGTATCTCGGTCTGGCCGACCTGCGCGTGGTGGCTCCGCCCCGCGCGCCGGACACGCCGCGCCGGGCACCCGTGGTGCTGGCGGTGGTCCTCGGGCTCGCGGTCAGCGCCGTATGGGAGATGGTCGAGTGGGTGGGCTGGGCCTTCATCACCGACGACATCTTCGTGGCCTACTCCGACACGATCGGCGACATGGCCGTGGGCGGACTCGGCGCCGTGTGCGCAGGTGTGCTGCTGGCGTCGGCGTCGCTGCGCGAGCCGGAGGCGTCGCGCGAGCGCCGACCGAGCGCGCGGTCGATCGCCACGTAGCCGAATCCCACGAGCTCCAGCGCGACCGCGAGCCCCAGGATCCACAGTGCGACCCCGCCCACCCCAAGCGTCGCCACGTCCATGAACGGATACGGATACGAGACCCCGGGCTCGAACTCCCCGCCCAGCGCACCGAAGACGAAGGCGAACGCGAGGTAGCCGAGCGGCAGCAGCGCCCACAGGAGCGGGTCGCGCCAGCGCATGCGCCCCTTCGGGGTGAACAGCAGCCAGTCCAGCACCACCAGCACCGGGGCGACCACGTGGACGAGCGAGTCGGTCAGCGTGTACGCCTCGTACGTCGGGTCCTGGGTGAGCGTGGGGACGAGCACGACGGTGTAGACGAGCATCGTCACGGTGACCGCCATCAGCACCGCGCCGTGGAACTCCGGCGAGGGGTTGGTCAGTCCCCGCGCCCCGCGGCGGACCAGATCACGCGCGGTGGCGACGGCGACGATCGTGAGCCACACCAGGACGATGACGTTCGTCACCGCGGTGAAGTACAGCATCGTTCGCCAACTCGGGTCGGGCGTGAACAGATCGAGGAGTCGGATGACACCCGTCGCGACCACCACGACCGCGACGGCGCGGAAGGCGAGGGCGACGGGACGGAACGGGATGGCCACGACATGACGATAGAGGCTCACCACGGCCCCGGCTCCGCGACGATCGGCGAAACTGGAATCTCCGCACCGCAGAAGGAGCACACAATGAGCACCGACACCGGCACCGTCACTCAGGTCCCCGGCATGGAGACCGCCGTCCTCGCGGGCGGCTGCTTCTGGGGCATGGAGGACCTGATCCGCCGTCAGCCGGGCGTGGTGGACACCCGCGTCGGCTACACGGGCGGCTCGAACGACCACGCCACCTACCGCCATCATCCCGGTCACGCCGAGGCCGTCGAGATCGTCTTCGATCCCGCCCAGACGTCCTACCGCGACATCCTGGCCTTCTTCTTCCAGATCCACGATCCGTCGACCCTGAACCGCCAGGGAAACGACATCGGCTCCAGCTACCGGTCGGCGATCTTCCCCCTGTCCCCCGAGCAGGAGCGCGTGGCACGCGAGACCATCGCCGACGTCGACGCGTCGGGGCTGTGGCCCGACAAGGCGGTCACGACCATCGAGTCGGCCGGACCGTTCTGGGAGGCCGAGCCCGAGCACCAGGATTACCTGATCCGCTACCCCAACGGGTACACCTGCCACTTCCCGCGCGCGGGATGGGTGCTTCCGGCACGCGACAAGACGGCGACCGCGTGACGACGCGCCCCGCGGTCGCCGAAGCGATCGCGGGGCGCGCGCGCCGCCTCCTCGTCAGGGCGTGGGCATCCCGCCGTTGACGTTGAGCGTCTCGCCCAGCACGTAGCTGGACTCCGCCGACGCCAGGAACACGTAGGCGGGAGCGAGCTCTGCCGGCTGTCCCATCCGGCCGAGCGGCGTCTGCTCGCCGAACGACTCCAGCTTCTCGGGTCTGCTTCCCGCCGTTGTTGACGAGTATGTCCAGTCCGCCGAGACCCTCGACGGTCGAGGCGACGAGGTCGCGGCAGTAGGCGGCGTCCTTGAGGTCACCGGGGAGGGTCAGCACCGTCGCGCCCGCGTCGCGGAGGATCCCGGCGATCCGCTGCGCGTCCTCCTCCTCTTCGGGCAGGTAGGACAGCGCGACATCCGCACCCTCGCGGGCGAACGCGATCGCGGTCGCCGCTCCGATGCCGGAGTCGCCTCCGGTGATGAGGGCCTTGCGGCCGGCCAGCCGGCCGGTGCCCCGGTAGGACTTCTCGCCCAGATCGGCGCGGGGCGAGAGGTCGGCGTCGAGCCCCGGCTCGGGCATCTCCTGCTTCTCGGGCTCGATGTCGGCGTAGAGCTTCGCCGGGTCGGTGAAGGTGTACTGGTCGCGGGTCATGATTCCTTCTCGTGGGTGGGTGTGGTCGGATGGTCGGTGGGTGATCGATCGATCGGTCGGTCGGGTCGAGTCGGACCCTCTCCGGGTTCAGATGGTCGCGACCGAGCCGGAGTCGACGCGGTAATTGGATCCGTTCACGAACGACGCCAGTCCGGAGCACAGGAACGCGACGACCGCCGCGACCTCCTCGGGCTCGCCGCGGCGCTTCAGCTCCATGTAGGGCCGCTCCTCGTCGAGGAACGACGCGATCGCCTGCTTCGTCGAGACGCCGAGCTCCTTCGACCGCTTCTGCATCATGGCGTCGGTCATCGGCGTGTGGATGAACGCGGGCGACACGCAGTTCACGAGGAGGCCTTCGCGGGCGTACGAGCGCGACAGCCCTTTCGCGAGGGCGAGGATCCCCGCTTTCGCGGCGCAGTAGGGAAGCTCATCGTCGTAGGGCTGCACGGCGTCCTCGGACGCGAGGAAGACCAGTCGCCCCCACCCGCCCTTGCGCAGCGACGGAAGGAACTGCCGCACGAGACGCACCGGGCCGAGCAGGTCGATGTCGATGGTCTTGGTCCATCCTTCATCGGTGATCTCGTGGAAGAGTCCCTGGGCACCGGTGACGCCGGCGGACTGCACGAGGATGTCGATGTCGCCCACCGCCTGCTGAACCTGCTCGTGCAGGGCGGACAGCGAGTCCAGGCTGGTGATGTCGGCGGCGAAGGCGTGAAGCCGTCCCTTGGGTGCGCGCAGCTCGGCGGCCGCGGCATCCAGTGACTCCTGATCCTGGTCGCTGATCACGACCGTCGCCCCCTCGTCGAGGAGCATGCGGGCGGTGTGCCAGCCGATGCCGGAGTCGCCGCCGGTCACGAGCGCCTTCTTTCCGGTGATGCCGAGGTCCATGTCAGTTCTCCTTGCTGTCGTGCAGGTCGTCGTCGGAAGCGGAGTGGTCCTCACCGAAGGTGTGGACGGGGAGTCCGGTTGCGCCGGTGTCGAGGCGGAAGATGCCACCCGAGAGCGGATGCTGCGACAACGCGTCCTCCGAGAGGTTCTCGCGGGCCGTGCCGACCAGAAGGACGTCGAGCGCCGGCCCGGCGAACGCCACCGACGTGACGTTCGGCACCGGGATCGTCCGTTCGCCGAGCACGCCGCCGTCCGCTCCCCAGTGGACGACCACGCCGTCGCCGTAGATGCCGTTGAAGAACGAGCCGTCGGCCGCCCGGACGAGCCCGTCGCTCATCCGCCCGACGAGGAACGGCTCCAGCTCGCCGAGGTCGCCATCGGGTCCGTACGCACCGCGATAGACGGTGCGGGTCATGGTGTCGGTGACGAACATGACAGAGCCGTCGTCGTTCCACTCCAGCCCGTTGGTGATGCCGAACCCGCCTAGGAGGGTGCGCGGGAAGCCGTCGGCGCCGACGGCGTAGAGCCCGGCATCCGGATCGTCGGCGCTGAGGTCCATCGCGCCCACGACGAAGCGCCCGAACGGGTCGACCTTGCCCTCGTTCAGGCGAATGCCGTCGTGCCGGTGCGGGAGTGCGGCGAGATCGCGCGTGATGCCGCCGGCGGCGTCGAGCAGGACCACCCGGTCCTTGAGGGCGGCGACGTATCCACCGCCGGTCGCAGGCTGGACGGCGCTCACGGGCGGCGGCAGCTCGATGACGCGATCATCGCTCCCGTCGACGGCTCCGTCCCAGCGCCCGCGGTGAATCGTGCCGGCGGTGATGTCGACCCACACGACCTCGTCGGTGCGGGCATCCCACCAGATGCTCTCGATCAGGATCCCGCGGGTGTCGCGGAACAGGTCAGCGGCCATGGAGCTTCTCCTCCGGTACGAGTTCGCGGATGGTCAAGACCGCGTTGATGAAGGCGAGGTGGCTGAGCGCCTGGGGCGTGTTCCCCCACGCCGATCCGTCGTGCTCGTCGATCATCTCGGCGTACACACCGACGTCGTTGGCCATGCCGACAAGCTCGTCCATCAGGGTGAGCGCCTCGTCGTGGCGTCCCACGCACGCCAGGGCGTGCGCGCGCCAGAACGCGCACGCGACGAAGGTCTTCTCCTCGCGCTCGACGCCGGTGTAGCGGTAGACCAGCGCGCCGGCGCCGAGCCCGGCGGTGATGGCATCGATCGTCCGCGACATGCGCTCTCCGCGGTCGAACCCGGTGGGCGCATGGAGCAGGACGGAGGCATCGAGGTCGGTCCCGCCGGCGATGGCGACGTATGCCCCCAGCTCCTCGGACCAGCAGTGCTCGTCGATCCAGGCGCGGATGCGATCGCGCTCGGCGCGCCACCGGTCGGCGCTTCCGGGGATGACCCCCGCGTCGGCGAGCGCGGCCGCATCGTCGAGGGCCTTCCAGCACCCCATCTTCGACGAGGTGTAGTGCGCGATCTCGGGCAGTTCCCACATGCCGGAGTCGGGGTTGCGCCAGACATCGCAGGTGCGGTCGGCGACATCGACGAGGATGCGCGCGGTCGCGGGATCCAGCAGATTGCCCGCCTGCACGTAGGTCCGGCAGATGGCGATCAGGTCGCCGTAGACGCCCAGCTGCAGCTGCCGGTTCGCGGGATTCCCGGTCACCACCGGAGGGATGCCGTTCCACCCGGGAACCTCGTACTGCTGCGGCGCGGGGACGAGATCGCCCTGGAGGGTGTACATCACGTGGAGCTCCGGCCCCTGCTCGCCGATCGTGCGCAGCATCCACGACAGCGCCGCATGCGTCTCTTCGCGCAGGCCGAATCGCACGAGCGCCTCGGTCGTGTAGGCGAGATCCCGCACCCACGCGAAGCGGTAGTCCCAGTTCTTGCCGCCCCGCGGATTCTCGGGAAGCGACGTCGTCGCCGCGGCGGCGATCGCCCCCGTGGGGCTGTAGATGAGCAGCTTGAGCACGAGGGCGCTGCGCTGCACGTGGCGCGCCCACGGTCCGTCGTACGAGAAGACGCGAGACCAGTGCCGCCAGTTCTCCACGGTCCGGTCGATGCCCACGTCGACGTTGAGCGGGTCGGGCAGGTGCAGCGGCTCGCGGTGCGTCGAGACGAGCACCAGCACGTGGCGGGTCCCCGGCCGCGTCTCGAACTCGCCGGCCAGAACCGGTCCTCCCGGACCGTCGGGCTCGGGCGGCTTCGGACCGTGCCCGTCACCGACCACGGCCAGCGCGGTGTGCCCGCAGCGGATGATGGCGGCGTGCGGCGTCTGCTCGATCCAGGGCGCTCCGGTGTGGAAGGAGGTTCCCGGGCGCACGGCCCAGGTCATCCGCACGCTGCCCTCGACGCCGTCGATGCGGCGGGCCAGCTCCGCCCACGGCAGGCGCCCCGCCACCCCCGACACGAGCGCATCGGTCACGGTGACCCGGCCGCCGGCGGTCGTGAACTCGGTCTCGAGCACATTGGTGCGCGGCAGGTACCTGCGGCTCACCGTGTGCTCCTCGACGGGGGCGAGCTCGACGTATCCACCGGTCTCGTCGTCGAGGAGCCGCGCGAACACGGGCGTGGAGGTGAGCTCCGGAAGCGGGAGCCAGTCGATACGGCCCCCACGGCCCACGAGAGCCACGGTCCGACCGTCCCCGATGGGGGCGTAGGACTCGATGGGATCAGAGGTCACGTGGGGCTCCTAGCGCTGTGCCTCCAGTGTGGGCGCCGCAGGGCGTCGACGCCGAGGGTTGACAACGCGGACGGAGTCGGCGAACCTGGCCCGCGCATCGACCACCCGGGAGGACGTGCTAGGGTGGGTTTCGCCCTTCGGGCCGCACGCGTCGATACTTTTCTGCCTCATTGTGGAGAAGCAGACCGCCGGACGCCCGCCGCAGATCGCGGCTCCCTATAGAAACCACCGACTTCCGCACAGCGAACGTGACATCGCCTTTCGCCTGCGACTCCTGCTGAAAGCTCTTTTGACACTCGTCACCACCCCCATCACCGGCTCGTCCCGGCCGACGCTCGACTGGCGTCAGGCCGACGACGACGTGTTCGTCGCCACCCTGGCCGGCGAGTACGCCGGTTTCATCGCCGTCGAGCCCGACGGCTACCAGGCGCACAGCGCCCGCGGCGACGCTCTCGGCCGCTACGACTCCCGCGAACTCGCCTCGGCGGCGGTCGCGGCATCCACCACCCGCGTGGCTCCGGTTCCGGCCGGCGCACCGCACATCACACGTCCGCTCCGCACACGTCGGCGCGGCACCCCCGGTCGCTCAGGCGGCCCGAAAAGTAGAAGGAAAGACACGATGGCCACTGGCACCGTGAAATGGTTCAACTCCGAGAAGGGCTACGGGTTCATCGCACCCGACGACGGCTCGGCCGATCTCTTCGCGCACTTCAGCGCGATCGCCGGCGACGGCTTCAAGGAACTCCGTGAGACCCAGAAGGTGGAGTTCGACGCCGAGCGCGGACCCAAGGGCATGCAGGCAGCCAACATCCGGCCGCTCTGACCCACACGTTCCACCGCGAAAGCCGGGGCAGCCGCAGCGCTGCCCCGGCTTTCGCGCGTCCGCACTCGCTGTCAAGCCCGGCCACGTCGCCCGCCGCGGATCTACTCTTGCGGCATCCGAAGAAATGCGAGGGCAGATCATGACCGAGAACCTCCGGAAGGGCGACCGCGTCAGCTGGGGAACACCGCAGGGACGCACGCAGGGCGAGGTCGTCGAGCGCCGGACGAGGGATTTCGAGTTCGAGGGTCAGACGTTCACCGCCTCGGACGATGAGCCGTCGTTCATCGTGGAGTCCGAGAAGAGCGGTCGGCGCGCAGCCCACAAGGGTGCGTCGCTGCGAAAGCTGAAGAGCGACTGACCCGGGCGATCGGGTCATGGACGTGATCTCGACCTCGGCCCCTCCGCTGCGCGGGGGTGTGGTCGCCGCCCAGGGCTGGCGCGATGTCGCCTTCGTCCACTGGCGGGTGCCACCCGAAGCGGTCGCTCCCCTGCTGCCGCCGGGCCTGGCGCCCGACGTCCACGACGGAACCAGCTGGGTCGGGCTGATCGCCTTCGAGCTTCGCGACGCCCGCATCGGGCCGTTCCCGGCGATGACGAGGTGGGGCTCGTTCACCGAAGTGAACGTCCGCCTGTACGCCGTGGACTCACGCGGCCGTCGCGGTGTGGTGTTCCGCTCGCTCGAGGCAGCGAGCCTCCCCGCGGTGCTGGCCGCTCGTGCGGTGTTCTCCCTCCCCTATATGTGGGCACGCACCGCGCAGCGACCACTCCCCGGCGGCTGGGAGTACGCCTCCCGCCGAATCGCGGTGCGCCCGGACCAGCTCGGACCGGGTTTCCGACTGGCTGTCACGGTCGATCCCTCGCAGGTCGTCGACGACGACACGGCTCGGTTCCTCACCGCGCGCTGGGGTCTGTTCGAGAGCCGCCTGGGGCGCACCCGCTGGCTGCCCAACGAGCACGAGCCCTGGGTGCTCCATCCCGCGCGGGTCGACAGCCTGCGGGACGATCTGTGCGCCGCCGCGGGGCTTCCCGGAGTCACCTCGCGAGCGCCCGACTCGGTGCTGTTCAGTCCCGGGGTGTCGTCACGATTCGGACGGGGCGAGACGATCTGAGCACCGGTCAGCCCGCCGCGAGTGCGGACAGCGCGTCACCGCTCAGGCGCTGCGTGGTCCACTCCGCCATCGGGTCCGCCCCGATCGACCGGTAGAAGGCGATGGAGGGCGCATTCCAGTCGAGAACGGTCCACTCCAGGCGCCGATAGCCGCGTTCCACGCAGACCTCGGCCAGCGAGGCGATGAGCGCCTTGCCGTACCCGCGCCCGCGCTGCTCGTCGTGGACGTATAGATCCTCGAGCCAGATGCCATGCGTGCCCGTCCAGGTCGAGTACGTGAGGAACCAGATGGCGATGCCGACGACCGCGCCGTCCCGCTCGACGACGTGGGTGAACGCCTTGGGGTCGGCGCCGAAGAGCGTACGCGTGAGGTCGTCGGCCGTGTTCTCGACAGCGTCGGGCTCGCGCTCGTAGTCGGCCAGGGCCTGAATGCACGAGAGGATGCCGGGCTCATCGCCCGGGCGCGCTGCGCGCAGCACCGCGCCGTCGGAGAGGACTCGAAGGGTCATCGCACGAGCGTAGCGAGCCCTCCGAGCCTCCGAGCCTCCGAGCCTCCGAGCGATCAGCGCACGGTGAGCGAGCCCGGTTCCAGGCGGACCGCGAACCGCGAGATCTCGCCGACCTCTTCGCCGTCGATCTCGAACAGGATGGGCTTGGGCAAGTCCACGCGGACCGCTTCCCCGCTCAGGTGCACGGCGGTGTCGGAACTGACCGCCGAGGCGTCCTGCACGAAGAGCTTGCGCACGCCGTTGTCCCACACGAACGTCTTGAGGGTCTCGAGCCACTGGGCCGGCGATTCGGCGCTCACCACGAGGAGGTCGAGCCGACCGTCGTCGAAGAGCGCATCCGGCAGCAGCGCGACGCCGCCCTGCAGCGTTCCGCAGTTGCCGATGAGAAGGGTGTGGGCGCTGAGCTGCTGCGGCTCGCCGTCGTCCAGCGTGATCGTCACGTCCACGACCTCGGATGCCGATACCGCACGCCCGATGGCCTCGACGTACGCGAGCCACCCGGCCTTGTCCTTGAGGTCGTCGTCGGTCTCGGACAGCATCTGCGCGTCGAGCCCGAAGCCGACCATCACGGTGAAGGCCCGCTCAGGCTCTCCGTTGTCCATCTCGACCCACCCCATGTCGATCGTGCGCTCCTGGCCCGGATCGAGAGCGCGCTCGAGCGCCTTCCTGACATTGCCGAGGGGTACGTCGAGATTGCGGGCGAGCAGGTTCCCCGTGCCCTGCGGCACGATCCCCATCGCCACGCCGCTCCCGGCGAGCGCTTCGGCCGCGGCACGGACGGTCCCGTCACCGCCGGCCACCAGCACCAGGTCGCACCCTGCTGCCAGGGCCGCCTCGGCGGCTCCGCGCCCCGGGTCCTCCACACTGGTCTCGAACCACTGGGCGGTGGCCGCGGCATCCGGGTCGACGCTGTCCACGGCGTCGCGGAGTTCGTCCTGATCGATCTTGCTCGGGTTCCATACGATCCCGACACTCGCTGAAGTCATGCGCTCACTCTCGGGCTCGGCCGCAGGGAATGCAAGCACTGGCGCACCGTGTCCGACTGTGCATCCGGATGACGGCATGCACGCAGATGAAGGAACTCTCATGATGAGCGGACCGGGGAACGTCGGCGGACTCTTCCCTGCCGCACAGCCCGAACATAGGCTCGATCCCGTGCCCGCTCGAACCCGAGGTCGGCACGTGCGACACCGGACGATCGGCGATCCGTCGGCCGCCGGCATCCGTCTTGCAGAGGAGACAACGGAATGCAGCAACGAACGCGCGGCCGCGTCGCCGCCGGAGCACTCGCGGGAGCCACGGTCCTCGCGCTCACCCTGGGCGGTGTGGGTGCCGCTCAGGCGGCCCCGAAGGATCCGAAGAACCCTCCCGCGAACGGCCGCACGGTCGAGATCAATCTGGTGACCGTCAACGACTTCCACGGTCGTATCGAGGAGTCGGGAACGGCAGGCGGCATCGCGCGCCTGTCCGGCGCGGTCAACGAGCTGCGAGCCGAGAACCCGAACACGCTGTTCGCCGCCGCCGGCGACATGATCGGCGCGTCGACGTTCACCTCGTTCATCCAGGACGACGTTCCGACGATCGAGGCACTCAACCTCGCAGGGCTGGACGTCAGTGCGGTGGGCAACCACGAGTTCGACCGCGGTTTCGCCGACCTCACCGACCGGGTCATGCCGCTGGCCGACTGGGAATACGTCGGGGCGAACGTGTACCTGAAGGACACGATGGAGCCCGCCCTGCCGGAGTACTGGATCGAGAAGGTCAACGGTGTGCGCGTCGGCTTCGTCGGCGCCGTCACCGATGAACTGCCCTCTCTTGTCGCGCCGGCCGGCATCGAGGACATCACCGTCGGCAGCCCCGTCGATGCGGCCAACCGGGTCGCCGCGGAACTGAGCGACGGCAAGGGCAGCAACGGCGAGGCCGACATCGTCGTGCTGCTCGTCCACGAGGGCGCCGCCGAGCCGACCGTCGAGTCGGCTACCGACCCCGAGACGCGCTTCGGGCAGATCGTGAACAACGCCAGCGACAACATCGACGCCATCGTCTCGGGCCACACCCACCTGGCGTACAACCTGGTGATCGACGACCGTCCGGTCATCTCGTCGGGACAGTACGGCGAGCGCTTCTCCAACATGGAGATCGTCTACGACCGCAAGGCCAAGGCGATCACCTCGATGGAGAACACCATCTACACGATGGCCATCCGCAACGCCCGCGGCGACGTGATCGGCTACCACTTCGAGCCCGACCCGGCGCTCGAGCCTCTGGTGGCCGAGGCCAAGGAGATCGCCGACGAGCTCGGCAGCGTCGTGCTCGGCGACGCCGCCGCGAGCTTCGGCCGCGCCGTCTTCGCCGACCCGGCGACCGTGACGGACTTCCCCGAGAACCGCGGCGGCGAATCCACGCTCGGCAACTTCGTCGCCGACGTGCAGAAGTGGTCGCTCAACGCCGAGGGCACCCGCGACGTGCAGATCACGTTCATGAACCCCGGCGGCCTGCGTGCCGACATCGCCTCGGGCGATGTCACGTACGCGGAGGCGGCTGCGGTGCAGCCGTTCGCCAACACCCTGGTGTCGATGAACCTCACCGGCGACCAGATCCGCCAGGTGCTCGAGCAGCAGTGGCAGCCGGCCTCGGCGTCGCGTCCGTTCCTCAAGCTCGGCGTCAACTCGGAGTTCCGCTACACGTACGACCCGACCGCCGCCGCCGGCAGCCGCATCACCCAGATGTGGCTCGACGGGGTCGCGATCCAGGCAGACCAGGTCTACTCGGTCGGCGCCAACTCGTTCCTGGCGTCGGGCGGAGACAACTTCACCGTCTTCCGCGCGGGTACGGCGAAGGCCGACAGCGGAAAGATCGACCTCGAGTCGATGGTGGACTGGTTCGACACGTTCGAGACGGCGACGCCCGACCTCACGCAGCGGGCCGTGGGCGTTCACGTCGACGGCGGCACCACGGTCGCGGCAGGGTCGTCGGTCACGGTCGACTTCTCGTCGCTGGACTTCACCCGTGACGAGACCGACGCCGACACCGCCGTCGTCTCGCTCGGCGGCGCCGTGCTGGGATCGGCCGGCATCGACACCTCGTACACGCCGACCACCGACGAGGTGGGCACGGCGACGGTCAGCTTCTCGGTGCCGGACACCGCGAGCGGGCCGACGACGTTCGAGCTGACGGTGCCCTCGACCGGCACGACCACGTCGTTCACGCTGAACGTGACCGGCTGAGTCGACCCCCCTCAGGATCGGAACGGCCCCGGGCTCCCGCCCGGGGCCGTTCCGCGTCTCAGGCGCCGGGTGCACTCCCGGCGGGCGCGAGTTCGGGCGTGAGCAGCTCGCGCTCGTCGAAGACGAAGCACTCTCCCGCGAAGTGGTCTCCACCGACCTGCTCGAAATAGCCGAGGATGCCGCCGTCGAGCTGCCACGCGTCGATCCCCGCGTCGCGCAGGTACAGCGCGGCCTTCTCGCACCGGATGCCGCCCGTGCAGAAGCTCACGACGGTCTTGTCCGTCAGCGTGCCGCGGTGGGCGGTCGCGGCATCCGGAAACTGGGTGAAGCGCTCGAGGCGCCAGTCGTGGGCGCCCGCGAACGTGCCGGCGTCGACCTCGAAGGCGTTCCGGGTGTCCACCAGCACGACCTCGCGCCCTGTGTCATCGTGACCCTGATCGAGCCAGCGCTTGAGCGTGAGCGGATCGACGGCGGGTGCCCTGCCCGCCTCGGGGCGGATGGTCGGATGATCCATGCGGATGATCTCGCGCTTGACCTTGACCAGCATCCTGCGGAAGGGCTGCGCCTCGGACCAGCTCTCCTTGGTCGTCAATGCCGCGAACCGCTCGTCGGCGCGCAGGTCGGCGACGAAGCCCCGCACCGCATCGGCCTCACCAGCGAGGAAGAGGTTGATCCCCTCTTCGGCGAGCAGGATCGTGCCCTTCAACGAACGCTCGAGGGCACGCTCCCGCAGGATCGCACGCTGCGCGGCGACGTCATCCAGATGCGTGAACAGGTAGGCCGAGATGTTGAGGACGGAGAGCACGGCCACCAGCCTAGGACCACCGCCACTGCGCGACCTCGGGGATGTCCTCGCCGTGCGCGCGAGTGTGCGCCCTCGCCCGATCGCGCCGCTGCTCGAGCTCGTCCCGGAACGCGGCATGTCGCTCCCGGGCTCCCGGCACCCGATCGATCGCGTCGGCGGCGAGCCGGTACCGGTCCAGATCGTTGAGCATCACCATGTCGAACGGGGTCGTGGTCGTCCCGCGCTCCAGGTAGCCGCGCACGTGCAGATTGTCGTGTCCGCGGCGACGGTAGGTCATCCGATGGACGAGGGCGGGGTAGCCGTGGAAGGCGAAGATCACGGGCCTGTCCGCAGTGAAGACGGCGTCGTAGTCGTCGTCCGTCAGTCCGTGCGGATGCCGGTCCTCAGGGAGCAGTCGCATCAGGTCCAGGACGTTCACCACCCGCACGCGCAGCTCGGGCGCCCCCTCGCGAAGCAGCGCCGCGGCGGCCAGCACCTCGAGCGTGGGAACGTCGCCGGCGGCGGCGAGGACCACGTCCGGCGCTTCGCCTGCGACCTCGGAGCCGGCCCAGTCGAAGACACCGAGACCCCGCTCGGCATGACGGCGGGCTTCGTCGAGGGTCAGCCACTGGGGCTGCTCCTGCTTTCCCGCGACGACCACATTGACGTACCCCCTCGACCTCAGGCAGTGGTCGGCCGTGACCAGCAGCGTGTTCGCGTCGATCGGCAGGTAGACCCGCACCACGTCGGGACTCTTGTTGACGACGACGTCGAGGAACCCCGGATCCTGGTGGGTGAACCCGTTGTGGTCCTGCCGCCAGACGTGACTCGAGAGCAGATAGTTCAGGCTCGGGATCGGCTCCCGCCACGGCACCTGCGAAGCGGCCTCGAGCCATTTGGCGTGCTGGTTGAACATCGAGTCGACGATGTGCACGAAGGCCTCGTAGGTGGTGAACAGGCCGTGGCGACCGGTGAGGAGGTAACCCTCGAGCCAGCCCTGGCACTGGTGTTCGCTCAAGACCTCCATGACCCGGCCGCGCGGGGCGAGGTCGCGGTCGACGGGGCGGATCTCGCCGAGCCACTGCTTTGCGGTGGCCTCGTACACGGCCGGGGCGAGACGGTTCGACGCGGTCTCATCCGGCCCGAACAGACGGAAATCGGAGGGGTTGTCGGTGATGACCGCAGCGAGCATGCGGCCCAGGACACCCGTCGACCCGGCATCCGAGGATCCGCGTGCGGTCGGGTCGACGTCGAACCCGAAGCGCTCGACAGACGGCACGGTCAGATCACGCCGGGCACCCCCGACGGTGTGCGGCGAAGCGCTCATCCGCCTGCCGGCCTCGGGAGCGAGCGCCGCGATCGACGACACCGGCGCTCCTGCATCGTCGAAGAGCTCGCGCGGACGATACGACCGCAGCCACGCCTCGAGCATCTCGCGATGGGCGATGTCGTCGCGCACCTGATCGAGCGGCACCTGGTGCGCGCGCCACGTGCCCTCGACGGGATCGCCGTCCACCTCGACCGGTCCCGTCCAGCCCTTGGGAGAACGCAGGATGATCATCGGCCAGCGCGGACGGATCTCGTCCCCCGCGCGGGCGGCCGCGCGGAGAGCGGCGATCCGGTCGAGCGTCTGGTCGAGCACGCCCGCGAGCGTCCGGTGGATCCGGTCCGGCTCATCGGATGCCGCGAACTCGACCAGCAGCGGATCGTAGCCGTAACCGCGGAACAGCTGCAGGAGCTCGTCATCGGGGATGCGGTCGAGGAGCGTGGGGTTCGCGATCTTCCAGCCGTTCAGATGGAGGATCGGCAGGACTGTTCCGTCCGTGACGGGATTGAGGAACTTGTTCCCGTGCCAGCCGGTGGCCGCCGGTCCGGTCTCGGCTTCTCCGTCGCCGACCACGCACACCACGGTGAGATCGGGGTTGTCGAACGCCGCACCGTAGGCGTGCGAGAGGGAGTACCCGAGCTCACCGCCCTCGTGGATGGAGCCGGGCGTCTCGGGCGCCGCATGGCTCGGGATGCCGCCCGGCCAGGAGAACTGCCCGAAGAGTCGCCGCATCCCCTCCTCATCGCGGCCGACGTCCGGGTAGCGCTCGGTGTAGGTGCCGTCCAGCCATGCCGCCGCGACCATCGCGGGTCCGCCGTGGCCGGGCCCGGCGATGTACAGCGCGTCCAGGTCGCGTTCGCGGATGGCGCGGTTCATATGCGCGTACACGAGAGTGAGCCCGGGAACAGTGCCGAAGTGGCCGAGCAGCCGGGGCTTGATCTTCTCCCGCGTGAGGGATCCGCGCAGCAGGGGGTCGTCGCGCAGGTAGATCTGGCCGACCGAGAGGTAGTTCGCCGCCCGCCACCACGCATCGAGGGCGTCGACGGTCTCGTCGTCGATGGGGCGCTCGGTCGAGAAGTCGTTCGCCGTCATGGCGCTCACGCTACGCGAGCGTCCCGCGCGCGACGACGGGCTTGCGCAGGCGCGACCGGTTCAGTAGCCGCCGACCGCCACGCGGTCGCCGACGATCGCGCGCGTGCTGGACAGTCCCAGTCGCGTGGCGCCCGCCGCGACCATGGCTTTGGCATCGGCCAGGGTGCGGATGCCGCCCGAGGCCTTGACCTCGAGGCGGTCGCCGACGGTGCGCTTCATCAGCTCCACGGCGTGGAGGGTGGCGCCGCCGGCGGGGTGGAAGCCGGTGGAGGTCTTGACGAAGTCCGCCCCGGCGGCCTCGGCGGCCCGGCACGCGCCCACGAGGGCCTCGTCGTCGAGCGCGGCGGACTCGACGATCACCTTCAGCACCACCGGCCGGGGGGCGGCCTCGCGCACCGCGCGGATGTCCGCCTCGATCGCGTCGAACCGCCCGTCGATGGCGGCGGCGATGTCGATCACCATGTCGATCTCGTCTGCGCCCTGCGCGACCGCGAGACGGGCTTCGGCCGCCTTGATCTCCGAGTGGTGCCTGCCGCTCGGGAAGCCGCACACCACGGTCAGCTTCAGACCTTCGGGCAGTTCGACCGGAAGCGCCGTCGGCGACAGGCACACGCTGTAGGCGCCGAGCTCCGCAGCTTCTGCGACCGCGGCGGCGATGTCGCCGCGGGTGGCCTCGGGCTTGAGCAGCGTGTGGTCGACGGCGCGTGCGAGGTGTGCGATGGACATGGTCCTCCAGGGACGAAGTGCGATGGGAAGTCAGAGACGAAGGAACGCCGCGTTCGAAACGCGGCACGACCTTTCATTCTGCCCGATGCACCTGAGCACATCCTGACGCCGCTAGAGCAGCCAGGGATCCATTCCACCGTCGTTCTGACGAGGCGGGTCGTCGATGATCGGCGGCGGCGCGTGGCGCCGGCGCCCCTTCTTGATCAGACCGTGGGCCGCGAGTGCCGCCGGCCCGGTCTCGCCGGCGCGCAGCCGGGTCAGCTCGGCCGCGCGCGGGCCGGTCGGTATGTCGTGCGGCAGCGAGCCTGCGGCCACCAGCCATTCGGGCATGCCCATCACCCGCAGCACGGATCGCAGCCGCTCCGACTCGAACACGCTGTCAGGATCGAGCTCCTCGGCCAGGAGCGCCCGCAGCTCCTCGGCGGCGGCGGAGCGTCCGAGTGCGGTGGCGAGCGCCTCGGCGTCGTCCTCGCCGACCGGATCCGACAGCACCTCGCGGTCGGCGCCGGGCTCGACGGACGGATCGCTGCAGTATCGGGCGATCTCGACGCCGTCGAGCCACGCCACGATGCCGAGCTGACGGTCGCGCCGGACCTGCACCGCCACGACAGGACCGGCGACGGCGGCGGCGATCGCACCCGCGACCTCGACGATCCCGCGGCGCCCCCGCGCCACGACGCCCGCGCCCGGGTCTCCGAGGATCACCGTCCAGCCCCGGTCGGGGGGTGCCACCCAGCCCGAGAAGCGGAGTCCGTGCAGGATCCCCGCCACGTCCGGTGCGGCATCCGCACCGGACGCGGCGATCGGATGCGACGCCTCCGAGCGCAGGAGCACCGCCCCGTAGGAGTGTCCGTCGGGGCCGCCGATGTCCGCCGACATGCCGGGCGAGACAGGAGGCAGCACCATGATCAGCCCAGGAAGCTGCTCGGGTCGTACTCGTCGATGGGGATCACGCGCACGCGTGGAAGCGGGGCGTCGAAGACCCCCGCGTCGAACTCGAGGTCGAACTTCTCGATGCCCGGAAGCGCCGCGTAGCCGACGTTGCGGAACTCGTTGAACGCCAGCAGCCCGACCCGACGGTCCGCGCCCACGAGCGCGCCGAGGTCGTCGAGGAAGTCACCGTCGTGACTGACGAGGATGACGTCGCCGCCGCGCTCGCGCAGGGCCGCGAGCGTTCGCTGGATGGCGATGTCGACGACCTTCTCATCGGGTGCTCCCGACAGCGGGACCACCCGGTAGTCCATCGCCTTGAGCGCCTGCACGAACGACATCGGGATGCCGCTGGAGGCGTTCAGGAAGAACAGCCCCTGCGCATGCTGCTGCCATCTGCGGGCCGCGAAGGCGATGAGACGGTCCCAGCGGGGGCGCTCCTCGGGCTGGGGGCGACGTCCCAGGATCGACGACCCGAGGGTCGCGTCGATGTTCTCGCCGTCCACCAGCACCCATGTGACGCCGTCGTCGTCGCCTGTCATCTCACCCTGCCCACCTCGCCGCGCGGTACGGCCTGCGACCAGCCTAGGCCGCGACGGCGCCCGCGCACCGTCAGGCGGCGAGTTCGTGCGACTGCTGGTAGAGCGCGAGCCGGAGGGCGCCCTCGTGCCGCACGTAGACACTCGACATCGCGGCCGAGAGCACCGGCTGCCCGTCCGCCGAATAGGCGCGAGCGCGGTAGATGAGGGCGGCCGCCTCGGGTCCGAGTGACAGGAATCGCGGCGGTCACCGTCCCGCACCCGTTCCGGTCGCGCCAAGGGGTTGCGCGCGGCAGGTTTTCGTCGTAGCACTCGGTGTCGACGCCGCCCGTCCGCCCGCGCGTAGCACTCGCGGAGGCGGCGTGCAAGGCCCGCGCCCGCGCCCGCGGTGCCGCGTACGGTCGATCCTGCTCGCACATCCACGAGCCACACGCTTGAACGGGAAGGAGCCACCATGGCCACCACGACCGCGAAGAAGTCGACTGCGAAGAGCACCGCCACCCCGGCACGCAACCGCCGGCGCCCCGCGAAGGGCGGCACCGGAGCCGAGCTGACCGACGAGCAGAACGCCGAATCCGGCTTCACCGCGTCGAAGGAGCTCGGCGAAAGCCTGCAGAAGGTGCTCGTCGACCTCATCGAGCTCTCGCTGCAGGGCAAGCAGGCGCACTGGAACGTCGTCGGACGCAACTTCCGCGACACCCACCTCCAGCTCGACGAGATCATCGAAGCCGCTCGCGAGTTCAGCGACACCGTCGCCGAGCGGATGCGCTCTCTGCACGCGCTTCCCGACGGCCGCAGCGACACCGTCGCCGAGACGACGACCCTGCCGGAGTTCCCCCAGGGCGAGATCGACACCAGCGAGGTCGTCGACCTCATGACCGAACGGCTCGACGCCGTCGTCCACACGTGCCGCGACGTCCATGACGACGTCGACGACGAAGACCCCACCAGCGCCGACATCCTGCACGCCGTGCTGGAGCGCCTCGAGCAGCTGTCGTGGATGGTGAGCGCGGAGAACCGCACGCCTCAGCGGTGATCCCAGGCGCTCTCTCGACGCCGCTTGCGACTTCGTGTCGCGAGCGGCGTCGTGCTGTTCCCGGCGCGCCTCACGCCCCGTCGGAACGAACCCGTTCGGCGGCGGTGTAGACGTTCATCGTCTCCCCGCGCACGAACCCGATGACGGTCAGGCCCGACCGCGCCGCGAGCTCGACCGCCAGCGACGAGGGCGCCGAGACGGCCGACAGGATGGGGATGCCGGCCATCACGGCCTTCTGCACGAGCTCGAAGCTCGCCCGGCCCGACACCTGCAGCACCGTGCCGGCGAGGGGCAGCCGATCCTCGCGCAGCGCCCATCCGACGACCTTGTCCACCGCGTTGTGCCGTCCGACGTCTTCCCGCGCGACGAGCAGCTCCCCCGTCGCGGCATCGAAGAGCGCCGCCGCGTGCAGGCCACCGGTCGTGCGGAACCCCGCCTGCTCCGCGCGGAGCCGATCGGGCAGCGACGCGATGAAGTCCGCGGTGACCGTGGCGGCATCCGTCGAGACGTCGAACTGCGACACCGTCTCGACGGCGTCGATCGACGCCTTGCCGCACACCCCGCACGAACTCGTCGTGTAGAAAGCCCGCGTCGTCACCGCGTCTGGCAGGCGAACGCCGGGGGCGAGGCCGATGTCGAGCACGTTGTAGGTGTTGGCCTCGCCGCCGGTGCCGGGCCCACCGCAGTGGACCGCGGCGCGGAACTGCTCGGCGCGCGTGAGCACCCCCTCCGACACGAGGAAGCCCGCGGCGAGGTCGACGTCGGCGCCGGGGGTGCGCATCGTGACTGCGAGGGGAACACCGCCGACCCGCAGCTCCAGCGGCTCCTCGACGGCGAGGGTGTCGCTGCGGCGCACCGGCTCGCCCCCCAGGGTGATCTTCACCACGGGACGTCGAGCGGTGATGCGACCCATCCCCCGAGGCTAACGCCGCGCGCTCACTCGTGGCGCTTGCGCCCGACGAGGTCGACGATCCCGACCACCAGCGCGACGGCGAGGAATCCGCCGACGGCGATCATGCCGTACCCGTAGGCATCGTGGAAGACGACGTACCGCTCCTCCCCCGCTTCGGCGTAGATCGTGGAGTAGAAGAGCGAGAGGCCGATGGCCGTGCCGACCGCGGCGCCGATGCGCTGGCCGAGCTGGCCGACCGATCCGGCGATGCCGCCCTGGCGCACCGGGATGTCCTGCAGGGTCAGGGTCTGATTCGGCGCGATGACGAGACCGCCGCCGAAGCCGCCGACCGTCATCACCGCCGCCATCGCCCACGGAACGACCTCGGCGGGAAGGACGACCGCGCACACGGCCAGGCCGATGACCGAGAGCAGGATCGCCACGAGCCCCCACACGACCACCGGGCGCCCGTAGCGTCCGACGAGGTTCCCGCCGATCCACGACGAGACCGCGCTGGCGAGGGCGAAGCCGATGGTCACCATCCCGGCGTAGACGGCGGCCAGCCCCACGCCCTGCTGCAGGAAGAGCGTGGTGAGCAGGAACATCGCCGGCGCTGCGGTGAAGTAGGCCGTCTGCAGCAGGGTGCCGTTCCGGTAGGACGAGATGCGGAAGAGCCCGAAAGGCACGAGCGGCGCCTTACCCGCCCGCGCGTACCGCCGCTCCCACACGAAGAACGCCACCGCGAACGCGGCGAAGGCCGCGAGCAGCCACCACCGCCGCGGGTCGTCGGTGGGAGCGCCGGTGGTGAAGAGGAAGGGCCACAGGAACGCCAGCACGGCGAGCCCGAACAGCACGACACCGACCGGATCGAGGGCGAGCGGGGCACTCGCGCGCTCCCGGGTGCGCGGCAGGACCCAGATCGCGGCGGCGATGGCGAGGACGCCGAGCGGCACGTTCATCCAGAAGACCAGTCGCCAGCCGTCGGTGTCGCCGCCGACCGCGATGAGCAGGCCGCCGAGGGTGGGACCGAACGCGGTGGCGATCCCGATGGTCGCTCCGAACAGCCCGAAGGCGCGCCCGCGCTCCTCGCCCTGGAACAGCTGCTGCGTGAGGCCGATCACCTGGGGCATCTGGATGCCGGCGGCGACGCCCTGCAGCAGACGGCCGGCGATGAGCAGCAGCGGCGAGGTCGCGATGGCGCACAGCAGGCTCGTCACCGTGAACAGCGACAGCCCGATGATGAAGAGCGCGCGCCGGGAGCGCTGATCGCCGAGCCGCCCGGCCGGGACGAGCACGAGGCCGAAGGTGAGCACGTACCCGGACACGATCAGCTGCAGCTCCGTGGAGCCCGCGCCCAGCGCCTGCTCGATCGAGGGCAGCGCGACGTTGACCTTCGACATGTCGAGGATGGTGATTGCGGCCACGCTCACGCACACCCAGTACGCGCGCCACCGCTGCGCATGGCTGAGACTGATCGTGCCGGTGGGGGTGGCGGTGGAGGTCATCGCTGACCACTCTGCCGTGATTCACAGCCGCGAGGGCGCGAATCCGACGGATTCCTCAGCCCCCGATGGCGTTCATCCCTCTCGCCGGCTGCAGGAACGACGGGTCGTTGATCGCGTGCCCCGGAAGCTTTCCCCGGACGCACGCGCGCAGCATCCGATCGATGTCGCCGTCAGCGTGCGGCGCCCGCAAGGTGGGCAGCAGGTCGTATTCGGTGGTCGAGAAGAGGCAGTTGCGCAGCTGCCCGTCGGCGGTGAGTCGCAGGCGGTCGCAGTCGCCGCAGAACGGTGCCGTGACCGAGGCGATGATGCCGACGGTGTGGGGTCCGCCGTCGAGCGTCCACCGCTCGGCCGGCGCGCCGCCCCGTCCGGGGACCGCCGTGAGGTCCCACCTCGTGGACAGCGTCGCGAGGATCTCGTCGCGCGTGACCATGCGGGCGCGGTCCCAGGTGTGCCCGGCGTCCAGCGGCATCTGCTCGATGAACCGCAGCTGCGCGTCGTGGGCGATCGCGAAGGCGACGAGGTCGACGAGCTCGTCGTCGTTGACGTCGCGCATGGCGACGGCGTTGAGCTTGAGCGGCGAGAGCCCGGATGCCGCGGCCGCCGCGATCCCCTGGAGCACCTCGGGCAGGCGATCACGACGGGTGAGCTCGTGGAAGCGGTCGCGCCGGAGGGTGTCGATGGAGATGTTGACCCGTCTCAGCCCCGCGGCCATGAGGTCGGGGAGCACGTCACCCAGCCGGATGCCGTTGGTCGTCATCGCGAGCTCGACGGGCCGGCCATCGGGACCGGCCAGCGAGGCCAGACGCCGCACCACGTCCACGATGTCGGTGCGCAGCAGCGGCTCGCCGCCGGTGAGGCGGAACGTGGTGATCCCGGCGGCTGCGGCCACCCGCGCCACCTCGACGATCTCATCGACGGTGAGGATGCTGGAGCGGGCGAGCCACTCGTTCCCCTGTTCGGGCATGCAGTAGGTGCATCGGAGCGAGCAGCGGTCGGTCAGCGAGATGCGCAGGTCGCGGTGGACGCGGCCGAAGGTGTCGACCAGGGCACCGGATGCGTCGCCCTGACGACGGGGGGCGGCATCCGCTCGCACCCCGATCACCACCGGGACGGCCGTCATGCGGGGCCGCCGCGGCGTTCGGGGGTCTCGAGCACCATGTCTTCGAGGCTACCCGCCGCTGTCGCCGCGGGACCAAAGTCCCCCGAAACGGCCGGATCCGGCTCGCCGTGACTGCGATCGTGGAGGGGAACGAACCGGCCCTCCGGCTCGTTCCCCTCTCGCCCTACCACGTGGTCAGACCACATGGTATTCTGTGGCCTGACCACAGGATCGCTCGACCGATCGGAGACCGCACGTGGAGCTGCTGGACCCGCTACTGCTCGCCCGCTGGCAGTTCGGTCTCACGACCCTGTATCACTACCTGTTCGTGCCGCTCACCCTCGGCATGGCGCTGGTCGTCGCCATCTTCCAGACCGTGTGGCACCGCACCGGCGACGTGAAGTGGCTGCACCTGACACGCCTGTTCGGCAAGATCTTCCTCATCAACTTCGCCATGGGCGTCGTGACCGGCATCGTGCAGGAGTTCCAGTTCGGCATGAACTGGTCGGCGTACTCGCGCTTCGTGGGCGACGTGTTCGGCGCACCCCTGGCATTCGAGGGCCTCATGGCCTTCTTCTTCGAAGCGACCTTCATCGGGCTGTGGATCTTCGGGTGGGACAAGCTCCCCCGCGCCCTGCACCTCGCGTCGATCTGGATGGTGGTGCTCGGCTCGACCCTGTCGGCGTACTTCATCCTGGCCGCGAACGCGTTCATGCAGAACCCGGTCGGCTACCAGATGGCCGCGGACGGCGGACGGGCCGAACTCATCGACTTCGGCGCGGTGCTCACCAACCCGGTCGTGCTGGCGGCGTTCCCGCACACGATCTTCGCGGCGTGGATGTTCTCGGCCGCCGTGGTCATCGCCGTCTCGGCGTGGCACCTCTCTCGCGGGCAGCACCTCGAGACGATGCGCTCGTCGCTGCGCTTCGGGCTGTGGGGCATGCTCGTCTCGTTCGCCGGCGTGGCACTGTCGGGCGACCAGCTGAGCCTGGTCATGGTGGCCACCCAGCCGATGAAGATGGCGGCCGCCGAGGCGATGTGGAACACCGCGTGCGGGGCGGACGCGTCGTTCTCGATCTTCTCGCTCGGCACCCCCGACGGCTCCGAGGAGATCTGGTCGCTGCGCGTGCCCTACCTGCTGTCCCTGCTGTCGACCCACTCGCTCGACGGCTGCGTCGAGGGACTCAACGACTTGCAGGCACTGTACAGCGAGCAGTTCGGTGCGGGCGTGGACTACATGCCCATCGTGTGGGTGACCTACTGGTCCTTCCGCTGGATGATCGGTCTCGGCGGCGCGGCGGCCCTCATCGCCGTGGCGGGGCTCTGGGTCACGCGGAAGAAGGCGACCCGCCCCGTCGCCGGCTGGATGTGGCGGATCGCGATCTGGTCCGCTCCGCTGCCGCTGCTCGGCAGCCTCGTCGGGTGGGTGTTCACCGAGATGGGCCGACAGCCCTGGATCGTCTTCGGCCTCATGCTCACCGAGGACGGCGTCTCGCCGAACGTCCCCGGCTGGACGGTGCTGATCTCGCTCGTGGCCTTCACGCTCGTCTACGCGGCCCTGGCCGTGGTGGAATTCGGCCTCATCCTCAAGGCCGCCCAGCAGGGCCCGGATCCGCTGCCCGGCCCCGACGACCCCGATCCGCGTTCACGCGCGATCGAAGACACCCCGACGACGGTCTACTAGGAGACGGCCATGGATCTCGCATACGTCTGGTTCTTCATCGTCGGCGTCTTCTTCGTCGGCTACTTCGTCCTCGACGGCTTCGACTTCGGCGTGGGCATGTCGCTGCCCTTCCTCGGCCGCAACGAGGTGTCGCGCCGTCAGATCATCAACACGATCGGGCCGGTGTGGGACCTCAACGAGACATGGGTGATCGTCGCGGGCGCGTGCCTGTTCGCCGCCTTCCCGGAGTGGTACGCGACGCTCTTCAGCGGCTTCTACCTGGCGCTGCTGCTGATCCTGCTCGCCCTCATCGCGCGCGGCGTGGCCTTCGAGTACCGCCATCAGCGTGACGACCTCCGCTGGAAGAAGCGATTCGACCTCATGATCATCGTGGGCTCGGCGGTGCCGGCCTTCCTCTGGGGCGTCGCGGTGGCCAACATCGTGCAGGGCGTGCCGATCGACGCGGAGTTCGAGTTCACCGGCACCCTGCTGACCCTGCTGAACCCGTACGCGATCCTCGGCGGGCTGACGACCCTGCTGCTCTTCTTCACCCACGGCGTCTACTTCGTCGCGCTCAAGACCGACGGGCAGGTGCACACGGATGCCCGCGTGCTGGCGCGCACGTCCGGTCTCGCCGCCGTCGCGGTGGCCGCGGTCTTCCTCGTGTGGACCGTCTTCAACGCCGTCGGCGCGGGAGCCCCGCTCATCGCCGGGGTCATCGCGTGCGCGGCGATCGCCGCCGTGACCCTGATCATGTCGCTCGTGTTCAACATGCGCGACCGTGAGGGCTGGGCCTTCGGCTTCGGCGCGGCGACGATCGTGGCGGCGGTGCTGACCCTGTGGCTGGCGCTGTTCCCCAACGTCATGCCGTCGTCGACCGACCCGGCGTTCTCCCTCACGATCGAGAACGCCTCCAGCACCGATTACACGCTCACGATCATGACCTGGGCGGCGGTGATCTTCCTCCCGCTGGTTCTGCTGTACCAGGGCTGGACGTACTGGGTCTTCCGCAAGCGCGTCACCCGCACACACATCGAGAAGGCCGGCGCGGCCGCCCACTGAGCACCGGTCTCCGGTCGCGCCGGGATCAAGGCGCGCGTGGCGGATAGGGTCGAGAAGCGATGATCGAAACGGATGCCGCGACCGGCGCGCGCCCCGAGCGTGTGCGGCCGGTGGACCCGCGACTGCTGCGCTACGCTCGCGCCTCGCGCGGCTTCTTCGCGGCGATCGCGCTCGTCGCCCTGGCCCAGACGGCCACGATCGTCGCGATCGCCTGGCTGCTCACGCAGGCGCTGGTCGGTGTCGTGGACGCGGCTCCTCCTGGCGAGATCGCCCGCGCGCTGGCGCTCCTCGCGGTCGCCGTCGCGGCGCGCGCGGTGCTGCTGTGGGCGCGGGAGTGGGTGGCGGCGCGCGCCGCGGCGCGCGTGCAGTCCGAACTGCGCTCACGCCTCGTCGACGCGGTCGGGGCGCTCGGGCCCGACTGGCTGGCCCGTCGCAGCACAGCCGGCCTCGCGGTGACGGCCGGCCGGGGACTCGACGCCCTCGAGGCCTACTTCGGCCGCTACCTGCCCCAACTCGTGCAGACCGTCGTGGCGACGCCGCTGCTCGTGCTGGTGATGTGGTGGCAGGACTGGATCTCGGGGCTCACCGTCGCTCTGACGCTCCCCCTCATCCCGATCTTCATGGTTCTCATCGGCCTCGCCACGCGCGCGGTCCAGCACCGGCAGTGGCGCACGCTGCAGCACCTGGCGACCCGATTCGCCGACACCGTGCAGGGCCTGGCGACCCTCACCGTGTTCGGGCGCCAGCATCGCGCGGCCGCCTCTATCGAGGCCGTCACCGATCGCTATCGACGCGAGACGATGAAGGTGCTGCGCGTGTCGTTCCTGTCGGGATTCGCGTTGGAGTTCCTGGCGTCCATATCGGTGGCGATCGTGGCCGTCTCGATCGGCTTCCGGCTGATCGACGGTTCGCTCGCCCTGACGGTGGGTCTGTTCGTGCTGCTCCTGGCCCCCGAGGCGTACCTGCCGCTGCGCCAGGTCGGCGTCCAGTTCCACGCGGCCGCCGAAGGGGTCGCCGCCACCGAGGATGTCTTCGGCGTCCTCGACGCCGCGCGTGCCGACGGCGCGCGCCCACTCCACACCACCGGGACCGGTTCGCCGTCGGGAGCGACGGGAGAGCGGACACTCGCCGTCGACGGACTGCGGGTGCGGCGCGGCCACCGCGTCCTGGGCCCCGTCGATCTGCACGCGGCTCCGGGTCAGCTGGTGCTCATCGAGGGCGCCAGCGGAGCGGGCAAGTCGAGCGTGCTCGCCGCGCTCCGCGGCGCGGCGGCCTACGACGGATCGGCGCGATGGCGCGGCGCCGAGGTGGGCGGGCTGGCACCGGCGGGCTGGCTCGCGTGGGCCGGTCAGCATCCGGGCCTCATCGCCGGGACCGTGGGCGAGAACGTCGCGCTGGGCGATGCCGAGGTCGACGAGTCCCTCGTCCTCCGAGCGCTGACACTGGCCTGCGCGGACGGCATCGACCCCCGACGGCACCTGGGTGTGCAGGGGACGGGGCTGTCGGGCGGTCAGGCGCAGCGCGTGGCCGTCGCGCGGGCGATCTACCGGCATCTGCGGGGTCGCGCGCCGGTCCTGGCGCTGGACGAGCCGAGTTCGGCGCTGGACGCCGCCACGGAGCGGCGGCTGTGGACATCGCTGCGCGGCCTGGCGGATGCCGGCGCGATCGTCCTGCTGGTCTCTCACCGTGCGACCGCGCGCGACATCGCCGACACGGTCGTGCCGGTGCAGCCGGCGGAGGTTCCGGCATGACTCGTTCCGAGCCCTCGATTCTTTCCTCCCGCGCCCGCGAGCGCGCTGTGCTGCGTCGGGCGCTCCCGCCGGCCCGCCGGCTGTGGCCCGCGCTCGCGAGCGGTTTCGCCTCCGAAGCCTCGGCGGTCGCCCTGCTGGCGGTGAGCGCCTGGCTCATCGTGCGGGCCAGTGAGCAGCCTCCCGTCCTGTTCCTCTCCGCGGCCGTGGTCGGCGTGCGCTTCTTCGCCCTGTCGCGCGCGGTCTTCCGCTATCTCGAGCGCCTGAGCGGGCATGACGCCGCACTCCGGCGCCTGGCTGCCGCCCGGGGCGATCTCGTCCGCCGGCTCGTCCCCCTCGCGCCCGACGGCCTCGCCCGCACGCGCCGCGGATCCGTTCTGGGCACCCTCGTCGACGACGTCGACGAACTGCAGAACCTGCCGCTGCGCGTCGTGCAGCCACTCGCAGCCTCGGCTGCGGTCGCGGTGGGCGCCGTGGTACTCGTCGGCTTCGTCTCGGTGCCGGCCGCACTGACTCTCCTGGCGTGCCTCGCCGCGGCGGCCGCGGCGGCGACCGTGTGGGGCTGGGCATCGGGCGCCCGGTGGGAACGGGCGATCGCTCCCCTCCGCGGCCGCCTGGCCGACGCCGTCCTCGACCACTTCGCGAGTCTGGATGTGCTGCAGGCCTACGGCGCGGCCGAGACCAGCACCGGTCGCATCCGCGACGCCGATGCCGCGCTCCGCAGAGCCGTGATCCGTCGCACGGCGGCGCAGGCGGGGACGGCCGCCGTCGTGTCGCTCCTCGCCGGCGCGGCCTCGATCGCGGCGATCGCGGTGGTCGCACCCCAGGTATCCGACGGCACTGTCAGCGCCCCCGCCTTCGCCGTCGCCGTGCTCGTGCCGATCGCGGTCTTCGAGGTGTTCGCCGCCGTCCCCCTCGCGGCCTCGGCCTGGCGCCAGGTGCGCTCGGCCGCCGCGCGCGTCGCCGATGCCGTACCCGACGACGTGCCGGCCGAGCTCGTGGCTCGCGGGCCCGCGCCCACCGGGCTCGCGCCGCCGCTCGGCGACGGCCTCCGCATCGAGAAAGCGGTCATCCGCTGGCCGGGCGATCCGGGCGCGGCCCAGCCGCGACCCTCTCTCGTGGTCGACGGACTGCGCATCGGGGCGGGCGAGCGCGTGCTGGTCGAGGGACCGAGCGGCGCCGGCAAGACGACACTGGCTCACGCGCTGGTGCGCTTCCTCGACGTCGACGGCAGATATGAGATCGGAGGGGCCGATGTGGCCGCTCTCGCCGCGGACGACGTCCGGCTGACGGTGGGACTGTGCGAGCAGCACCCCATGCTCTTCGACGAGGACATCCGCCAAAATCTGCTGTTCGCCCGCGACACCGCGACCGATGAGCAGCTCATGGCCGTACTCGAGCGGGTGGGACTGGGGGCGTGGCTTCGCGACCGCGGTGGTCTGGATGCGCGGGTCGGCGAGCGCGGGGCCCTCGTCTCAGGCGGGCAGGCGCAGCGCATGGCCCTCGCTCGGGCGCTTCTGCGCGACTTCCCGGTGCTCGTGCTGGACGAGCCGACGGCCGGCGTGGACCCGGCCGCGGCGGACGCCCTGCTGCGAGACCTTCTGACCGCGGTCGGCCCGGAGCAGTCCGTGGTGCTGATCTCCCACGTCGCGCCGCCCGACGGCCTCGTCGACCGCGTCGTGCGCATCGAGGACGGGCACGTCCGGTCTGCGCCCACGGCCACGCCCGCGGCGGGGTCCGCTGGCTAGCATCGTCGGATGACCCTCACCGTGCGCACCGCCGTCCGCGACGACGCGGCGGCGATCGCCCACGTCCGTGTGACGACGTGGCGTGCCGCCTACGACGGCCTCATCGACGACGAGGTGCTCGCGCACATGGACGAGGAGCGCGAGGCGGCTCGTCGGCGAGACGTCTGGGACCGCACGCACGCCGACCCGCGCGGGGCCGAGCTGGTGGCCGAGCTCGACGGCGGCGTGGTCGGATGGGCGGCGTACGGCCCTTCCGTCGACGAGGAGCGTCCCGGCAGCGGTCAGCTGTTCGCCCTCTACGCCCTCCCCTCCCACTGGTCGACCGGGGTCGGCGCGGCCCTGCTGTCGGCGGCCGAGCGCGGACTGCGGGATGCCGGCTTCACCGACGCGCACCTGTGGGTGCTCGAGGGGAATGCACGCGCCGCGACCTTCTACGAGCGGAACGGCTGGAGTGAGGACGGCGGGGTGCTCGTCGATCACCGCACCGGCGCCGACGGCCGCCGGTACACGCTGCACGAACGACGCCGGACTACCTCGCTCAGCCGCGTGCGATAGCGCCGGTCTCGGCGGCGGTCGGCCCCCCGGGGGCTGCCACCACCCGCACGTCGCGCGCCCCGACACGCACGTGCACGGGCGTCCCGGGAGCGAGGTCGAGAGCGGCCGCTCCGTCCGCCGGCAGATCCACGGCCACATCGGGTGCGGCCGTGCGCACCCGGACACCGGCCGGCGTCGGCTCCAGCCGCACGACGCGCGCGAGCCACTCGCCCGGCGCGGTCGGCGAGGGCAGCCGCAGAGCCGCCGTCCAGGTGGCGGCGTCGGCCCGCGCGATGTCGGTCGCCGATGGCCGGAACACCGCGACGGCCGGCCCGTCGCGCCCACCGGACGCCGGCCCGACCGCGATCGACATCTCGGCGTCGTCGGCGGTGAACACCCCGTCCCGCACCGCGCCGACCACGCGGTTGAGGCCTGCCACAGCGGCGACGAACCTCGTCTCGGGCGCGGCCAGGACCTCGCGCACCGAGCCGGACTGGGTCACCCGACCGCTCTCGAGCACCACCAGGTGCGATGCCAGGGCGACGGCGTCCACGGCGTCGTGCGTGGCGACGACCGCGGTGGTGCGCGTCGCGCTGAGCTGATCCCGCAGGACGGCCCGGATCTCGGCGGCCGTCTCGATGTCGAGCGAGGTGAGCGGCTCGTCGAGGAGCAGCACGGCCGGCGAGGTCGCCAGCGCCCGGGCGAGGGCGACGCGCTGCTGCTGTCCACCCGACAGTTGCACCGGACGCCGCGCGCCGAGTCCGTCGAGGCCGACGCGCCACAGCCACTCGTCGGCGTCGGCTTCGGCCACGGTGCGCGCGGTGCCGGCCGCACGCGGACCGAAGGCGATGTTCTCGAGGGCGGTGAGGTGCGGGAACAGACGGGGCTCCTGACCGAGCAGGACGACGCCGCGGCGGTCGGGCGAGGTCCGCACCCGGGGTCGTGACGCGCTGTCGAGGGTGCGCTCCCCCACGCGGATGCGTCCGGCGTGCAGCCGCTCCAGCCCCGCGAGCGTCGCGAGGAGCGTGGACTTGCCGGCGCCGCTCGGGCCCATCACGGCGACGGTCTCGCCCGCGGACACCGCGATCGCGGCATCCAGATCGAAGCCCGGGCGATGCACGGTCACCCGCGCGTCGAGCGACTGCCCGGTCACCGCGGCGCCTCCGCCCGCCATGCCCGCACCAGCACCAGCACGGCGACGGCGGCGACGAGCAGCAGGAGCGACAGCGCGACGGCGGTGCCCTGCGACACACCCGCGCCGTTGAACGCGGTGTAGATGGCGAGCGGCATGGTCTGCGTGACCCCCGGTGCGTTGCCGGCGAACAGCGCCGTCGCCCCGAACTCTCCGATGGCGCGCGCGAAGCACAGCACGACTCCGGCGACGAGCCCCGGTGCGGCCAGCGGCAGCGTCACGCGGCGGAGGATCGTCCACCGGCTCGCCCCCAGCGCTGCGGCCGTCTGCTCGAACCCGATCCCCGTGGCTCGCAGCGACCCCTCGAGGGCGAGGACGAGGAACGGAAGGGCGACGAAGGTCTGCGCCAGCACGACCGCGAAGGTGGTGAACGGCACACGGATCCCCCACTCCGCCAGAGCGGCACCCGCCCAGCCGGTACGTCCGAACAGGAACAGCAGGGCGACGCCGCCGACCATCGGAGGCAGCACGAGGGGGATGGTGACGAGGGCGCGCACCACGGCGGCTCCCCGCGCCCGCATCCGTGCCATCTGGAGCGCGAGCGGAACGCCCAGCAGGACGCACAGGCCCGTCGCGATCAGCCCGGTCCGCAGCGACAGGCCCAGCGCCGCGAGCGCCTCGGGCGAGGTCACGTCCCGCCACAGCGTCGAGAACTCGACCCGGCTCAGCAGGGCGATCAGCGGAACGACGAGCAGTGCCAGCCCGAGCAGCGCGGGGAGGGCGAGGATGCGCGGAACGAAACCGCTCGCCGGCGCCGTGCCGGCGCGCGTCGAGGTCACGAGACTCATGGCGCCCCGAATCCGGCGTCGGCGAGCACGCGCCGCCCCTCGGGGCCGGTCACGAAGTCCTCGAAGGCCGCAGCGGCCGCAGGGTTCCCCGCGTCGGCGAGGGTGGCGATCGGATAGCGGCTGACGACCTGGTCGGCCCCCTCGGCTGCAACGGCCCGGACACCGCGCGCACGGGCGATGTCGGTGGCGTACACCAGACCGGCGTCCGCTTCGGCGCTGGCGACCTTCGTCAGCACAGCCGTGACGTTCTGCTCGACACTGGCCGGCGAGACGTCGACGTTCTGCCGGTCGAGCAGTCGCCGGGATGCGGCGCCGCAGGGCACCTCCGGCGCGCAGAGCACCACGGTGGTGGCGGGACGCGCGAGATCCTCGAGCGCCGTCACGCCGGCGGGGTTGCCCGACGGCACCGCGATCACCAGCGTGTTGGCGGCGAACACGGTGGGGGTCGACGCGAGACCGGCGTCGACGACGACGCCCATCGCGGCCTCGTCCGCCGCGGCGAAGACGTCGGCGGGGGCGCCGGCGAGGATCTGCGTCGAGAGGGTCGTCGAGCCGTCGTAGACGATGGGGCGCACCTCCAGCCCGGGATGCCGCTCGGCGAAACGCGCGGCGATCTCATCGAACGCGCCGCCCAGTGAGGCCGCGGCGTAGACGGTGAGCTCGCCCGAGAGCCCACTCCCGGTCGGCGCGCCGGTCGCGGCATCCGGATCGCCGGCGGCGGCGCACCCGCCGACGGCGACGGATGCGGCCACCGTCAGCGCCGCGAGAAGCGGTCGCAGGGAGGAGGAATGTCGCACGGAAGTCATTCGGAGCCGAGGGGTTCGCGGACTCAGGGTCTCGGTGTTTCCACGATGACCGTCGTCGCCTTGACGACGGCGACGGCGAGCGCGCCGACCTCGAGGCCCAGTTCGCGCACCGCCTCGGCGGACATGAGCGAGACGATGCGGTGGGGACCGGACTGGATGTCGACCTGCGCCATCACCCCGTCCAGCTGCACGCGCGTGACCAGGCCGGTGAAGCGATTGCGGGCGCTCGAGAGGGCGTCCGAGGAGTCGGCGCCGTCGGCTGCCAGGTCGACGGCGCGGGCCGCGAGCGCCTCGCCGGGGATCTCGGCCGGGCTCGCCTGCGTGACGGGGAGGATGCCGGCGTCCACCCACCGCCGCACGGTGTCGTCGCTCACTCCGAGAAGCCGCGCGGCGTGCGCGATCTTGTAGCTCGCCATGTCGTCACCGTATCACCGCATCTGCGGCGCTGACCCGCTTCATCGACCGCATCTGCGGTCGCTGCGCGGTGCGTCAGCGGCCGCGCTGCCTCCAGGCCGCGGCGGTAGCCTGGGAGGATGCCGCTGCCGCCGCTCGTCGAGCCCGTCGCCGCCTTGAGCGAGGCCGAGCGCGCCCGCACGGCGCGTCACCGATCACTCGCCGGAGTCGGCGACCTCGGGCAGCGACGGCTCGCCGCCGCGCACGTCGCCGTCGTGGGCGCGGGCGGCATCGGCTCGCCCGTGGTCCTGGCCCTCGCGGCGGCCGGCGTGGGCGTCCTCACCGTCATCGACGACGACGTGGTGGAGATCTCCAACCTGCAGCGTCAGGTCATCCACCGACGCGAGGACTCCGGCGAACCGAAGGTGGCCAGTGCTGCTCGGGCGGCAGCGGACCTGTCCGACACGCTCGTCCACGGCGTCCGCGAACGGCTCTCGCCCTCCAACGCTCGACGTCTGCTCGAGGGGGCCGACCTCGTTATCGACGGCTCCGACACCTTCGACACCCGTGAGGCGGTCGCGGCGGCCTGCGAGGAACTCGGCGTGCCGCTGGTGTGGGGCACCGTTCAGGCGTTCGACGCACAGGTGACGGTGTTCTGGTCGTCGCCGCCGGCGGGCGAGGCCCCCGTGCGGCTCGCCGACCTGTACCCGCCCGGAAGCGTCGGCGAGGTCCCGACCTGCGAGGAGGTCGGGGTTCTCGGCGCGCTGTGCCTGCAGGTGGGATCGCTGCTGTCGATGGAGGCGGTGAAGCTCATCACCGGTATCGGAGAGCCGCTCCTGGGCCGCGTGCTCGTCATCGACGGCCTGCGCGCCCGTCAGCGCGAGGTGGCGCTGCGGCGGACGAGCGTGCGCCCCGCCGCCGTCCAGCCCGTCCCCCAGGTGACGCCCGAGAGCGTGGACCTCGCGCGTGCCACGATCGTCGACGTCCGGGAGGACCACGAGGTGTCGACCGGGATGATCGCCGGCGCCCGCCACGTGCCTCTCGGTCGGCTGCTGGCCGATCCCCGCGCGCTCGCCGGCGCCGAGGACCTCGTGATCGTGTGCGAGGTCGGCATGCGTGCCCGTCGCGCGGCCGAGGCCCTTCGCGCAGCCGGCATCCCGGCATCCGTCCTCGCCGGGGGGATGCGCGCATGGAATGCCGCCGAGGGCGCGCACGGCGGACGGGGCGTGCGCGCATGAGCTCGCCGTTGCGCACGGTCGAGGAGCACCTCGAGGACGTGCTCGGCCGTGTGCGCTCTGTCGACGCGATCGAGGTCGCGGTGGCGGACGCCGCCGGTCTGACGCTCCGCGAGAGCGTGCGGGCCCGCGTCGACCTGCCGGCGTTCGACAACTCGGCGATGGACGGGTTCGCCGTGCGCTTCACCGATGTCGCTGCAGCAGCCCCGGGTTCGCCGGTCCCGCTGCGCGTCGTGGCGGATCTGCCGGCGGGCACGGGGAACGATCCCGCTCTGGCGACGGGCGAGGCCGCGCGCATCATGACCGGATCGCCCGTGCCGACCGATGCCGACGCGATCGTGCCCTTCGAAGACACCGCGCGGGGGCTGGCGGACTCGCTCGACCGGATCGACGTGCAGCGCGCACCGCGCGCATCCGGCGCACACATCCGCCGCCGCGGCGAGGACGCCCGCTCCGGCGACGAGGTCCTGCCCCCGGGTGTGCTGCTCGGCCCGCTGCAGCGCGCCGCCGCGGCCGCCGCCGGGGTGGACCGGGTGCGGGTGTCGCGACGCCCGCGGGTGGTGGTGGTCTCGACCGGGTCGGAGCTCGTACCGCCGGGCCGACCGCTCGAGCGCGGTCAGATCCCCGAGTCCAACGGCGAACTGCTCGCCGGTCTCGCCGTCGAGTGCGGCGCCGAGATCGTGCTGCGCACGACCGTCACCGACGACGGCGACGGTCCGGCCGAGGTCGTCGCGCAGGCGCAGGAGCTCGGGGCCGACGTCGTGGTGTTCTCCGGGGGCGTGAGCGCCGGAGCCTACGAGGTGGTCAAGACATCGCTCGCCGGCGCCATGTCGTTCGCCGGGGTGGCCATGCAGCCGGGCAAGCCGCAGGGCTTCGGGGCCCTGCACGACGGCACCCTGCTCTTCGGGCTTCCCGGCAACCCGGTCAGCTCCGCCGTCTCGTTCGAGGTCTTCGTGCGGCCGGCTCTGCTCGCCGCGCAGGGACGGTCTACCCTCGCCCGCCCGATGCTGCGCATCCCCGCCGCCCGCGGCTGGCGGACGCCGCCCGGGCGCCGTCAGTACCTGCCCGTCTCGATCGATCGCGGCGATCCGGCGGGTTGGCGTGCCGTGCCGGCGACGTCGGGAGGGTCCCACCTGGCGGGCGGACTCGGGCGCGCCGACGCGTACGCGGTGGTCCCCGCCGAGGTCGAGATGGTCGGAGCCGGCGACCTGGTCGATGTCATGCTGATCTCATGAGCTTCACCCACCTGGATGCCGCGGGCCACGCCCGCATGGTCGACGTCACCCTGAAGCAGCCCACGGTCCGCTCGGCGACCGCCCGCGCATTCGTCCGTTGCGCACCCGAAGTCGTCGCCGCGCTTCGGGACGGGACCGTGCCCAAGGGCGACGTGCTCGCCGTGGCCCGCATCTCGGGCATCCAGGCGGCCAAGCGCACGCCCGAGCTGCTTCCTCTCGCACACGTCATCGGCGTCCACGGCGCCGTGGTCGACCTGCAGGTGGAGGACACCGGCGTCGCGATCGAGGCGACCGTCCGCACCGCCGACCGCACCGGCGTCGAGATGGAGGCGCTCACGGCCGTGACGGTCGCGGGGCTCGCCGTGGTCGACATGGTGAAGGCCCTCGACAAGGCGACCTCCATCGAGAGCGTCCGCATCATCGCCAAGACCGGTGGCAAGAGCGGCGACTGGGTGCGCCCGGGCGAGGATCCCGCATGACGGCACGGACGGCGACGGGGCACACGGCCGCGGATGAGGCGCTCGGCGCCATCGTGCTGGCGGGTGGTCGGGCGTCGCGTATGGGCGGTGCGGCGAAGCCGCAGCTGGTGGTCCACGGTCGCACCCTGCTGGGCGCGGCCGTCGACGCGGCCCTGGACGCGGGGGCCAAGCCCGTCACCGTGGTCGGGCCGATGCTCGACCCGGCACTCGAGGTCGACTGGGTGCGCGAGGATCCGCCCTTCGGCGGGCCGGCGGCGGGTGTCGTCGCGGCGCTGCGCGAGTGGGCGGCCTCGGGTATCGCCCCCGGCTGGACGCTGCTGGTCGGCGCCGACCTCCCCCGCGTGACCGATGCCGTCGCGCGACTGTCGGCCGACCGTGGTCTGCTCCCCGCCGACGCGGACGGGGTGTGCCTCGGAGACGCCGGCAGCCGACCGCAGTGGCTCATCGGGATGTATCGCACCCGGTCGCTGCAGGACGCGGCATCCGCCCTCGCCGACGACGGTCGCGACGCCGCCGTCCGAGAGCTCATGGCCGATCTGGCCATCACCGTGGTGCGGGCGCCCGACCTGACCGATGACATCGACACGTGGGACGACGCCCGACGCTTCGGCGCCTCGGAGCCGTGACATCGCCGCTGCCGTGACATCGCCGCTGCCGTGAGACCCCCGCGCGCATGAGATCCCTGCCCGCGTGAGATCCGCGCCCGCGCGTGAGATCATCATGACGCGGCCGGCGCGCCGCGCCACGAGCCGCAACCGGTCGGAGAAGACATCATGAGCGAGCAGTCCCGCACCCTTCCCCCCGAAGCCCTCGACGCGTGGGCGGACGCGCTCCGCGAGCGGTTCGACCTGGACCCCGCGCAGGTGCCGGTGACCGGCATCCTGGATCTGGCGCGCGACGTCGCCACCGCCGTCGCCCGGCCGGCCGCCCCCGTCGGCGCGTTCGCCGCCGGCCTGGCGGCGGGCCTGCGTGGGGGCGACGACGCTGCGATCCGCGACGCCCTCGCCGCGGTGGTCGCGCTTGCCGGCACGGTGGACCACGTCGACACCCCGCCCGCGGAGTCTGCCGCCGAAGACCCCGAGCCCGGCATCGGCGGGATCGCCTGATGCCCACCGTCCGCTATTTCGCCGCGGCGGAAGACGCCGTGGGTCGCGACGAGGAGTCGCGCGACGAAACGACCCTGGGCGAGCTGCGGCGGGCCGTCGCCGCCGAGCATCCGGAGCTCGGCGGCATCCTGCCGCGCTGCGCCGTGCTCGTGGGCGGCGAGCGCGTCGCCGATGACACCGCCCTGGCGGCGACCGACGTCGTCGACGTCCTGCCCCCGTTCGCGGGCGGCTGAGCCGACCCGACCGCGCCTCCCGCGGGGCCGCGATTCAGCCGCCGAGGCCCTTCCACGCCGTCGAGCCGTCCGCCTCGACCTGGCGCTTCCACACCGGCAGGTCGGTCTTGATCGTCTCGATGACCGCGCGACAGACCTCGAACGCCTCCGCCCGATGCGACGAGGCCACCGCGATCACCACCGCGGCATCCCCGACGGCGAGTCGCCCGACACGATGACTCACCGCGACCAGAGCGTCGGTGTCGCCGATGGCGCGCTCGGCGATCCGCGCGAGTGCGGTCTCGGCATCCGGGTGGGCGGAGTACTCCAGGGCGACCACCGCGCCCTGCGCGTCGGGGTCGTGGTCGCGAACACGCCCGACGAAGGTCGTCACGGCGCCCGCTGCGGGATCCTCGACGGCTGCGATGTGGGCGTCGAGCTCGAGCGCGTCGTTCGAGATGCGGGCCACGCGCACGGGCATCAGTGGTCTCCCCCGTCCAGCTGATCGATGACGTGACCGGCGACGGCGAGGATCACCGGCATCCCGGAGCGGACGGCCGCGGTCGACCCCGGCAGGTTGACGATGAGACTGCGGGCGGCGATCCCCGCCACGCCGCGCGACAGCATCGCCGCGGGTTTCTCGCTCACGCCCCGTCTGCGCAGCTCTTCGCCGATGCCGGGAAGCTCGCGGTCGATGACGCGCAGCGTCCCCTCGGGGGTCTGGTCGCGCGGACCGACCCCGGTGCCCCCGGTGGTCACGATCACCCGCGCGCCGCCGGCGGCGAGTGCCTGCAGCGCCCGCTCGACGCTGTCGGCGCCATCCGGGACGACGAGCGCGTCCTCGCAAGCGAACCCTGCCGCGCGCAGAGCCGCCACGGCGATCGGCCCGCTGGAGTCCGGACGCTCACCGGCCGCCGACCGGTCCGACACGGTCACGACGGCTGCGGTGTGCGGCATCCTTCCACCCTAGAGCCCGACCCCGGGCACGGTGCTCACTCGGATGCCGTCGCGACGGCATCCGGCGCCGTCGACGTCCCCTCGTCCTCAGCCAGCTGCTCGGCCGCGGCGGTGATGCGGTTCGCCATGCCGGCGAAGACGAAGCCGTGGAACGGGACCACCGCCATCCAGTACAGTCGCCCGGCCAGTCCGGTGGGGAAGAACACCGCGCGCTGCTCGTATCGCGAGCCGCCGTTCTCGGGCGAGGCGCGCAGTTCGAGCCATGCCAGCCCCGGCACCTTCATCTCGGCGCGCAGGCGCAGGAACGAGCCGGGCTCCAGCGCCTCGACCCGCCAGAAGTCCAGCGCATCGCCCACGGTGAGACGGTCGCGGCTGCGGCGTCCGCGGGCCAGTCCGATGCCGCCGACGAGCCGGTCCATCCAGCCGCGGATCGCCCACAGCACGGGCGATGAATACCACCCGTTCTCGCCGCCGATGCCCTCGATCACCCGCCACAGGGCCTCGGCCGGCGCGTGGGTCGACGCCGTCCGCGCGTCGACGAAGACGACCTTGCCCGCCCAGTCGGGGTCGCTCGGGAGCGGATCGCTCGGGACGCCCAGGACCTCGCCGTCGGCCCAGCTCGTCTCGACCGCATCCTCGCGCACCCGGCGCAGGGCCAGCTGCACCGCCCGGCGGTACGGGGTCAGCCCGTCCGCGGGCTGCGGGATCAGCGCGTCCACGTCGTGGTTCTTCATGACGCACTCGTTCTGCAGCGATGCGACCAAAGGACGCGCGATCGACCGCGGGATGGGGGTGACGAGGTTCACCCAGTGCGAGGCGAGATTCGGCGTGAAGACGGGCAGCGACGCGATGGGACGCTGGTGCAGCCCGGCCTCGACGGCGTAGCCGTTCATCATCTGCCCGTAGCGCAGGACATCGGGTCCGCCGATGTCGACGGCGCGGTTGACGTCGGGATCGACGCGGGCGGCTCCGAGGAGGTAGTGCATGACGTCCCGCACCGCGATCGGCTGGATGCGGTTGCGCACCCACTTCGGCGCGGGCATGTACGGCAGGACGTCGGTGAGGTGACGCACCATCTCGAACGACGCCGAGCCCGACCCGATCACGACACCGGCCTGCAGCACGAGGGTCGGCACCCCACTGGCGAGGAAGACCTCGCCCACCTCGACCCGCGAGCGCAGGTGCGGCGACAGGTCGACACCGTCCGGGTGCAGGCCGCCGAGGTAGACGATCCGGCCCACCCCAGCCGACGCGGCGGCGCTCGCGACGGTGTGGGCGGCCCGCAGATCGGCGTCCTCGAACCCGCGCCCGGCGGCCATCGAGTGCACGAGGTAGAACAGCACGTCGACCTCGGCCACGGCCGCCGCGACCGCTTCGACGTCGTCGGCGGATCCCTCCTCGATCTCGACGTCGGCGCCCCAGGAGAACGCCGCGACGCGGGCGGGGTCGCGGGCGAGGACCCGCACGTCGTAGCCGGCGTTGAGCAGCCGGGGAACCAGGCGCCCGCCGATGTAGCCGGTGGCCCCGAGCACCAGGGCGCGCGGGGCGGATCCGTCAGGTCGCGGGCGGGCGCGCAGCGCCTCTTCCCTTCCTGTGGGCGAGCTCAGGTCGGTCACGGGATCGACGGTACGTCCACCCCGCGCCGCCGACAACGACTTGACACCGATCCGCTCGCGTGCGTGCCGACCGGCTATGGACACGGCGGCGCGGC
Source organism: Microbacterium sp. ARD31 (assembly GCF_031844425.1). NCBI lineage: Bacteria > Bacillati > Actinomycetota > Actinomycetes > Micrococcales > Microbacteriaceae > Microbacterium > Microbacterium sp. ARD31. The sequence goes on from NZ_JAUZVE010000002.1 coordinate 563,554, forward strand.
GGGCTCATGATCAAGGGGTGAGCAACACCGACCCGGATTCCGAGTATGAGGCCCTCATGCACGTCGTGCAGCGTCTTGCGGAGCGTTTTCCCCACACCCCCGAGGAGCGGATCCGCGCGCTGACCGTCGAGGAGTTCGCATCGTTCGACGATGCGCATGTGCGCGACTTCGTTCCGGTGCTGGTCGAGCGGGCCGTCGCGGAGCGCCTGGACCCGACGCCGGCGACCTAGACAGGCGCGGTCGCCGGCTCCAGCCGCACGATGATCGACTTCGACGTCGGCGTCCCGCTCACGTCGGCGACGGACTCCAGCGGCACGAGCACGTTGGTCTCGGGATAGTACGCGGCGGCGTTCCCACGGGGCGTCGGGTAGGGCACGATGCGGAACGCCGGCGCTCGGCGCTCCTGCTGCGTCCCGTCGTCGCCGGTCCACTCCGACACCAGGTCGACGACGTCCCCATCACGCCATCCCAGCTCGGCGATGTCGTCGGGGTGGACCATGACGACGCGGCGACCCTGGTGGATGCCGCGGTACCGGTCGTCCTTGCCGTAGATCGTGGTGTTGTACTGGTCGTGAGAGCGCAGCGTCTGCAGCAGCAGCCGCCCCGGCGGGATGCGCGGGTACTCCAGCGGGTTGGCGGTGAACCGCGCCGTACCGTCGGGCGTCGCGAACCTGCGCGCGTCACGGGGACCGTTCGGCAGATGCAGCGTCCGGCCCTTGTCGATGCGCTCCTCGAAGTCGTCGAACCCGGGAATGACGCTCTGGATGTGCGCGCGGATCATCGCGTAGTCGGTCTCGAGGGCCGCCCAGTCCGCGCGCGGCGCGTCCGCCGGATGCCGCGACCCGGCCCGCTCGTCGGCGTCGCCCGGTGCCCGATGCGGCTGATCGGCCGCGGGCCGCTCCGGCAGGCCCCGGTCGGGATCGCCTTCGTGGCTCGGGTCTGTCGCCGAGCCGTCCGCGTCCCCCGGCGCGGCGCCGGGGAACAGCATCCCGCACAGCCGCGCGACGATCGCCACCTCGCTCAGCAGCTCGTCGGAGGGCGGCGCCAGGCGTCCGCGTGAGGAGTGGACCGCCCCCATGGAGTCCTCGACCGTGACGCGCTGCTCGCGTCCGCCGCGCCGGTCGCGGTCGGTGCGACCGAGCGTCGGGAGGATGAGAGCGCGGCGACCGGTGACGACGTGCGAGCGGTTCAGCTTCGTCGACACCTGCACGGTGAGCGCGACCCGGCGCATTGCGGATTCCACGACGGCGGTGTCGGGGGTGGCGCTGACGAAGTTGCCGCCCATCCCCATGAAGAAGCTCACCGCGCCGTCGCGCATCGCACGGATGGCCGCCACCGTGTCGTAGCCATGGGCGCGCGGAGCGGTGAACGAGAACTCGCGGTCGAGCGCCTCGAGGAACGCCTCGGCGGGCTTCTCGTAGATGCCCATCGTGCGATCGCCCTGCACGTTCGAGTGGCCGCGCACCGGGCACACCCCGGCGCCGGGACGGCCGATGTCGCCGCGCAGCAGCAGCACGTTCACGACATCGCGGAGAGTCGCCACCGAGTGCTTGTGCTGGGTGAGCCCCATAGCCCAGCACACGATGGTCGCCGACGATGCGGCCACGTCGTCGCCCACGGCTCGCAGCACGTCTTCGGCGAGTCCTGTCGCCGCTTCGAGCTCTCGCCACGGCACGGCCGTCACCGTCTCGCGGTAGGCGTCGAAGCCGCTCGTGTGCGCGTCGATGAACTCCCGATCCAGGATGCCGCCCACCGCGGCCTCACGCTCGAGCAGGTGCTTTCCGATGGCCTGGAAGAGCGCCTGGTCACCGCCCAGCCGGATCTGCAGGAACCGATCCGCCAGCTCGGTGCCGCCCAGGAGCACCCCGCGGACGGTCTGCGGATTCTGGAACTTCACGAGCCCGGCCTCGGGCAGCGGGTTGACCGCGATGATCCGGGCGCCGCCCGCCTTGGCCTTCTCGAGGGCGCTCAGCATCCGTGGATGGTTGGTGCCGGGGTTCTGCCCCGCCACGATGAGCAGGTCGGCGCGATGGATGTCGTCGATCGACACCGTTCCCTTGCCGATGCCGATCGTCTCGGTCAGGGCCGATCCGCTGGACTCGTGACACATGTTCGAGCAGTCGGGCAGATTGTTGGTGCCGAGACCGCGCACCAGCAGCTGGTACAGGAACGCCGCCTCGTTGGAGGTGCGCCCCGAGGTGTAGAACACCGCGTCGCCGGGGTCGGCGAGGTCCCGCAGGTGCGTCGCGATCTCGCGCAGCGCGTCGTCCCACGAGATCGGACGGTAGTGGGTCGCGCCCTCGTCGAGCACCATCGGCTGGGTCAGCCGTCCCTGCTGCCCCAGCCACCAGTCGTCGTGCTCGGCGAGCTCGGCCACGGAGTGCGCGGCGAAGAACTCGGGGCCGACCCGTCGCAGCGTCGCCTCTTCGGCCACCGCCTTGGCGCCGTTCTCGCAGAACTCCGCGACGTGGCGCTTGTCCTCCTCGGGCCACGCGCATCCGGGGCAGTCGAAGCCGTCCTTCTGATTCACGCGGGCGAGCGTCCGGATGCTGCGCGCGACCCCCATCTGCTCGATCGACATCTGCAGGGCGTGCGCGACGGCCGGCACGCCCACCGCCACCCGTGCGGGGTCGGTCACCCGCAGTCGGGACTCGTCGATGTCGGTGCGGGGAGGCTTCGACACCATCGGTCAGCGCCTGCCGGTGCCGAATACGCCCCGGATGACGGCGCCGAGGATCGTCTGCGTGGATTTCGAGTTCAGGACCTGCTCGAGCGGGCTCTTCGTCGTGCGGGACGATCGCGTGGTGCGGGACGAGCCCGACGTCTTCTTCAGCAGCCGCTCGTACTCCTGCTGCGCCTTGCGCTCGGCATCCGCCTTCGCCTTGTCGATCGCCGCCTGCTGACGCGCGAACTCCGCGTCGATCTTCGCCTTCTCGAGGGCGGCCTGCTCGGCCGCTTCGGCCTCTTCGGCCGCCTTCATCTTCGCCGTGAGCAGCTCTCGGGCCGACTCCCGGTCGATGGGGGTCCCGTATTTCGCCAGCAGCGGGGATGCCGCCACGGCGGCGTCGATCGCGGCATCCGGGGTGGGCGTCATCAACCCCTGAGGAGCCCGCAGGCGCGTCCACGCGACGGGGGTGGGTGCGCCCTTCTCGCTCATGACGGTGACGATCGCCTCGCCCGTGCCGAGCTCCTGCAGCACGCGCTCGAGGTCGTAGCCCGATCGCGGGTATGTGCCGACCGTGGCACGGAGCGCTTTGGCGTCGTCGGGGGTGAACGCGCGGAGGGCGTGCTGCACGCGGGATCCGAGCTGGGCGAGCACGTCGCCGGGCACGTCCTTGGGGGTCTGCGTGACGAAGAAGACGCCGACGCCTTTGGAGCGGATGAGGCGCACGGTCTGCACGATCGCCGCGGTGAAGTCCTTCGAGGCTCCGGTGAAGAGCAGGTGGGCCTCGTCGAAGAAGAACACCAGCTTGGGCTTGTCGACGTCGCCCACTTCGGGGAGGGTCTCGAACAGCTCGGCGAGCAGGTACATGAGGAACGTCGAGAAGAGCGCGGGCTTGTCCGCCACCCCCGGCACCTCGAGCAGGCTGATGATGCCGCGGCCGTCGGGGGCGGTGCGCAGGAACTCTGCGACGTCGAACTCCGGCTCCCCGAAGAAGACGTCGGCGCCCTCGTCCGCGAACGTGATCAGTTCGCGGAGGATGACCCCCGCCGTGGCCGCCGACAGGCCGCCGAGCTCCTTCAGCTCGCCCTTGCCCTCGTCGCTCGTGAGGTAGGTGAGCACGGCGCGGAGGTCGGACAGGTCGACGAGCGCGAGGCCGTTCTCGTCGGCGTAGTGGAACACCAGACCGAGGCTCGACTCCTGCGTGGCGTTGAGCCCCAGGACCTTGCTCAGCAGCAGCGGCCCGAACCCGCTCACGGTCGCGCGGACGGGCACGCCCTTGCCGACACCGCCGAGGGCGAAGTACTCGGTGGCGGATGCTGCGGGCTGCCAGTCCTGGCCGATGCCGACCGTGCGGGCCAGGAGCTTGTCACTCGCCACACCGGGCGTGGCGACACCCGAGAGGTCGCCCTTGATGTCGGCGGCGAACACCGGAACGCCCTTGGCGGCGAGCTGCTCCGCCAGACCCTGCAGCGTCCGGGTCTTGCCCGTGCCCGTCGCCCCGGCGACGAGTCCGTGCCGGTTCATCATGGCGAGCGGAATGCGCACCTGCACGTTCGGGAGCGGGTCGGTGTTGACCAGGGCGCCCAGGTCGAGCGTCTCGGCGTCGAAGGCGTAACCCTGCCGCACGGCGTCGACCTCGGCGGCATCCAGTGGCCCGGCGGCGGGCTCCGCGGCGGCGGGCTCGGCCGTCGGTGCAGCCTCCGCTGCCGCGGCCGCGGCCGCGGGCTCGGGCTCGGGCTCGGGCTCGGGCTCGGGCTCGGCGCTCGAGGACTCGGGCCTCGAGGGCTCGGCGCTCGCAAGTTTGGTGCTCGCGGGTTCGGTGCTCGAGGGGGCAGTCGTCGACGCCGGGGGTCCCGCCGCACGCGACTTCGCGGCCTCGGCTTCGGCGGCGGCGAGCGCGGCTCGCGCCTGGGCGGCCTTGAGCTGGGCTTCGGCTGCTTCGGCTTCGGCGCGCAGGCGCGCCAGCTCGGCTTCGGCGGCAGCGACGGCGGGATCGGGCTCGGACGACGCAGTCATGGGCTCAGCCTAGCTAGGGCCGGGGTTGCCCGGGGCGGCTTCGGGGGCTCGCTTCGCGCCGTGACGGACCTCCTCGCGGGCGAGGGGCTTGGCGAAGGCGGCGGCGACCAGCAGCGCCGCGCCTGCGCCCACGAGAGCTCCGCCGATGGTGTCGCTGATCCAGTGCGCCCCGAGGTACGTGCGCGAGAAGGCCATCGCGAGCGTCCACACCGCACCGCCGACGGCGACCCACACCTTCGGGAACAGCACGAACAGTGCGACAGCGATCGTGGCCGCGTTGCCGACGTGGCCGGACGGGAAGGAGCCGACGTCGGCGTGGACCAGGATGTCCTCGGGTCGCGCGCGACCGATGGTCTGCTTGAGGAGCTGCACCACGAGGACGCTGACGATCTCGGCGGCGAGGAAGAACCCCGCACCCCACGGGCGTCGCATGATGAGCAGGATGATCGCGACGCCGATCGGCACGGCGAAGACACCGAACCATCCGCCGCCGATCCAGTCCAGGGCGTACGAGAAGGCCAGCATCGCCGGCCCACGGCTGGCCGAGAGCAGATCCTGCCACGCCGCGTCGAAGCCGAAGGTGGCATTGCCGAGACCGACGAGGATGCCGACGCCGAGGATCACACCGGCGACCACCGCGGCCGTGCCGATCCAGAGCGGGCGGCGATACGCTACGCGGACGTCGGACTCAGGGTGATCCTTCATGGGGTCATCCTGCCAGGGTGAACGGGAAGTGAACACGGCTCGCGCAGAACCGGCGATCCGTGAGATCATCCCGCCGCGCAGGTTGCTGCACGGGGCGCCGGGTGAGTGCTCCGCGTCAGGGCGCGAGACGCTCCACCGTGCGCGGACGCACCAGCAGCCAGAGGGCCGCGACACCGACAACGGCGCATCCGGCCATCACCGAGGCCATCGTCGTCGCCGTGATGCCCGAGCCCTGCGCGATCCAGCCGACGACGGGCGAGATCAGCCCCGCCACCCCGAAGTTGGTGGCGCCGATGATCGACTGCGCCGTGCCGGCGGCACGGCCATGCCGATCGAGGGCCAGCACCTGCACGCACGGGAAGGTGAAGCCGCACGAGGTCATGAACAGGAACAGCGGGATGAGCGTTCCCCACACACCCAGCCCCAGCTGGTCGTTGACGACGATGACCGTCGCCCACAGGAGCAGCGACGCGGTCGAGAACGCCAGAACCCACTGCGGTCCGTAGCGAGCGGCCAGACGCGAGGCGATCTGCACGCCGACCACCAGGCCGATCGAGTTCACCGCGAACAGCACGCCGTACTGCTGCGCGTCGAAGCCGAAGCTCTCCTGCACCAGGAACGGCGAGGCGGACAGGTAGGAGAACAGCCCGCTGAAGGTCATGGCGCCGATGAAGAGAACGCCGATGAAGACGCGGTCGGTGAAGACGCTGCGATACCGCTGCCACACCGTGGTCGCGCCGCGCTCGTGCCGACGGGCCGGCGGAAGGGTCTCGGGAATGAACAGGATCGCCGACACGAGCATCACCGCGCCGTAGACGGCGAGGACGACGAAGATCCCCCGCCACGGCATCACGAGCAGAAGAGCCGAACCCACGAGCGGAGCCAGGACGGGCGCGGCACCCGAGACCAGGGCCAGGCGAGAGAGCATGACCACGAGGCGACGGCCGCCGAACAGGTCGCGCACGATCGCCGCGGCGACGACGCCGCCCGCCGCTGCACCCGCGCCCATGAACACGCGCGACAGCGACAGCAGCTCGAGCGTGGGGGCGAGGGCCGCCGCCGCGCTCGCGACCACGTGGAGCGCGGTGACGATGAGGAGCGGGAGCCGCCGTCCGACCTTGTCGCTGAGCGGGCCGACGATGAGCTGCCCCAGGGCGAATCCGAGCATCGTGCCGGTCAGCGTCAGCTGGATGGCCGCGGACGTCGTTTCGAAGTCCGCCTCGAGCACCGGGAAGGCCGGCAGATAGAGGTCGATCGTGAACGGCCCGAGAGCGGTGAGCGCGCCCAGCAGGATGATGTACAGCACCCGGCGGCGGCTCGAGATCGAGTCGCCCGGGTGCAGCACGATCGGCGCCGTGGCCGGGTTCGACCCGATCGCGCGGATGGCTCCGGTGTGCGGGGGCTGGGGGCGCTGGCGCGGCGGCTGGGAGCGCGATGCGTCGGGCCGGACGACGGGAAGGGAGGCGGTGTCGAGCAAGGCGGGGATCTCTGAGTCGAGGGCGAGCGAGGCGCACGTGCGTCTGGCGGTGCGAGGAGGAATCGTGAGGGCGAAGGATGTCGCGGTCGAATCGATTCGAGTCCAGGATAGCGGATGCCGCCCGCCGCACTGTCGGCGTCATCGGAGGCATTGTCCAGCCTCCACCCCATGCGGCCGCATAAACTCGTCTGCGTGAGCCCGACCGACAGGCAGCGCAGCGGCAACCCCGCCAAGCAGGCCGAGATCAATCTGACCGTCAAGCAGCAGCGCGAGCAGCGCCGCCAGGAGAAGCTGGCCGAATACCAGAAGCAGCTCGCCAAGCGCCGGCGCAGCAAGCTCGTCTGGTGGGTCGTCGGGTCGACGGCCGCCGTCGCGGTCGTGGCGCTCATCGTGGCCTCCATCGTCTTCGCGCCGCCGGCACCGCCCTCGTACACCGCCGGCGACAGCACCGGCGCCGAGATCGAGGGTGTCGAGACCTTCGAGAACGCCACCGATCACGTCGAGGGCACCGTCGAGTACGAGCAGAGCCCGCCCGCGGGCGGCCCGCACAACGCCGTCTGGCTCAACTGCGGCGTGTACGACCAGCCGGTTCCGAACGAGAACGCCGTCCACTCGATGGAGCACGGCGCGATCTGGGTCACCTACGACGCCGAACGGGTGTCGGGCGACGAACTCGACACGCTCCGGTCGCACCTGCCCTCGAGCTACGTCATCCTCTCGCCGTACGAGGGCCTGGACTCCCCCATCGTGCTGAGTGGCTGGAACACCCAGCTCCAGCTCGACTCGGCCGATGACGAGCGCATCCCCGCGTTCTTCGAGGAGTACTGGCGCAGCCAGAACGTGCCCGAGCCCAACGCCGTCTGCAGCGGCGCGCTCGACGCGCCCGGCAAGCAGAGCTGATCGGCCGTGAGTCGACCGGCCGTCGACGACGAGATCGCCGAGACGGGACGCACCGGCATCCGCTGGTGGATGGTGGCCCTCGCGGTCCTCGCCATCGCCGGCGTCGCCTTCGCCGTCGGGCGGTTCTCCACCTTCTCCTCTGCGGGACCGCTGACGCCGGGCGACGCCTCGGCTGAGGCAGGGTTCTCGCGAGACATGCAGGCCCACCACGCCCAGGCCATCCAGATGGCCATGGAGATCTACCGGAAGACCGAGGACGAAGAGCTTCGCGTGCTCAGCTACGACATCGCCACGGGTCAGGCCGGCCAGCGCGGTGAGATGTACGACTGGCTGGTGCAGTGGGGGCTTTCGCAGTCGGGCGGTCCGATGATGGCGTGGATGGACGCTTCAGGCGACGAGCACGGCCACGGCGCGGCATCCGGTGACGACCTCACCGACGCCGAAGCGCACGCGGCGATGGGGATGGCGACGGATGCCGAGCTCGGCGCCCTGCAGAACGCGACCGGCACCGAAGCGGACTGCCTCTTCCTCGACCTCATGATCCGCCACCACGAAGGCGCGATCCCGATGGCCGAGGCCGTGATCGACCTCGGTTCCGAGCCGCGCGTGCTCGACGTGGCGGGCAGCATCGTGGCCGGGCAATCCGCCGAGATCGAAGCGATGCGGGCGATCTCGGCCCGACTGGGCTGCGCCGGCTGACGACAGCGCGCGCCGCCGCCAGCCGACGGGGCCTCAGCCCTTCGTCGACCCCGCGAGGAGCCCGCGAACGAAGTAGCGCTGCAGCGCGAGGAACACGATCAGCGGCACGATCACCGCGATGAAGGCGCCCGCCGTGAGCAGATACCAGTCCTGTCCGCGGCTTCCGGCGAGTTCGGCCACCATCTTGGTGATCGGAGCCACGTTGCCGTCAGCGAAGATGAGGGCGACCAGCAGGTCGTTCCACACCCACAGGAACTGGAAGATCGCGATCGACGCGATGGCCGGCATGGTCAGCGGGATCACGATGCGGAAGAACGTCTGCCCGTGGCCCGCCCCATCCACCTTCGCCGCTTCGATCACTTCGCGCGGGATCTCCGAGACGAAGTTGTGGAGGAGGAAGATGGCCAGCGGCATGGCGAAGATCGTGTGCGCGATCCACACCTGCGTATAGCCGGCAGAGCCGAGCGGCACGATCACCGGGACGCCGAAGATCGTTCCCTGCGAGAACAGCTGCAGCAGCGGGATGAGGGCCATCTGGATCGGGACGATCTGCAGGGCGAACACGAAGATGAACAGGATGTTCTTGCCCTTGAAGTCCATCCACGCGAACGCATAGGCGGCCAGCATCGCGATGACGATCGGGATGACGGTGGCGGGGATCGTGATCGCGAACGAGTTGACGAACGATCCGGCCAGGGTCAGCTGGCTGTTGCCGGCCTGAAGCGCCGTCGTGTAGTTGTCGAGCGTCCACCCCCAGTTCGAGAAGATCGTCCACCAGCCCGAGGTCTGGATCTCCTCGCGCGGGCGGAAGGACGTGATCAGCAGCCCCAGCGTGGGGATCGACCACAGGATCGCGATGATGAGCGCGGCGAGCGTCGCCCAGCGCGACGTCAGCCGCCGCTTGGTGCGGGCCAGCGGCGCCTCGGCCTTCTTCTCGCCGCGCGTGACCCGGCGCTTGGTCTGGTCGTCGACCGGCAGTTCCACAGGCATGGCCATGTCAGCGCACCTCCCGCTGCTTCTTGAGCTGTCTGGCGTTGTAGATGACGATCGGCAGGACGAGCACGAACAGGATCACCGCGAATGCGGCCGACCTCCCGGACTCGAAGCTGCGGAACTGGGTGTACATCTCGTTGGCGATGACCGAGGTGTTGTTCGCACCCGCCGTCATCGTGCGGACGATGTCGAACACCTTCAGCGAGACGATCGAGATCGTCGTCAGCACCACGATGAGCGACGAGCGGATGCCGGGAACGACGACGTTGAAGAATCGCTGCCAGGCGTTCGTGCCGTCGAGCTCTGCGGCCTCGAGCTGCTCGGTGGGCACGCCCTTGATGGCGGCCGAGAGCACCACCATGGCGAAGCCGGTCTGCGACCAGATGAGCACCACGATGAGGAACAGGGTGTTCCACGGGTCGGCGGCGAGGAAGTTGATGGGCTGTCCGCCGAACCACACGATGATCTGGTTCAGCAGGCCGATCTGCGCCGCTTCGGCCGGGCGCGAGGTGTACATGAAGCGCCAGATGATAGACGCACCCACGAACGAGATCGCGAAGGGCAGGAACACCAGGATCTTGTAGTACTTCTCGCCTCGGGTCTTGTCGATGAAGTAGGCGTAGGCGAGCCCGGCCACGGTCGAGACCGCCGGGGCGATGAGCACCCAGATGATCGTGTTGATGATCGTGCGCACGCCCTGGGGCTGCGTGAAGACCCACAGGAAGTTGTCCAGCCCGACGAACGCGGTGCCGCTGGAGTTGAGGAAGGACTGGAAGAACGTCTGGATGGTGGGGACCACCAGCCCGATGAGCACCAGCAGGAGCGCCGGTGCCAGGAAGGCCACGATCGTGAAGAGAGAACCGGACCCTTCGCGGGACCGCATGTCGAGCCAGAAGAAGAGGAGCCCGAGCGCGCCGGCCGCGAGGATCGCCCACCAGTAGGACTGCAGGAAGAACAGCAGGGCGACGGGGAAGAGCACGCACACCGCGAGGCGGATGATCGTGTACTTGCGGCCGGCGCGCGGTGCGATCTCGACGAAGAAGAGGATGATCCCCACCACCAGCACGAACGCGCCGACGATGATGGGGATCTCGAGCCAGGGCGAGAGGGTGCTCAGCCACTGGAAGAAATCACGGGCGGTCATGGGGCGTCCTTTCGAGTGCGACGACGAACTCGGGGTTTCGCGGGATCACCCGCGGCGAGGGAACGGGGCCGCCCCTTCGGGACGGCCCCGTTGCGACCGATCAGCTGGAGGGCCAGCCCGACTCGATCTGCTCGAGCACCGTGTCGGTGTCCGTGCCGTTGACCCAGTCGCGCATGCCCTGCCAGAACGTGCCGGCACCGACGCTCGAGGGCATCAGGTCCGATCCGTCGAAGCGGAACGTGGTCGCGTCGTCCTGCAGCAGCTCGATGGCTTCCGACAGGATGGCGCTGGACGCGTTGGCGGGGTCGAGCCCCTTGTTCGCGCTGATCACGCCGCCGAGCGACACGCGGCTGTTCGCCCACTCGGGGCTGGACAGGTACTCCTGCACCGCCTGGGTGCTCTCCGAGTCGTCGAACGCGCCCACGATCTCGCCACCGCCGGTGACCGTCGCGGCACCGCCGTCGGACTCCTCGAACGGAGGAGTGATGAAGGCCCAGATGTCGCCGTCTTCGGCGACCGTCGCGCCGGCATCCACGATGAAGCCGTCGTAGAACGAGGCCTGGTGGTGCAGCAGGCAGTCACCGCTGGCGAGCGCCGTGGCCGGGTCGCCGAACGGGGTGGTGCCGATCGACTGCACGTCGCCGTAGCCGGCGTTGACGTACTCGGGGTTGAGGATGATGCTCCCCACCTCGTCGAAGGCCGACTTGATCTGCGGGTCGGTGAAGGGGATCTCGTTCGCCACCCACTGGTCGTAGACGTCGGTACCCGACTGGCGGAGCACGACGTCCTCGATCCAGTCGGTCCCCGGCCAGCCCGTCGCCGCGTCCGATCCGAACCCGACGCACCACGGCGGGCCGTCGGTCTCTTCGGCGATCTGCGCGGTGAGGTCCTTGAGGCCCTGCCACGTGGTCGGGATCTCCCAGCCGTTCTCTTCGAAGGTCGCGGGCGAGTACCAGATCCAGCCCTTGACGCTCGCCATCAGCGGCGCGCCGTAGAAGGTGTCGTCGACGGTGCCGAAGCCCTGCCACAGGTCGGTCCAGTACTCCTCGGCGTTCGCCTTGACCGCCTCGGGCGCCTCGACCAGGAAGCCGCGGGTGGCCATGTCGGCGAGCAGACCGGGCTGCGGGAAGATCGCGAGATCGGGGGCGCTGCCACCCTGCGCGCGCACGGCGATCTGCGCCTCGAACTCCTGAGAGGCCTCGTACTCGATGTCGATGCCGTTCTCTTCCTCCCATTCGGCCCACGACTCTTCGAGCAGCTCTGCCTCGGTGCCCGAGATGGTGCCGTAGATGGTGACGACGTTGTCGTCCTCTCCCCCGCCGCCGCCACCGTCGCCGCCGCCGTTGCCGCCGGTGCCCGGGCCTCCGGTGCAGCCGGCCAGTGCGATACCGGCGACGCTGATCGCGGCGACCGAGCCGAGGATGCGTCCTCGCCTGTGAGTCTTCATGAGTCCTCCTCTTCGAGTAGGGGCTTCCACCCCGGGAACCGGCCTGCAGGAAAGTAGGGAACCGATTCCAGGCCACGCTATTCGACTTCCCCCGGGCGCACAACGGCCCGGAAGGTCACAACTCGGTAAACAGCGGAAACCCGCCAGGCCGAATTGTGGGATGTGCATGGAACCGGTTCCCTTCCGGGCGTGATTCGCCTACGCTTTCCCACAACGTCGCGGCGAAGGCGGGCGACGCGGGAGGCAGCACACGTGAGCGGTATCGCGGACGTCGCCCGGCTTGCGGGCGTGTCGAAGTCCACGGCGAGCCGTGCGCTCACCGGATCGGGGTACGTCTCGGACGCGACGCGCGACCGCGTCGTGGGTGCGGCGAGGGCTCTGGGCTACGTCGCCTCGACGAGCGCGGTGAGCCTGGCGACCGGTCGCACGCGCAACATCGGTGTGATCATGCCCTACGTCAACCGCTGGTTCTTCGCCGAGGTCCTCGAAGGGATCCAGGCCTCGCTCCTGGCCCGCGGACTTGATCTGACGCTGTACGACGCGAAGCCGGGAACGGAGGGACGTCGGCGGATCTTCCAGGACTTCCTGGCGCGCAAGAGGTTCGACGGCCTGATCGCCGTGGGGCTGGAGCCTGCGCACGACGAGGTGCAGCGGATGCTGGAGATCGACAGGCCGGTCGTGATCGTCGTCGGCGAGCGCGGCTCGACCAGCACCGTCGCGATCGACGACGACCATGCGGTGCGTCGCGCCACCGAGCACCTCATCAGTCTCGGCCATCGCGAGATCGCGTTCCTCGGCGGTGGCGGCGGGACGAACTGGGCCGAGGTGGACCGGCGTCGGCTCAGCGGCTACCGGCTCGCCATGTCGCAGGCGGGCCTGGACGATCATGCGGTGCACGTCCGCTCCGACGTGAGCCTTCCCGGCGGCTACGCGGCCGCGGTGGACCTCCTCGGCGACACGCGTCGGCCCACGGCCATCGTCGGGGTCTGCGACGAAGTCGCGATCGGTGCGATCATCGCGTCGCGCCGCCTCGGCATCCGCGTGCCGACCGACCTCAGCGTGGTGGGCATCGACGACCACGAGTACGCCGAGATGTTCGCCCTCACCACCCTCGAGCAGGTACCGCGCGAGCAGGGCGCCGCCGCGGTCGATCTGCTGGTGGAGCAGCTCGACCACCCGGGGCGTCCCCCGGTCGACATCCGGCTGAAGGCGCGGCTCGTCATGCGCGCATCCACCGCTCCCCCCGACACTCACGAGTCGACGGTGGCCGTCGACATGCGCGACCACGCGCGACGGCGGTTCTGGGACGAGTGAGAGCGCGGCGTCGTGGAACGACGAAGGCTCCGGATGCCGAAGCATCCGGAGCCTTCGTACGGCTGAGCGTGATTACTTGAGGGTAACCGTCGCGCCGGCCTCTTCGAGCTTGGCCTTGGCCTTCTCGGCGTCGTCCTTGTTCGCGCCCTCGAGCACGGGCTTGGGCGCACCGTCGACGACGGCCTTGGCCTCGCCGAGGCCGAGCGAGGTGAGCTCGCGGACGACCTTGATGACCTGGATCTTCTTGTCGCCGGCGGCCTCGAGGATGACGTCGAACGCGTCCTTCTCCTCGGCCTCCTCGGCGGGGGCACCACCGGCGGGGGCGCCGGCAGCGGCCACGGCCACGGGAGCGGCGGCGGTGACGTCGAAGGTCTCCTCGAACGCCTTGACGAACTCGCTGAGCTCGATGAGCGTGAGCTCCTTGAACGCGTCGAGCAGCTCCTCAGTGCTGAGCTTTGCCATGATGATTCTCCTTGATTGGGGTTGTACTACGCCGGGGCCCGATGTCAGGCCGCGGACTCCTGCTTCTCACGCAGCGCGTCGACCGTGCGAACGGCCTTCGACGGCAGTGCGTTGAAGACGTATGCCGCCTTCGTCATCGATGCCTTCATCGCGCCGGCGAGCTTCGCCAGCAGGACTTCACGGCTCTCGAGGTCGGCGAGCTTGTTGACCTCGTCCGCGCTCAGGGTGTTCCCGTCGAAGAAACCGCCCTTGATCACGAGATGAGGATGTGCCTTGGCGAAGGCGCGCAGGCCCTTCGCGACGGCGACCGGGTCACCGTGCACGAACGCCACGGCCGACGGACCCTTGAGGTCGTCGTCCAGCGACGAGATCCCCGCGTTGTTCGCGGCGATCTTGGTCAGCGTGTTCTTCACCACGGCGTACTCCGCGTCCTGACGGATCGTGTTGCGGAGCTCTTTGAGCTCGGCAACCGTCAGGCCGCGGTACTCGGTCAGCAGTACGGCGGTCGAGTCCTCGAAGTGCTTCGTGAGCTCGGCGACCGATGCTTCCTTCTGCGCCATGGCCACTCCTTGTGTGTACGAGACGCTCCGCGGAGGCGGGGCGTCGACCTGGAACACCGGCGCTGCAATGAAAAAAGCTCCGGCGCAAGCGCACGGAGCGGAAATCCTGTGAGGGAGAATCGTTCGTGACACCTGCGCGGGCCCCTGCACTGCAGAGCTTCGATCTCGGTACGCTCTCGCGCACGTCGATGACCGGCGGTCTTCGGCTCCCGGAAGTCTAAGCGACAGCATCCCCCCGCACCAAATCCGGCGGGCTGGCCCGGTCCCTGCGTGCCCGGCCCAGACCACGTGACGTCACGAAGGCCCCCTCACTTCGCGCCCCGCTTGCCCCCCCCCTCCTGCGTCCACCCCCATTGCGCCCAGAACACGTGACGTCGCCGAGACGACGCGTCCCGCGCGCTCGGAACCCGTCGTCTCGGCGAGAACACGTGCTCTGACCACCTGCCCGGAGCGCCGCGCGCCAGAACACGTGATCTGACCACACGCACGGATGCGCTGCGCGCCAGAACGCGTGATGAGGATGCGTGAACCGCGGTGCGCCGCACCGACCGTCGCACCGGTGATCACCCATGTGGCGGCTGGATCCCGAAGGCGGCGAGGCGGGCGGCGAAGGTGCTCAGATCACCGATGTGGGCGTCTTCGACACGGACGAACCGGCGCTGGGTCGTGCCTAGAATCCAATCTTCGCGCCTCTTCTCTGCGAGGAGCACTTCCTCGAGCGTCTTTCCGGCTCGCAGGGCTTCGTCCTGATACTTGGACGCTCCGTCGAACTCGACGAAGCTCCGCACGTCGTCCACTCCGAGGTCGACGAAGTACTGCGACGTCCCCGGGCCCGCGACCCGCACCTGCGGATGGATGTCGACGAAGCCGAGCTGCACGAGCCGCAGCCGCGTGACGCTCTCGCCCGGAAGCTCTGCTCGCCCGTCCGCCAGCCGGGCCGCCTCACCGGCCTGTCTCACCCCGCGTCGTCCGGGTGCGGCAGCGACGCGGTCCAGCATCCGCTCTCGCCACTTCGCCACGACGTCCGCGTCGTAGGAACGACCCGCGACGGCGACGTGACGAAGCGCAGCGTCCGCAGCGGAGATCGCAGCCTCCAGACCGACGGTTCGGCAGACGTCGAACACGGTCCGCTCCAGAGTGGTGCACCGCACACCTGCGATGTCCGTGACGTCATGGTCGGCGAGGGCATCGGCGTGCCGGACGAGGCGGGTGCGACCCGATGCGCGGGATCCGGTCGGCATCGTCATATGCACGGCTGCCGGCCTTAACCGGTAGAGGGGCAGACCCCACGCAACCGCGGCGGACACGTGGGAGAGCACCCCGGCGCCACCCCCCATCTCGGCGACGGCCGCCGCCGCCTCGAGCCGATGCTGGGACTCCGGCCATAGGCCGCGCCAGACCTCCCCTTCGACATAGCGGTTGCGCTGCAGTCGTCGGATGCTGCCGCTCTCGAGACCGCGTCGGACGTCGCGCGGCCGATATCCCGCCGCGAGCAGCTGTGAGCGCGAACGCACGGACTCCAGCGCCTGCGCAAAGGTGATGTGACGTGTCATGGACGCCACGCTTGCGGCATCCACACCGCCTCACTCGTGCCGCCGGCACTGTCGTGGACAACACGACCGGTCGGGCGCCTGGGGAGGATTCGCCGGAAGCGGACACGCGCTCGGTGCGATCACGTGATCCGGATGCCGGACACGCAAGCCACTCGCGCCGATCACGTGATCTGGTGCCCTCAGCCCGGGCGTCGCTGCTGCGATCACGTGATCCGGATGCCGGAGATACGACCCCCGCGCACCGATAACGTGACCTCGCCGAGATGACCCGCAGCGAGCGCGCGCGACACGTGTTCTCGGCGACATCACGTGATCTGGCCGACCGTGCCCGCGGGCCGGTGAGCGAGGTGACGGGATGCCGGAACGTGCGGTTCTCGTGATTGTGACGGCGCCGGTCTGCTCGACGCCGGACTCAAGCGCCGGGGACGTCGACCCAGCGAGAGGTGCGGGCCGATTCCAGGACGGCTTCGGTGAGCTGGGCGGCACGCAGGCCGTCCGCGAAGGTCGGCAGTCCGTCCGGGTGCTCGCCCTTCGCCGCGGCGTAGGCGTCGGCGACGAAGGCGTTGAAGGCGTCCTGATAGCCCATGGGGTGCCCGGCCGGCACGAGCGAGAGCCCGCGGTCGCCCGGCGTCTCGGGGTCCCGCAGGACCAGTCGCGAGCCCTCCTGCGCACCGATCCACAGCTCCTCGGGTCGCTCCTGGGCGAAGCGCACGCTCTGACGTGTGCCGTGCACCTCAAGCGTGAGCGCGTTCTTGCGGCCCGGCGCGAGCTGCGAGATGAGCAGCGTCGCCAGAGCACCGCCGTCGAGCTCCACCACGAGTGCGGCGATGTCCTCGTTCGCAACGCGGGCGCCGTCCCGCTCCGCGTACACCGTCCTGGTGCGGGCGGCGATCGAGCGGATGCGGTCGCCGACGACGAACTCGAGCAGGTCGCACAGGTGCGAGCCGATGTCGGCGAACGCGCGCGAGGCGCCCCCTGCGGTGGCGTCGGCGCGCCAGTTCGTGTCGGACTGGGCGAGGAGCCAGTCCTGCAGGTAGGCGCCGTCGATCGTCAGCACATCCCCGAGCTCGCCGGTCGCCACCAGCTCGCGCGCGTGGCGCACGGCCGGGTGGTAGCGGTAGACGAACGGCACGGCACCCACGACGCCTGCCGCGGCCGCCGCGTCGACGACCGTCCGGGCGTCCTCCACCGTCGTGGCGAGCGGCTTCTCGCACACCACGTGCGCTCCGGCCGCGATGGCCTCGAGCGCCTGCTCGGCGTGCCGGCTGTTGGGCGTGCAGATGTGGACGACGTCGGATGCCGCGGCGACGGCCGCGACATCGGCTACGGCCCGCTCGATCCCGAGCTCTTCGGCGGCGACCCCGGCGCGCTCCGGCGACGAGCCGGCGACCGCCGTCAGCCGGGCGCCCGCGGCCCGAGCCGCGCGGCTGTGGACGGTGGCCATGAAGCCACCGCCCACGAAGCCGGCGCGGATCCCGGCCGCGGTGCTCACAGCGTCGCCGCGAACGGGTCGCGACCCTCGGGCACCATCGGAACCTCGTCCACGGTGCTCTCCACGGTGACGAAGGCGCCCGCCACGACGGACTCCTCGATCGCGGTGAGGGTGTCGAGCACGTGGTACCCCAGCTCGCCGGTCGCGATGTGCCGGTCGCCGCTGCGGATCGCACGGGCCATGTCGAGAACGCCCAGCCCGCGGCCGGCCTCCACGCCGATCGCCGGGACGTCGTGCCACAGCGGCTCGCGCGTGGGAGAGTCCGGCACGGCCCCGCGGGTGATCCGCACCTGGCCGCCGAAGGTGTTCGGGTCGGGCACGACGAGGGTTCCCTCGGTGCCGGTGATCTCGACCAGACCCATGCGCGTCAGTGGCGAGTCGAAGCTGAAGACGCTCTGGCTGGTGGCGCCCTTCTCGAACCGGGCGATCGCCTGCACGAGCGTGGGGACCTCGACCGGGAAGGACGTGCCGACACGATCGCCGACCTGGATGGTGCGCGTCGCCCGGCCCCGCACACCGACCGCCGCGACATCGGCGACCGGGCCGAAGAGGTGAACCAGTGCGGTGACGTAGTACGGCCCCATGTCGAGCAGCGGCCCCCCGCCACGCGCGAAGAGGAACTCCGGGCTCGGGTGGAACACATCCGGACCGATGTACTGCATCGAGGTCTGCGCCGACAGGGGCGTGCCGATGTCACCGCGGGCGATCGCCCGCCGGGCGGTCTGCAGCCCGGGTCCGAGCACGGTGTCGGGCGCGATTCCCACACGCAGACCGGCGGCATCCGCCTGCTCGAGCAGCCGGAGCGCCTCGGCACGGTCGATGCCGATCGGCTTCTCACTCCAGACGTGCTTGCCGGCGGCGATCGCGGCCGAGCTCACCGGAACGTGGGCGGCCGGGATGGTCAGGTTGACGACGAGCTCGACCTCGGGGTGCGCGAGCACGTCGTCGGGCGAGCCGCTCTCGGCGATCCCGTGCTTGCGCGCCTGGTCCGCGGCACGCTGGGTGTCGAGATCGCCGACGATCACGACGCGGACGTCGGGGAAGGACGTGAGGTTCTCGAGGTACGTGTTGCTGATCATCCCCGCGCCGATGAAGCCGACGCCGACGGGTCCCGTGCCCGCCATCAGCGGATGCCCCGCTCCGCCAGGTAGCGGACGCCCGCCTCGATGCCTTCGAAGATGTCCCCGGCGTAGTGGTCGAATTCCACGACGGCCAGCTCGAGCGACTTCGCTGCCGCCAGCGCCTCGTCGAGCGCGACCTGACCGGCCCCGGCGGGGACCTGGCCGAGGTCGGCGGCGTCGAACGCACCCGTGCGGAAGGGGTCGGCGCCCACGGGGCCGTCCTTCACGTGAAGAGCCTTCAGCCGGCTTCCGAGCCGGCCGACGAGTGCGGGCACGTCCTGCCCGCCGACCTGCGCCCAGTAGGCGTCGAGCTCGAGGGCGACGTCGTCCCGCAGCTGCGAGACGAAGAGCTCGTACGCGGTGACACCGTCGAACGAGTGATGGAACTCCTGGGAGTGATTGTGATAGCCGACCCGGATGCCGCGTCCCGCAGCAGCTTCGGCGGCGGCGTTCAGGCGCTCGGCCGTACGCAGGACCTCGTCGCGACTCGCCCAGCGGTCAGGGCCGACCATCGGGTCGATGAGGAGCTCCACCCCGAGGGCCTCGGCATCGTCGAGCACGGACTCCAGCGGAGGGACCTCGATCGCCTTGTCGCCGAACCGCAACTGGTCCGACAGGAACGCGGCGTGGCCGCTCGGCGCCCGCAGGCCCGCCGCGTCGAAAGCCGCACGCAGCTCGGCGGCCCGGCCGACGAAGCCGAACGCCTCGACGTTGCGAAGGCCCATCTCGGCCAGGCGCTCGAGTGTGCCGCCGAGATCGGTCTCGAGCGGCTCACGCACCGAATAGAGCTGAACAGAAGACTGGGGGGATGACATCGACGACCTCGTCTGCGTTGTCGCGGTCCGCAAAGACCGACCACGGGTAGGTTTTGCTCCACGTTACACGCAAAACCGGACCGAAGGTAGGGTTTGATGGTGAGCGATCCGCAGACATCCGGTGCCCGCGGCTCCTACGCCAAGAGCGCGGGGTTCCGTCGGGCAGTGCTCGACACCGCCCTGCGCATCCTCGCCGAGCGAGGATTCGACGCGACAACGCTGCAGCTGATCGCCGACGAGGTGGGCCGGTCGAAGGCGGGCCTGCTCCACCACTTCGGCTCACGCGAGAACCTCATGCTCGAGATCGTGCGTCACCGGGACGACGTCAACCGCGCGCGCTTCCCCGCCGATCCCGACGGCGGCTTCGGCGCATCGGAGGACCTCGTCGCCCACAATGCCACCGTGCCGGGACTGGTCGCCCTGTTCGCGGTGGTGTCCGCCCTGGCGGCATCCGATACCTCCGACACCGACCGGCGCGAGTACTTCATCGCCCGCTACGAGCGCAATCGCGAGGCCTTCGCGCGGCGGTTGGCTCAGGAGCAGCAGGCGGGCACCATCCGCGCCGACATCGATCCGCACGTGGCCGCGTCGCTCCTCATCGCGACGATGGACGGCCTGCAGGTGCAGTGGCTCCTCGACGAGCGCGTCGACATGGCAGAGCACCTGCGCGCGCTCGTCGACCTCCTCTCTCCCTGAACGCGCCCCGCCTCCCGCGAACGCGGATGCCGGGGCGCAGGGTGTCGCGTCCCGTGTCGTCCGACGCCCGACGTAGGCTCGTCAGGTGACCCCCGAGCTCGCCGCCCGCATCGTCGCGGATTCCCGCGATCGGGTGGCGTGGGTGCGGGCGCGCTCCCGCGGCATCACGGCGACCGACGTCGCCACCCTCACCAGCGAGCGCGCAATAACTCGCGCGGCCGACGCCAAGCTGATGGGGTCGGGCTTCTCCGGTAACGCCTACACCGCGCACGGTCGCGCGCGCGAACCCGAGATCGCCGCCTGGGTGGCCGCGACGCACGGCATCCAGCCCTCCTCGGCACTGTTCCACGCGGTGGTCGAGAATCGCCACCTGGCGACTCCCGACGGGATCGGCATCGACAGCGGCGGACGCGTCGTGCTCGCCGAGATCAAGACGACCAACAAGTCCTGGCGCTCCATCCCCCGCTCCTACCTGCGGCAGGTCTGGTGGCAGCAGCACGTGCTGGGGGCGGAGCGCACCCTGGTCGCATGGGAGCAGCACGACGCCTTCGTGCCCGTCGACGACGAGCCCCGCTGCGCCTGGGTCGATCGCGACGACGCCGAGATCGCCGGACTCGTCCGCCTGGCGACGTCGCTCATCGACGAGCTGTACCGGCGCACGACGGGTCGGCCGGTTCCCACGGCCGCCGGTGAGCGGATGCCGCGCACGCCGGCATCCCGACAGCCCTTCCGCGCCCTCGCCCTCGCCGACTGAAACCCCCACACCTCCACGCCCGCGCACGCCGACGACGGCGACCGACCTTCTCCACGCGGTAGCACCGGTGTAACACGACCGAGATAATCGCAGGGTTGACTGTCCGCAGAGCAAGCAACCAGTGCTGCCGACGCCGACACGCACGCGGAAGGAGCGACCCATGAGATTCCGGCCGCTGCGATCATCCACCAAAGAGACCCCGACCGTCACGGTCGCCGATCCCCCCGCCCGGATGCGGGCCGTCGTCTTCGACGAGACCGGCGCTCCCGACGTCCTCCACTCCTCGTCGGTTCCGGTGCCGTCTCCCGTCATCAGCGAGCTCCTCGTGCGCGTGGTGGCCGCCGGCGTCAACCCGATCGACGCCAAGACGCGAGCGGGCAGAGGTGTTGCGCAGGCCATCTCGCAGTACCCCACGGTGCCGGGCTTCGACTTCAGCGGCATCGTCGTCTCGTCGCCGTACGAGGCGCACGCCTTCCCCGCCGGCACCGAGGTGTACGGGATGCTCCCCTACCCTCGCTCCGGCGGGTCCTATGCGGAATACGCCGTCGTCCCCACCCTCTCGGTGGCGCGCAAGCCCGCCTCGCTCTCGCACGTCGAAGCCGCCGGTGTCCCCTTGGCCGCGCTCACCGCGTGGGGGCTCGTCGTCGAGACCGCCCACGCGCATGAGGGGCAGCGGGTGCTCATCCACGCCGGAAGCGGCGGCGTCGGGCACTTCGCGGTGCAGTTCGCGGCCTACTTCGGAGCGCACGTCACGGTGACGGCTTCGGGAAGGAACGCCCCGTGGCTGCGCGAACTCGGCGCGTCAGTCGTCATCGACTACACGACCACCCGCTTCGACGAGGTCGTCACCGACATGGACGTCGTCATCGACCTCGTGGGAAACGTCGCAGCCGACACCGGCTCGCGCTCGGTGAAGGTGCTCCGGCCGGGAGGCCTCTACATCCTGGTGCCGACGGGATCCTGGCCCGGCTACGCCGCCGCGGCCGACGCCGCCGGCGTGCGGGCGACCTCGTACAAGGTCGTCCCCGACGGCTCAGCGCTGGCCACGATCGGCCGGCTTCTCGACTCGGGCTCGGTGCAGGTGTACATCGACAAGGTGTTCGACCTCGGCGATGCCGCCGCCGCGCACGCCGAACTCGAGGCCGGTCACACGCGCGGCAAGATCGTCCTCCGCGTCAGCGACGACTGAGCGCGGCGCCCCGCGTCGGTGAACGTAGGTTGGATCATGACACCTGTTGTGATCGGAGACGCCCATGCGAGAACTCGTCTACTACGTCGCCGTCAGCCTCGACGGCTACATCGCCGACCCGCGTGGAGGCTACGACCCCTTCCTGATCGGCGGAGACCACAGCCGGGTCGTCTTCGACGAGTACGCGGACGCACTGCCCGGACACGTCCTCGACGCACTCGGCATCACCCCGCCGCGAAGCCGATTCGACACCGTCCTGATGGGATGGAACACGTTGACGCCCGCGCTCGACGCCGGTATCGGGAGCCCCTATCCGCACCTTCGGCAGATCGTCGCCAGCAGACGTGCGCGCACGGTCTCGCCCGACCTCGCCGTCACATCCGAGCCACTCGATCTCGTGCGAGAGCTGAAGCAGGAGGACGGTCTCGACATCTGGCTCTGCGGCGGCGGCGCCCTCGCCGGTTCACTGCTGCCTGAGATCGACCGGCTCGTCCTGAAACGACACCCGCTCGTCTTCGGCGCCGGGATCCCGCTGTTCGACGGGGTTGCGTTCGACGCACGCCGCTTCGCGCCGGATTCCCGCCGCGAGTTCGCATCCGGCGTCATCGTCGAGGAGTATGCCCGGACCCGACCGGAGTGACGCGGCTAGCTTCGTGATCCCGAGGCGAGCGCGCGGCGTCCCTCGGCGACGACCTCGTCGGCGATCGCCGCGAGCAGCGGCGATCGCAGGTTCCACTGCTGCCAGTACAGCGGCACATCCACCGGAGCGCCGCCGAGTGGGACGAGACTGCCGGCGTCGAGATCCTCCGCGGACTGGAGCCGTGGCAGCATCGCCCACCCGAGGCCGAGCCGCACGGCCGTCGCGAAGTCGTTGGAGGCGGGCACGCGGTGACGCGGCGGCGCCCCGGGATCCACCGCCCGGTCTCGCAGCCACGCGGTCTGCAGATCGTCCCGACGATCGAAGTCGACGACCGGGGCGACGGCCAGCGCAGAAGACTCCGCACCGTGCGGCATCCACCTCTCGATGAAGGCCGGCGAGGCGACGGCTTCGTAGCGCATCGCCCCGAGCGGCGTGGTCCGGCAGCCGGCGACAGGCTCGGCCCGCGAGGTGACCGCCCCCATGACGGTGCCGCTCTCGAGCAGCCCCGCGGTGAAGTCCTGGTCGTCGCGATGCAGGTCGAAGACGATCGGATGCTGCTCCCCCAGTCGCGCCAGCGGCGGCAGGAACCAGGTGGCCAGAGAGTCGGCGTTGACCGCCAGCGGCACGGCGACGCGGACACCCTCGCCGCCGGCGTCGCCGAGCTCGACGCTCGCGTCGTGCTCCAGCAGGCGAGCCTGCCGGGCCAGCCGCACCACCGCCTGTCCTGCCTCGGTGGGACGGACGGGCTTGGAGCGCACGAGGAGAACACGACCGAGCGTCTCCTCCAGCGCCTTCACGCGCTGACTGACCGCGCTGGGAGTCACGTGCAGCCGGCGCGCGGCCGCGTCGAGCGTGCCCTCGTCCACGACGACGGCGACCGTCTCGGCCAGGTCGAACGGGATCCTCATCATCAGCACCGCTAATGCTACTGAAGAATCATGAGCTGGACCATCCTCGAGCGGTCCCCTACCGTGGCCATGTGATCCCCGTCCTCCTCGCCGGCTTCGGCCTCGGCCTCTCGCTCATCATCGCGATCGGCGCGCAGAACCTCTTCGTCCTCCGCCAGGGCCTTCGTCGCGAGCACGTGTGGCCGGTGGTCGCCTTGTGCGCCCTCTCGGATGCCGCCCTCATCGCGCTGGGTGTCTCGGGTCTCGGGCTCGTCGTCGAGAGCGTGCCGTGGCTGATCGTGGCGATCCGGTGGGCGGGTGCGGTGTTCCTGGTCGCCTACGGGCTTCTCGCCGCGCGCCGCGCGTGGCGGCCGCGTCAGGAGAGCCTGCGCGTGGACGAGCCCGGCCCGTCCCGCGTCGGCGGCAGCGGCACCGTTGCCGGAACCGCCGTCGCGGCGCGGAGCCGCCTGACGAGCACGGTGCTGACCTGCCTGGCGCTCACCTGGCTCAACCCTCACGTGTATCTCGACACGGTCTTCCTCCTCGGCGGTGTCGCCAGCACGCACGGCGACCTGCGATGGGTGTTCGCCGCGGGTGCGGTGACGGCGAGCCTGGCGTGGTTCACCTCACTGGGATTCGGCGCGCGCTACCTCAGCCGATGGCTCGCCACACCGCGCGCCTGGCGCGTGCTCGACGCGGTGGTCGCGGTGGTGATGATCGTGCTCGGCGTCAGCCTGGTCATCCCGGCCTGACCCCGCTCGGAAGCCCGCACCCTCGACTCGACCCCGACGGCCGGGCACCATGGAGGCATGAGGAGCGTGCGAGTGGTCGTCCGCGGTGACGTGCAAGGCGTGGGCTACCGCTACACGCTGAGGATCGTGGCCCGAGACGCGGGCGTCCACGGCTGGGTGCGCAACCGGCGCGACGGCTCCGTGGAAGCGCATCTCGAAGGAGATGCGGACTCCGTCGACGACGTGCTCGCCTGGATGGCGGCGGGGCCCCCGGGAGCCGTCGTCGCCGCCGCGGATGTCATCGAGGCCGATCCGACCGGAGCCGCGGGTTTCGACGTGGCCCCGACGGCGTAGACGAAGAAGAGGCCCCGCCCTGACGGCGGAGCCTCTTCTTTCGATGTCTGGTCAGACCAGCGAGTTGACGTCCAGCGGGATGCCGGGGCCGAACGTGGTCGACACGGCACCCTTCTGGATGTAACGACCCTTCGAGCTCGACGGCTTCAGACGCACGATCTCTTCGAGCGCGGTCTTCAGGTTCTCGTCCAGCTGCTCGGCCGAGAACGAGGCCTTGCCGACGACGAAGTGCACGTTGGCGTGCTTGTCGACGCGGAACTCGATCTTTCCGCCCTTGATCTCCTCGACGGCCTTGGCCGGGTTCGGGGTGACGGTGCCGGTCTTCGGGTTCGGCATCAGGCCGCGGGGGCCGAGCACCTTGCCGAGTCGACCGACCTGGCCCATCAGCTCGGGCGTTGCCACGGCGGCGTCGAACGACGTGTAGCCGTCGGCGACCTTCTGGATGAGCTCGGCGCCGCCGACCTCATCTGCGCCCGCGGCGATCGCGGCCTCGGCGGCCGGGCCGGTCGCGAACACGATGACGCGAGCGGTCTTGCCGGTGCCGTGGGGCAGGATGACGGTGCCGCGCACCATCTGGTCCGCCTTGCGGGGGTCGACCGCGAGCTTCAGCGCGACCTCGACGGTCGAGTCGAACTTCGCCGAACCGGTCTCCTTCGCCAGGGCGACGGCCTCGGTGGGCGTGTAGAACTTGTCAGCCGCGATCTTCGCGGCGGCGGCCTGGTAGGCCTTGGACTTCGTAGCCATTTTCCTTATCCCCCTCAGTCCTCGACCGTGATGCCCATGGAACGGGCGGTGCCGGCGATGATCTTCGAGGCGGCCTCGATGTCGTTCGCGTTCAGGTCGGGCTGCTTCGTCTCTGCGATCTGGCGCACCTGCTCCTTGGTGATCTTCGCCACCTTGACCGTGTGCGGGGTCGACGATCCCTTGCCGACGCCGGCTGCCTTCTTGATGAGCTCTGCGGCGGGCGGGGTCTTCAGGACGAACGTGAAGCTCCGGTCTTCGTAGACCGTGATCTCCACGGGGATGACGTTGCCGCGCTGCGACTCGGTCGCGGCGTTGTACGCCTTGCAGAACTCCATGATGTTGACGCCGTGCTGACCGAGCGCAGGCCCGATCGGCGGCGCCGGGTTGGCGGCGCCGGCGTTGATCTGGAGCTTGATCAGGCCGGTCACCTTCTTCTTGGGTGCCATTTCCTCTTCCTTTCCTCGAACCGGATGCCGTGGCATCCGCTTCTCCCGCACACTCGGCGTCTCCGAGCCGCGGTTCCCCCGGGGCGAGCCCGGGAAGTCTTAGAGCTTGGTGACCTGGTCGAACGACAGCTCGACGGGGGTCTCTCGCTCGAAGAGCGAGACCAGGACGGTGAGCTTGCCGCTCTCGGGCTTGATCTCGCTGATCGAGCCGGGAAGACCCGCGAACGAGCCCTCCTTGATGGTGATCGTCTCGCCGACCTCGAAGTCGATCTCGGCGGGGATCGAGCGGGCCACCGCGGCGCCGCCCTTGGCTGCGCCGGCCTTGGCGGGCGCGACGTCCTTGACCTCGACGAGGGACTTCAGCATGGTGAAGGCCTCTTCGAAGCGGAGAGGCGTCGGGTTGTGGGCGTTGCCCACGAATCCCGTGACTCCGGGCGTGTGACGGACGACCGACCAGGTGTCCTCGTTGAGTTCCATGCGGACGAGCACGTAGCCGGGGATCCGGACGCGCGTGACCATCTTGCGCTGACCGTTCTTGATCTCGACGACGTCCTCCATGGGGACCTCGACCTGGTAGATGTCGTCCTCGACCTCGAGCGTGGACTTGCGCTGCTCGATGTTCGCCTTCACCTTGCGCTCGAAGCCGGCGTACGAGTGGATGACGTACCACTTGCCGGGCTGCATCCGCAGCTCGGTGCGGAACGCCTCGTACGGGTCCTCGTCGTCGGCGGCATCGTCGGCGGCATCGTCCTCGTCGTCACCGAGCTCGGGGCCGTCGTAGGGCGTGACGTCGTCGGCCGCCTCGGCAGCGCGCTCGGCCTCCTCCTCGGCGATGGAGTCGTTGAGGACCTCGGCCGCGGCCTCCGCCTCGGCGGTCTCGTCGATGTTGAGCGCGTCGTTCACGATCGCGTCTGCCTCCGGGTCGTCGATGTCGTCCAGTTCTTCGTCCTCGCCGGCGTCGCCGTCGTCGTCACCGTCGCCCTCGATGTGCAGGGCGGCGTGCTCGGCGGACTCGACCGACCGCTGCTCGGCCTCGAGGACGTTGCCCTCCTGGGCCTCGTCCTCCTCCGAGGACTGCTCCGCGGCGGTCGCCCAGTCGGCGTCGTCGATGTATCTTTCAGACACTTTGCGTTCTCTTCCGTTTCTCACGCCGGCACAGCCGGACACGGCCGGCACGGCGAGATCAGAGGCGTCAGGCCCCGGACACTCCGAAGACGTTGGCCGCGAGCCAGACGAACAGCAGATCGAGTCCGTACACGATCGCCATCATGACGACCACGAAGCCCAGGACCACCGCGGTGAACTTCACCAGCTCCTGACGGGTGGGGGTGACCACCTTGCGGAGCTCTGCGAACACCTGACGGATGAACAGAGCGATCCGCGCGAAGACGTTGAGCTTCTTCTCGCGGGGGGCGCCGCCGCCGTTCGCGACGACTTCGCCCTTCGGCTCGTCCTGGACCATCGATGCCACCTGATTACCTTCCGTGTGTCAGCTTCCGCTGACGCGCAGGGCGGACAGGAATCGAACCTGCAACCTGCGGTTTTGGAGACCGCTGCTCTGCCAATTGAGCTACCGCCCTAAGACCCGTTGGCGGGTCCCGTACCTCCGCAGTCTTCTGCCATGACCTGTGAGAAGGGTGTCACCCGACCGGCGGGCACAGCGAAAGAATGCAGATTTGTCCTGCTCATCCCAGTGTACGGCATGCCCCCGGCGGGGGACGAACCGAGGTCGCCGGCACCGCCGCACGCGGTCAGTACTGCTGGATGCCGTAACGGTCGGGCTCTTCGCCGCGCTGGAAGGCGCGGCCGCTGAGACTCGTGGGCACCACGCGGACGTAGTGGTACTTCAGCGTCGGGATCCACGGTTTCAAGGGCAGCGAGTCGGCGTGTTCGACCTCGGCGGAGGTATCGAGTCGATGCGCGTGCCCGCGAAGGACCACGCTCCAGGCATCCGCATCGGTGTGATCGTCGACCTCGAAGAGCACCTCGTCGTTGACGGTCAGCTCGAACAGCTTCGAGCCCTCGGCGGTGCGGAACACCACGCCGCCGTCGTCGACGACGTAGTTGACGGGGAAGATGTCGAGGACCTCACCCACGCGCGTGACGAGCCTGCCGAGCTGCTGGGTTCCGAGCCGCTGCCAGCACTCCTCGTCGGTGAGGCGGGCCACCGTTTCGCTGATGTCGCTCATGACCTCATCCTGCCCCGGCGCATCGGCGCACGCCAGGGACCTTCGGCCCGCCCGCTGTCAGCCCGCGACGCGGATGAGCTTCTTGTTGACGAACTCGTCCGCCGCGAGCAGACCCATCTCACGCGAGGTGCCGGAACGCTTCACGCCGCCGAAGGGGAGCTCGGGAGAGTCCGCCAGGACGCAGTTGACGTAGACCATGCCGGCCTCGATCCGGTCCGCGACCCGCTCGGCCTGCGCGGGATCGGTCGTGTAGACGTACGAGCCGAGACCGTAGCTTGTGTCGTTGGCGATGCGGACCGCCTCGTCCTCGTCGCGGACGCGGTACACGACGCCGGCCGGGCCGAAGAGCTCCTCGCGGTACACATCCATGTCGGGCGTGACGCCGGTGAGGACGGTCGGCTCGTAGAAGGCGCCGTCACGCGTGCCGCCGGTCACCAGCGTGGCCCCCTGCTCGACGGCCGTGCGGATCTGGGCCTCCAGACGCTCGGCGGCCGCAGTCGACGACAGCGGGCCGAGCAGCGTGTCCTCGGCGAACGGGTCGCCCATCTTCTGCGCCTTCATACCCTCGACGAACTTCTCGACGAAGGCGTCGTAGAGGTCGTCGGCGACGATGAAGCGCTTGGGCGCATTGCACGACTGCCCGTTGTTGTCCATGCGCGCCTCTACGGCCGCGGCCACGGTGGCATCGAGGTCGTCGGTCGACAGCACGATGAACGGGTCCGAGCCGCCCAGCTCGAGCGCGACCTTCTTGAGGTGCTGTCCGGCCAGAGCCGCGACGGCCGATCCGGCGCGCTCGGAGCCCGTCACCGACACGCCCTGGACCCGGCGATCGGCGATCACCGTCGCCGCCTGCTCGTTCGTGGCGAAGATGTTCGTGTAGACGCCCTCGAGTCCGGCCTCGCGGTAGATGTCCTCGATCGCCGCCGCCGACTCCGGGCACTGCGGCGCGTGCTTGAGGAGGATGGTGTTGCCGACGGCGATGTTGGGCGCCGCGAAGCGAGCGACCTGGTAATAGGGGAAGTTCCACGGCATGATGCCCAGGAGCACGCCGATCGGAGAGCGGCGGATGACGGCCGTGCCCTCGCCCAGGATCTCCAGCGGCTGATCGCCGGTGATCTTGTCGATGTTGTCGGCGTAGAACTCCGTGATGTCGGCGGCGAAGTCCACCTCTCCCTCGGCGGCCGCGAGCGGCTTGCCCATCTCGCGGACGATGATGGCCGCCAGCTCGTCGCGTCGCTCGCGGTGGAGTTCCGCGACGCGGCGGATCTTGGCGGCGCGCTCGGCGACCGGCACGTCCCGCCAGGTGCGGTAGGCGGCATCCGCGTTCGCGATGGCCTCGTCGAGAGCTGCGTCGCTCACGACGGGGTAGGTGGCCAGGGTCTCACCGGTGGCGGGGTTGACGACGGCGTAGTCACTCATTGCGTTCTCTCTCCGGTCGGTTGTGGGTCAAGTCTGCCGTCAGCGGCGCGTGCGGCGAAGACTCTCGGGCGCATCCAGCGAAAGTGTCTCGCCGCGGAAGAATGCAGGACGCTTCACGGCTTGCCAGAACATGATCACCAGGCCCAGTCCGATGATGCCGACGCCCAGCACGAAGACGCTGCCGAGACCGAACCACTCCGTGCCGCTGCCGTAGTCGGGGTCGAGGCTCTCGACGAGGGTGATGACGAACAGCGCGACGAGGATGATGCCTCCCACGAGGGGGAACAGCAGGGTGAAGAAGAAGCTGCGCACCGAGTCGGTCCACTGCTTGCGGAAGTACCACACGCACGCGAACGCGGTGATGCCGTAGTAGAAGCAGATCATCATGCCGAGCGTGGTGATGGTGTCCCACAGCACGTTCTCGTTCACGAAGCGCATCACCGCGTAGAACACCGAAGCCACGACGGCGGAGACGATGGTCGCGTAGCCGGGGGTGAAGAAGCGCGGTGTCACCTGCGCGAACTTCCGGGGCAGGGCGCCGTAGTGCCCCATCGCCAGGAGCGTGCGCGCGGGCGAGACGAACGTGGACTGCAGCGACGACGCCGAACTGGTGAGCACCGCGAGCGAGACCAGGAACGCGAGGGGTCCGAGGATCGGACCCGAGAGGTAGAAGAACACGTTGGCCTGGATGTCGGGGTTGCCCAGGCCGAGCCCGTCCTCGCCGGTGCCCGCGAAGGCCAGGAGAGAGAGCGAGATGAGGAGGTAGAGCACGACGATGGTCACGACGGTGAGCGTGGCAGCGCGCCCCGGGGTCTTCTCGGGGTTCTTCGTCTCCTCGTTCATCGTCAGGGTGACGTCCCATCCCCAGAAGATGAAGATCGACAGCGACAGCCCGGCGACGACCGCCAGCGGCGTGGCGACGGAGAACGGATTGAACCACGACGCCTCCACGGGACTGGCGTCGAAGGCGGAGCCGTTCGCGACGTGCACGAACGCGGCGACCGAGAAGATCACGAGCACCAGCACCTGGAAGCTCACCAGCACGTACTGCAGCTTCTGCGTCGTCTGCATGTCGCGGTACGACACGAAGGTCGCCCCCAGCATGAACAGCAGACACACCGCGACGTTGATGAACGGGTTGAACGCCAGCTCCGCGATCGTGCCGGGGCTGCCGGCGAGCTGGTCGATGAGGAGGAAGAGGAACTCCACGGCGATGCCGGCGAGGTTCGAGAGCACCAGGATGGTCGCCGCGATGAGGCCCCATCCGGCCATCCACCCCACCCACGGGCCGAAGGCCCGCGCCGCCCACGTGAAGGACGTCCCGGAGTCCGGCATCGTCCGGTTCAGCTCGCGGTAGCCGAAGGCGACCAGGAGCATGGGGATGAACCCGAGCAGGATGATCGCCGGCACCTGGAATCCCACCTCCGACACCGTGGGCCCGAGCGCGGCGGTCAGGGTGTACGCCGGCGCGATGCACGAGATGCCGATCACGACGGCGCCGATGAGCCCGACCGTGCCGGCGCTCAGCCCCTTCTTCGACAGGCCGCCGTCGACCGGTTCTCCGGTCACGACGCTGGTGCGTTCGCTCATCGGACGCCCCCTTCTGTGAGTGCCCGCTCGCGCGGGACGACGATCATCGGGACGGTCAGCTCGTGGAGCATCTTGGCCGCCGTCGAGCCGAGGAAGAGCCGACGCGGCTGCGCCAGGCGGCTCGAGCCGACCAGCACCACCTCACCGGGCTCCCATGACAGCTCCGCGACGGCCTGCTCGATGCTCTCGCCGCCGCCGATGACGACCTCGCTGTCCACGCCCTCCGGCAGCGCGGCCTGCGCCTTGGCGAGGACGTCCTCGGCGTGGGCGGCACCGGCGATGCGGATGACGCCGGTGTCGAGGGTGGCGGGAAGGTCGACCGTGACCAAGGAGAGCAGGCGGATGCGCGCGCCGGTGGTCTGGGCGAGCGACACCGCCTCGTCCAGGAGCGCCTGCGCGCCCGGTCGGGTGCCGAGGGCGACGGTGAGACGGGGGATGCCGGTGTCCACGGCCGTCTTCCGCGCACCGCGCGGCACCAGGGCCACCGGGACGTCGGCGGTGTGCAGGAGCTCCGACGCGGTGGTGCCGAGGCGGTGCCGACCGCGGTGGGCGCCGTCGGCACCTCCGACGACGATGTGCCCGGCGCCCAGCTCCGCCGCCGTCGCGAGCAGGCCCTCGCCGAACGAGTCGGCGAAGCGCACGTGCTCCGCGTGCGTCACATCGCCGGGGACCGTCGCCGCGGCATCCGAGAGCCACGCCTCGGCCTGCGTCCGCAGATAGCGGTCGTAGCCCGCCTTGGGCGGCGTGATGACGCTGCGGGTGTCGGCGGGGAGGACGAGCACCAGGTGCAGGGCGCCGCCCGAGGACCGCGCGAGTCGCGCGCCGAAGGCGACGGCATCCTTCCCCGCCTTGGTCGCCTGGTAGCCGACGACGATCGGAGCGGTCATGCGCGCACCTCGCTGACGATGTTGGCCGCGGCCAGGCGACCCATGCGGATCGCGCCGTCCACGTGCTGGTATCCGGCGCCGGCCATGTCGGAGCAGGCGAAGTGGATGGGACCGACGGGGGTCCGCAGATCGGCGCCGTAGCGGGCGAGACCGCCGAGGTCGAAGCTGGCGGCGTAGGCGCCGCGCGTCCACTCCTCTGCTCCCCAGTCGCTCTCGAAGTACACGAGCGGCTCCTTCGCCTCGGGACCGAAGTAGTGCGAGAGCGACTCGAGGATGCGCGCCTTGCGCTCCTCGGCCGAGACGCGGAACAGGTCGTCGGCATTGCGGTCCGAGACGAAGCCGACGAGGGTGCCGCGCTCATCGCCGTGGTTGGTGTTGTCGTAGGCCTCGTGCGAGATCTCGTACGGGCTGAACGCGGTTCCCGACAGCCCCTGCTCGCGCCAGAACGGGCGGTCGTAGACGGCGTGGACCTTGATGACGAAGCCCATCGAGATGTGCTGGTGCATCTGCTGCTTGAGGCGGGGCAGCGGCGGCTGGAAGTCGATCCATGGGTAGAGGACCGGGGCGTGGGCGAGGATGACGAAGCGCGCGCGGACGGTGAGGCCCCCGTCGGTCACCACCGTCACGCCGCCCTCGCCCCGCTGCACGGTGTTGACCGGCTGCTCGAGGAACACGTCGTCCCCGAGCCGCTCGGCGAGCAGCAGGGGGACCTGCTGGAGTCCGCCGACGACACGCTCGTCGAGGATGAAGTCCGCGTCGACCAGGTGGCTGAAGCTGCCCGCGCTGGCGGCCATGAGCAGCGCCTGGAGGGCCGAGAACGCGTAGGCCGGCTTGGTGAGCATGGCGCCCGCGATGAAGAGGGCGATGTTGTCACGCGCCTCCTGGTCCTCGGTCTGCTGCTCGAGCCAGGCCTCGAACGAGACGCGGTCGAGCTCCTCCGCATCGGGGTGCTCCCAGGGCCGGTCGGGATCGACCTGCGCGACGAGCTCGTCGAGCACGGCGATGAGGCGGACGATCTCCTTCTCGGTCTCGGGTGCCACGGGGAAGATCTCGCCGGTGAACCGCGTGCGCTCGCCGTCCCGGCCGATGTACACCGAGTCGCCCTCGCGGTAGCGCGAATAGGTCTCGAGCCCCAGGTCGGCGAGGGTCTCCTTGAGGGCGTCCTGGTCGGGCGAGACCCACTGACCGCCGACTTCGAGCATCGCGCCGTCCACGACGTCCGTCCACAGCCGCCCGCCGACGCGGTCGCGCGCCTCAAGCACCGCGACCGAGAGTCCGGCGCGGCGCAGCTCGTTCGCGGCCGTCAGACCGGCGGCGCCGGCGCCGACGATGACGACGTCTCGGGTGATCTCATCCATGAGGGTGCCTTTCTCGTCGTCCGGATCACGTGATGCGAGCGAGCGCACACGGTGCGTGCGTAGCGCGAGGTGTGATCTCGGCGAGATCACGTGATCTGGACGGGGCGGGTGGGTGAAGCGAGCGAGCGGATGCCGGGGTTGGGACGGGCCGACTACGGCTGCGCGGCGAGCGCGGCGGCGACGACGTCCAGGCCCTCGTGGAGCAGGTCGTCGGGGATGGACAGCGGCGGGAGGAAACGGATCACGTTCCCGTAGGTGCCGCATGTGAGCACGATGACACCCTCGGCGATGCACGCCTTGGCGACCGCGGCGGTGAGCGCGGCATCCGGCTCACCGGTCACCGGGTCGATGAACTCGGCCGCGATCATCGCGCCGTGACCTCGGACGTCTCCGACGCGGGCGTCGGTGGCCTGCAGCGCGCGCAGGCGGTCGGTCAGGAGCTCGCCGATCCGCCGCGCGCGCTCGAGCAGGCCGTCGTTCTCGAACGCGTCGATCGAGGCGAGGGCGGCGGCGCACGCGATGGGGTTGCCGCCGTATGTTCCGCCGAGGCCGCCGGTGTGCGAGGCGTCCATGATCTCGGCCCGCCCGGTGACGGCGGCCAGCGGCAGCCCGCCGGCGATGCCCTTGGCTGTCGTGATGAGGTCGGGCACGATGCCGAAGTGCTCGCTGGCGAACATCGCACCCGTGCGAGCGAAGCCGGTCTGCACCTCGTCGGCGATGAAGACGACGCCGTTGTCGCGGCACCACTCCACGAGGGCGGGCAGGAAGCCGTCGGCCGGCACGATGAAGCCGCCCTCGCCCTGGATGGGCTCGATGATCATGGCGGCGAGGTTGTCCGCGCCGACCTGCTTCTCGATGAGCGAGATCGCGCGCTTGGCCGCCTCGGCGCCGGTCAGACCGTCGCGGTAGGGGTACGACAGCGGCGCACGGTAGATCTCGCTCGCGAAGGGCCCGAAGCCGCTCTTGTACGGCATCGCCTTCGCCGTCAGCGCCATCGTCAGGTTGGTGCGGCCGTGATAGCCGTGGTCGAAGGCGACGACCGCCTGGCGCTTGGTGAACTTGCGGGCGATCTTGACGGCGTTCTCGACGGCCTCGGCGCCGGAGTTGAACAGGGCGCTCTTCTTGGCGTGGGAGCCCGGAGTCACGCGGTTGAGCGCCTCGGCGACGGCGACGTACGACTCGTAGGGCGAGATCATGAAGCATGTGTGCGTGAACTGCGCCGCCTGCGCCTGCACCGCCGCGACGACCGCCGGGTGGGCGTTGCCCACGCCGGTGACGGCGATGCCCGAGCCGAGGTCGATGAGGGAGTTGCCGTCGGCGTCCACCACGACTCCCCCGCCGGCGGCGACCGCCTCGATCGGGACGGTGTGCCCGACGCCGGCGGGAACCGCCGCGGCCTTGCGCTCGAGCAGCTGCTGCGAGCGGGGACCGGGGATGGCCGTGACCAGACGCCGCTCCTGGGGCAGCGCCGGCCCGCCCAGCGGGTGGGTGTCGAGCGTGTCGGTCGAGGTCATGCGGCGAGCGTAAGCGGCGGCTCGCGCGGCCGGCACCCGCCGTGAAGTACATTCTCATCAGCGCCCTGTACAGGCCGTACACCGAGGAGTGTCATGCCCGCCGATGCCGACGCCCCCACCCTGCGGTCGCTGCTGAACCGCCCCGACCTGCGCCTGAGGCTCGAAGGGGATGCCGCGGACGACGCCCTGGATCGCCCCGTGCGCTGGGTGCACAGCTCGGACCTCGCCGACCCCACCCCGTTCCTCTCGGACGGTCTGGTGCTGCTGACCACGGGCACGCAGTTCCACGAGGCCGGCGAGGATCCCGGGCCCTACCGCGCGTACGTCGAGCGCCTGTCACGGCGGGGCATCGCCGGTCTGGGCTTCGGCACCGAGGTCGTCCGCGACGGCATCCCCCCGGCTCTGTCGGCCGCGTGCCATGCCGAGGGGCTCGCCCTGTTCGAGGTTCCGTACCGTACGCCGTTCCTCGCGGTGGCGCGGGCCAACGCCGAGGCGATCGCCGCCCAGGCGTACGCGCGCCGCAGCTGGGCGCTCGCCGCCCAGCGCGCCATCTCGCTCGCGGCGCTCCGCCCGGACGGACTGGGGGCGACCCTCGGCGAGCTGGCGAAGCAGCTCGACGCGTGGGTCGGCATGTTCGACGCGACCGGCGAACTGTCCCGCGAGCATCCGACCGGCTCCCTCGATGCCGTCACGGCGGACGCCGTCCGCGCGGAGGTCCAGGCGGTCCTCCGCCGCGGCGCCCGCGCCGGATCGTCCTTCCACGTCGGCGAGCGCGCCTTCACGCTGCAGACGCTCGGCCGCGGAGGGCGCCTGCGCGGCGTGATCGCGATCGCCGCCGGCGAGCTCGACCAGGAAGGCCGCGCCGTGCTGACCGCGGTGATCGCGATGGCCGGCCTCGCGCTCGAACAGCAACAGGGGCTCTCGCGGGCGTGGGCGGACCTGCGGGCGGGGCTGGTGCAGTCGCTGCGGGGCGGCGACCCCGCCCTGGCGCGACGCGTCGCACGCGAGGTGTGGGGCCCCCTTCCGGCGCCGCCGGTCCAGGTCGCCCTCGCGAGCGCGGGCACACCGGCGCGGGCGAGCCGCCTCGAGGCGATGACCGAGCTCCTCGAGGGGCGTGCGCACGACGCCCGCGGGACGCTGTTCTTCGGCCGCTCCGACGACGGGCTCGTCATCGTCACCGCGGCCGGCGAGCGCGGCACGCTCGACGAGGTCGCCGCCCGCTTCGACGTCGCGATCGGGGTGTCGGAGCCGACCGGGTACGACGGCTTCGACACGGCGATGGACCAGGCCCGCGTGGCCCGCGACCGCGGGCGCGGCGGTGTCGCCGCGTTCGCCGAGGTCGCCGGCGGCGGCGTGCTGTCGGCGCTGTCGGACCAGGCCCGCGCCGTGGCGGCGGCCGAGGTCAGACCGCTCAGCGATCACGATGCGGCGGCGGGCACGCACCTCGTCGCGACACTGCGGACGTGGCTGGATCACGACTGCTCGCACGAGGCGTCGGCGCGCGCCCTCGGCATCCATCGTCACACCGTGCGCACGCGACTCGCGCTCGCCGAGCGCCTCCTCGGTCGCGACCTCGGCTCGTTCGCCACCCGCGCCGAGCTGTGGGCGGCGCTGCGCGTGCTGGGGTGACGGCGCACGTGGACTCCCGCCTCCCGGGTGGCTCGATCGTGCGGGACCGGCGGGATTCGGGACGGATCGACGGATGCCGCGACCGCCGCCCGCGGGCAGGATGAGCTCGTGACTGCTGAGTGGGCGGGGCGGACCCCGTGAGGAACGGCGACGTGTCGTGGTGGTGGCGGGACCTCGGCGGACGCCCGCCCGAGCGCCCCGGGCTCGAGGGCGATCGCGACGCGGACGTCGTCATCGTCGGGGCGGGCTACACCGGGCTGTGGACGGCGTACTACCTGTCGCAGCTGCAGCCGGACCTGCGCATCACCGTGCTGGAGCAGCGCTTCGCCGGGTTCGGCGCGTCGGGCCGCAACGGCGGCTGGCTGACGAACTCGGTCACCGGCGGGCGCGAGAAGCTCGCCGTGAGCCACGGCCGCACGGCGGCGATCGCGCAGCAGCGCGCCCTCGACCACACCGTCGACGAGGTGATCTCCGTCGCCTCGCGCGAAGGCATCGACGCCGACATCGTCAAGGGCGGCGAGTTCGAGATCGCCCGCACGCCGTCCCAGCTGGCGCGCCTTCGCGCCGCGGCCGCGAACGAGCGATCCTGGCCCGGCACCGACATCGAGGAACTGGACGGCCGGGCCGCGGCGTCCCGCATCGCCGTCGACGGGATCCTCGGCGGCATCTGGCACCCGCACTGCGCGCGCGTGCATCCGGCCAAGCTCGTCGCGGGTCTCACCGCCGTCGTCGAGCGCCGGGGCGTCACGATCCACGAGGGCACGCGGGTGACCGAGATCGCTCCGGGCCGCGCCGTGACCGAACACGGCACCGTGCGCGCGCGCCATGTCATCCGCGCGACCGAGGGCTTCACGGCCGACCTGCGGGGCGAGCACCGCACGTGGCTGCCGATGAACTCGTCCATGATCGTCACCGAACCGCTCCCCGCGTCGTTCTGGGACGCTGTGGGCTGGTCGGGCCGTGAGACCCTCGGCGACTTCGCGCACGTGTACATGTACGCCCAGCGCACCGCGGACGATCGCATCGCGTTCGGCGGTCGCGGCATCCCCTACCGCTACGCCTCTCGCGTCGACACCGACGGCGCGACGCAGGAGCGCACGATCGCGTCGCTGACCGCCCTTCTGCGGGACTTCTTCCCGGATGCCGCGACCACACCCGTCGCGCACGCCTGGTCGGGGGTGCTCGGCGTCCCGCGGGACTGGGCGGCCACGGTGGGCCACGATCGCGCCACCGGTCTGGGCTGGGCGGGCGGTTACGTCGGGACCGGGGTGACCGCGACCAACCTCGCAGGGCGGACCCTCGCCGACCTCGTTCTGGGCCGCGACACCGACCTGGTGCGCCTGCCGTGGGTGGGGCATCGGGCGCGCCGCTGGGAGCCCGAGCCGCTGCGCTGGCTCGCGGTGCAGGGCATCTACGCCGCGTATCGCACCGCCGATCGTCTGGAGGAGCTCGGCACGTCCGAGCGCACCGCGTGGCCGGCGTCGGTCGCCGACCTCGTCGCCGGCCGCTGACGGTTCAGCGCGGGGCGTGCGCCTCGAGGAACTCGTACACGTCCGTCGTGTCGACCCCGGGGAAGGCCCCGGTGGGCAGAGTGGCCAGCAGGGTCCGCGGCGTCCGCACGTTCGGCCACGCGTTCTGCCGCCACGCCGCCTCGAGGTCGGCCGGCGCCCGGCGGCAGCACACCTCGACCGAATGCTTCGACACCCCGCGATTCGAGGTGTCGCGCCCCAGGAACCACTTCGTGTCGTCGAAGCGCACGCCCACCGACACCGAGTGCGCCCCCTCGCTCGACAGCTCCACGCGCGCCGTGCACCAGTACGTGCCGTTGCCGGTGTCGGTGTACTGGTAGTACGGGTTGAAGTGGTCGTCGACGTCGAAGACCACGCGTGAGGTCCACTTGCGGCAGCACATCTGGCCCTCGATCGACCCGAGCCGGTCGGTGGGGAAGTTGACGTCGTCGTTCTCGTACGCCTTCGTGATGGTGCCGGACTCGTGCACCTTCAAGAAGTGCACGGGCAGCCCCAGATGCTCCGTGGCGAGGTTCGTGAACCGGTGCGCGGCGGTCTCGTACGACACCGAGTAGGCGTCCCGCAGGTCCTCGATCGAGATCGCACGGTCCTTCTTGGCGTCCTGCAGGAACGGCACGGCGTGCGACTCGGGGATCAGCAGCGCGCCGGTGAGGTAGTTCGTCTCGACCCGCTGGCGCAGGAACTCCGCGTACGAGGTCGGCTCGGCGTGCCCGAGGATGCGGCTCGACAGCGCCTGCAGCACGGCGGTGCGCGGATCGCCCTTCGAGGTCAGCCGGCTGGACAGATACAGCCGGCCGTTCTTGATGTCGGCGACGCTGCGGGTGGTCTGGGGCAGATCCGGCACGTAGTGCAGGGTGAAGCCGAGGTGTGCGGCGATGTCGGACGCCGTCCGCTGCGTCAGCGGTCCACCGGGGTGGTCGACGGCCTCCAGGATGCCGCGCGCCTGCGCTTCGAGCTCGGCGAAGTAGTTGCTCTGCGTGCGCATGAGGCGGCGAAGCGCCAGATTCGCCCGTCGGGCCTCTTCGGGCGTCGCCGCCCGCTCGTCGTTGAGGCGCCCGATCTCGCCCTGGAGGGCGAGCATCGCCTTGAGCGCCTCGGTGGGAACCGATTTGCCGATGCGGAACGGCTCGATCCCGAGCGCCTGGAAGGTCTGACCGCGCATGGCCCGCTCGAGCGCGATCTCGAGCGTCGCCCGCTCGTCGAGCGGCTCGGACTCCAGGAGCGCATCCAGCGAGGTGCCGAGCGCGCGCGCGATGGTCTGCAGGAGAGTGAGCTTCGGCTCGCGACGCCCGTTCTCGATCATCGACAGCTGACTCGGCACACGCCCGATGGCACCGGCCAGGTCATCGAGTGTCATGCCGCGCTCGGTGCGCAGCTGGCGGATACGGCGGCCGATGGTGAGGGAGTCCACGTCTCCATCGTCGGCCGCATCCGACCGCGCATCACGGGTGAACGGTGTCGTCATGAGGGGATTCTGTCACGAAACGTGAATTACGCCACAAGTTCACACCCGGATTCGTCGGGTTCACCCCTTGAACTTCACTCAGAGTGGGGGTACGCCCCACCCCGATCGGCCCAGAACGCAGAT
Organism: Microbacterium sp. ARD31; assembly: GCF_031844425.1. Taxonomy (NCBI): domain Bacteria; kingdom Bacillati; phylum Actinomycetota; class Actinomycetes; order Micrococcales; family Microbacteriaceae; genus Microbacterium; species Microbacterium sp. ARD31. Next base: position 603,061 of record NZ_JAUZVE010000002.1, read on the forward strand.
CACAGGACGCCGCGACCCGGCACACACCCCGGACCCCGGCATCCACTCACGTACTCGCTCACAGGAAGACAGGGATATGACACCTGCAACCGCCACCCCGATGCGCATTCGCACGGGGCCGATCCCCACCCAGACGCACGAACCCTCGATCGAGATCGCCGGGCCCATGGGGGCCCGCTACGACGAGATCCTCACGCCCGCAGCCCTCGCGTTCCTGACCGAGCTGCACCACCGCTTCGGCGCCCGGCGGCAGGACCGGCTCTCCGACCGTCTGCGTCGCCGGTTCGAGATCGGCAACGGTCACGACCCGCAGTTCCGCGACGACACGCGGCACATCCGCGAGGATGCGTCGTGGAAGGTCGCCGGGGCGGGCCCCGGTCTCGAGGATCGTCGCGTCGAGATCACGGGACCGACCGATCCGAAGATGACCATCAACGCCCTGAACTCCGGCGCGAAGGTGTGGCTCGCCGACCAGGAGGACGCCACCAGCCCGACGTGGGGCAACGTCATCGGGGGTCAGCTGAGCCTGCGCGACGCGATCCGCGGCGAGCTGTCGTTCACGAGTTCCGAGGGCAAGCGCTACGAGGTCACAGCCACCGAGACCCCGACGATCGTGATGCGCCCGCGCGGGTGGCACCTGCCCGAGCAGCACATCCGCTTCACCGACCGCTACGGCCGCAGCATGCCCGCGTCGGGCTCGCTGGTGGACTTCGGGCTGTACTTCTTCCACAACGCGCAGCGGCTGATCGAGAACGGGCGCGGACCGTACTTCTACATCGCCAAGCTCGAGTCCAGCGAGGAAGCGCGACTGTGGAACGACGTGTTCACCTTCAGCGAGCGGTACATCGGCATCCCGCACGGCACCGTCCGCGCGACGATCCTCATCGAGACGCTGCCGGCGGCGCTCGAGATGGAGGAGATCCTGTTCGAGCTGCGCGACCACGCCGCGGGTCTGAACGCGGGCCGCTGGGACTACATCTTCTCGATCATCAAGACGTACCGGGGGCGCGGGGCGCGGTTCGTCCTGCCCGACCGCAGCGAGGTCACGATGACAGTGCCGTTCATGCGGGCGTACACCGAGCTGCTCGTGCAGACGTGCCACAAGCGCGGCGCGTTCGCGATCGGCGGGATGAGCGCCTTCATCCCGAACCGGCGCGATCCCGAGGTGACCGCGCGCGCGTTCGAGAAGGTCGCCGCAGACAAGAAGCGCGAAGCCGGCGACGGCTTCGACGGCACCTGGGTGGCGCACCCCGACCTGATCCCGGTGGCGCGGGCCGAGTTCGATGCGGTGCTGGGCGAGCGGCCGAACCAGCTCGACCGTCAGCGGCCCGAGGTCGAGGTCTCGGCATCCGACCTGATCGACGTCCACATCGGACGGCCGATCACGGCGGCGGGCGTGCACGGCAACGTGTCGGTCGCGGTCCGCTACATCGAAGCGTGGCTGCGGGGCCTGGGCGCCGTGGCGATCGACAACCTCATGGAGGACGCCGCGACCGCCGAGATCAGCCGCGGTCAGGTGTGGCAGTGGATCCATCAGGACCAGTCCACCGAGGACGGCACGCCGATCACGCGGGACTACATCGAGGGCCTGATCGCGCAGGTGCTCGCCGAGGCGGACCGCCGTGACGGCGATCGCTTCGATGATGCGGCGGAGATCTTCCGCGAGGTCGCGCTCGGCCCGGACTTCCCGGCCTTCCTGACCCTGCCGGCCTACGCCCGGCATCTCGTCGAAACCGACTGACCCACCCAGACGTACAGAGGAACTGACATGACTGCATACCAGGACGACATCGACGGCATCCGAGCCCTCAAAGAGCAGCACGGCGCCGGGTGGGACGCCATCGATCCCGAGTCCGCCGCTCGCCTGCGGGCGCAGAACCGTTTCCGCACGGGACTCGAGATCGCCCAGTACACCGCCGACATCATGCGTCGCGACATGGCGGAGTACGACGCCGACTCGTCGGTCTACACCCAGTCGCTCGGCGTCTGGCACGGCTTCATCGGGCAGCAGAAGCTCATCTCGATCAAGAAGCACCTCAAGACCACGAACAAGCGCTACCTGTACCTGTCGGGCTGGATGATCGCCGCGCTCCGTTCGGAGTTCGGCCCGCTTCCCGACCAGTCGATGCACGAGAAGACCGCGGTACCGGCGCTGATCGAGGAGCTCTACACGTTCCTCCGCCAGGCCGATGCGCGCGAACTCGATCTGCTCTTCACGCAGCTGGACGCCGCGCGCGCGGCGGGCGACGACACCGCCGCCGAGTTCGTCCAGTCCCAGATCGACTCCTATGAGACCCATGTGGTGCCGATCATCGCCGACATCGACGCGGGCTTCGGCAACCCCGAGGCGACGTACCTGCTCGCCAAGAAGATGATCGAGGCGGGCGCCTGCGCGATCCAGATCGAGAACCAGGTGTCGGACGAGAAGCAGTGCGGCCACCAGGACGGGAAGGTCACCGTCCCGCACGAGGACTTCCTGGCCAAGATCAACGCGGTGCGGTACGCGTTCCTCGAGCTCGGCATCGACAACGGCATCATCGTGGCGCGCACCGACTCGCTCGGCGCCGGTCTCACCCAGAAGCTCGCCGTGACGAGGGAACCCGGCGATCTGGGCGACCGCTACAACTCCTTCCTCGACGCGGAGGAGGTCTCGGACGCCGACCTCGGCAACGGCGACGTCGTGATCAAGCGGGGCGACACGCTGCTGCGGCCGAAGCGGCTGGCGAGCAACCTCTACCAGTTCCGACCCGGCACGGGTGAGGATCGCGTGGTGCTCGATTGCATCACGTCGCTCCAGAACGGTGCCGACCTGCTGTGGATCGAGACCGAGAAGCCGCACATCGAGCAGATCGCCGGCATGGTCGACCGGATCCGCGAGGTGATCCCGGACGCGAAGCTCGTGTACAACAACAGCCCGTCGTTCAACTGGACGCTGAACTTCCGCCAGCAGGTGTACGACGCCCTCGCGGAGCAGGGCGCGGACGTCTCGGCGTACGACCGCGGCGACCTGATGAACGTCGCCTACGACGACACCGAGCTCGCCCGCCTGGCCGACGAGAGGATCCGCACCTTCCAGCGAGACGGCTCCGCGCGTGCCGGGATCTTCCACCACCTCATCACGCTGCCGACATACCACACGGCGGCGCTGTCGACCGATGACCTGGCGAAGGGCTACTTCGGGGACGAGGGCATGCTCGCCTACGTGACGGGTGTGCAGCGTCGCGAGATCCGCGAGGGGATCGCCACGGTCAAGCATCAGAACATGGCCGGCAGCGACATCGGCGACAACCACAAGGAGTACTTCGCCGGTGCCGCGGCCCTGAAGGCCGGCGGCCAGCAGAACACCATGAACCAGTTCTCCTGACACCCGCGCGGCCCGGCCCGGCCGACACTGACCGCGAGAGTACTTCTGGCGGACGAGAGGTGGGGGAAACCCCGGCCCCTCGTCCGCCAGTTGTACTTTCGCGGACAAGGGGTCAGGGTCAGGGTCAGGGTCAGGGTCAGGGCAGGATGCCGCGCTCCAGAGCGAGGGTGACCGCGCGCGTGCGGTCGGTGACCGCCAGCTTCTCGAAGACCTTGAGCAGGTGGGTCTTCACGGTGGACTCGCCGATGCCCAGCGCGACGGCGATCTGCTTGTTGCTGCGACCCGAGGCCACCAGCCGCAGCACGTCGAGCTCTCGCGGGGTCAGCGGGGACTCCGGCGCCGGGCGCCGCATCCGCTCGACGAGCCGCACCGCGACCTGCGGCGACAGCGCCGACTGCCCCGCGGCGACCGAGCGGATGCCGGCGACGATCTCGGCCTGCGGGGCGGCCTTCAGCAGGTAGCCCGCCGCCCCCGCCTCGATCGCGGCGAGGATCTGGTCGTCGGTCTCGTACGTGGTGAGGATCAGCACCCGCGGCGGCGGATCGCCGGCCTCTCCCCCGGCGATGCGCGCCGTGGCGGCCACGCCGTCGACCCCGGGCATCCGCAGGTCCATGAGCACGACGTCGGGACGCGTGGCCGCGGCCAGCCGCACCGCCTCGTCGCCGTTCGCGGCCTCGGCGACCACCTCGAGCCCGTCCTCGTCCGAGAGCAGCCCCGCCAGCCCCGCGCGCACCACGGGGTGGTCGTCGGCGATCAGCAGCCGGATCACGACGCGGCCTCCGCACCCCGGATGGCGGATGCCGCAACCGGCGCGGCCGGCAGTTCGATCACGACGCGGGCGCCGGCTCCCGGGGCGGTCGCCATCACGAGAGTGCCACCGGCCAGCGCGACGCGCTCGCGCATGCCGTCGAGACCGAATCCGGTGCGCGGTGCGGCCGGATCGAAGCCGGCCCCGTCGTCGGCGACCTCGAGCCGGAGCCCGCCGTCGGCCGCGCCGGTCACCTGCACCGCCACGCGCGAGGCGCCGGAGTGCTTGCGGACGTTGGCGAGGAGCTCCTGCACGCAGCGCAGCATCACCACCTGGCGCTCGCGATCGATCTCGGCCCCCGCCGTGTCGACGCGCAGGTCGATGTCGAGGCCGGTCTCGGCCCGGAACCGGTCGGAGAGGCGGCCGAGCGCGGCGTCGAGGGCCTGGTCGGAGGGCACCGCGGCCGTGCGGGCCACGAGTGCGCGCGCCTCGCCGAGCGCTTCGCGGGCGACCTGCTCGACCTCGCCGATCGCGTCGGCTGCGGCATCCGCTCGTCCCTCGCGCGATCGGCGCCCCGCGCGCTCGGCCAACAGGACGAGACCGGCGAGAGTCTGGGCGAGCGTGTCGTGGATGTCGCGGGCCAGGCGCTCGCGTTCCTCCGCCGCCCCGCGATCGCGGCTGAGCGCCTCGACCTGCGCCTGGGCGGCGGTGAGGTCGGCGAGCAGCCGCGCACGCTCCTCGCCGTACTCGGCGATGCTCGCTATCCACATGCCGAGCGCGATCGCGAACACAAGCGAGAACCCCGCCGTCGCCGCGCCCGAGGCCAGCCCGGAGGCGCCCGGGGCGCCGTTGATCGCGAACCCGGTGAACGTCGCGGCGGCGACGACGACCGAGCCCAGGATGCCGCGCCGCCGGGTGTCTCCGAGCACCCACACCAGCGGGTAGGCGAGAGTCTGCAGCATCGCCATGAACCCCGCCGCCGCGCATCCGACCGTGATCACCGCGAATGCCGCGACGAGGAAGGCGTGGGAGCGCCACGGCACGGGGCGCTCGATGCCGCCGCGGGCGATGAGGGCGTAGGCGAGGACGAACCCCGCGGTCGCGGCGAGCGCGACCGCCTGCCGTGCGGGTGAGGTGGGTCCGAAGCCGAAGACGGTTCCGACGGCGATCACGAGTGCCCCGGCGGCGACGGTGATGTCCCACCATCTCGGCTTCAGCAGCATCCGGCCCCCTCAGTCGTCCGCGGAGTCGTCCCGCCGCCAGTCAGGCTACGCGTCGCGGCGGTTCCAGCGGAACGTCAGCCGCCCGAGCACGAGCCCCACCACCAGCCAGATGCCGAGGGCGAGGGCGACGCCGGTGAGGTTCCACTCGCCGTTCTGCTCGAGCACGGCGTACTCCTCGGGCAGGAACACCGCGCGCATCCCCTGCGCCATCCACTTCACGGGGAAGATCCCTGCCACGTTCTGCAGCCACTCGGGCAGCTGGAAGAAGAAGAGGTACACGCCCGAGATGAACTGCAGGATGAGCACGAGGGGGATGACGACCGCCGAGGCGCTGCGAGAGGTGCGGGGCACGGTGGAGAGGGCGACGCCCAGCAGTGCCGAGGTCGTGATGCCGAGGACGAACACCCACGCGAACGTCCCCCACTTCTCGGGCTCGGACGGCAGCTCCACCCGCAGCACGAACGCCGCGAACGCGAGCAGCAGGGCCGCCTGCAGGACGCCTGTGACGAGGACCTGCACGATCTTGCCGATGAAGTAGCTGACCGGCGACACCGGCGTCGCCCCGAGCCGCTTGAGCATGCCCTCCGATCGCTCCACCGCGATGTCGAGGGCCATGTTCTGCAGTCCCGAGAGCAGCAGACCGGCGGCGAGCATCGACGGCAGGTACATCTGCCCGAGGCTCACGGCGGGCAGGCCCGGCGCCGGCTGGAAGTCGCCGTCCGAACCGAACGCGACGGTGAACAGTCCCAGCAGCAGGATGGGGAACAGGAAGGTGAAGACGACGCTGTCGCCGCTGCGGAAGTACTGCTTGAGCTCGAACCGCGCACGCCACAGACCCATGCGCAGGATGCCGCGACCGGCAGACGGGCGGGTCGTGACCCGGGGAGTGAGCACGCTCATGAGCGGGGAACCTTTCCGGTGGGGGCCGCGGCGGTCGTCGCGGCATCCGTCGATGCGTCGGGCGCGGGCTCGGCGTCGTAGCCGACCATCTCGAGGTAGACGTCTTCGAGCGAGGGCCGGACGATCTCGATGCCGGCCGGCTCGGCGCCCAGGCGGGCCACGAGGGCGGCGACGAAGCGGCCCGGCTCCGCGGTGCGCTCCTCGTGAGCCCGACCGCCCTCGTTCCACCGAACGAGCGGGATGCGGGCATCCGCGCCGCCGATGGTGTCGACCGGGCCGATCGCCTGCAGGCGCCCGCCGACGATGATGCCCACACGGTCGGCCAGCTGGGCGGCCTCTTCGAGGTAGTGGGTGGTGAGCAGGATGGTCGTGCCGCCGTCCGAGAGCCCCTGGATCATCGTCCAGAACTCCCGTCGGGCCTGCGGGTCGAAGCCCGTGGTCGGCTCGTCCAGGAAGAGCAGCTCGGGGCCGCCGATGATGCCCAGGGCCACGTCCACCCGTCGCTGCTGCCCACCGGAGAGCCTGTTGACCCGGGTGGTCGCCTGAGGGGTGAGGCCGACCGCCTCGATCACCTCGTCCACGTCGCGCGGCCGCGGGAAGAACCCCGCGAACTGCTGCACGTTCTCGCGCACGGTCAGTGCGCCCAGTTCGCCGGAGCTCTGCAGGACGACGCCGAGGCGCGCCCTCCACGACAGGGCGGCGTGGCCGGGATCGGCCCCGAGCACGCTGATCTCGCCCGCGGTGCGCCGCCGGAACCCCTCGAGGATCTCGACCGTCGTCGACTTGCCCGCCCCGTTCGGACCGAGGAGGGCGAAGGTCTCGCCGCGGGCGATGTCGAACGACACATCGTCGACGACGGCCCGGCCGCCGTACTCTTTGCGCAGGTTCCGCACCTGCACCACGTTGTCTGCCATGACTCCAGCCTCGCGCTGCGCACCGCACCGCGGCAGGGCCATTGGTCCGATGCCGCCTCCCCCATTCGGTGGATGCCGCACCCCCGCCCGCGGGCGGGTCGACGTCCACGGCGGGCCGACACCCGCCGGCGGTCGCGACTACGATTCGGTGTGTGACCGAACGCGCTCCCCTGTCCCGCAAGCTGTCCGCCATCGCCGAGTCCGCCACACTGAAGGTGGACGCCAAGGCCAAGGCCCTGCAGGCGGCGGGTCGTCCCGTGATCAGCTACGCCGCGGGCGAGCCCGACTTCCCCACGCCGCAGTTCATCGTGGACGCCGCCGCCGAGGCGCTGCACGATCCCGCGAACTACCGCTACACCCCCGCGGTGGGCCTTCCCGTGCTCCGCGAGGCGATCGCCGCGAAGACCCTCCGCGACTCGGGTCTCGAAGTCGATCCGTCGCAGGTCATCGTCACCAACGGCGGCAAGCAGGCGGTCTACCAGGCGTTCCAGGCGGTGGTGAACCCCGGCGACGAGGTCCTCCTGCCCGCCCCGTACTGGACGACGTACCCCGAGGCGATCGCGCTGGCGGACGGCACTCCCGTCGAGGTGTTCGCCGGCGCCGACCAGGAGTACAAGGTCACCGTCGAACAGCTCGAAGCCGCGCGCACCGAGCGCACCACCACGCTGGTCTTCGTGTCGCCGTCGAACCCGACCGGCTCGGTCTACACGCCCGAAGAGACCAAGGCGATCGGCGAGTGGGCACTCGAGCACGGCATCTGGATCATCACCGACGAGATCTATCAGAACCTCGTCTACGAGGGCGTGCGCGCGGTCTCGATCGTCGAAGCGGTGCCCGAGGCCGCGGCGCAGACGATCCTGGTCAACGGCGTCGCCAAGACCTACGCCATGACCGGCTGGCGCGTGGGCTGGATGGTCGGCCCCAAGGACGCGATCAAGGTGGCCGCGAACCTGCAGTCGCACCTGTCCAGCAACGTCAACAACATCGCCCAGCGGGCAGCCCTCGCCGCGCTGACGGGCCCGCAGACCGAAGCCGAGCAGATGCGCGTCGCCTTCGACCGACGCCGCAAGCTCATCGTGTCGGAACTGGCGAAGATCGACGGCGTCACGGTGCCGAACCCCCTCGGTGCGTTCTACGTCTACCCCGACGTCCAGGGGCTGCTCGGCCGCGAGTGGCGGGGCACCACGCCGACCACGACGCTCGAGCTGGCCGACCTCATCCTCGAAGCGGCCGAGGTCGCGGTCGTACCGGGTGAGGCCTTCGGCCCCAGCGGCTACCTGCGCCTGTCGTACGCTCTCGGCGACGACGCCCTGCTCGAAGGGGTGCGGCGCCTGCAGGAGCTCTTCTCCTGACAGACGCCGCTCGTCCGGCGGACCGGGCCGCCACGTGCGGCCCGGTCGTGCGGATCAGTCGGTGCGGACGACGGTGAAGTCCGCCGCGAGCTCGACGTCGACGTCGTCGCCGTTCGCCAGCTCGACCTCGACCTCGTATGCGTGGTCGTCGGCGTCGTCGTCCTCGCGCTCGACGCTCGTGACGGTTCCTTCGCCGACCTCTTCGAGCGCGGCAGCGGCGGCGGCCCTGTAGTCCTCGGAGTCGGCCGCGAGGTCGTCCGCGTCGCGGTCGTCGGCGTCGTCACTCGAGTCGTCGTCACTCGAGTCTCCCCCGCGGTCGTCGTTCTCGATCGAGACGACGTCGAAGGCGGCGTCGAGCTTGACCTCCGCATAGCTGCCCGCATCGAGGCGGATGTCGATCTCGTAGGCGTGCGAGGCGTCGTCGTCCGCATCCGCGTCGACGACGGTTCCCGAACCGGCGGCCTCGAGCGCGGCGGCGATCGCGCGATCCAGGTCCGCATCCGACACGGCGGGGTCGTTCGACGGGTCGTCGCTCGCGGGCGACGTCGGGGTGGCCGTCGGCGTCGCGGTCGCGGTGGGCGCGGTCGCCGGGGTCAGGGCCACCGCGGCCCCGCCTGCCAGAGCGACGGCGCCGGCGGCGGCGAGAGCGGTGATGGTGATGGTGCGCTTGTTCATGGTGTCCTCCTCGGGTACGACTCCACTGTGCCGATCCGATGCTGAAGCCAGCCTGAAGCGCCTCGAGATCAGAGCGGCAGGCGCAGTTCGGCGCGGGCGCCGCCCCAGGGCGACCCGGTGATGCGCGCCCAGCCGCCGTGTCGCAGCGCGATCTCGCGGACGATGGCAAGCCCCAGGCCGCTTCCCCCGGCATCCCGGGAGCGGGCGTCGTCCAGCCGGACGAAGCGGCCGAACACGCGCTCCCGCTCGGCTTCGGCGACCCCCGGTCCGTCGTCGTCGACGGTGATGACCGCCCACCCGTCCCGCTCGGAGCACGCCAGCGCGATCCGCCCCTGCGCATGGCGGGCGGCGTTGTCGACGAGGTTCCGGACCGCCTGGCGCAGCAGTCCCGGATCGACGCGGGCGCGCACGGGGGCGATCGCCGAGCCGTCCACCGACACAGCCGCGGGGCGCAGTCGCTGCGCCTCGGCCAGCAGGACGTCGTCGAGGTCGACCTCCTGCGGAGTGATCGTGAGCGCGCGTTCGTCGGCGCGGGCGAGCACCAGCATCCCCTGGACCAGGCGCTCCAATCGCGCGCCCTCGTCGAGGACGGTGTCGGTCAGTTCCCGGGGGGTGACGCGTTCGGGGTGGTCCCGCGCCACCTCGGCGAATTGCCGCAGCACGGCCAGCGGCGACTTCAGCTCGTGCGAGGCGTCCGAGATGAAGCGCCGCTGCGCCCGCTGCGCGTCGTCCAGCCGCGACAGCATCCCGTTCATGGTGGTGGCCAGGCCCGCGAGCTCGTCGCCGGTCCCGGGCTCGTCCACACGTCGCGACAGATCGGTCGCGCTCACGGCGTCCACCTGGCGCCTCATGCGCTCCACGGGCCGGAGCGCTCCGCCCACCGCGACCCAGGTGGTCACCCCGACGATTCCCGCGACGATCGGCACCGCCACCGCCAACAGCACCCCGACGGCGCCGAGGGTGGTGTCGACCTCCTCGGTCGAGCGGCCGGCCACGACGACCACGTCACCGTCGCGCTCGGCCGCCATCGCGTAGACGGTGCCGTCGTCGACGCGCATGAGGTCCGGCACGCTGCCGTCCGCCGCGGCGAGCGCACCGAGATCCTCGGCGACATCGCTGGCGCCCCGAACCGCGCCGCTCTCGTCGTCGATGACCTGCCACAGGCGGTCGTCGTCGACATCGGGGAGCGCGTCGACGTCGCCCTCGTCGAGCTGCTCGGCGAAGGCGGCGGCATCCTGGTTCGCGGCGGTGTCGAGCTGGCCGAGCAGCGACGCCCGCAGCACGAGCCAGAACCCGACCGCGCCGGCGATCAGCGCGATCGTCACCGCGGCCACCGCGACGACGGTGATGCGCAGGCGGATGCCGCCGCGTCGGCGGGCGGGTCGCTCCGCCGGCTCACTCATCTTCGGAGCCGATGCGGTAGCCCGCGCCGCGGATGGTGCGGATCGACGAGCGACCGAAGGGCCGGTCGACCTTGGCGCGCAGGTGTCCGATGTAGACCTCGACGATGTTCGGGTCGCCTTCGAACGAGAAGTCCCATACGCCGTCGAGGATGTCGGACTTCGACACGACCTCTCCGGCCCGGCGCATGAGGAAGTGCAGCACGGCGAACTCGCGGCTGGTCAGCTCGATCGGGGTGCGCCCTCGCGCCACCGTCCGCGCGGCGGGATCGAGGACGAGGTCGTCGACGGCAAGCTGCACGGGGCGCGGCGTCGACCCCCTGCGGGTGAGCGCCCGCAGCCGGGCGAGCAGCACCGCGAACGAGAACGGCTTGGTCAGGTAGTCGTCGGCTCCGGTGTCGAGACCCTCGATCTGGTCCCATTCGCCGTCCTTGGCGGTGAGCATCAGCACCGGCGTCCAGTTCTGCTCGTCGCGCAGCGTCCGGCACACCGCGTACCCGCTCAGGCGCGGCAGCATGAGGTCGAGCAGAATCGCCGCGTACGTGTTCTCGCGCGCGTACCAAAGACCCTCGACGCCGTCGTGGGCGACGTCGACGGCGAAGCCCTCAGCCTCGAGCCCGCGCTTCAAGCCCTCGGCGAGGCGCACTTCGTCGTCGACCACCAGCACGCGCATGGGTCCATCGTGGCCGACGAAACCTGTAGCGCGCCTGAAGCGCGGCTGAAGACGGTTCGGCGCTACAGCTCGACGCCCACCAGCACGGGCTCGGGCTGCAGGATGAGACCGAACTCGGACTGCACGCGCCCTTGGATGAAACGGGCGAGTTCGGCGAGCTCTCCCGCGGTGGCGTTGCCCCGGTTGGTCAGCGCCAGGGCGTGCTTGCTGGACAGCGCGGCGCGCGAACGCGGCAGCTTGAAGCCCTTGCGCAGACCCGAGTGCTCGATGAGCCACGCCGCGCTCACCTTCACGTCGGACGCGACCGCGGACGGCGGCGGTACGTACCCGTCGAACGCGGCGAGCGGGATCACGAGGACCGGGTCGAGGTCGGGTGCGACCGGCCAGCGCGGGCAGGCATCCGGCAGGGTGCGCGCGAAGGATGCCGAGACGATCGCGTTCTGGAAGAACGAGCCGGCACTGTAGGTGTCGGGATCGCCGTCATCGAGCACCATGCCCTTGAGGCGGCGTGTGGCCAGCACGTGATCGCGGATCCATGCCACCGAGACGGCGTCGCCCTCCGCCAGTCCCAGCGCCGTCCGCAGCTGCTGCCCCTCGATCGGCCGCTCGGTGCGCCCCACGTCGGCCAGCTCCAGGGTCACCGTGAGGATGACCGCCTGGCGGGCGGGAGCCTGACCGTAGTGATGCTTGAGCACCGACGTGCGAAAGCCGAGCCCGAGCTCTGCCGCCGGAACCGTCGAGACCTCGCCGGTGGCCTCGTCGATCAGCTCCACCTCGACCAGGGTCTGCACGATCTCCTGCCCGTAGGCGCCGATGTTCTGCACCGGCGCCGCACCGACGGTGCCGGGGATCCCCGCCATCGCCTCGATGCCGGCGAGCCCTTCGCCGACCGCGTACGCGACCAGCGCGTCCCAGTCGTGTCCCGCCTCGACCTTCAGCCGGACGAAGCCGGGGCGAGGAGACGGCATCCGCTCGATGCCGGACGTGCGAACGCGGACGACGGCACCGTCGAAGGGTTCGTCCCCGACGAACAGGTTGGATCCTCCGCCGAGGACGAGCCACGGCTCCCGCTCGTCCCACAGCTGTCGCAGCGTGGCCACGAGCTCGTCGCGGAAGGTCGCCTCGAACATGCGCGCCGGGGCGGCTCCGGTGCGAAGGGTCGTGAGGGTCTTCAGCTCGACCGGCGAGATCTCCGTCATCAGGCTGCGGGCCGGACGCGCACCTGCGCCTTGCCGAGCACGGTCGTGCCGGCGTGAGTGACGGTGAGGTCCACGCGCACCGCCTCGTCCTCGATCGCCCCGACCTTGGCGACCACCGTGACATCGGCGCCGGTCTCGGGATCGACGACCACCGGGCGCGTGAACCGCACCCCGTACTCGAGGATGCGGCCGGCGTCGCCGAGCCACGGCACGATCGTCTCGACGGCGAGTCCCATGGTCAGCATTCCGTGCGCGAGGACGCCGGGCAGACCGACGGCGGCGGCGACGTCGTCGCGGTAGTGGATGGGGTTGAAGTCCCCCGACGCGCCCGCGTAGCGCACGAGCGACTCGCGGGTGAGGTGGACGGTGCGTTCGGCGACGACGTCGCCCACGTTCAGGTCGGTCACTTCTCGCCCTCTCCCACCAGCAGCACCGACGTCGCGGTCACGACATGCGCTCCCGCGGCATCGAGGACCTCGGCGTCGCTGGTGACCATCGCGTTGCCGCCGAGCGTGCGGATGCCGGTGACGGTCAGCTGCGCCGTGAGCTCGTCGCCCGCGACGATCGGGCGGGAGTAGCGGAACCGCTGCTCGGCGTGGAGCACCCGCGAGAGCTCGATGCCCGAGTCGGGCTCGGCCAGCAGCTGCTGCAGCGTGAGGTCCTGCACGACCATCGCGAAGGTCGGCGGCGCGACGACGTCGGCGTAGCCGAGCGCCCGGGCCGCAGCCGGATCGGTGTGCTGAGGGTCGTCGGCGAAGACGGCGCGGGCGAACTCCCGCACCTTCTCACGGCCGACGAGGTACGGCGCGGTCGCGGGGAAGACGCGTCCGACGAGCTCGGGGTTCACTGGCACCGTGCCATCCTACCCAGCGGCTCCGCGCCGCCCCCGGGAGCAGATCAGTCCTCGTAGCCGATGAGCCAGCGGATGCCGAATCGATCGACGACCTGGCCGTCGGTCGAGCCCCACGGCCGCTTCTGCATCGGGTCCAGAACCGTGCCCCCGTCCGACAGCCCGTCGAACCACCGTGTCAGCGTCTCGGGGTCGGCGGTGCCCAGAAGCGCCATGCTGACGCCGGTCTGCGACACCGAAGGCTCGTCGCCTGCGGCGTCGGTGCCGTACAGCCGCACGGGACCGCCCAGGATCCCGTGGGCGATGGCCTCGGCCGGACCGTCGGTGCGGCCGAACTCCTCGTACGTGTGGAGTTCGAGCCGTCCGTCGAACACGTCGCGATAGAACGTCAGCGCTTCGGCGGCGTTGCCGGGGAACCAGACGTACAGGGTCAGGTCGGTCATGCGGGAACCTTCTCTCCGGGGGCGTGGTGCCCCGTCGTCTCCACGGTGGCCGATGCCGCCGTCACCGCGCCCGCTCGGCGTAGCGGGTCGTCCGATCCGTTGCGGTCGGGCGGTCGCTCAGGAGCGATCCGCGGTCGTCTCGCTCTCGGCCGCGCGCCGGTAGGCCCGCGGCGACGGAAGCCCGGCGCGCGCGAAGGCGGTCCGCAGGCCCGCGGTGGTCGCGAACCCCACGCGCGCGGCGATCTCGTCGACCGGGAGCCCGGTCGAGGTCAGCAGGTGGCGGGCGATGCGCACCCGCTCACCCGTCAGCCAATCGCCGGGACTGCGCCCGTAGACCGCGATGAAACGACGACGCAGCTGACGTTCGCTCAGGTGGGCGGCCGCGGCGAGATCCCGGACGCCGATGCCGCTGGACAGGTGCGCGATGGCCCACTCCGCCACCTCGGCCAGGGCCGGCTCCGCCGGCAGCGCGTACGGCACGACGAGGTAGCGGGCTCCGGGCGCCCCGGTGCCCTCCGAAGCGGCATCCGCGGCCCGGTCGATCAGCCCCGGCTCGTCGGCGAGCCGCATGCTCGCATCCAGGTAGGCCTCGGCGATCCGGCCGATCGGGCGGGGTTCGGTGGGGTCGGGCCGGGGAACACCGAGGTAGGCCTCGCGCAGCTCCGCCATCATCGCCGCGACGAACGGGGCCCCGCCGCGTGCGAGGACCTCTGTGCGCACGCGCAGCAGCGGGGAGGTCGGCCGGTGCTTGATGCCCCAGTTGCCCAGCTGCACCAGGATCGGCAGGACGTCGATCCCGGCATCCGTCAGCGCATAGTGCTCACCGCGAGACCCGGCCACCCGGGTCCTCGTCACGAGGCCGCCCGCCTCGAGCCGCCGGAGCCGAGCGGCGAGGATGCCGCGGGGGATCCCTTCGAGCGAGTTGCCCGCCAGCTCGCTGAACCTCAGCGGCCGACCGAGCATGAGATCGCGCAGGATGACGAGCGACCAGGCGTCCCCGAGCGCTTCCGCCGCCGCGTTGACGGGACACCCCGACCTCATCGTCTGCCCCGCGTCGGCGACGTGGGTGCCGCGCTCCGGCTCGGTCATCCTCATCGGCGCCGCGCGCGCACGGCCTTCCATGCCATCTGTCCCGCGATGAAGGTGAGGAAGGCGGCGAAGAGCACGTTGCCGACGAAGGGGTCGACGCGCGTGGCGATGAAAGCTCCGAGCGCGGTCGTGGTGCACGCCGAGAGGCCGACGACCGCTGCGGCGACGAGGTCGACGTTCCGGCGACGGATGTTTCCCACGGTTCCCGAGATCGCCGTCGGGATCATCATCAGCAGCGATGTGCCCTTGGCCACGAGGTCGCTCGTGCCGAACAGGATCATGAGCGCCGGCACGACGACGATGCCGCCCCCCACACCGAGGAGCCCCGAGAGGACGCCGGTGATCACACCGAGCACGACCAGGCCGATCCCGGTGATCCAGGTGAGCTCGAGCCCGACCTCGCGCGAGGGGATCACATAGAACAGGGTGACGATGACGACCGCGAGGAAGCCGATGAAGCACCAGCGCAGCAGGGTCTGGCTGAGCCGGGCGAGCAGCCACGTGCCGAACTGGGCTCCCACGACGGCGCCGGCCGCCAGGATGAGCGCAGCGACCCAGGCCACCGATCCGGTGAGCGCGTACGAGACGACGCCGACCGCGGCCGTCGGGACGATGGCGGCCAGCGAGGTCCCGGCGGCGAGTCGCTGATCGAAGCCGAGGATGAGGACGAGCAGGGGCACGATGACCGTGCCGCCCCCGACGCCGAACAGCCCAGACAGAAGACCTGCGAGCAGGCCCACTCCGACGCAGGTCAAGAAGAAGCGCGCGTTGCGGGCAGGCAGGACCCTCTCGTCAGCCGTCCCGGTCATCAGAAGAACGAGGCGTCGTCGATGGCCCAGCCGCCGTCCGCCGGCACGAGGACGTACTCGAGGCGGTCCTCGTACTCTTCGAGGCTCTCGGTCTGCTGGCCGTTCTCGTCGTACATGCTCGCGTACGTCTCGGACGTCGACACGCGGATGCTGTCTCCGTCGCTTTCGAGCGCCGTGATCGTCACGGCGTAGTCCTGCACGGTGGTGGCGAACAGGCTCGCATCGGTCTCGAACGACTCGCAGTCGGTCAGGTCGAGGACACCCTCGCGGAAGGCCTCGGTGGTCGCGGTGAAGAACTTGTCGCAGTCGACCGTCTGCCAGGCCTCGTCGTAGAGTTCCACCGCCGCGATCGCGGCCTCCTCGTCGGCGCCGGCGGCCTCAGCGCCTTCTTCGATCTCGATGGGAGCAGGCGCCTGCGACGAGCCTCCGCTCTGGCTCTGCCCGGCAGCGAGACCGAAGAACAGCAGGGGGATGACCACGGCCGCGGCGATCACGATCCCCAGGAGCACGACGCCGAGGACGACCCAGAGGATCCAGAGCTTGGACTTCTTCGGCTCGGTCGCGGCGACGAACGCGCCGGACGGGGCGGCGGGGTACCCCGGGTAGGCGCCGGTGAACAGCTGCGCCCCCGGGTCCGCTCCGCCGTCGGCGCCGGTGTAGGGCCCGTACGCCGGCGTCTCGGCGGGCGACGGCATCCCGGTCGCCATCGCGGCGGCGGGGTCGAGCGGTCCGGCAGCCTCGGGCGGAAGCACCTGGGTGTCGCCGGCGGTGTCGGTCTGCGTCCCGGCATCCTCGTGCGTCCCGGATGCCTCGGGCGCGTCGGGCTGGGCGACGTGCTCGGTCCACTGCGCGCCGTCCCACCAGCGCAGAGCGCCGTGTCCGTCGTCGTACCACCCGGGAGGCGTCGTAGTCATGAGCGCAACCCTATCGCCCGGGCATCGCGGACCCTGCCCCGATGGCCCGGCAGAGGGCGTCGCCCGACGACCAGGCGGTGCGCACCGCGGTGGGGCCGCCCCACGCGTCGCCGCACACCCCGATGCCGCCGTGCCACAGGTACGGCTCGTCGCCGTTGTCCGCCGGACGGGCGAAGGTCCAGCGGTGGGCGAACACGGCGTCGGGGTCGCGGTCGATCCCGAGGATGCGGCGGGTTGCCGCGACCGCCGGAGCGATGGCGTCGTCCGGGGCGGCGAGGTGTCGCCGCGCGCGCTCGGCCGTCGTGTGGACCACCAGCACCGCTGCCCCGTCCCCACGGCGATCGCCGTCGTCGGCGATGAAGGACACGTCAGGATCGCCGTCGACGAACGTGCCGTGCAGGTCGGCGGCCCACCGTCGCTCGTCCCAGCAAAGCACCACCGCGATGACCGGCTCGAACGCGCGCGCGTCGAGCACGGGCGCGAGCGGGGAGTCGTCAGGGAGGAGCCGGCGCGCCTGGGGGGCGGGCATGGCGAGCACCACGCCGGCGACCGACGCGCCGTCCACCGATCCGGGAGCCACCGCTGAGACGACGCGGTCGCTGACGACCTCCAGCCCCGCGGCGAGGTCCGCGACGAGCGAGCGCAGGCCCGCGGGCGCCGCGTACCTCATCGGCCCGGTGGTCGTTCCGGAGACACCGGATGCCGTCGCCACGGCGAAGGTGTCCGTCCACTCCCGGGCGAGACCGCGCTCGGTCCAGTCGCTCACGACATCGGCGAAGCCGTCGCCGTCCGGGGCCGTCAGGTAAGCCGCGCCGATGTCGACCGGACGGCCGCCGACGGTGCGGGTGGCCATCCGCCCGCCGACCCGTCGCCCGCGATCGAGCACGCGGACAGGCGTGCCCGTCGCCTGCAGCGCCCGCGCGCACGCGAGGCCCGAGATTCCCGCGCCGATCACCGTGACCGCGCGTGCGGGGTGCGGCGCCCCGTTCGAGGTGATGTGCGTCACTCCGAGGACGCCGGGTTCGCCGGCGCGGCCGCACCGGCGCCGGCACTGACGGTCGCGCGCTCGGCCGCCATGCCGGCGCCGATCCCCTCGCCGACGGTGCGGCCCTGGATGATCGCGGCGATGTCGAGACCGGTCGCCGCCTTCACCGAGTCGAACACCGAACGCAGACCCGTGGCCGACTCGCCCGCCAGGTGCGAGGACGCCCCGTCGCCGCCGAGGACGGTGATCGAGCCGACCTTGTCGAAGCCCTTGGCGTACTCGGCCATGACCTGCGGCAGGGCGTCGAGGGCGCGCTGCGCCAGCAGCGCCTCCTGGTTGCGGGCGAGGGCCGCGGCCTCGGCCTCGAGCGCGTCGGCCTTCGCCTGTCCGGCCAGCCGCACGGCCTCGGCGTCGGCTTCCGCGCGCAGGCGCGTGGCCTTGGCCTCCTCCTCGGCGATCTGGGCGCGGGCCTCGGCGGCCTTCACCTGCTCGTAGGCCTCGGCGTCGGCTGCCCGCTGACGCTCGTACAGTCGGGCATCGGCGACGCGCTTGACCTCGGCGTCCAGCTCGGCCTGCCGGTTCTCGGCGCGCTGCTGCAGGACGCCCTGCTCCGCCTGCGCCTTGGCCAGCGCCTCGGCCTGCTCGGCCTCGGCGTTCGCGCGACCGACCTCGGCCTGCGATGCGGCGGTGTTCTTGTCGTAGGCGGTCTGTTCGACGAGGGTCGCCTCGCTCGTCGACAGCTCGCGACGCTTGATCTCGCGGCGGGCGTCGATCTCAGCGACCTCGGCCTCGCGCTTGACGCGCTGCACCTCCGTCGCTCCCAGCGCGGAGATGTACCCGTTCGAGTCGGTGATGCCCTGGATCTGGAACGAGTCCAGGATGAGGCCCTGGCTCGAGAGGTCGTTCTTGATGCCCTCGGCGATCTGGTCCGACAGTCGCTGACGATCGCGCATGAGCTCTTCGACGGTGAGCGTGGCCACCACGCCGCGGAGCGCGCCCTCGAGCTGCTCGGTCGTGAACTGCTCGATGGCCTTGTCCTGCGACGCGAAGCGCTCCGCGGCACGGCGCACCGCTTCGGGGTCCGACCCGATCTTCACCAGCGCGACACCGCTCACGGTCACCGTGACGCCGTTCGAGGACTGCGCGACCGGCTCCATCTTGATCTGCCGCGCGCGCAGCGAGACGAGCTCGGCGCGCTGGGTGATCGGATTGACGATCGCGCCGCCGCCGGTGATCACCGAGATGCGGGACGATACGCCGTCCGCGCCCTTCTGGGTCTTTCCGACGATGACGAGGGCCTCGTCGGCCTTGGCCACGCGATACCACGCGCGGAAGACCAGCAGACCGATGAAGAAGAGGACCAGCGCCACGATGGCGATGATCACGATGGGGACGATGAGACCGACGGTGGCGAGGAAGTCCATTCCCACAGCCTAGGGGGCGGTATATCGGCCGGCCGCCGCTATCCACAGGCGATCACGCAGGGTCAGCGGCTCAGCAGCTCCTCCGTCGACAGATCCGGAAGCGCCAGGGTCACCTGCGTCCCCCACGGATCGGTCGCGATCACCGAGCGCCCGTCCCGGCGGAAGGCGATTCCGTGAGCCGCGAGCCGCGCGGCGACGGCATCGAGCTCGGATGCCGTCGGCACGGTCACCGCGACATCTCCCAGCCCCAGCCCGGCAGCGCGAGGACCGGAGCCCGCGCTGTTCCAGATGTTCATCGCGATGTGGTGGTGGTAGCCACCGGCCGACGCGAACAGGGCGCCCGGGTACTGGCTCTGCGTGGTCTCGAAGCCGAGCGCGTCCACATAGAACTTCCGGGCGGTGGGGAGATCTCCCACTTGGAGGTGCACGTGGCCGACACGTCCCGCGAGGGCGGGTCCGGCATCCACCGCGGTCTCGGTGAGGTGCCGCTTCAGGTACTCGTTGGGATCGAGATAGCCGGTCGTGATCTCGATCTGATTTCCACGCCGCACCCACTGCTCACGCGGGCGGTCTGTGTACAGCTCGACGCCGTTGCCTTCCGGATCGGTGAAGTAGAACGCCTCGCTCACGAGGTGATCGCTCGATCCGGCGAAGCGGCTTCTCGGATGCTGCGCAGCGCGGTACACCGTCGCTGCCAGACTCTCGGCGTCGCCGAAGAGGAAGGCGGTGTGGAACAGGCCGGGTTGGCGCGGGTCCACGGCGGGCAGGGCGGGCGTGTGGATCAGCCGGAGCAGCGGAGTGTCGCCGCGCCCGAGAACGCGATGCACTTCGCGGGCTCGGGCGCGCTCCTCGAGGGGCTCCATCGCGAAGGCGCGGGAGTAGTACTCCGACATCCCCTCGAGGTCCCCCACGCGCAGGGTGACGGCGCCCATCGAGGTCTCGGGGTGGAGGATGCGGTCGTCTGTCTCGGCGGTCATGGCGTCTTCCCTGTCCGGGGTGGGGCCGCAAGCGGCCCCACCGGTAATTGTGCGTCAGGCTGCGACGGCGAAACCGCCGGTCCAGCCGATCTTCTCGCCCACGGCGAGTGTGAGCTGCAGGAACCCGAGGGCCTCGAGCTCGTGGGCCCGGGCGAGCGACCCGGCATCGATGGCCGCCACTCCGCCGGCGGTAATCGCCGAAATGAGTGCCTGCTTGGCGTCCGCGTCGTCCCCGGCGACGGCGACGGTCGTGGGAAGACCGCCTACCTGCTTGCTGCCGAGGGTCGCGGCGAAGTTGGTGTTGAAGGCCTTCAACACGGAACTGCCGGGCAGCGTGGCCTGGATCTCGGCGGCCGCCGAGCTTCCGACGGGCACGACGAGCGAGTCGAAGGTCTCGAAGTTGAGCGGGTTGGTGATGTCGACGATCGTCTTGCCGCGAAGCTGATCGCCGTACGCCGCGACGATGCCGTCCACCGCGTGGTACGGCACAGCGAGGACGACGATGTCGCCGGCCAGTGCGGCCGTTCCGATCTCTTCGCGCGCGATGTGGGTGACGTCGTTGCCGCCGGCTGCCAGCACGCCGCCGATGGCGCCGCCCATGCTGCCGGTTCCGATGATGGTGAAGCTGGTCATGCTGTCCTCTTTCTCGTTCATCCGCGGGATACGGGTTGGTTGTACATGAAACTAACACAAGATGCTTGTACATGCAACCTTTGCTATGATCGAGGAATGCCGGAGCTTCAGCAGGACGAACGCGTCGCGATCGCGCGCCTTCGCGCCCTCCTCGAACTGCTGCCGACCGCCCTCGACCGGGAACTGGCCGCCGAGGGCATCACGTCTTTCGAGTTCACCCTCCTGGAAGCCCTCCACGAGGCCGACGCGGGTCGTCTGCGCCTGAGCGCACTCGCGGCGCGGACCAACGCCACACTCCCCCGCCTCTCACGCGTGGTGACGAGTCTTGAGCGGAAGGGGCTCGTCCTCCGCGCGGCATGCGAGGAGGACGGCCGCGCCACCAACGCGCTGCTGACGCCCGCCGGCGAGCGTGCCTATGAAGCCAGCCGCCCCCGACACGACGAGGCCGTGCGCCGCATGATCTTCGACGGACTCGGTGACGGTGGAGCCGAACGGCTGTCAGAGATCTCCTATGCGATCCTCGACAAGCTCGACCCCGACCGGCGCCTCGCCGTGACGGCCGACGGGTGCGCCGCAGACCCGGCCCCGGCAGACGACCCACCGGCCTGCGCGGCCGACCCGGCGCCGCGCTGACAGTCCGCGCTCGGGAACGACCACTACGCCCGAACGACAAAACCCCCGGCTAACCGGGGGTTTGAGTCTGTAGCGGGAGCGGGGCTTGAACCCGCGACCTCACGATTATGAGTCGTGCGCTCTCACCAACTGAGCTACCCCGCCGCACGGCATCCGCGTCGCGTCGATGGATGCTGCGAGCCCCGAGTCAGGATTGAACTGACGACCCCTTCCTTACCATGGAAGTGCTCTGCCACTGAGCTATCGGGGCGTGCTGCCTGCGAGCAGGCAACTAGAAGAGAATACCAGAGCCGCGGCATCCTGCTGAATCGCGGGTCAGCCTCCGGCGTACTGCCGAAGCCACGGAATCGGGTCGATCGCCGTGGTTCCGTTGATCAGGATCTCGAAGTGCGTGTGGGCGCCGAACGAGCGCCCGGTGTTGCCCGTCGTTCCGAGCATCGTGCCGACCGTGACCTTCTGGCCGGGCTCGACCTTGAGCGAGCCGTACTCCATGTGCGCATAGTGGCTCGAGACGAGCTGGCCGTCGATCTCGTGGTCGATGATCACGTGCACGCCGTAGGCGCCGCCCGCGGTCGTCGCCTCGCGCACCACGCCGTCGGCGATCGCCTGGATGGGCGAACCCGCGCCGGGGGTGAAGTCGACGCCCTCGTGCATGCGACCGGAGCGCATGCCGAAGCCGTAGCTGATCGGCACGCCGACCGCGAACGGCCACTGGATCTCGGCGTTGGGGTCGTTGACGAAGAAGTTGGAGAAGTTCTGGATGCCTGACTCCGACGCGATCTCGGCCATCGTGAGCGTGTCGTACTTCTCGGTACGGGTGAGGTCGACGCTCTCGGTACCCGAAGGGGTGACGTACGCCTGGATCTCGTCGGCGGCGATGCCGGCCTCGGTGTCACCGGGGGCGACGACTGTGACAGCCGATTCAGCGCCGTTGGCGGCCGCGACGGCCTCAGCGGGCGTCGTCATGCCGACGGTCAGCAGCCCGACGATGCCCATGACCCCCACCGAGAACGACGCCGTGGCGACGTTCTTGAGCACCTTGCGTCCGCGGAACGTGCGCGGCGCGGTGTGCGCGACGACGGTCTGGGCCGACACGGGGGCCGCCGGAACCGAGGCCGGAGCCTGTACCGGGGTCTCACCGGTGAACGAGAAGAGGGCCACCGCGGCGGCGAAGGCGTCGACATCGGATGCCGGGGCTGCCGCGTCCTGGTCATCAGCGGCGGCCTCGTCTGCGGGCGCGTCCGGGCCCGAGGGCTCGAGAAGCTCGAACGGCTCGGCGGGAACCAGGACGGCGTCGGGACGCGCGGCCGCGGGCTGAGCCTGAGGACGCACCCGGCGGGCTCGGCGACCGAGCGGCGGCTCGGGAAGTGCGGTCATCGCGCCGGTGTCGGCGTCGACGACGGGAACGTCCAGGCGGACGGCCTGTACTTCGGCCGTGTCGGGCCCGGTGGCGTCGACCTCATCGACGACGGGGGGCGCCGGTTGGCCCGCTGTCACCGCGGGTCCGGCGGCGCGGCGCGCACGACGCGACGTGGGCACGACGATCGCGGGAGCGGCCTCGGCAGCAGGCGCGGGAGCCGGCTCGACGTCCTGCGGGAGGTCGATGCGGTCGGGCAGGGAGGCCGTGGAGCCGGTGTCCGCCACGCGACGGCGCAGTTCGGCTCGCGATACCTCGACGCGCTCCACGGTCACCTGGACAGGCGTGGCGGCGGTTCGGCTGGAACGGCGCGTAGGCGCAAGGGCAGCCAGAGGGGTATCAAGAGGCAAAGCGGGGTGGGACTCTCGGGTCGTGTCGCTCGGGCGAGCGAGGGGCGTACTCGGAGGGAGGAAATCACTCACGCCGTGCGGGCGACGAAAGTAACGATCGGGTAAACACTACCCAAGGCCGACTGGGAATGCCATGTACGAAACCGAACGGTAACAGGGTTTTCAGCTTCGGCCCCGGCCGGACGCCCTCACGCGGCTCCGGATGCCGCACGCCACAGCCTGTCGAAAAGGCCCGGCCCCGCGGCGACGAACAGCCGGCGGACGGCGGTTCCCCCTTCGCGCCACACGCGGCCCCCGGCTTCTTCGACCAGGAGCGCACCGGCGGCGTGGTCCCACGGCTGCAGCCCGGGCTCGAAGTATCCGTCCAGTCGTCCGGCCGCAACGAAGGCGAAGTCGAGGGATGCCGCGCCGATGCGTCTCAGGTCGCGTGCGAGCGGCATCACCCGCGCGACGCGCGCGAGGTCGCCGGCGTGGGTCGTGGGGTCGTAGCCGAATCCGGTAGCCAGCAGCGCGCCGGCAGCGGTGGGCTCGGCGTTGACCGCGAGTCGCTCATCGCCGAGCCAGGCACCCTCGCCCCGCGCCGCTCGGAAGAGCTCGCCACTGGCCGGATTGAAGACGGCGCCCGCGACGGCATCCCACGTCGCGGGGTCGGGCTCCCCCGAAACGGCGGCGATGCTGACGGCGTACGAGGGGATGCCGTAGGCGTAGTTGACCGTGCCGTCGATTGGATCCACCACCCAGGTGATGCCGCTCGTGCCTCGTTCGGCGCCGGACTCCTCGCCGAGGAAGCCGTCCTCGGGCCGCGCGCGAGCGAGACGCTCCCGGATCAGCTGCTCGACCTCGCGGTCGGCCTCGGTGACGATGTCGGCGACGGCGGACTTGGTCGCCGCGATCGAGACGCCCTCGGATCGGCGGCGACGTGCGAGGTCACCGGCCTCGCGGGCGATCTCGACGGCGAGCTGCTGCAGGTCGGCGGGTGAGGTCACACCCCCACGCTACGCCCGCCGGTTGTTACCGTGTGACCATGCCCGAGGCCTCCGCCCCCGCTCGCCGCACCTACGACGTCGCGATCGTCGGCGGCGGCCACAACGCCCTCGTCGCCGCGGCCTACCTCGCGCGCGCCGGTCGCTCCGTGGTCGTGCTCGAGCGTCTGGACCATGTCGGCGGCGCTGCCGTTTCGGAACGGCCGTGGCCGGGCGTGGACGCGCGCCTCTCGCGCTACTCCTACCTCGTGAGCCTCCTCCCCCGGCAGATCATCGACGATCTCGGCCTGCGCCTCACCCTGCTGCGGCGCCGCTACTCCTCGTACACCCCCGATCCGGCCGACACCACGCGCGGTGTCCTCGTCGACACGCGGGATGCCGCAGCCACAGCCGCGTCCTTCGTGCGCACGACCGGCGACGAGGCCGAGGCCGGGCGGTTCGCGGCGTTCTACGACCGACTGGCACCGCTGGCCCGACTGCTGTTCCCGACGGTGACCGAGCCGCTGACGTCAGCGCGCAGCATCCGGGAACGGCTCGGCGACGACCGGCTCTGGAGCGAACTCGTCGAGCACCCGCTCGGCGGCATGGTCCGCGGAGCCCTGGCTACGGATCTCGCGCGTGGCATCGCCCTCACCGACGGCCTCATCGGCACGTTCGCCGCCGCGGACGAGGCGGACCTGCGCCAGAACCGCTGCTTCCTGTATCACGTGATCGGCGGCAGCACCGGCGACTGGGATGTGCCCGTGGGCGGCATGGGCGCCGTCAGCGGCGAGCTCGCCCGGGCCGCGCGCGAGGCCGGCGCAGAGCTGAGGACCCGGGTCGAGGTCGAGTCGGTGACGCCCGACGGCGAGGTGACCCTCGCGGGCGGGGAGCACGTGCACGCGCGGCTGGTGCTGAGCGGTGTCGGTCCGGCGGTGCTGGCCCGTCTGCTGGGGGGCTCGGATGCCGCATCGGCCGGCTCAGCCGAGACCGCGCCGGCCGGAGGGGCGCAGCCCGAGGGCGCGCAGGTGAAGGTCAACATGCTGCTGCGTCGACTCCCCCGCCTCCGCGACGAGCGCGTCGCCGCCGAGGCGGCTTTCGCCGGCACCTTCCACATCAACGAGACGCTCACCCAGCTCGATGCCGCCCACGCAGCCGCGACCGCGGGGCGGGTCCCCGACCCGCTGCCGGCCGAGATCTACTGCCATTCCCTCACCGACCCGACGATCCTCGGCCCCGACCTGCGTGGGCAGGGCGCGCAGACGCTGACCCTGTTCGGGCTGCAGGTGCCGCACCGCCTGGTGGCTCGCGCCGACAGGGATGCCGCGCGCAGCGAGCTGCTGGCTGCGGCTCGTGGCTCGCTCGACTCCGTGCTGGCCGAACCGATCGACGACTGCGTCCTCGTGGCCCCCGACGGAAGCCCCTGCATCGAGGTGCGCACGACGGCGGACCTCGAGGACGACCTGGGTATGACCTCCGGCGACATCTTCCATGGGCCTCTGTCGTGGCCCTGGGCCGACGACGCGGACGTGCTGGATTCCCCGGCCCGGCGGTGGGGCGTGCAGACGGAACACGCGGCGGTGCTGCTGTGCGGATCGGGCGCTCGGCGCGGCGGCGCGGTCAGCGGCATCGGCGGACACAACGCCGCGATGGCAGCGCTCGAGATCCTCGACCGCTGATCGGGGTTACGGGCGCGGCGGCAGGGGCGGGGGCGGCGGGAAGCCCTCGGGTGCGGGAGCCGGCGGAGCGGCGGGGCGGGGTGCCGGCTCTTCCGCGGTCGACGGCGCCGGCGGGACCGCGGGGGCGGGCGGGACGGGCGGTGCGGGGCTGGCCGGAACCGGCGGCGCGGCATCCGGCTGGGATCCGTAGGGCGCGGGCTGCGGGTATCCGAAGACCTGAGCGCCCTCGGACGGGTAGCCGGTGTAGTAGGCACCCCAGTCGGGCGACCCGTCGGGCATCATCGGCAGGGGCGTGGCGCCGTCGACGAAGGTCGGCCACGGCAGCAGCTCGCCGGTGTCGTCGGGGTTCGCCGCCGTCGGGGACGGTGCCGCGGCCGGGACGGCTGCCGCGGGCTGATTCGCGTGCGCGGTGGCGGGGACCGCGGGGGCATGACCGTAGGCCGGCCCCGGGAACGCCTGCTGCTTCTTCGGTGCGAAGAGCACATTGACCAGCGGGATGAGGGCGGTGCCCACCGCCGCGAGGATCGCCGCGGCCACGACGATGCGCCAGTACAGCTCGGGGAAGTCGACCCACTCGTTCACCACGAGCGGCACGATGAGCAGGGCGGCCAGGGCGACGACGAGCGAGATCGTGACGATCGCGACGGTCTGCGTGAACGGGGTGACGTAGCGCTGGAACGCCTTGGCGTACAGCCGCACGTGCAGGAGCGCGAGCTGCAGGATGAGCACGATCAGCAGGAACTGCACGAAGCGGGTGAAGCCGCCCCACGAGTAGCGCTCCGGCATCCAGATGAGCACGGCCCCGATGAGCAGGGCCGCCACCCATGACGCCATGCTCGCCAGAGCGAACCATGCGGGACGCCGAGGCGCCAGGTGTGCGTCGAGGATCGCCACGCCGGCGAAGCCGACGAGCAGCAGGATCGTGAGGAACGCGCGCCCGACGATCCCGTTCTGCGAGCCGATCAGCACCCACACCACGCAGACGATCGCGGCGGCGATGAGCGCGCCGATGGCGACCCAGATCGCGGCGCGCAGCAACGGCGACGTGGACGCGTCGGAGCGTTCGGTCACCGGCGTCGTGTGGTCTGGCGCGTTCATGGCGTTCCCTCTTCCGCGGGTGCCGTCACCCGCCCGACCATCCTGGCACGCGGCCACCCCGCGACGGGATGCCGCCGACGGAACCCCGGGAACGACCGAGGGGCTCCGCTGATGCGGAGCCCCTCGAAATCGGTGGCGAGTGAGGGATTCGAACCCCCGAAGGCTACGCCGGCTGATTTACAGTCAGATCCCTTTGGCCGCTTGGGTAACTCGCCAGGTGCGCACCCGCCCGGCTTTCTCAGTCGACCAGAGGCGCGATCAACAATCCTACTCTGTCCCGGCCCGTGCTCCGAAATCGAGGCGGCCCGGCGGCGTCAGGTGCCGATGCGGTCGATGTCGTCGTCCCCGAGCACGCGAGGCAGGCGCAGCAGAGCGCCCTCGAAGCGGCACGTCGCGGCGGCGACGTCCATGGCGTACTGCAGCACGTCCCCCCATTCGTCCTGGTTGCCGGGCGAGCGGTCGAGCAGTGCGGCGAGGGTGGCTGCGAACGCGGCATCGCCCGCTCCCATGGTGTCGACGATGCGCCCGGGCAGAGCCGAGATCGGTCGATTCACGACCGCGCCCCCGGCCTCGATCGCCGCGCCCGCCGAGCCGTACGTCGCCAGGACCGCTCCCGCCCCGAGATCGACCAGCCGCGCCCGCAGCGCGTCGAGCGGTTCGCCGTACAGCAGCGTCGCGTCGTCCTCGCCGACCTTGACGAGGGTCGCCGAGGCGGCGAGCCCCTCGAAGCCGCGTACGAACTCCGCGCGGTCCGAGAGCATGCCGCTGCGCGGGTTCGGGTCGATCGCGAATCGGACGCCCGTGGCGCTGAGCACCTCGCCGAGCTCACGCGTCTGTGCGAGGTCGTCGAGGGCGATGCAGCTGATGGCCACGAGCGGCGCCTCGGCGATGGCTGCGCGCTCGGCGTCGCCGTAGCGGATGCGGCGCCGCTGCGACGCCTCGTTGAAGACGTACTCGGGCTCGCCGCCGCCGCTGCGCGTGCTCACGGCGCGCGCGGTGCCCAGCGGCGATGCGGTCGGGATCAGCCGCACACCGAAGTCGGCGAGGAAGCTGCGGATGTGATCGCCCGCCTCGTCGTCGCCGACCATCGCGATGAGCGCGGTCGAGACTCCCAGCCGCGACAGTCCGACCGCGACGTTGAGGGCGGCTCCGCCGACGAACTCGCGGACGCCGCTGTCGTCGCGCAGCTCATCGATGAGTGCGTCGCCGATCACCACCACCGGTCCGGTCATGTCCTGCTCCCTGCTGTTTCGAGTACGCGGCCGACGAAGGCCTCGGTGCGGCGGCGGGTGCCGTCGATGCGCATGTCGACGCTCGCCCGCACCTCGTTGGGCGCGAGGG
This sequence comes from Microbacterium sp. ARD31, assembly GCF_031844425.1. Taxonomy (NCBI): domain Bacteria; kingdom Bacillati; phylum Actinomycetota; class Actinomycetes; order Micrococcales; family Microbacteriaceae; genus Microbacterium; species Microbacterium sp. ARD31. The sequence goes on from NZ_JAUZVE010000002.1 coordinate 631,113, forward strand.
GCGCCGCGAGGCGGACGTTCTCGTGGCACGACAGGTCGGCGCAGATGTACGTGCCGATGCTGTCGCCGTGCTCACCCGCGCGACCGGCCTTGCGGGCGCTGAAGAGCGAGACCTGATCCGCCGGCTGCATCGTGTGGCACAGGTTGCACATCGCGGCGCGGGCCTGCGACGAGCCCTCCGAGGCCCGCAGCACGATCCCGCGGGGTTCCCCGTCGACCTCGGTCACCAGGTACCCGCGTCCGCGGGTGCGCGGATCGCGCCACGCGTAGAAGTCCTGGTGGTCCCACTCCACCAGCGGGAAGTCGTGCGGCACCGTCAGCAGTCTCAGCTCGTCGGCCGAGCCGTTGACGAACGACGCGCGGATCTGCTCCTCGGTCAGCGAACGCATGGCATCACCTCGACCCTCAGTGTACGAGCGGGGGCGCCATGCGGCGGAAGATCCGCGGATGCCGCAGCCTCAGCCGCGCCGTCACCGTGCCTCGACGTCGCCCGCCGGGGTCGCGTCGTCGGCCGTCGCGAGGTCCGGCTCGTCGAGCTGCGGCACCGCGGCTGCGGCGGGAGCGTCCACGCCCGCCAGCCGCCACACCGCGAAGACGGGGCCGTCGGCCGACAGCAGCACGCCGCCGTCCTCGGCGACCGCGAGGGTCGCGTCGCCGTAGAGGACCTCGGCACTCGACGCCTCGACCGCGCCGGCGGGCAGCTCGGCGTCGACGTGGCCACGCGCGGCGAGGACGAGGATCGTCTCGTCCTGCGTCTCGCGGACGAACGCGACGGCGTCGTCGTCGACGTGCAGCCACCGCATCCCTCCGACGGCGAGCGCGGGGTGCTCCCGCCGCAGCCGGATGAGATCCCGGTACAGCGCCAGCCGCTCGGCGACCTCGGGCTCGGACTCGGTCCCCCACGGCATCGGGGTGCGGCTCATCTCGCCGTCGACCCCGGGCAGGCCGAACTCGTCGCCGGCGAAGACCACCGGCATCCCGGGCATCGTCATCGACAGGCCCACGGCGACGGGGATCGTGCCCGGGGCGGCGTGGGTGGCGAAGCGGCCGGTGTCGTGGCTGTCGAGCGGCTGCATGTTGCCCAGGCGCACCCGCCACGGGATGCCGCCGGCGAACCGCACGACGGCGTCGGCGAACTGGCGGGCGGTGTAGCGCGGGATGCCGCCGATCGGCAGGCCGAAGTACCAGGGCTCCGTGCGCTCTTCGCCGTCGGCGGTGAGGTACGGGGCTCCGGTCGGCTCGCTCAGCCACGCCCACAGCGGCCGCGTGAACGCCGGGTACGTCATCGCACCGTGCCAGCCGTCGCCCTGCAGGTCGCTCGTGGCGTCATTGGTGGACTCGGCGACGAGCATCGTGTCGGGGTTGATCTGGATCATCGTCCGCCGCAGCAGCTGCCGCACCTCGGCGTTGAGGTCGATGTCGCCCAGGCGTCCGGTCATGTTGGCGACGTCGATGCGCCAGCCGTCCAGGTGGAACGGCGCCTTCAGCCACTTCGCCACGACCGACTGGTCGCCCTCGATGAAGCGGTTCCGCAGCTCCTGCGACGCCCAGTTGAACTTCGGCAGCGTCGGCGTGCCGAGCCACGAGTGGTACTCGGTGTTGGCGTCGTCGGTGAAGTAGTAGAAGTCCTCTTCGGGGGCGCCCGGGTGCCCGAGTGCCGACTGGAACCACTCGTGCCGGTCGCCGGAATGGTTGCTCGTCAGATCCCCGATCACCCGGATGCCGCGGGCGTGGGCCGCGGACACCAGGCGGATCAGCGCCTCGTCGCCGCCGAGCAGCGGGTCGACGTGATCGAAGCTCGAGGCGTCGTAGCGGTGGTTCGACGCCGCCGGGAAGACGGGGGTCAGGTACAGCAGGTTGACCCCGAGCCCGGCCAGATGGTCGAGCTTGCCGGTGATGCCGTCGAGGTCGCCGCCGTAGAACTGCTGCGACCGCCCGGGGAACAGCGGGTCGACGGGGTCGGTCCACTCAGCCGGGATCGCCCACTCCGGCGTCTCGCGCCCGGCGGCGGCGGCCGACCGCGCGAACCGGTCGGGGAACACCTGGTACATCACCGCATCGGCCATCCACGCCGGGGGCGGCGGGTCTGCCACGAGGGCGAAGTCCTCGGCATCCAGCGTTTCGATCGAATGGATGCCGGTCTGGTTCAGCCATTCGACGCGGCCGTCCGCGTGCCGAAGCACCCACCGGTACCCGTGCCGGGGGTTGCGCACCGTCACCGGCGCGTCCCACCACTCCCACCCGTCGGCGGTGCCGGCGCGGACCGCGCGGGTCCACTCGGGTTCGTGGTCGGGGTTGGAGCGGGTGCCCACCTCGACGATCGGACCGTACGAGGCGGGCACCCGCAGGCGCACCGTGACCGTCTCGCCGAGCACCGGCGTCTGCGTCGAGACGTAGAGGGGCGAGCCGTCGTGGTGCGGCAGGAGCGTCACGCGGCGGCCCGGTTGTTACTTGACCGAGCCGCTGACGAGCCCACCGGCGATGTAGCGCTGCGACATGAGGAAGAACACCATCACCGGCAGGGCGGCCAGGACGGCGCCGGCGCAGAAGATGCCCCAGTTCTGCGACTGGAATCCCGACACGAGCTGGAACAGCCCGATGGCGACGGTCTGCTGGCTGGGATTGGTGAGCACGACGCTCGCGATCGCGAACTCGCCGATCGTGCCGATGAAGCTCAGCAGGCCCACGACCACCAGGATCGGCGTGACCAGCGGCAGCATGATCGTGAAGAACACGCGGGCGTGACCGGCGCCGTCGATCTTCGCCGCCTCGTCGATGGCCGACGGGACGGTGTTGAAGAAGCCGTACATGAGGAACGTGTTCACGCCCAGCGCGCCGCCGAGGTAGATCATGATCAGGCCCGCGTGCGTGCCCAGGCCGATGGCCGGGAAGACGTCGCCGATCTGGATCATGAGCAGGAAGATGGCGGTGATGGCCAGCAGCTGCGGGAACATCTGCATCACCAGCAGCGTCACCAGGCCGAAGCGACGGCCCTTGAACCGCATGCGCGAGAACGCGTACGCACCGAGCGCGCACAGCAGCACCGTGAGGACGCTGGTGATGACGGCGATGAACAGCGAGTTCACGTACCAGCGGCCGTAGGGGACGCTCGGATCGGTGAACAGGCGGATGTAATTCTGCGGGTCGAAGCGCTGGAACAGCACGTTGGATCCGGTCAGGGTGCCGATGGGGTTCACCGACACCGACAGGATGTACAGCAGCGGGAACAGCGCGTAGACGATCGCCGCCCACGCCACCAGGTGACGCCACCCGGTGTCGACGAACCAGCTCTTGGCGCTCCGCCTGTTCTGCGGCGGCTCGACGCGGTCGTCGGTGACGACGGCCGCTCCCTTGACCACGGCGTCCGAGAACCCGGCGCCCGGTGCGATCTTCTCGCTCATCAGTTCAGGTCCTCCAGTGCCTTGGTCTGCCGGAAGCTGACGATCGCCACCACCGTCACGATGATGAAGATCAGGATCGACAGAGCCGATGCCAGGCCCAGGTCGCGCCCGCCGCCGCCGCCGAACGCCACCTTGTAGACCATCGTGATCATGATGTCGGTGGCGCCGATGTCCAGCGTCGTGTCGGTGAAGCGCGGGTTGCCTCGCGTCAGCATGTAGATCACGCCGAAGTTGTTGAAGTTGTACGCGAAGGTGGCGATCAGCAGCGGCGCCACGGCGACGAACAGCAGCGGCAGCTTCACGGCGGTGAACGTCTTCCACGCGCCGGCGCCGTCCATCTTGGCCGCCTCGACGATGTCGTCCGGCAGCGACTGCAGGGCGCCGGTGCACACCAGGAACATGTACCCGTAGCCGAGCCACATGTTGACGAGGATCACCGAGAGCCTCGCCAGCCATGGATCGGAGAGCCAGGGTATCTGGGCGCCGCCGAAGATGACCTGGTTGATGAAGCCGAACTCCTGGTTGAGCATGCCCGCCCACACCAGGCCCGTCAGGTACGCGGGGAAGGCGTAGGGCAGGATCACGAGGATCCGGTAGATCTTCTTGCCGCGCAGCGTCGGGTGGTTCAGGACGATCGCCAGGAACAGCCCGAGCGCGAAGCAGACGAGGGTGGACCCGGCTGCGAAGACGAACGTCCAGATGGTCACGCGCAGCAGCGGGTCGCGGATCTGGTCGTTGGTGAAGGCGAACGCGAAGTTGTCCCAGCCGATCACCACGCGCCAGCCCGGAGTCAGCTTGGACCCGTCCTCGGCGCGGAAGTCGCCTCTGCCGTCGTCGGCGTAGACGACGCCGGTGTCGCGGTTGGTGAAGGTGTCGGCGGCCTCGTCGTACTCGAGGTTCGAGGTGAAGATGTAGGCGCTCTGCCCGTCGGGCGTTCGCAGCGCGCCGTCGTTGATGTCGTCCGAGACAGGCACGCTCAGCGCGAGGATGGCGTCCTGGTTGCTGACGATCTGGCTGAGGTTGAGCTCGTTCCAGCCGGCCGGCACGCCCGAGACCTCGTCCAGCGGCTGGTCGTTCGTGCCGAACAGGGTCTGGCCGTCGGGGTCTGTGACCAGCAAGCCGTACTGCCCGAGCTGCTCGAGGACCTGGACGCGGTAGGTCGGGGAGTCCGGTACGCGCACCTGGGAGGTGCGCACGATCTGCTCGATCGCGGCATCCTTCGTGGTGTTGTGCTGGTCACCGGCGTTCGTGAAGGCGATGTAGCCGGTGTAGATGATCACGAAGATCTGGAACACGGCGAGGAACGCCAGTCCCGGTGTGAGGTATTTGCCCGGCAGCAGGCCCGGGCGCAGGTAGATGTAGTTGACCCCGATGATGACGAGCAGGAAGACTGCCGCGGCGATCCAGTTCTCGTCGGCGATGAGCACCCAGATGCCGAAGACGGCCAGGGCGTCGATGATGCCGAGCAGGATCACCTTCACCAGCAGGGCGACGAGCCCGCCGGAGGTGAGTTTGCGATTCGGCCGGAAGAGGTTGCCACCGGGGGGGGCGGGTGCGGTTCGGCGAGAAGCCGCGGTCTTGACGTCAGCCATCGGTGGGACGCTCCTTCGCATTCCGTGGGATCAGGATAGTGAGGCGGGCGAGGTCTGGAACAGACCCCGCCCGCCTCGCTTTCGCGTGTCAGCCGCCGATCTTGGACTGGATGTTCTCGGCAGCGGTCGTCCAGACCTGGGCCGGGTCGCCGTCGCCCTTGATGAGCTGCAGCTCGGCGTTGCCCCAGTCGGACCACACGGCACCCATCTCGGGGATGGCGGGCATGGGGTCACCGGTGGCACCGATGGCGCCGAAGGCCTCGACGTCGGGGTCCTCTGCCGCAGCGGTCTCGTAGGCCGCGGTCAGTGCCGGCGGGCGCCCGCCGACCTCGTAGAGGGCCAGCTGGGCATCTTCGGTGCTCAGGTAGTTGACGATGAAGTTCGTCGCGGCCAGAGCGTTGGTCGACTCGCTCGAGAGGAAGAAGCCGTTGACGCCCACGAACGGACGAGCCTCTTCGCCACCGGCGCTGGGGAGCGGGTCGATGGCGTAGTTGATGCCGCCTTCGCTGATCGCGGGGATGTTCCACGGACCGGTGAGGTAGTACGGCGAGTCGCCGGCGAGGAAGAACTCGCGAGCCTTGTCGCCGTCGATGTTGGCGTTGAGGATGCCGTCGGCGCCCCACTGCTTGAGGGCGGTGGCGAACTCGATGCCGGCCTCGTCGCCCAGCACCAGCTGGGTGGCGTCGTACGAGCCGTCCTCGGCCTGTGCGAACACCTGCGAGCCGAACGAGGTCTGCAGCGGGTACAGGTGGTACGGGTCACCCTGCTCGGGCGAGAGGCCCACGAGGAAGGGGTACTTGGTGCCGGCTTCGCGGCCCGCCGCGATGACCTCGTCGAACGTCTCGACGGGCTCCGAGACCAGGTCGGCGTTGCGGACGAGCGCGACGTTCTCGATCGAGTACGGCACGCCGTAGACCTGGCCGTCGTAGGTCATGGCCTGGATGGCGGACTCGGCGAACTGGTCGGCGATGTCACCGATCTCGAGCGGCGCGACCACGCCGGCCGCGACGTACGCGCCGAGCTTGTCGTGGGGGCTGACGATGATGTCGGGGCCCTCGCCGGTCGGGACCTGGCTGATGAAGTCCTGGTCGACCGTCGCGAAGTCCTTGGTGACCAGCTCGACGTCGATGCCGGTGTCCTCGGTGAAGGACGCCGCGACCTCTTCGAGAGCGGGCTTGCGCTCGATGTCGACCCAGACGGTGATGGGCGTGGTGTCCCCGCCGCCGTTGTCGCCGCCGTCGGTGCTGCCGCCGCCGTTGTCGCCGCCACCGGCGCAACCGGTAAGAGCGAGCGCGGAAACCGCGGCGATCGCGGCGAAGCCGACGATGCTCCTCTTGTTCACCTTCATTGGTGTGTGCCTCTCTTGAGTACCTGGTTGCGGACTCTCGGCCCCGCGGCACGTAGAAGTCCGTCCTTCTGACCTGCAGCAGATTCTGCAAGCGCTTACATTTCTACGTCACCGAGCCCGATCTCGCAAACACTCTCTGGTGTTCGATATCAGGCCGTGACTTTTGACGGATGCTGAAACCGCTTGCAGCCCGGCTCTTTCCGGCGACGGGTGCGACGGCATCCACCTCGCTAGACTTCCCGCCATGGCTGATTCGTCGTTCGACATCGTGAGCAAGGTTGACCACCAGGAGGCCGACAACGCGCTGAACCAGGCGCGCAAAGAGGTCGAGCAGCGCTACGACTTCAAGGGGACCGGGGCCTCGATCGAGTGGTCCGGCGAGGCCGTGCTGATCAAGGCGAACTCCGAGGAGCGGGCCAAGGCGGTGCTGGACGTCTTCCAGACCAAGCTCATCAAGCGCGGGATCTCGCTCAAGAGCCTCGAGTCCGGCGAGCCGGCCGCCAGCGGCAAGGAGTTCCGGATCGTCTCCACGATCAAGGACGGCATCTCCTCCGAGAACGCGAAGAAGATCTCGAAGATCATCCGCGACGAGGGCCCCAAGTCCGTCAAGTCGCAGATCCAGGGCGACGAACTGCGCGTGCAGTCGAAGTCGCGCGACGACCTGCAAGAGGTGCAGCGTCTGCTGAAGGCCGCCGACCTCGACGTCGACCTTCAGTTCATCAACTACCGGTAGCGCGGGCCCCGCGCCGGGGATCGACCTGTGCGATAGGCGGGACCACCTCCACACCTTCGAACGGATGTCCGAGGTTGGTGTGATGATGTTCGCATGACGACGACGGTTGCGACTCCGGCAGCGGTGGCCGCAGTGCGGTTGCGGCCGATCGTGGATGAAGTCGTGGACGTGCGGGCGCAGATCGCCTCGTTGCAGGCGCGCGAGGCGCAGCTGTTCGCGCAGGCCGCGGTGATCGCGCAGGACTGGGCGGCGACGGCATACACGCGCTCCGACGCCGAACTCGCGCACCGGTCGGTCGCGGCCGACATCGCCGCGGCGCTGCGGGTGTCGGACCGGACCGTGCAGCGTCAGATCGGCGACGCCGACCGCATGGTGACCTGTTTCCCCGAGACCGTCCGCGCGTTACGCGCCGGACGGATCTCGCTGACCCACGCCCGGGTCATCGCCGACGCGGGCGAGCGGATCACCGAACCCGAGCTGCGCGCGGACTATGAGGCGAGCGTGCTGCCCTACGCCGAAGCGGAATCCGCGTCACGACTGCGGCCGGTCGCGAAACGCCGCGCGCAATGGTTCCTGAACGAGACCACGCACCAACGCCACACGTCCGCAGCTGCGAGTCGCGCCCTGCAGCTGCACGACCTCGACGACGAAATGGCGATGCTGCAGCTGACCGGCCCCGCGGTGATCGTCCACGGCATCTACGACCGTGTCTCCCGCATGGCCCGCGACGTCACCGACGCCGACACTCTCGCGCAACGCGACGCGAAGACCGCCGCCGCCCACGCCGAACGCGCCGCGAAAGCCGCGGAACGAGAAGCCCGCGCCATCCAGCGTGCAGCGGGGACCACAGCCACAGATGACGAGGCCGCTGCCGCGCGTCACCGTGCGGACACGGCATGGGAACACGCCGCCACCCTCCGCACCCGCGCGGACGCCCTCTCCGCCGCCCACCGCACCATGGACCAGCTGCGCGCCGACCTCATCGCCGACATGATCCTCACCACCGACCCCACCGCACACACCGGCACCCGCGACACCGGCCTGCGCGCGATCCACGCGACGGTGAACATCACCGTCCCCGTCCTGACCCTCCTCGATTCCCCCCTCGACGACCCTTTCGACACCGCCGCTCTCACCGGACACGGCCCCATCGATGCCGACACCGCGCGACACCTCACCGCCGGCGCCCCCGCCTGGAACCGCATCCTCACCCACCCCATCACCGGCTCCGTCCTGAGCGTCGACCGCCACGACCCCACCGCCGCGATGCGCCGACACCTCAACATCCGAGATCAGCACTGCCGATTCCCCGGATGCCGCCAACCCACCGCGCGCACCGACATCGACCACACCGTCGACTGGGCCGAAGGCGGCCCCACCACCATCGGCAACCTCGCCCACCTCTGCCGCCGCCACCACACCCTCAAGCACCACACCCCCTGGACCGTGGAACAACATCCCGGCGGCATCCTCCACTGGACGAGCCCGACCGGACGCCGCTACCCGTCCCACCCGACGAGCCGCACCCACTTCACCACCGACCCCGAACACGACCCCCCGCCCTTCTGAACGAACACCAGGTACTGGTAGAGGCCGGGCCTGGTGGCGCGGCGGACTCCGGGCCAGAATGTGCCCCATGACCCTGGACCCGACCAGCGGTGACGAAGACCGCCGCCCGAGCGACGCCGCCCTCGGCCGCCGCGCGCAGATCCTCGCCACGGAGCACTGGGGGCTCCTGGCCGCCCGCGGCACCGCGCAGAGCGAGGTGCTCACCCGCATCACGATCTACCTGACGCTCGTCTCGGCCGGCCTCGTGACGATCAGCATCCTGGGCCAGGCCTCGCGGTTCGGCGAATGGTTCGCGCCGTCCGCCCTCGGCATCCTGGCGTTCCTCGTGATCGTGGGCTTCATGACGCAGACCCGCGTCGCCAACGTCGCCGAAGAGGACATGATGTACGTCGTCGCGATGAATCGCCTGCGGGGAGCGTACGTCGACCTCGACCCGGCCGTGCAGGATGTCTTCCTGTCGTCGATCACGGACGACCAGACGGGGCTCGAGCGCACCTATTCGTTCCTGCGCACACGCTCCTTCAGCCACCTGTTCGGCAGCTCGGCGATGCTGATCGTCTTCGTCAACGCCACCGTGACCGGCCTCTTCTGCGGGTCGCTGGTCTACGCCCCCTCGGGCGTCATGCCGCTGGCCATCGCCGTCGGCGTGCTCGTCGCCCTCCTCGTCTTCGCCGCGAGCATCACCTACGGGTACTGGACCTTCCGCACCGCCTGGCGCAACTACCGCCCCCGGCGCCGCAGCACCGAACGGCCCGTGTTCTGGCGCGCGCGACGCTGAGCGGATGCCGCGACCGACGCGTCGGGCGGATCACGCCAGTGCGTACCGCACCCAGCGCTCGGTCACCGCATAGGCGTTCGCGCGCGGCACCGTGCGCGACAGGAACACATCGTGGATCGCCCCGTCGATGCGGGCGACGGTGACCATCGCTCCGATGCGCACGGCGCTGCGGGCGATCTCGTCGACGGCGAGCACCGAATCGCTCGCCGTCATCGACTCGGACCAGTTCAGCGGCGGTGTCGAACGCGCCGACAGGAGCACGAGCGCGGGGCAGCCGACCTCGACGCCGCCGGCGACGCGACGGTGTCCCTCGAAGATCGCCGCGAGCCAGCCGGGGTGGGTCGGGAACCCCATGTCGGGGCGCCAGCGCACTCGCTCCTCCCCCACCGGCAGCACCTCGAGTTCGCGCTGCGCGCGTGAGTAGAAGCCGAGGTCGACCGCGGGATGCGGACCGAGCGGGTCGAAGCGCGCACGCACGCCGACGAGCGGAGCGATGGCCTGACGCGCGACCGCGCCGAGCTGCAGCTCCAGCCAGGGACTGTTCAGCACCACGGCATCCGCCCGCCCCGGATGCCTCGCCGCCCACAGCGTCAGGGTGAGCCCACCCGTCGAGTGGCCCAGCAGCACGAGCCGGCGCGACCCCGGCCCCATCGCTTCGATCGCCGCCCCGATGTCGTCGTCGTACTCATCGAGCGACGACACGTAGCCCGGTTCCTGACCGTCGCGCAGGCTCCGCCCGTAGCGACGCAGGTCCAGCGCATAGAACCGCGCGCCCAGCCGATTCCAGAAGCGGGCCAGCTCGACCTGGAAGAAGTAGTCGCTCCAGCCGTGCACGTACAAGACGTCGACGTCCGAGAGCGGTCGCCCGAGGGCGGCGATCCACGACGGGATGCTGCGCACGAGCGTCGCGGTGAGCGGGCCGCGCTCGTCTTCGCCAAGGGCGAGCTCGAGCTGCTCGAACGGCTCGCCGAGCAGATCGGGTGTCCATTCGTCGGACATGGCGCCCAGCCTATCCAGGTGGCGAGCCGATTCCGGCGGCCGGCGCAAGCCGTGCGCGCACCACCGCCCGAGGGGGACAATGGGCCCATGGCATCCTCTCCCCTCGTCCTCGGACCGATGCTGCGCTACACCGATGAGACGAGCGCGGCGGTGTGGGTCGAGACCGCGACGGATGCCCAGGTGAGCGTGCACGCCGACGGACGCGTCTGGCGGACGCGGACCTTCGCGGTGCACGGCCACCACTACGCCCTGGTCGAACTCGACGAGCTCACCCCCGGCGCGGTCCTGCCCTACGAGGTCCGCGTGGGCGGAACCCTCGTCTGGCCCGAGGCCGACGCCCCCCTCCCCGCACCGGTCATCGCCACACCCGCGCCGGAGCGACGGCTGCGGATGGCCTGGGGATCGTGTCGCACCAGCGTCGACCACGACGCGGCGGGCAACCGCAGGCACGGCGTGGATGCGATGCGCACCTTCGCCCTCGCCCTCGGTGAGGACTCCTCACTGCGCCCCGACCTCATCCTGCTCCTCGGCGACCAGGTGTACGCCGACGTCACGACGCAGCCCATGCAGGACTTCATCGCGCAGCGCCGCGACATCGAGCAGCCGCCGGGCGAGGAGCTCAAGGACTACGAGGAATACGCCCACCTCTACCGTCTGGCCTGGTCGGACGACGCCAACCGCTGGCTGCTCTCGACCGTCCCGAGCGCCATGATCTTCGACGATCACGACGTGCGCGACGACTGGAACGCGTCGCTGGACTGGAAGAAGCAGATGGAGGCCACCTCGTGGTGGCACGGCCGCATCGTCGCGGGCCTGGCGTCCTACTGGGTGTACCAGCACCTGGGGAACCTCTCACCCGCGGAACGCGCAGAAGACGAGATCTGGCAGCGGGTGCTGGCCCACACCGGCCCGGACGAGCTGGACCTGAGCACGGTCCTCGACGACTTCGCCGATCGTGTCGATCGAGAGCCCACCACCTACCGTTTCAGCTACCGTCGTGACTTCGGCGACATCCGCCTGGTCGTCGTCGACTCCCGCGCCGCCCGCGATCTCACCCCCACCGCGCGCGCCCTGGTCGACGCGACCGAGTGGGCCTGGCTCGACGCGCAGCTGCAGGGCGGCGTGCGACACCTGCTGGTTGCCACCTCGCTGCCGTACCTCCTCCCGATCGGACTCCACCACGTCGAGTCGTGGGACGAAGCGATCTCGCAGGGCGCGTGGGGTCGCCGCGCCGCGCGGGTCGGCGAGCGCCTGCGTCAGATGGTCGACCTCGAGCATTGGGCGGCGTGGCAGAACAGCTTCCAAGCTCTCGCGCGGGTCATCACCGAGATCGCCGACGGGGGGCGGGGCACCGCGCCCGATACGCTCCTGTTCCTGTCCGGCGACGTGCACTTCTCGTACATCGCCGAGGTCGACAGGTCCCGGGGCTCGCGCATCGTGCAGGCGGTGTGCTCGCCGGTTCGCAACCCGCTCCCCCGCGTGATGCGGTGGTTCTCGGTGGTGATGTCGTACGGCGTCGCGCGCCCGATCGGCGCCCTGGTCGCACGGTCGGCGAAAGTGCCCGACCCTCCCTTCGAGTGGTCGACGGTGAAGGGCCCGTGGTTCGACAACAACCTCTCGGTGCTGCAGGACACCCCGGGCGGCCTGCAGCTGACATGGCACACGGGCGTCGTCGAGGACGGCGAGGAGCGGCATCCGCGCATCGACGAGGTGTCGCGGATCGTCGTGGGGCCGCGCACCGCGGTCGGGTCGCGGACGTCAGCGCGCTGAGCCCGCGCGCGACCTCACTCGCCGCGTGAGATCGCGACCATCTCGTCGCGGGGGACGACCTTGACGCGCGCACGCTCGTGCGGTGCGCCGAGAGCGACTTCGTGCTGGTCCAACCGGTGCCAGCCCTCGAGGTCGGTCCAGCGCACGCCGCGCGAAGCCAGCAGCTCGGGGATCGCCTCTTCGGACGGGTCGACAGGCTGCCACCACGAGCCCTGGTCGTTGATGATGTGACGCACCGTCTCCATGGCGTCGGACTTGGTGTGACCGATGAGCCCGACGGGTCCGCGCTTGATCCATCCCGTCGCGTAGACGCCGGGGACGCGCTCGTTGGAGTCCTTGCGCAGCACCTGGCCCTCGTGGTTGGGGATCACGCCGTGCCGCTTGTCGAAGGGGACGCCGGGGAGGGGCGAGCCGAAGTAGCCGACAGCCCGGTAGATCGCCTGAACGGCGACCTCGCGGATCTCACCGGTGCCGACCACGCCGCCCTCGCCGTCGGGACGCGTGCGCTCCCACCGGAAGCCCGAGACCCGCCCGGCGTCGTCGGTGAGGACCTCGAGCGGCTTGGCATAGAAGTGCAGGTGCAGCCGGCGCGACGCCGTGCCGCCGGCGTTGTTCACCGAGTCCCGCTTGCGCCACGACTGCAGCACGCGGTCGATGACCATGACCTGCTTGTTGGACGCGATCGCCGCCTTGGAGGCGTCGTCGTAGTCGAAGTCCTCGTCGTAGACCACCATGTCGACGTCGTGGAGCTCGCCGAGCTCCCGCAGCTCGAGCGGCGTGAACTTCACCTGCGCGGGACCGCGGCGCCCGAACACGTGGACGTCGGTGACGGGGGAAGCCTTGAGCCCCCGGTAGACGTTGTCGGGCACCTCGGTGGGCAGCAGGTCGTCGGCGTGCTTGGCGAGCATGCGCGAGACGTCGAGCGCGACGTTGCCGTTGCCGATGACCGCGACCGACTCCGCCTCGAGCGGCCACTCCCGCGGCACGTCGGGGTGACCGTCGAACCAGCTGACGAAGTCGGCGGCGCCGTACGATCCCTCGGCCTCGATGCCGGGGATCGCCAGGTTCGTGTCGCGGATCGCGCCGGTGGCGAAGATGACGGCGTGGTAGTGGCGCTTGAGGTCCTCGAGGGTGACGTCCTCACCGAAGCGGACGTTTCCGAAGATGCGGATGTCGCCGCGGTCGAGGACTTCCCGCAGGGCCGTGATGATGCCCTTGATGCGCGGATGGTCGGGCGCGACGCCGTAGCGGACGAGGCCGTACGGTGCGGGGAGCTGCTCGAACAGGTCGATCGACACGTCGAACTTGCGCTCCGCCTTCAGCAGGATGTCGGCGGCGTAGATGCCCGCGGGTCCCGCTCCGACGATCGCCAGGCGCAGCTTGGTCATGGGGGTCCTTTCGAGGGATGCCGGGGTCTCTACCGCTCTATGGTGCACCACGGGGTGCACCCGGCTCGCCGTGTCCTCAGCTCGAGCGGTCCGCGACGGCTTCGGCGAAGCGGGTCAGCGCCTCGCGGACCGGTCCGTCGGGCAGCGGCGCGAGGGCGTCGACCGCTTCGCGCGACCACGAGTGGGCGAGGGCGAGCGTGGCGTCCGTGGCCTCGTGGGTGCGCAGCTCGTTCAGGGCGTCGTCGAGGACCGCGGGATCGGCGCCGTCGGCGATGAGGGCGACCCCCTCGTCGATGCGGTCCCGCAGCGCGCGGGATGCGGCATCCGCTCGCTCGCTCAAGACGAGGTAGGGCATGGTGGGCACGCCGGCGCGCAGGTCGGTGCCGGGCACCTTGCCGGTCTCTCCCGGATCGGCGGACAGGTCGATGACGTCGTCGAGCAGCTGGAAGGCGACGCCCGCCTTCTCGCCGAAGACGACCATGGCCTCTTCGTACTCGGCGGGGCCGTTCGAGAAGATGATTCCGGCCTGAGCGGCCGCGGCGATGAGCGATCCGGTCTTGTCCGACAGGACGTCGAGCGAGAACGCGACGCGGTCCTGGCCCTCCTGCGGGCCGACGGTCTCGTGGAACTGCCCGAGCACGAGACGTTCGAAGGTGTCCGCCTGCAGCCGGATGGCGCGATCGCCGTGGCGCGCCATGATCTGGCTGGCGCGCGAGAACAGCAGGTCGCCGGTGAGGATCGCGACGCTGTTGCCCCACACCTCGTGGGCGCTCGGGACCCCGCGGCGCTTGTCGGCGTCGTCCATCACGTCGTCGTGGTACAGCGAGCCGAGGTGGGTGAGCTCGAGAGCGGCGGCGGCCTCGATGACCTCGTCGGTGGTGCCGTCGCCCAGCTGGGCGGTCAGGAGCGCGAGCATGGGGCGCACGCGCTTGCCACCCGCGTCGAAGAGGTAGCGACTGGCCGAGTCCGCGATCGCGTCGGTCATGCGCAGCTCGGCCTCGATGCGACGGTCCACCCGCTCGAGTCCCGCTTCGACCGTCGAGAGGAGGCGTCGAGAACGCGGACCGGCGAAGATGCGGTCGCCGAGTCCGAGTTTGCCTGCGATGCGCGGGCCCGACGCGGGAGGAGTCACGCGACCAGCCTACCGGCGCGGGACACCCTCGGTCCCCGCCCGGTCAGGGGTGCGGGGACGCCGGAGGCTTCATCGCACGGTGCAGCGCGACGATCCCCATGGACAGGTTGCGATGGGCCACGCCGACCCACCCCGCCTCGCGGATCCACTGCGCCAGACGCTCCTGATCCGGCCAGTCCTTGATCGACTCGTTGAGGTAGTCGTACGCCGCGGCGTTCGAGCTCACGGCCTTGGCCACCACCGGCAGGATGCGGTCGTTGTAGAAGCGGTAGAGGCCGTTGAACGAAGCCGACGGCGGGTGCGAGAACTCGCAGATCACCAGGCGTCCGCCCGGACGCGTGACGCGCAGCAGCTCTGCCAGCGCGGTCCGCGGCTCATTAACGTTGCGCAGGCCGAACGACATCGTCACGGTGTCGAAGGAGTCGTCGTCGAACGGCAGCGCCGTCGCGTCGGCTTCGACGAAGGACAGATTCGGGATGCCGCTGTGCCGGCGTCTGCCCTCGGCGATCATCCCGGGCGAGAAGTCCGCGGCGACGACCTCGGCGCCGCTGCGTGCGAGGGCGACGCCGGACGCGCCCGTGCCGGCGGCGAGGTCCAGGATCCGCTGGCCGGGACGCGGCTCTACCGCCCGCGTCGTGGCGACCCGCCACAGGCGGTCGTTGCCCATGCTCAGCACGGTGTTGGTGCGGTCGTAGCCCTTGGCGACCTCATCGAACATGCCGCTCACGCGGGCCGGATCCTTCTGCAGGTCGGCGCGGTGCGGCTGCTTGTCGTCCGGGGAGTCCACCCCCCGAGTCTAGGCCGCGCAGGCCGGGCCTGGATCTGAGGAGCGGCGGGCGCTCAGCGGTGGGACGGCCCGAGGCCCAGCGCTGCGAGGCGGTCGAGCCACAGGTCGGCGGTCACCGGATCGAACGGCGCCTCCTGAGCGGTCACCCGTCGCTCCAGATCGGTCGCGAGCGCGTCGAGGGTCGCCACCACGTCGGCCGGGTAGCCGTAGGCGACCCGGTGCTCGTCCCACTCGTCGCGGTCGTCGATGTAGACGCCCTGACCCTCGCGGTCCACGACGTCGAGGTCCATGTCGATGCCGGTGGGCTCTCCGTCGCGCCACGTGACGTCCCACGCGATGTCGATGTAGACCCGCGTCCGGTGCGGGGCCGCGTTGTGGGTGTACGCGTAGTCGCCGGTCGGCGGGACCAGCGTGACGTTGGGATGCTGCGGCACGAACTCGCGGCCCGGTCGCGAGCTGTGCCATCCGGGGAGCTGGCCGAACCAGTCGCCCCACCGGTCGGTCCCGAGGTAGACGCACTCGTGGACCCAGTGCGGGCCCCCGTCCCACTTGCGCCAGCGGAACAGCAGTCGGGTGCCCGGCTCGGGGCGCGGGGAGGTCGCGGTCTCGCTCATCCCCGCCAGCCTAGGGCCGGCCGGGTCTCTCGGCACGGCTCTAGGCTGGGAGGGTGACCGACCCGGCTCTTCCGCCCGCACCCCGGCTGATCGCCAGGACTCGCGAGATCGACCCGGTCGAAGACCTGCTGGAGTACACCTCCCCCGACGCGCCGATGGTGTGGCTGCGGCGCGGTGACGGCATCGTCGGATCAGGCGAGACGCTCCGCCTCGGCTTCGGCGGCGAGGACGCGTACTCGGCGCCGCCCCCCGGTCAGCCTGCGGTGGCCGAACTGTGGCGGACGCTCGCCGCCGTCGCCGACGTCGACGATCCGCTGGACCTGCCCGGCACGGGCCTTGTCGCGTTCGGATCCTTCGCGTTCGACCGGCGTTCGTCGATGTCGAGCCGACTCATCGTCCCGACCACCGTCGTGGGCCGTCACGGCTCGCGCTTCTGGACGACCCGCATCAGCCTCGCCGGTGATGACGGCACGTCTTCCGACGACGAGCCCCCCACCGCCGTGCCGTACGGACCGTACTGGTCGGCCACGCTCGGTCCGGGCGCCCTCGATCCGGCGGCATATCAGGAGGCGGTTCGCGGCGGACTCGACGCCATCGACGACGGCACCGTCAGCAAGGTGGTGCTCGCCCGCGACCTCGCCGGCACGATTCCCGCCGGTTCCGACCTCCGCCGCCTCGCCCGCGCGCTGGCATCCGGGTACCCCGACACGTGGGCGTACGCGGTCGACGGGCTGATCGGCGCGAGCCCCGAGACGCTCGTGACGGTCTCGCGCGGCGTCGCGACCGCACGAGTCCTCGCCGGAACCACCCCGCGCGGCGCCGATGCCGACGCCGACGTCGCGGCATCCCTCGCCCTGTCGACATCGGCGAAGGATCTGGACGAGCATCAGTACGCGGTGCAGAGCGTCCTTGCCGCCCTGCGCCCGCACACCACGGCGCTGTGCGCGAGCGAGCAGCCGTTCGCCCTGAAGCTTCCGAACGTCTGGCACCTGGCCACCGACGTCGAGGGCGACATCGCGGGAGCCGCATCGGCCCTCGACCTCATCCGCGTGCTGCACCCGACGGCCGCGGTTGCGGGCACGCCGACCGACGCCGCCCTGGACGTCATCCGCCGCCTCGAGCCGTTCGACCGCGGTCGGTTCGCCGGCCCGGTCGGCTGGGTGAACGCCAAGGGCGACGGAGAGTGGGCGATCGCGCTGCGGTGCGCGCAGGTCGACCTCGACCCGGTGCGCGGCGTCGCCGCCCACCGCGACACGATCCGGGTGACCGCGTTCGCGGGAGCGGGGATCGTCGCGGGAAGCGACCCCGAGTCCGAGCTCGTCGAGACGCGCGTGAAGTTCCGCCCGATCGTCGACGCCCTCGCCTGAGGTGTCACCTCGTCACGTGGCCGCGAGCTTGCGCTTCTCCTCGGCGACGTCGTAGTCGGCGGCCGGCCAGCGCGGATCGATGTCCTCCAGCGCCTCGAGAAGCAGCCCCTGCACCGCCAGCCGTGCGTACCACTTGTGATTGGCCGGCACGACGTACCACGGCGCCGCGTCGGTCGATGTGCGGTCGAAGACGGTCTGGAACGCCGACATGTAGTGGGGCCAGAGCTTGCGCTCCTCGGTGTCGCCGGGGTTGTACTTCCAGTGCTTGTCGGGGCGGTCCAGCCGCTTCAGGAGGCGTTCGCGCTGCTCTTCGTACGAGATGTGCAGCATGACCTTCACGATGCGGGTGCCCGATTCGACGAGCTTCTTCTCGAAGTCGTTGATGGCGTCGTAGCGGCGCTCGATCTCCTTCGGGGTGGCGAACTCGCGCACCTTGCCCACGAGCACGTCCTCGTAGTGGGAGCGGTCGAACACCCCGATGACCCCGGGCTCGGGGATGCGCTTCTTGATGCGCCACAGGAAGTCGTGCTCGAGCTCCTCCTCCGTCGGCTTCTTGAAGGCCGAGATCTGGATGCCCTGCGGGTCGACCGCACCCACGACGTGCCGGATGATGCCGCTCTTGCCGGCACCGTCCATCGCCTGGAGCACGAGGAGCACCGCGGCGTGGGTGGTCTCGGCCTGACTCGCGGCGTAGAGGCGGTCCTGGTACTCCTCCAGCTCGCCCGCGACGCGCTCGAGGTCGGCGACGGCATCCGCTTTCGCCCCCTCGTACCCGGGACTGCCGCTCGGATCCACACCCGACAGGATGAAGTCCTCACCCACCCGGAGGAGTCTCGAGACGTCCGCTGTCCAGCGCTTCTGCTCTTTGGTGCCCATCGGGCCATCATGGCCCCCCCGCGGGTCAGCGGTCGAGGGGTACCTCGACCAGTTGACGTCCGCCCACCGGAGCGGTAAGGGCCTGATCCAGAGCGGCCCGCGTCGTCACCCGCCGGTACTCCCACCCGTAGGCCAGAGCCAGCTGCTCCAAGCGCACGTCCTGGGGTGTGAACAGCACGCGATCCATCGCGTCGTCACCCGCGACCCCGGCGACCTCGAGGCCGTCGAAGATCGTGCCGCCGCGGTCATTGCCGACGATGACCTGCAGGCGCGGCTCGGTCTCGGAAGGCGGCAGCAGGAGCGCGCCGACATCGTGCAGCATCGCCAGGTCGCCCAGCAGCACGCGGGTCACGCCCGGCCCGGCATTCCCCTGACTCGCGAGGGCGATGCCGGTGGCGGTGGCGACCGTGCCGTCGATGCCGGCGAGGCCGCGGTTGGCGTGCACCGGCACCTTCTTGCCGCCGAGCACCGCATCGGCCACCCGGACGAGACGCGACGAGCCGAACACGAGCCGGTCGTGCGGCCACGTCGCCCGCCACACCGCGTCGACGAGTGCGGCGCGATCGAGGGGCGCGCGGATGACGGCGAGCTCGTCGGCGATCGCGCCCAGCCTCTCCCCGGGCACGGCCGACGCCAGGGCGTCGGCATCGGGTGCCGGCGGCGACAGATCCACGGATGCCGCGCGCGACGCCTCGAGCCAGGCTCGCAGCCACTCGCGATCGGGCTCGCCGGTGGCGACGGTCACGGCGTCGACGGCGACGGTGGAGCCGTTGAGGTTCAGGGGCTCGCCGGGTCCGCGCACGGCGACCACCTCGACGTCGGACCGGGCCAGGAGCGCGGCGACCTCGCGACTGAGGGTCGGATGCCCGAGCACGAGCGCGCGCTCGACGCGCCCGCCGAGCGCGGGATCGGCGAGGACGCGCCGGTACCCGTGGACGAGGAGCCGGCCGTAGCGGGCGCCGCTGACGATCTCGGCCACGAGCGGCCACCCGCCGGCGTGGGCCAGAACCTCGGCATCCGGACCGGCGTCCGCGCCGGCGATCACGACGGTGCGGGGTCCGCGCTCGATGACGAACGGATCGTCCTCGGGGTCTCGGGGCACGTCCGACTCGCCGATGCCGCCGCCGCCCTGGTACAGGGCGCCCGAGCCGTCGTCCTCCGCGGGGCCGTCCTCGCCCGGCGGTTCGTCGGGGTCCTGCCCCGGCGCGGCGGACAGCTCGGCGGTGGGCACGCACAGCCAGTCCGGGAGCGGGCCCGCCAGGGGTTCGCGGTACGGCAGGTTCAGATGGACCGGTCCGGGCGAGCGAAGGCCCGCCCCGAGCGCGGCGGCGAAAGCCTGGTCGGCGACGTCGCGGAGCATCACGCTCTGCTCGCCGTCGCCGGTGTCGTCCGTCAGCTCGGGCACCGGCAGATCGGTCTCCCACCGCGTCGCCGCGGTGAACATCCCGGGTTGCCGGGTGGTCTGGTTGGCCCCGACGCCGCGCAGCTCGGGCGGCCGGTCCGCTGTCAGGAGGATCAGCGGCACACCGGCGTGGTGGGCTTCCAGCGCCGACGGCAGCAGGTTGGCCACCGCGGTGCCCGATGTGCAGATCACCACGGCGGGAACGCGGGCCTCACGGCCGATCCCGAGTGCGGTGAACCCGGCGACCCGCTCGTCGATGCGGACGTGAAGCGTCACGACGCCGCGCTGCTCCAGTTCGGCCGCCACGAGCGCCGGCGCCTGCGAGCGGGATCCGGGGCTGAGCACGATGTGCTCGACACCGAGCTCGACCAGGCGGCAGAGCAGAGCCGCGGCGGCGTCGGTCGCCGGCGAGCGATCGGGCACGGTCAGCCGAGAGCGCCGCGCTGACCGCGGGTGTCGTCGTCGGGATCGGTCGAGCGCGTGGGCGGCTCGGTCGTGCCGGTTCCCGAGGCGGACGCCGTCGTGCCCGGGGTGGTCCACTTCGGGTCGTCGTCCTCGGCGTCGAGCTGCGCGAGTTCTTCTTCGAGGCGGCGGATGCGCTCGTCCTGGTCGCTGATCGTCCCGATCTGACCCAGGAACTCCGGGTCGTCGTCGGGGGCACGACGTCGCGCCTGCACCGACGCGCGGGTGCGCCCGACGAGGAACCACAGGATGCCGCCGAGCACGGGGAGCAGGATGACGATCAGCAGCCAGATGGGCTTGCTGACGCCGCGGTGACGGGTGGCGGGCTGGACGGCGCAGTCGACGATGGTGAAGACCCAGAACGCGGTCGCCACCAAGGCCAGTATCAACAGCACCCGAGGCACAGCACCATCCTAGGCGCGTGGGCGCCGCTTCGGTCCGGTCGTGACCGAACCGTCGCCGGGACGCCGTTTACGATGGACGGGTGAAAGCCCGCCCCGTCCTGCTCTATTCGGCGCTGCGGCTGCTGGCGTTCCTCGTGCCGTTCGGCATCATGATGCTGTTCGAGATCGGCCGTCAGTTCTACTGGCTGTCCGCGATCTTCGCGGCCCTCATCGGCCTCAGCCTGTCGCTGCTGTTCCTGCGCCGCCCGCTAGACGAGGTGTCGATGGGCATCGCCGAGCGCCGGGCGGCGGCGAGGGCCGCCGCGAGCGACGAAGCCGCCGAGGATGCCGCAGCCGACGCCCTGCCCGGCCCGGGCGAAGCCGGGACGGGATCGCCGCAGGACGACCGTCGGGCCTGATCAGCCCACGAACGCCCAGCACAGGAACGCGCCGTACGCGACCGAGGTCAGCGACGTGAGCGCCAGGGCGACCACGAGTTCGCGCGGAAGTCGGTACGTCCACACGATGAGGATGGCGGGCAGCGCCGCCAGCAGGGCCAGCAGCGACAGCCAGGCGATCGGGTAGAACAGCGCCAGGTAGGCCGCGATCGCGAACGGCAGCAGCACGAACGCGGTGAACAGCCATCGGGTCGCGGTCTTGCCGATGACGACCGTGAGTGTGCGCTTGCCCGCGGCGCGGTCCTGGTCGATGTCGCGCAGGTTGTTGGCCAGCAGCACCGCGCAGGCCAGCAGTCCGGCCCCGACCCCGCCGAACCATGCCTCCTGCGGCAGTGCGAAGGCCTGCACCCACGTGGTGCCGAGCGTGGCCACGAGACCGAAGAAGACGAAGACGACGACCTCGCCGAGTCCCGCGTACCCGTAGGGCCGCTTGCCCCCGGTGTAGAACCACGCCGCGATGATGCACACCGCGCCGACGGCGATCAGCCACCACTGCTGCGTCCGGATCGTGATCGCCAGTCCCGCGACCGCCGCGATGCCGAAGAAGACGAGCGCGACGATGAGGACCGTGCGCGGCCGCGCCTTGCCGGCGCCGGTGAGGCGGGCGGGCCCGACGCGGTGGTCATCGGTGCCCCGGATGCCGTCGCTGTAGTCGTTGGCGTAGTTGACGCCGACCTGCAGCGAGACCGCCACCACGAGACATGCCAGAGCGATCACCCAGTGGAAGACGTCCGAGACGAGGATGGCGGCGCCCGTTCCGATGAGGATCGGGGTGACCGCCAGCGGCAGGGTCCGCAGCCGCGCGGCGCCGATCCAGTCGCGGGCCGTCGCCGGCTCCACGCGCCGGGGCGCGGGCTGATCCTTGCGCTGCGGGTTGCCGCGGGAGCCGCGGGAGCCGGATGCCGGACGTTTGCGCTTCTTGCTGGAGGTGCCTGCCACGAGTCGCCATCCTAATCAGTGCAGGGCGAGCACCGTCCGGCGGATCGCCTCGCGGTCGGGCTTTCCCGACGGCAGGGTGTCGAGGTGGTCGACGAGGATGAGCCGCGCCGGACGCGCGTGCGGGCCGATCTCGGCCGCGACCGCCCCCCGGGCCTCCTCGAGCTGCACCGCTTCACTGCGCCGCAGCGCCTCGCCGCGCGCCGCGACGACGACCGAGGCCTCGCCCCAGCGGTCGTCGGGAACGCCGATCACGACCGCCTCACCCAGACCGGGCACATCGCGGACGATCCGCTCGACGCGATCGAGCGAGATGTTCACCCCACCCGAGACGATGACGTTGTCGAGCCGGCCGCGCACCCGCAGCACGCCGTCCTCGTCGAGGATGCCGGCGTCGCCGGTGCGGTACCAGCGCGTCCCGTCGCGATCGCGCACGAAGGCGTGGGCGGTGAGTTCGGGGGCGCCGAGGTACCCCGTCGCCAGCGTGGGCCCGGCCACCTGCACCTCTCCGCGGTGGATGCGCACCGACACGGGGTCCAGGGGGATGCCGTCGTAGACGCAGCCGCCGCTGGTCTCGGTGGAGCCGTAGGTGCGGACGATCCGCGCGCCCGCCGCCTCCGCCCGCTCGAGCACGGCCGGTGCGAGGGCCTGCCCGCCCACCAGGATGCGGGCGAACGAGCGGAGCGCGTCGGCCACGGCCTCGTCGCGCTCTGCGGCATCCAGCAGCCGTGTCAGCTGAGCGGGCACGAGAGAGGTGAACGTGGGCGTTCCCGCCCCGGCATCGGACGACAGGGCGGATGCCGCCTCGGCGAACCCTCGGGGGGTGAACGACCCGTCGATGAAGCCGGGCTCGTGGCCGGCGACCACCGACCGGACCAGCACCTGCAGTCCCGCGACGTAGGCGGCGGGGAGGGCGAGCAGCCACGCGCCCGACCCGATGCGGTCGGCCGTGGCGCGGGCGCTGGCGGCGAGGGCGTCGCCGCCGAGGATGACGCTCTTGGGCACGCCGGTGGAGCCGGACGTCGTGACGACGACCGCGGTGCCCTCGGGCACGTCCCCGGCGACACCCGGGACGACGCCGAGACCCAGCGACGGGCCCGCGCCGTCCAGCGCCCGGCGCAGGCCGCGCAGGATCTCGCGGGGGTCGTCGCCGGTGACGGGCCGAACTCTCATGCGCGCCTCCCGGTCAGTAGTGCCAGGGGTAGGGCGACCAGTCCGGGTCGCGTTTGCCGAGGAACGCGTCGCGACCCTCGACGGCCTCGTCGGTCCCGTAGGCCAGGCGCGTGGCCTCGCCGGCGAAGACCTGCTGCCCGACGAGCCCGTCGTCGACGGCGTTGAAGGCGAACTTCAGCATGCGGATCGCGGTCGGCGACTTCGTCAGGATGGTGCGGGCCATCGCGACGGCCTCGCGCTCGAGGTCGGCGTGCGGCACGACGCGGTTGACCGCGCCCATCTCGCGGGCGCGCTCGGCGGAGTACTCCTCGGCGAGGAAGAACACCTCGCGGGCGAGCTTCTGGCCCACCTGCCTGGCCATGTAGGCGGAGCCGTACCCGGCGTCGAACGACCCGACGTCGGCGTCGGTCTGCTTGAACCGCCCGTGCTCGGCGCTCGCGATCGACAGGTCGCACACCACGTGCAGCGAGTGCCCGCCCCCCGCCGCCCATCCGGGGATGACGGCGATGACCACCTTGGGCATGAACCGGATGAGCCGCTGCACCTCGAGGATGTGGAGCCGGCCGGCACGCGCCGGATCCGTCACGACGTCGCTGTCGGAGTACTTGTAGCCATCCCGTCCGCGGATGCGCTGGTCGCCGCCGGAGCAGAACGCCCAGCCGCCGTCCTTCGGGCTCGGGCCGTTGCCGGTGAGCAGCACGACGCCGATGCGGGGGTTCTGCCGAGCGTCGTCGAGGGCGCGGTACAGCTCGTCCACGGTGTGCGGACGGAAGGCGTTGCGCACCTCGGGTCGGTCGAACGCGATGCGGGCGATGCGCCCGTCCCGGGAGTAGTGGGCCGTGATGTCGGTGTAGCCCTCGGCGCCGGGCGCCGGCATCCACATCTCGGGGTCGAACAGCTCGGAGACGCTCACCCGCTCAGCCTACGGCGCGTGCCCCGCCCGCGGAGCGTTCGAGGACACTGACGCGGAGCGTTCGAGGACACTGACGCGGAGCGTCATGCGGACGGGGCCCCAGGGGCGCTCGCCTTACCCTGGATCGGTGACTTCGACTCTGCGCATCTTCGCGGCCGCCTCGGCCGCCGCCGCCCTGCTCGCTCTGACCGCCTGTTCGACCTCGACCACCGCGGCGCCCACGACCGCGTCTCCGACTCCCTCCGCCTCGGCGACGGCGCCCGCCGAGTGCACCGGTGTGACCGTGATCGTCGAGACCGGCGACCTCGCCGTCGACGACTCGCCCGCCGGTCAGTCCTGCATCGAGACCTCCTCCCCCATCGCCGCCGCCGACGCGTTCGAGGCCGCCGGCATCACCACCGAGGGAACCGACGAGTACGGCGACCAGGTCGTCTGCCGGGTGAACGGCGTCCCCGCCGAGGACGAGGCCATCGAGGCCGAAGACGGATCGGACTACTTCGAGACGTGCGAATCGATGCCCGCGGCGTTCGCGTACTGGTCGCTGTGGGTCAAGCCCGCCGAGGGCGAGTGGGACTACGCGCAGGAGGGCCTGTCGACGCTGCAGCTCGAGCCGGGCGACGCGGTGGAGCTGCTGTTCACCCTGAACGGCGAACCCGCCGCGCCCACCTCGTGATCCGATGACCTCCCGGCTCGGACCGCTTCGCGCCGCGGTGGCTCTGGCCGCCGGGTTCGTGGCGGTCCGCGTCGTCTACCGGGTGGTCTTCCACGGCGCAGACGGCTCGGGGACCCCCCTGTGGACGCTGCCGGAGCTGCGCCTGCCCGCGCCGTTCGCGCATGTCGTGCTCTTCGGTCGGGTCACCGCCGACGGTCTTGCGGATGCCGCGACGAGCGCTGTGCCGATCGCCGCGACCATCCTCGTGTTCGGACTGCTGAACGTCGTCGTCGACCTGCCCAGGCTGTTGGCTCGCGGCGGCAGGCGCGGACCGCTTCGCGGAGCGGCGCGGACGCTCGCCGTCGCGTGGGCGGCGCTGCCCGCCCTCGCCGATGCGGTGCGCGCGGTGCGGCGAGCGCAGCGGCTGCGCGGCGAGCGCGGCTCGGCACGGCTGCTGTCGCCCGTGCTGGAGCGCACGCTCGAGAAGGCGACCGCCCTCGCCGCGGCGCTCGAGCTGCGGGGCATGGGCGGCCGCCCCGTGGACGGGGCGTGCCTGTCGCCGGTCGAGCTGCGGGGCGTCGCGCTGCAGCACGCCCACCGGGCGCCGCCCACGCTGCGCGTGGCGGACCTCGTTCTGGCTCCCGGCACGCTCACGGTCGTCGCCGGCGCGACCGGCTCGGGCAAGTCGACGCTGCTGCGCGCGCTCGCGGGCCTCCACCAGCACCTCGACGGCGGAACGGCGACCGGCACGCTCCGCGTGGTGGGCCACGACCGGGGCGCGGTCCCGCCGCGCGACACCGCTCGGCTGGTGGGGGTGGTGCTGCAGCATCCGCGGGACGGGTTCGCCGCCGCACGCGTCGGCGACGAGATCGGGCTGACGCTCGAGCTGCGGGGCGTCGCCCCGGTGATCGTCGCCGCGCGCGTGGCGGAGGTCGCGGAGCGCGTGGGCATCCGACATCTGCTGGAGCGCGGCACCGCGACGCTGTCGGCGGGCGAGGCGCTCCTCGTGGCCGTCGCCGCGGCGGTCGTGGACCATCCGATCCTGCTGCTGGTCGACGAGCCGCTGGCCGACCTCGATCCCGACATGCGGGCGCGCATCGTGGGCCTGCTGGACGCGCTCGCCCATGACGCCGGCGTGTGCGTGGTCGCGGCCGAGCACCGCGTCGCCGAGCTGGCGGCGGTCGCCGACCGCGTCGTCGAGATCGGCGACGGGGTGCTCCGTGACGGCACGCTCACGCACGCCTCCGACACCGGGCCCGCCGACCCCGGGCAGGCCGTCGAGCCGGAGCCCGAGGTGCGGCCGGTCGCAGACCCGCCCGCCCTGCACGTCACCGCCCTCTCGGTTTCGCACGGGTCGCGCCCCGCCGTCCGCGGGGCCTCGCTCTCGGTCGCTCGCGGCGAGGTCGTGGCGGTCGTCGGGCCGAACGGAGCGGGCAAGTCGAGCCTGCTGACGGCGATGGCGCTCCCGGCGAAGGGGGCAGCGGTCGTGGTCGGCGGGTCGCCGCGGCGTAAGGCTCGACGCATCGCCCTCGTTCCCGACGCGTCGGACGACCTGTTCGTGTGCGACACCGTTGCGGCCGAGTGCGCCCGCGCCGACCGTCGGCACGGACTCGTCCGCGGAACGACCGCGCGCCGCTGGCGGGAGTTCCTCGGCGGATCGGGCGAGCACCCGGCGACGGCCACGGAGCGGCATCCGCGCGACCTCTCGGTCGGCGAGCGACGGTGCCTCGCGATCGCCCTGCAGCTGGCGGGCGGGCCCCGCGTGCTGATGATCGACGAGCCCACGCGCGGTCTCGACCCCGCCGCACGGGCGCTCGTGGCGGACACCCTCCGCGGGCTCGCGGCGGAGGGGGTGGCGGTGGTGCTCGCCACTCACGACCGGGATTTCGCCGCCGGTCTCGGCGCCCGCGTGCTGACGATGGTCGCGGGCGTGCTGGCACAGGAGGCCCCCGGGCCACGGCCAGAGGCCGCACCCGCCGCGACCGCCCGCCGGCCCGCGATCCCTTCCCGGCCCGCGACCGCGGCTCCGCATCACGAACGACTGCGGCGCGGGCATCCGCTCACCCGGGCAGGGGCAACCCAGCTCGGTCGCACGACCCTCCTTGCGCTCGCCGCAGCCAACCTCGTGGCGCTGGCGGCGTTCGCGTGGCCACTGGTGGCCACCGCAGTCCCGGATCAGGCGCAGGCCGCCGTCCCCGCCGCCTCGCTCGCGCTCGCACCGCTCGCGGCGCTGGTCGTGCTCGCCGCCCTCGACGGCAGCGTCCGGTCCGCCCACACCCTCGCGCTGCTGGGCACCCTCGCCGCGATCGGCGCCGCCGTCCGCATCGTCGGCACGGGGGTCGGCGGGGTGGAGGCCGTGTTCATCCTGCTGATCCTCGCCGGCCGGGCCTTCGGCGCCCGTTTCGGCCTGCTGCTCGGGCTCCTGACGATCGCCCTGTCGTCGATGGTGTGGGGCGGAATCGGCCCCTGGACGCCCTTCCAGATGTTCGCGTGCGCGTGGGTGGGCGCCGGCGCCGGACTCCTCCCCCGACGGGTGACGGGCCGCGGCGAGGTCGCGATGCTCGCCGGGTACGGCCTGGTCGCCGCGTTCGCCTTCGGCCTGGTGATGAACCTCTGGTTCTGGCCGTTCGCGGTCGGGAGCGGAACCGCCATCTCGTACGAGCCGGGCGCTCCGCTCGGGCAGAACCTCGCGAGCTTCCTGATCTACTCCCTCGTCACATCGACGGCGTCGTGGGACGCCTTGCGGGCGCTCACGACGATCATCGGGCTCGCTCTGGTCGGTCGCGCCGTGCTCGCCGCCCTGCGCCGTGCGAAGCCCGTCCTCCCCGCGCCCCCGGGAGCGGATGCCGCCACCGCCGCCTCCGCCCACGGTGCGGTGCCGCACGCGACCAGGACGTGACAAGCTTGAGGGGATGAAGATCACCACGTCCTCGGACTGGCGCGACGGACTGCCCTTCGGCACCCCGGTGCTGGTGTCCGAGGTGATGCCGGGTGAGCCGACGCGCTGCGCCTCGTGCCCGTCCGACGCACCCGTGCTGGAGCGCACCGACCTGTGGGCGGTCAAGCATCCGCACCCGAAGAATCCCGCGGGTTTCGTGCGGTTCTACTGCCTGGAGCATCGGCCCGCGCCCGCCCGCGAGCCCGAGTCCGTCGTACGCCCCGGTGACGCACCCCGCGCTCGACGGTCTCCGACGGCGCGCGCCGCCACGACCCGGACGCCCCGGCCGACTCCCTCCGCAGACCGCCCCCGGGCGGTGTGCCCGACGTGCTTCGTCGAGGTGCCCTCCACCGGCATCTGCGGCATGTGCGGCGAGCGCGTCGGCTGACGCTCCCGTCTCAGACCGAGAAGTACTTCGCCTCGGGGTGGTGGAAGACGAACGCGTCGGTGGACTGCTCCGGGTGCAGCTGCAGCTCGTCGCTGAGCTCGACGCCCATCCGCTCCGGGCGCAGCAGTTCGACGACCTTGCGACGGTCCTCCATGTCGGGGCATGCCGGGTAGCCGAGGGAGAACCTCGCGCCCCGGTACTCGAGCTTGAACAGCCCGGCGACATCGCGCGGGTCCTCGTCGGCGAAGCCGAGCTCGGCGCGGATGCGGGCGTGCCAGAACTCCGCGAGAGCCTCGGTCAGCTGCATCACGAGCCCGTTGAGCTCGTAGTAGTCGCGGTAGCGGTCCTCCGCGAAGAGCTTCGCGGTGACGCCGTCGATACGGGCACCCGCGGTGACCAGCTGCACCGGCATCACATCGACCTGTCCGGACTCGCGGGAGCGTACGAAGTCCGCCAGGCACAGGTGACGGTCGCGTCGCTGCCGCGGGAAGTGGAAGCGCAGCCGGTCCGATCCGACGGCTCCGCCGGATCCGCCGTCGGGGGCGAGGAGGCCCGTCGTGCCCAGCGCACCGGCCGGGTCGTCGCCGTGGTGCAGCACCACGACGTCGTCGCCCTCGCTCACCACCGGGAAGTAGCCGTACGCGACGGATGCGTCCAGCATCCCCTCGGACAGGATGCGGTCGAGCCAGTACCGCAGCCGCGGCCGACCCTCGCGCTCGACGAGCTGCTCGTAGGTGGCGCCGTCCTCGCCGCGTCCGGGCTTGAGACCCCACTGCCCCATGAACGTCGCGCGCTCGTCGAGGAAGGCGGCGTAGTCCGCCAGGGCGATCCCCCTCACGATCCGGGTGCCCCAGAACGGGGGCGCCGGAATCGGGTTGTCGGATGCCGCGTCCGAGCGTGCGGGCATCGCCTCGGGTTCGGTGAGGGTGAGCTTGGAGCCCGTCGCGTGCCGACGCTTCTTCAGTTCGGGCAGTCCCACCGAGACCGGATCGGCGCCGCGGGCGATCTTGACCAGCGGCTCCATGAGCGCGAGTCCCTCGAAGGCGTCGCGGGCGTAGCGCACCTCGCCGTCGAACAGGCTCGCGAGGTCGTCCTCGACGTAGGCGCGGGTGAGGGCCGCGCCTCCGAGGATCACCGGCCAGCGCGTGCCGAGGCCCCGTGAGGTGAGCTCCTGCAGATTCTCCTTCATCACGACGGTCGACTTCACCAGCAGCCCCGACATGCCGATCACGTCGGCATCGTGCTCCTCCGCGGCGGCGATGATGTCGGTGATCGGCTGCTTGATCCCGAGGTTGATCACGTCGTAGCCGTTGTTGGTGAGGATGATGTCGACCAGGTTCTTGCCGATGTCGTGCACGTCGCCGCGCACGGTGGCCAGCACGATCGTGCCCTTGCCCGACGCGCTCGTCTTCTCCATGTACGGCTCGAGCAGGGCGACGGCGGTCTTCATGACCTCGGCGGACTGCAGCACGAACGGCAGCTGCATCTGCCCCGATCCGAACCGCTCGCCGACGACCTTCATGCCCTCGAGCAGATGGTCGTTGATGATCGCGAGCGCCGTGAGACCGCCCTCGCGGGCGAGGTCGAGATCGGCCTCGAGACCTTTGGACTCGCCGTCGATGATGCGCCGCTCGAGTCGCTCGCCGACAGGAAGGGCCGCGAGCTCGGCGGCGCGCTGGTCGCGCAGGGCCGCGGTGTCGACGCCGGCGAAGATGTCCAGCATCCGGGCCAGCGGGTCGTAGGTGAGGTTGCCTTCATCGTCGTAGGCGCGTCGATCCCACACGAGATCGAGGGCGACCTGACGCTGTTCGTCGGGGATCGAGGCCAGCGGCACGATCTTGGCCGCGTCGATGATGCCGGAATCCAGTCCCGCCTGGGTCGCCTCGTGCAGGAAGACCGAGTTCAGCACGCTCCGGGCTGCGGGGTTGAGCCCGAACGAGACGTTCGAGACGCCGAGGGTGGTGTGGATGCCCGGGTACTTCTCGTTGAGACGCCGGATCGCATCGATCGTCTCGATGGCGTCGCGGCGGGTCTCCTCCTGGCCGGTCGCGATGGGGAAGGTGAGCGCGTCGACGATGATGTCCTCGACCCGCATGCCCCAGTCCCCCACGAGCGCATCCACGAGCCGCGAGGCGATCCGCACCTTGTCGTCACCGGTGCGGGCCTGCCCCTGCTCGTCGATCGTCAGGGCGATGACGGCGGCACCGTGCTCCTTCACCAGGGGCATGATGCGGCCGTACCGGCTGTCGGGGCCGTCGCCGTCCTCGAAGTTGACGGAGTTGACCACCGGGCGCCCGCCGATGAGCTCGAGCCCGGCCTGGATGACGGCCGGCTCGGTGGAGTCGATCACCAGCGGCAGTGTCGACGCGCTCGCGAAACGCGAGACGACCTCGCGGATGTCGGCCACGCCGTCCCGCCCGACGTAGTCGACGCACACGTCGAGCAGGTGCGCGCCGACGCGGATCTGGCCCCGGGCGATCTCGACGCAGTCGTCCCAGCGCCCCTCGAGCATGGCCTCGCGGAACGCCTTCGACCCGTTGGCGTTGGTGCGCTCCCCGATCGCGAGGTAAGCGGTGTCCTGGTCGAACGGCACGTGCTGGTAGAGGCTCGCGACGCCCGGCTCGGTGACCGGATGCCGGGGCGTGCCCGTCCGGCCGCTGCCGCCCAGTCGCTCGACCACGGCCGCCAGGTGCTCGGGCGTGGTGCCGCAGCATCCGCCGATGAGTCCCAGCCCGAACTCGCGGACGAACTGCTCGTGCGCCGTGGCGAGCTCGGCCGGCGACAGCGGATAGTGGGCGCCGTCGGCGGTCAGAACGGGCAGCCCCGCGTTGGGCATGCAGGCGATCGCCACCGAGGAGTGCTTGGAGAGGTGCCGCAGGTGCTCGCTCATCTCGGCCGGTCCGGTCGCGCAGTTGAGCCCGATCGCATCGACGCCGAGGGGCTCGAGCGTCGTGAGGGCGGCGCCGATCTCGCTTCCCATGAGCATCGTGCCGGTGGTCTCGACGGTGACCTCGACGAAGATGGGCAGCCGGATGCCGCGGGCCACGATCGCCTGCTTGCAGCCGTTGACGGCGGCCTTGGTCTGCAGCAGATCCTGCGAGGTCTCGACGAGGAACGCATCGGCGCCCCCGTCGATGAGGCCTTCGGCCTGCAGCGCGAAGGTCTGCTTGAGGTGGTCGTAGGTGGTGTGGCCGAGGCTCGGGAGTTTCGTGCCGGGGCCCATCGAGCCGAGCACCCACCGCATGCGCCCGTCGGCGGCTTCGGCCGCCTCGACCCGCTCGCGGGCGATGCGGGCACCGGCGGCGGCGAGCTCGTGGATCCGATCGTCGATGTCGTAGTCCGACAGGTTCGACCAGTTGGCGCCGAACGTGTTCGTCTCGACGGCGTCGATCCCCACCTCGAGGTAGGCGTCGTGGATCGCCGCGATCATGTCGGGGCGGCTGACGTTGAGGATCTCGTTGCAGCCCTCGAGCTGCTGGTAGTCCTCCAGCGTCGGCTCGTGGCGCTGCAGCATCGTGCCCATGGCACCGTCGGCGATGACGACGCGCGTGTTGACGGCGTCCAGCAGCGCCTGCGAGCGCGCAGGGCGCGGAACGCCCTCGATGTCGAGGGCGAACCGGGGGGCGGAGACAGGGCCGGGCACCTGCGCGATTCTAGTCGCGCGGGTGTCCGGCCCTGTCGGGCGTCGTCATGCGGCGACGCGGTTCACGATCCGTTCTTGGCGTCCCGCCAGGCCAGCCAGCGGCGCACGAGGTCGTAGTCGAAGTCGGGCCCCGGGAAGCCGAGGGTGAACATCCGCGTCCCGCCGGCGTAGAGACCATCGGCGATCTCCTCGTCCCGGCGGTGCAGCTCGTTCGAGATCACGAGGTTCGCGGTGTCGCGCTGCTCGGTCTCGGCCCAGCGCTGGATGACCTCGAGCTTGGCGGGCAGCTCGTCGGGCATGACGAAGCTGTGCCAGATGTCGGCGTGCCGGGCGACCAGGCGGAGCGTCTTCTTCTCGCCCTTGCCGCCGATCATGACGGGGATGCGCCGGGTCGGCGCCGGGTTGAGCGCCTCCCATCGCGCCTCGATGCGCTTGAGGCCCTCGGCCAGGTCGTCGAGCCGCGAGCCGGCGGTGCCGAACTCGTAGCCGTACGCGTCGTAGTCGCGCTCGAACCAGCCCGAGCCGGTGCCGAAGATGAACCGGCCCGTGTCGCCGCCGCGCGCCGAGATGTGGTCGATGGTGCGGGCCATGTCGGCCTGCAGGTCGGCGTTGCGGTAGCTGTTGCAGTTCACCAGAGCGCCGAACTCCACCCGCTCGGTCTGCTCCGCCCAGGCCCCGAGCATCGTCCACGACTCGAAGTGCAGACCCTCGGGGTCGCCGGTGAGGGGGAAGAAGTGGTCCCAGTTCAAGAGGATGTCCACACCGAGGTCTTCGAGGGTGAGCACCGCGTCGCGGATCTGGGGGTAGGTCACGTGCTGGGGCTGGATCTGCACGCCGAGGCGTACGGGAGTGTCGAGAAGCATGGCACCCAGCCTAGGGAGGAGCCGGAGGGGCGAGGGTCGTCACCGCCGGGCCCCGTGTCGCGCCCTGCGGATCGCGTCGACGATCTCCCACACCGCGATCGCGGCGAAGACGAACCCGAACGCCACGGTGACGATCTGGGTGATGTCCTCACCCCCGGAGGGGAGCACGGCGGGGAAGAACGCGGTGTTGATCAGGCGGCCCTGCGACAGCAGCACCAGCACCGGTACCACGAGAGCAACCGTGAGGATGACGTCCGTCACGGCCAGCGCCACCGTCCATCGACGCATCACGTGGACGATCACGAGCAGGACGGCGTCGATCGCGAGCACGATGAGGGCGTAGGCCACCCCCGCCGGCCAGATGCCGGGGTCGAAGAACGAGACGGGGATCCCGGGAGCGAACCCGACGAAACGATCCCACAGCAGCACGGCGGCCGCGGCGAAGACGGCGAGGACACCGCCGACGACCTCAGAGACCCCCGTGCCCTGCTGGCGGGGCTCGGGCAGCTGATCGGGGGTCCACCCGGAGCGCAGCTTCAGCCCGCGGGTCTTCCCGTCCGCCGTCGCGGCGCCGGCGCGCTCGACGATCGCGAAGACGAGCGTGACCCAGAAGACGATGTTCACCGCGACGCCGAAGGCGCCGGCGACGGCGGATCCGATGATGCCGCCGAGGTCGGCTCCCGACAGCGCCTGGCCGAGCGCGATCGCGAAGGCGGCCAGCGGCACGACGATTCCGAGCAGCAGCGTCACCAGCCGCCACCAGTCCAGGTAGTGCTGCGGGCCGACGAGGTAGAGGGGGCGCCCGGTGTACTGCGCCGCCAGGGCGTCGGGGTCGCCCAGCTCGGTGAGCACCGCGCGCTCCGCCGCGGAGCGGTCCTCCCCGGCGGCGACGCGTGCGTCGATCTGATCGTCGATGGAACCCCGCAGCTCGGCGGCGAGATCGGGCCGCTGGGACTCGGGCACGGTCCGCATGGCGGCGTCGACGTAGCGATCGGTGAGGGTGGTGGAGGTCATGTCAGCTCCCGTCGGGAAGGTCGGCGACCGCTGCCGCGATCGCCTGGAAGTCGATGGTGAGGGCGGCCGCCAGCCGTCGTCCGGCGGCACTCGTGCGGTAGAACTTGCGAGGTCGCGCCTCGTCGGTGTTCCACTCGCTCGTGAGGTGTCCCTGCTTCTCGAGGCGCCGCAGCAGGGGATACAGCGTGTTGGCGTCGGTGTCGAAGCCGCGGGACTGCAGGTCTTCCAGCAGCCCGTACCCGTAGCCGGGCGCCTCCAGCAGGCGCAGGCAGGCCAGGACGACGGTCCCCCGCCTCAGCTCCTGGAGGTGCGTGTCCAGCGCTTCCGTCTCGCTCATGCGTAACACTGTACTGTGCGTCACACACTATTGGCAACCACACATCGATGGTGCCGTCACACTCCACGCGACAGGATGGAGCCGTGCACACCGACACGTCCGTCCCGCTCCCCTCCTTCGACGACCTGCGCGACCGCGTCCACGTGGTCTCGCTCCCGCTGGCGACCCGGTTCCGCGGGATCGAGGTGCGAGAGGCCGCGATCATCGAGGGTCCGGCCGGCTGGACGGAGTTCTCACCCTTCCTCGAGTACGACGACCCCGAGGCGGCCACGTGGCTGGCCGCAGCCCTCGACTACGGGTGGATGCCGCAGCCGGCGCCGCTGCGCGACACGGTGGGGGTCAACGCGACGGTGCCCGCGGTGCCCGCCTCGGCGGTCGCCGACGTCCTCGCCCGGTTCGACGGCTGCCGCACGGCGAAGGTGAAGGTCGCCGAGCCCGGGCAGACGCTCGCGGACGACGTCGCGCGCGTCCGGGCGGTGCGGGAGGCCATGGGCGCCGAAGGTCGGGTGCGCATCGACGCCAACGGCGCGTGGAACCTCGATGAGGCCGAGCACGCCGTCCGCGCGATGGAGGAGTACGACCTCGAGTACGTGGAGCAGCCCTGCGCCGACATCGACGAGATGGCCCAGCTGCGATCGCGGATCGCGCACCTGGGCATCCCCATCGCCGCCGACGAGAGCATCCGCAAGGCCGCCGACCCGCTCGCGGTGGCGCGCGCGGGCGCGGCGGACCTCATCGTCGTCAAGGTCCAGCCGCTCGGCGGCGTGCGCCGCGCACTCGAGATCGTCGCGGCCAGCGGCCTGCCCGCCGTCGTCTCGAGCGCCCTCGACACCTCGGTCGGCCTCGCGATGGGTGTCGCGCTCGCCGCGGCGCTGCCCGATCTCGACTACGACTGCGGGCTGGGCACGGCCGCCCTCTTCACGGCCGACGTCGCGGCATCCCCCCTCGCCCCTCGCGGCGGCACGCTCACCGTCGGGCGCGTGGACGCCGATCCCTCGCTGCTGCACGCGCATGCGGCCGGCGCGGAGCGCCGGGACTGGTGGCTGGCGCGCATCCGGCGATGCCTGGCGCACCTCGAGCACACGCGTACATAGGCCACCCCCCAGCGGCGCGCAAGTGCTTGCCGCGGACGCGCGCGCGAACCACACTCGGGGCATGGTCTTCATCGGATACCACGCCTCGCACGAGCAACTTCCGCCCAGCACGCTGCTGCGCTGCGTCACCGGCGCAGAGCGCGCCGGCTTCGACGGCGCGATGTGCTCCGACCACCTGGCCCCGTGGGGGGTGCGACAGGGCGAGTCCGGGTTCGCCTGGTCGTGGCTCGGCGCCGCCCTCGCCCGCACCTCGTTCCCGATCGGCGTCGTCAACGCGCCCGGGCAGCGATATCACCCCGTGATCATCGCGCAGGCGATCGCGACGCTCGAGGAGATGTTCCCGGGACGGTTCTGGGCGGCGCTCGGCAGCGGCGAGGCGATGAACGAGCACATCACCGGCGACCCCTGGCCGCCCAAGAGCGAGCGCAACGCCCGACTCGAGGACTCCCTGACGATCATCCGCCGGCTCCTGGCCGGTGAGGAGGTCGACTTCGACGGGACCGTGCGGGTCCACCGCGCCCGCGTGTGGTCGCGCCCCGAGACGCCGCCGCCCCTGCTGGGCACGGCGGTCAGCTCCGAGACCGCGGGATGGCTCGCCGGCAAGGTCGACGGCCTGGCCACGGTCGCCCAGCCGGTCGAGGCGCTGCGCAAGGTGGTCGGCGCCTACCGCGACGCCGGCGGCACCGGACCCTGCGTCCTGCAGGTGCACGTCAGCCTCGGCGAGACGGACGCCGAGGCCTTCGCCGTCACACGCGATCAGTGGCGCAACGGCCTCATCGGCCCGCCGCGCGCGTGGGACTTCGAGCAGCCCGAGGACTTCGACGCCGCCACCGCCGACCCCGACGAGAAGCAGCTGCGCGAGGCGGTGCTGGTCGACCACGACCCGACGGCGCTCGCGGAGCGGATCGCCGAGCGGGTCGCGCTCGGGTTCGACCGCGTGTTCCTGCACCACGTCGGCAAGGAGCAGCAGCCCTTCCTGGATGCCGCCGGATCCGCGCTGCTGCCCGCATTGAGGGCCGCGCTGTGAAGATCACCGACACCAGCGACCTGTGGTGGAAGACCGCCGTCGTCTACTGCCTCGACGTCGAGACGTACCTCGACTCGAACGGCGACGGCACCGGCGATCTGGCCGGGCTCGGAAAGCGCATCGACTACCTCGCCGACCTCGGCGTGACCTGCCTGTGGCTCATGCCGTTCTACCCGACCATGGACCGCGACGACGGGTACGACGTCACGGACTTCTACGGTGTGGACCCGCGCCTGGGCACCCACGGCGATCTGGTGGAGGTGATCCGCACCGCGAAGGACCGCGGTATGCGCGTGATCGTCGACCTCGTGGTGAACCACACCTCCGACAAGCATCCGTGGTTCGTCTCGGCGACCCGTTCCCGCACCTCGCCCTACCGGGACTTCTACGTCTGGCGGGACGAGCCGCCGGCGAACAACGTCAACGCCGTCTTCCCCGGCGAAGAGGCGACGCTCTGGGAGAAGGACGAGAAGAGCGGGCAGTACTACCTGCACAGCTTCTACTCGCACCAGCCCGACCTCAACATCGTCAACCCGCGCGTGCGGGACGAGATCGCCAAGACGATCGGGTTCTGGCTTCAGCTGGGCATCTCGGGCTTCCGGGTGGATGCGGTCCCCTTCCTGCTCGAGGTGCAGGAAGGGGAGGACATCGGTGATCCGCACGAGTTCCTTCGAGACCTCCGCAGGTTCCTCCAGCGCCGCTCCAGCGAGGCCGTCCTCCTGGGCGAGGTGAATCTTCCCTACCGAGAGCAGCTGGAGTACTTCGGGACCGGGGCGGGCTACGAGCTGACCATGCAGTTCGACTTCGTCGGCATGCAGTCGCTCTACCTCTCGCTCGCCCGCTCCGATCCGGCGCCCCTGGCGAAGGCGCTCACCGCGCGTCCGGCGATCCCCGACGAGGCGCAGTGGGCCAACTTCGTGCGCAACCACGACGAGCTCACGCTCGACAAGCTGAGCGATGCCGAGCGCGATGAGGTCTTCGAGGCCTTCGCTCCCGAAGAGAGCCAGCGCGTCTACGGCCGCGGGATCGTCCGCAGGCTCCCCCCGATGCTCGGCGGAGATCCCCGGCGCATCCGCATGGTCTACAGCCTGCTGTTCTCGCTCCCCGGGGTGCCCGTGCTGTTCTACGGCGAAGAGATCGGCATGGGCGAGAACGGCGACCTCCACGCACGGATGGCGGTCCGCACGCCCATGCAGTGGAGCGACGAGCGCAACGGCGGATTCTCGGATGCCGCCCCCTCGCGCCTGGCCGCGGCCCCGCCCGGCGACGGATACGCCCCCCAGCACGTCAATGTCGCCTCGCAGCTCGAGGACGACGAGTCGCTGCTGCAGTTCATCCGGACCCTCACCGCGCGCTACCGGATCTCGCCCGAGATCGGATGGGGCCGGTTCTCGCTGCTCGAGCACGAGGCACCCGGGGTCCTCGCCCACTCCCTGAGCGCCGATGTGGGGCGGTTCGTCGCGGTGCACAACTTCACCGACGTCCCCACGACCATCACGCTCACGCTCGGCGACGAGCCCGAGGGGGCGGTGCTCTCCGACCTGCTCAGCACCGGCAGCTTCGACCTTGACGGCAAGGGCCGGGTCTCGTTCGACGTGCCCGCCTACGGCCACCTGTGGCTGCGGGTGCGGCGCCCGGGCGACGGCCGCGTCGGCTGAGGACTCACGCAGACGGGGCATCGATGAGGAGCTCGGCGACGCGCGCCAGCTCCTCATCGGTGCGCTGACGCAGCTCGGCGTCGTCGAGTCCCGCCATCACGCCGCGCACGGACGCCCCCTCCCACACGGTGAGCATGAGGGCGGCGGCCTCGGCGGCCGGCAGGCGGAACGAGATGACCTTCGCACGGGCGATGTCGTCGATGATCTGCGCGACGCTGTGCCGCATCTCGTCATCCTGGGCGAGGAAGGCCGCGGCGACCGCGGGGGTGCGCAGCGCGTGGATGCGGATCTCGCTCATGAGCAGGACGCCCAGCCGATCGTCCGCGGAGACGTCGATCGCCTGCTGGATGATCTCGAGCGGATGCGGGGGAACACGGCTGAACGCGCCGTCGCGCTCGAGATCGGCGACCCGCTCCCGCACCGTCGCCACGCGGGAGCGGGCGACCTGGGCGGCGAGCTCGAGGAACAGCTCCTCCTTCGTCTCGAAGTTGGAGTAGAAGGCACCGCGCGTGAACCCCGCGCGCTCGCACACCGCCTCGACCGACGCGGCGGCCAGGCCGACCTCGGCGAAGACGAGGGCGGCGGCGTCCAAGAGCTTCTGCCGCGTCGCCTCGCGTCGTCTCGACGGGGTCGCCGACGGATCCGCCATGCAATCACCTCCGGGCTCATCTTCACACGCAGCACTCAGTCTTCGATGCGCGATCCGGCCTACGATACACAGGTGTATCCGATACAGCGCTGTATCGATTTCTCGTAGCCGCGGATCCCGGAGGCGCTGTTGTCCACCCTGCTGTACTCACTCGGACGCTGGGCGTATCACCGTCCGTGGCGCGTCCTTCTCGCCTGGCTGCTGCTGTTGGCACTCGCCGGCGGCGGCGCGGCGGTGTTCATGAAGGGCACCGACAACTCCTTCTCGATCCCCGGCACCGAGGCGCAGGAGGGCATCCAGATGCTCGACCGCACCTTCCCCCAGGCCAGCGGCACGAGCGCGCAGCTGGTCGTGGTGGCCGCCGACGGCGACCGGGTGGCGGACGAGCCGTACGCCGGCGCGATCGGCGACACGCTGCAGGACCTCGAAGACCTCGACGGCGTCCTGGCCGTGACCGATCCCTTCGACGAGATGGTGAGCGGCCTGGTCTCCGAGGACGACACCGCCGCGATCATCCGGCTGCAGTTCGACGGTCAGGCCACCGACATCTCGGACGAGACCAAGGCCACCCTCGAGGGCGTGGCCGACGACCTCCTCACGACCCTCCCCGCGGGATCGCAGGCGGCCATGGGCGGAGACCTGTTCTCGACGTCCGTCCCCGCGCTGTCGCTGATCGAAGCGGTCGGCGTGCTCATCGCGCTGTTCGTGCTCATCGTGACCTTCCGCTCGATCGCCGTGGCGTGGTTCCCGCTCATCAGCGCCATCATCGGCGTCGGCCTGGCGATCGCGCTCATCTACGTCTCGACGGCCTTCGCCTCGATCTCGTCGACCACCCCGATGCTCGCGATCATGCTGGGCCTGGCGGTCGGGATCGACTACGCCCTCTTCATCGTCGCCCGCCACCAGGATCAGGTCCGCGCGGGCATGGCTCCCGACGAATCCGCCGCGCGCGCGACGGGAACGGCGGGTTCGGCCGTCGTGTTCGCCGGCGTCACCGTGCTCATCGCCCTCATCGGACTGTCGTTCGCGAACATCCCCTTCCTCACCACGATGGGGATCGCCGCCGCGGTGGCCGTGGCGATCGCGGTCGTCGTCGCCCTCACGCTCACCCCCGCCCTCCTCGGCTTCGCGAAGGGCCGCGTCGCGGGCTGGCAGCCCCGCGCACGACGCGACCGGCCGGTGCGGACCCCCCGGCCCAACCGCTGGGTGATGCTCGTGACGCGGCATCCGCTCATCACGACCGTCGCCGTCGTCGTCGGCCTCGGAATCGCGGCCATCCCGGCCGCCAGCCTCACCCTCGCCCTGCCGAACGCGGGCGTGCAGCCCCCGTCGAGTCAGGCGCGTCAGGCCTACGACCTCACCGCGGAGCGCTTCGGTCCGGGCTCCAACGGACCGCTCATCCTGGCCGGGACGATCGTCACCTCGACCGACCCGCTCGGCCTCATGGCCGACCTCGCCGAAGAGATCGAGCAGATCCCCGGTGTGAAGGAGGTGGCGCTGTCCACCCCCAATGAGACCGCCGACACCGGCCTCATCCAGGTCGTCCCCGAGACCGCGCCCGACGATCCGGCCACCGCCGAGCTCGTGCGCGACCTCCGCGCACAGCACGACCGGCTGCTCGAGGAGTACGGCGTCGACCTGAAGGTCACCGGCTTCACCGCAGTCGGGATCGACATCTCCGACCGGCTCGGCGCGGCCCTCATCCCCTTCGGCATCTTCGTCGTCGGGCTCTCGCTCATCCTGCTGACGATCGTCTTCCGCTCCATCTGGGTGCCCCTGAAAGCCGCCGCCGGCTATCTGCTCTCGGTCGCCGCATCGTTCGGCGTGGTCGCGGCGGTGTTCGAGTGGGGCTGGTTCGCCGACGCCCTGCACGTCACCCGCACCGGCCCGGTCATCAGCTTCATGCCCATCATCCTCATGGGCGTCCTGTTCGGGCTGGCGATGGACTACGAGGTGTTCCTGGTCTCGCGGATGCGCGAGGACTACGTTCACGCCCGGCGGGCCCGGGGCGGCCGCGCCGACCGCGCCACCGCGATCGCCGCCGTGCGGTCGGGCTTCACCGCCTCGGCCCGGGTCGTCACCGCCGCCGCCGTGATCATGTTCGCCGTCTTCGCCGCGTTCGTCCCCGAAGGCGACTCGTCGATCAAGCCGATCGCCCTGGGGCTCGCCGTCGGCATCGCCGTCGACGCCTTCGTCGTGCGGATGACCCTCGTGCCGGCCGTGATGGCCCTGCTGGGCGAGAAGGCGTGGTGGATGCCGCGCTGGCTCGACCGGATCCTCCCTCACTTCGACATCGAGGGCGAAGCCGTCGAACGCGAGATCGCCCTGCGGGACTGGCCCGCGCCGGGCTCGAGGTCGGCCATCGTCGTCGAGGACCTCGCTGTCACCGCCGACACCGGCCGCGGCGGGGCGGTGACGATCTTCGACGGCGCCCGCACGAGCGTGGAGCCCGGCGGCACGCTGGTGGTGACCGGCGACGCGCGCGCGACGCGCGCCTTCGCGCTCGTCGTGGCCGGCCGGCTCGCTCCCGACGAGGGCCGGATCCGTGTGGCAGGGCACCTGCTGCCGGGTCGTGCCGCGTGGGTGCGTGGCCACGTCGGCCTGGCTCTGCTCGGCGACGCCGACGACCCCGTCCGCGAGATCCGCAGCGCGCTGGACGGCCGCCCGTCGCTCATCGTGATCGACGGCGTCGACGCGCTGGACGCTCCCCGCCGGGATCAGGCGGCCGCGCTCCTGCGCGACGCCTCGGCGCGTCTGGCCGCCACCGACGACACGCTCACGATCGTCGCGACCGCCCGCAGCGAGGGCGCGGCCCTCGCCCTCCTCGCCGAGGCGCACCGCCCCCGCATCGACGCACTCGCCCTGCGGGTGCACTCCGCTTCCTCCCCCGCCCCCGAGGTGAACGCATGACCCTTCCCATCGAACGCTCGCGCCCGCGCCGACCCGTCACGTGGCTCACCCTGGTCGGGATCGTGCTGCTGCCCGTCATCATCGGCGGCATCCTCATCGCCGCGCTCTACAACCCCACCGAGCGCCTCGAGAACATCAACGCCGCGATCGTGAACGAGGACGAGCCCGTCACGATCGGCGACCAGCTCGTGCCCCTCGGGCGTCAGCTGACCGCAGGGCTCGTCGAGGGCTCGGACGAGCTCGACAGCAACCTCACATGGACGATCTCGAACGCCGACGACGCTGCGGACGGCCTCGCCGAGGGCACCTACAACGCCGTCATCACGATTCCGGCGGACTTCTCGGCCGCCGCGACGTCGACCCAGCCCGGGGCGACCCCCGAGAAGGCCGTCATCGACGTCACCACACCCCCCGACAGCCTGATCGTCGACGACGCCATCACCGCCCAGGTCGCGCAGGCTGCGGCATCCCTCATGGGCGACGAGCTGTCGAGCCTCTATCTCGAGAACGTCCTGCTGGGCTTCACCACGCTCGGCGACCAGCTCGGCGACGCCGCCGACGGAGCGGGTGAGCTCGCCGACGGGACGAGCGAGGCCGCCGGCGGCACGGTGAGCCTCGCCGACGGCGTCGCGCAGCTCTCGGGAGGCGCCGACCAGCTCGCCGGCGGTGCCGGAGGCATCGCGTCGGGCGTCGGCGAACTCGCCGGCGGCGCACGGGAGCTCGCCGCGGGCGCGGACGGCATCGCCGGCGGCACCGCCGAGATCGCCGGGGGTGCCGGGCAGCTCGCCGCCGGCACCGCGGCTGCTGCGGACGGACTCGACAC
This sequence comes from Microbacterium sp. ARD31, assembly GCF_031844425.1. Taxonomy (NCBI): domain Bacteria; kingdom Bacillati; phylum Actinomycetota; class Actinomycetes; order Micrococcales; family Microbacteriaceae; genus Microbacterium; species Microbacterium sp. ARD31. The sequence continues at coordinate 673,189 of NZ_JAUZVE010000002.1, forward strand.
GTGGGCGGGCGGGGCCCGCGACATCGCCGCCGGTGGCAGCGAACTGGCCGGCGGCCTGACGCTCATGGCCGACGAGGTCTCGCAGCTGCCCGACGTGCCCGTCGAGGTCGTCGACGCCGCCGGCGCACTCGCCGCCGACAGCGAGCAGATCAGGACCGCGGTGACGGATGCCGCGGCCGAGCTCGCGGCATTGTCGGCGGACTGCCTCGCCCAGGGCGGCTCGGCCGAGCTGTGCGCGACGCTCACCGACATCTCGGCGCGGGTCGACGACGCCCTCCCGACCGTCACCGCCACCCTCGGCGACGCCGACACGATCGCCGCCGGCGTCGCCGACCTGGCCGAATTCGAGCCTCGGCTGGTGGCCGCGCTGCGCGAAGCCGCCGGTGGCGCGTCGGCGCTGGCGGGCGGGATGGACGAACTCGCCGACGGTGCCGCCGACGCCGCGGGAGGCCTGGACGAGCTCTCGGGCGGCATGTCCTCGCTCGCGAGCGGTGCCGATGAACTCGCCGACGGCGCCTCGACGTGGGCGTCGGGTGCGCGCACGTGGGCTGCGGGCGCCGATCAGGCCGCGAGCGGTGCGAGCACGTGGGCCGGCGGCGCCTCGACGTGGGCGACCGGAGCGACGGATGCCGCAGCCGGCGCCGACGACCTCGCCGACGGCCTCGGACTCATCGCCGACGGCACGGGCGAGCTGGCCACCGGGCTGCAGACCGCGACCGACGAGATCCCCTCGTACAGCGATGCCGAAGCCGCCGAACTCGCCGGGGTCGTCGCCGACCCGGTGACGGCGCAGGGTGTCGGCTCGGAGCTGTTCGGCGCCTCGGCCGTTCCGCTGCTGACGACGCTCGCGCTGTGGTTCGGCGGACTCGGCAGCTTCGTCGCCCTGCAGGCTGTCACGCGACGTTCGCTCTCGGCGCGGGCGTCGTCGCCGGTGCTCGCACTGCGGGCGCTCGCGCCGGCCGCCGGCCTGGGCGCGGTGCAGGGCCTGCTCGTCGCCGGTGTCGTGCAGCTCGCGGCATCCTACGATCCGGGAGCGTGGACGGTGTTCGCGCTGGTGTGCGTGGTGGCAGGAGTGGCCTTCGCGGCGGTGAACCAGGCGCTGGTGGCGGTCTTCGGCGGCGCGGGCCGCTGGGTGTCGGCGATGATCGGCGTGCTGGCGGTCGCCACGGGCGTGGTGTCGACCGTGCCGGGCGCCCTGTCCGCGGTGGCCGCGCTCGCGCCGACCTCGCCCGCGTACAACGGCATGGTCGCCGCGCTGACGTCTGCGGACGGCGTCGCGGCCGGACTCGTCGGACTCACCGTGTGGGCGCTGCTCGCGTTCGCCGCGACCGTCGTGGCCGTCACCCGCCGCCGCACCGTCACCGCCCGGTCGCTCCTCGCCGCCTGACCTCCTCGCCCCTTCCCCGCATCGGCCACGCATCGTCCACGCATCGTCCAGATCACGTGATCTCGCCGAGTGCACACGTCACGCGCGGGCGTAACGGGTGCACTCGGTCACAGCACGTGATCTGGACGGGAGGCCGAGGTCACCGGGGATCGGGCTCGGCGTCCGTTCCGGGCTCCGGATTCGTCCCGGCCTCGGCGGCGTCCTCGCGGACCTCGTCGGTGAGCGCGTCGGTGGGCGGGCCGTCGTCGGGGCGCGCGTCGTCGGAGTGACGGGAGTGGGGTGTGGTGTCGCTCATGGGAGCTCCTTTCGACACCGCCACTCTTCCGGCGCCCGGCCCTCCCGCCAACGGGGTTGACAGCGCGTCAGCTGAGCCCGGAGTACGCGTGCAGGCCCTTGAAGAACATGTTCACGATCGTGAAGTTGAACAGGACCGCGGTGAACCCGATGATCGACAGCCACGCCGAACGCGCGCCGCGCCAGCCGCGTGTCGCGCGCGCGTGGATGTACCCGGCGTACAGCACCCAGATGACGAAGGTCCAGACTTCCTTCGTGTCGAAGCCCCAGTAGCGGCCCCAGGCGTCGTTGGCCCAGATGGATCCGGCGATGAGGGTGAAGGTCCAGAAGATGAAGCCGATGATCGCGAAGCGGTACGCCAGCGACTCGAGGGCGTCGGCGTTCGGCAGGGTGCGCAGGAAGCGCGGCCCGGTCGAGCTGGGCCCGGTCGAGGTGCGCCCGGTCGGCGTGGGGTCGGATGCCGCTACGGCGAGCATCCGGCGCTCACGGCGCGCCTGCATCAACTGAAGTACGGAAAGCCCGAACGCCAGCGCGAACAGGGCGGTGGCCAGGGAGGCGACGAAGACGTGGATGACCAGCCACACGCTCTTGAGCGGATCCATCAGCGGAACGACCTCGACGTAGAACGAGATCGTCGCGCCACCCAGCAGCAGCACCACCATGCCGATCAGGAACGCACCGAGGAAGCGGACGTCGTAGCGGCGCAGCACCAGCAGGTAGACGGCCACGATCAGGACCGTGCCGGTCAGCGCGAACTCGTACATGTTCGCCCACGGCACCCGCTCCGCGGCGATCCCGCGCAGGATGGTGCCGGCCAGGTGGAACAGGAACGCGAGGACCGTCAGCGACGTCCCGATCCGCGCCCACAGCAGTCGCGGGCGGTCGTCGCGCGGCGGCGCGGTCTCGACGCCGGCGTCGCGCCCGCCCGCCGCAGCGGATGAGCCCACCGTCGCGCCGACGAGCTCGCGCTCGCGGACCACCCGCTGATCGGCTGCGACAGCCCCCCGACGGGCGAGGTCGACGGCGTACGCGACGAACGCGAGCGCGTAGATCGCGATCGCCGTCCACACGAGCAGCACCGACACGGTGTCGAGGGTCATCGGAGCGGTTTCGGGCATGGGTTCAGTTTACGTCGCGGCTCTGCGGCCGGCCCTCGATGCCGACGCCCGCATGACCGTCTCCGCCGCCCTCGCGGTGGCGACGCGCGAACTGCTCGACGGCGTCATCCAGCGTCGGGTCCTCGCCGCGGGCGAGCCCCGCGTACTCGATCCGCACGGCGTTCCCGTGTGCGGTGGCCTTGACCCACATGCGACGGCGCGGCACGAAAAGGGCCGCGAGCAGCCCCGCCGTCGCCAGCATCGCGAACACGAGCACCCAGACGGCGGCCGCGTCGCGGTGGATCGACAGCGACACATAGCGCTTGACGGCATCCTCGTAGCCCTGCGCGCCCTCGGGCGACTCGTCCTCGAAGGTGATGGTGCCGAAACCGCCCGGCAGGTCGAGCGTGTCCCCCGGGGCGAGCTGCAGGGAGTCGACGTCGGTGTCACCTCCGCTCAGTCGCGTCATCCCCGTGGGGTCGAGCGTGTACACCGACCGGGGGGTGCCGTCGTCGATGCCGAGATCGCCGGAGTACACGTCGAGCGAGAGCACCGGCAGGATCAGATCGGGGTAGGACGAGGTGAAGGCGCCGGTGGTCAGCTGCGCCTGCGTCGGATAGAAGAACCCGACGATCCCGAGCTGGTCCGCGAGCCCGTCGGGCACCTTGACCACACCGAGCGAGGTCATGTTGCTGTCCTGCGGCAGGAAGGGCACCGACTCCGAGAACACGACCTCGCCCTCGGGGTCGCGGATGGTGATGGTCGGCGCGTAGCCGTTGCCCATGAGGTAGATCCGATCGCCGGCGAGCTCGAGCGGGTGGTTGACCCGCACCTCTCCCTGCTGCGGCTGCTCACCCGCACGCTGCGTGGTGAGGTGCGCGACGAAGTCGCCGGCTTGACCGGCCCCCTGCTGCCCCAGCGGCACGTAGCTGACCGAGAACTCGTCGAGGGTGAGCGCATAGGGCTCGAGCTCTTCCTCGTCGACGAAGCGGCCGGGATTGAACGAGGAGTAGTCGAGCATCGCGTTGACGAACGTGCGCCCCTCGATGATCACGCTCTGGCCGGTGTAGGTGAGTCCCCCGCCGATGCCGACCGCCAGCAGCACGCCGACGAGCGCGCCGTGGAAGACGAGGTTCCCGGTCTCGCGCAGGTAGCCCCGCTCGGCCGACACCGAGAAGGCGCCGCGGCCGTCGTAGCGCTCCACGCGGTAGCCGGCTCTGCGCAGCTGCGCCTGCGCCCGATCCACGGCGGCGGCTGCGGCATCCGTCGCGTCGTCATCGGATGCCGCCACCACGGTCGTCGTCCGGTAGGCCGACAGGCGCTCCAGACGTGCGGGCGTGCGGGGCGGCCGCGCGCGCAGCGCCTTGTAGTGGTGGGTGGTGCGCGGGATCACGCAGCCGATGAGCGAGATGAACAGCAGGATGTAGATGGCCGAGAACCACGGGGACGTGTACACGTCGAACAGGCTCATCCCGTCGAGCACCGGGGCGAGGTCGGGGTTGTCGGCGTAGTACTGCGTGACGCCGTTGGGGTCGGCGCTGCGCTGCGGCACGAGCGAGCCGGGCACCGCGGCGATCGCCAGCAGCAGCAGGAGGACGAGCGCCGTGCGCATCGAGGTCAGCTGACGCCACCCCCACCGCAGCCACCCCACGACCCCGAGCGCTGGCTGGACGATGTCGGCCTGGGCGTCGGCGTGGTCGGACGGACGCAGCGGCTCGGCGGCGCGCTCGGCGGCGCTGTCGGCGGCCCTGTCGGCGGCCGTGGCGTCAGAGGGGGAGCGGGACACTGGCGAACACCCCCTGCAGCTGGGACATGATCGCGGTCCAGACCCCGGTCACCATGAGCAGGCCGAGAAGGATCAGCACGACGCCTCCGACGATGTTGACGGCACGGATATGCCGCCGGAGGAATCCGACCGAGCGGGTGGCCCAGCCGAACCCGAGCGTGAGCAGCACGAACGGGATCCCGAGGCCCAGCGAGTACGCCAGACCGAGGAGCGCGCCGCGTCCGGCCGAGCCCTGATCGAACGACATGCCCAGGATCACCGCGAGCGTGGGGCCGATGCAGGGCGTCCACCCGATGCCGAGCGCGACGCCGAGCAGCGGTGCGCCGACGAGGCCCAGGTTGCCGCGCACCTGTGGGCGCATCGTGCGCTGCGCCAGACCGAACACGCCGATGAAGACGAGCCCCATGATGATGATCACGACGCCCAGCACCCGGGTGATCGGGTCGGCGTACTCGATCAGGAAGCGCCCCAGGGTTCCGCCGAGCATCGCCACGCTCATGAAGACGAGTGTGAAGCCGGCGATGAACAGCAGCACGCCCAGCAGCAGACGCGTCCGCCCGGGGTTCGCGCGGGCGGCACGGGCGGATCCACCGCCGACGGCTCCGCCGATGAACCCGAGATAGCCGGGCACCAGCGGCAGGACGCATGGCGACAGGAACGAGATGAGCCCGGCGAGGACGGCGATCGGGACGGCGATCAGCAGCGAACCGCCGGCGACGGCATCCGCGGGATTCACGAGCCGTCCAGGGCGTCGTCCACGAGCGTCGTGAGGATCGACGCCTCGCTCAGCTGGCCGATCACGCGAGCGGCGACCCGTCCCTCGGCGTCGAGCACGAGGGTCGTGGGCACGGCGTTGAGGGGCGTCTGCTCGGCGAAGGCGAGCTTGATCGACCCGTCCTCGGTCGCGAGGGCACTCGGGTAGGTCACGCCGTACGTGTCGGCGAAGGCGAGCGAGGCGTCGGCGCCGTCGTACAGGTTGACCCCGAAGAAGGTGACGTCCTCGCCCTCGTACTCGGCGTGGGCGGCTTCGAGCTCGGGCGCCTCGACGCGGCACGGAGCGCACGCGGCGTACCAGAAGTTGACGACGACGACGTCGCCGGCGACGTCGTCGCTGGTGATCGTGCCGCCGCTGTCGAGGACTCCCTCGAACTCGACCGGCTCGCCGCGTTCGGCCTCGGGGATCTCGACGACGCGGAACCCGTCCGCGGCGATGAATCCCTTGTTGTCACCGGCGCGGTACTGATCGGCGAGGGGGTCGTTGGTGCAGGCCGCGAGCGCCGCGGTGAGCCCCAGCGCCACGAGGGCGGATGCCGCGGCCCGCAGTCCGCCGCGTCGCGGTCGGTCGTGGGTGGTCATACTGCTCCGACGTCGACGGAGCCGGCGGTCGAGGCCGGCTCGGCGTAGCTGCGCTCGGCCCAGGTGCCGTCGCGCATCTCGAAGGTGGTCACGCTCGAGAGCGCACAGCGGCGCTCCCGCGGGTCGTGGCGGGAGGGCAGACCGGCGACGGCGAGATGGGTGACCCAGATCGGCAGCTGGTGCGAGACGATCACGACGTCGCCGGAATCCGCGGACTCCCAGGCGTCCGTCATCGCGTGGTTCATCCGGCCGATGACGTCCGCGTACGCCTCGCCCCAACTGGGGAGGGCAGGCTTGCGCAGATGACGCCAGTTCCACGGATTGGCGAGGGCCCGCACCATCCGGCGCCCCTCGAAGACGTTCGTCGGCTCGATCACGCGATCATCGATCACCGGCTTCAGGCCGAAGATCTCGGCGAACGGCTCGGCCGACTCCTGGGCGCGCTCGAGCGGAGAGCACACCAGCGCGGTGACGGGGCGATCGAGCCCCTTCACGTACTCGGCGGCCTCACGTGCCATCCGGCGTCCGGCGTCGCTCAGCGAGAAGCCGGGAAGTCGCCCGTAGAGAACGCGGTGGGGATTGTGGACCTCCCCATGGCGCACGAGATGGAGGCGTTCGGCGGGCACGCCACCAGTCTATGGCGGGCGGTTCTGTGGACGGGCTGAGCGTCAGTCCGCGCGCGTGGGAGCGAGCTCGCGGTCGTCCTCGTCCTCGCCCGCGCCGCTGCGGCGATCGCGGGCGGTTGCCACGAGGGTGCGGGTGCGGGCCCACACGAACCAGGCGACGCCGATCACGACGGCGGCGATGACGGCGTACTGCAGGGCGTCTGCGTACGGCTCGACCATCGGCCACGCTTCGCCGAGCAGGAACCCGGCCATCACGAAGATCGTGTTCCAGATGAGGCTGCCGGCGGTGGTGAGGAGTCCGAAACGCCACAGCGGCATGCGCGTCACGCCCGCGGGGATCGAGATGAGGCTGCGGAAGATCGGGATCATGCGGCCGAAGAACACCGCCTTGCCGCCGTGCTTGACGAACCAGTCCACGGTGCGGTCGATGTCTTCGGGATGCAGCAGCGGCACGACGGAGGCGATGCGGCGCAACCGCTCGACACCGAACCAGGCGCCGATCGCGTAGAGCAGGAACGCCCCGACGACCGATCCGGCCGTCGTCCACGCCAGCGCCTCGAACAGCGTGAACGAGCCGCGGCTGGCGGCGAGCCCGGCCATCGGCAGCACGACTTCGCTGGGAAGCGGGGGGAAGAGGTTCTCGAGCGCGATGGCGATGCCGGCCCCGGGGGCGCCGACGACGTCCATGAGGGACACCGTCCAGTCCATGATGGCGCCGAGCCAGGAGCTGTCGTTCGCGTGAGCAGTCATCGCGGCCACGATAGGGCAGGCAGGTTACAGAAACCTGTGCCGCCACGTTGCGGGCGCCTGTGAATCGCCTCCGAGGCGCACACGTAGACTTGGGCCCCGTGAGTGAACGCGTTCTCGTCAAGCAGCTTCAGGACCTCGCCGACGGCCCGGTCTCCGTCTCGGGATGGGTCGAAACGGTCCGCGACCAGAAGAAGGTGCAGTTCGTCATCCTGCGGGACGAGTCCGGCGCGGTGCAGCTGGTCAATCCGGCAACCCGGCCGTCGGAGGACGGCGCCGAGCAGGACGCGGGTGCCCTCGCCCTCACCGAGACCATCTCGGGCCTCACCCACGGCACGTTCCTGACGGTGACCGGTGCGCTCAAGCACGACGAGCGGGTGAAGCTGGGCGGCGTCGAGGTCAAGATCGCGTCGCTCGACATCGCCGCCGTCGCCCTCCCCGAGACCCCGATCGCCGCCGACAGCGGCATGGACAAGCGCATGGACTGGCGCTTCCTCGACCTGCGGCAGCGCCGGAACAACCTGATCTTCCGCGTGCAGACGACGCTCGAGCACGCCATGCGCACGTACTGGATCGAGCGCGACTACATCGAGGTGCACTCCCCCAAGCTCATGGCCTCGGCATCCGAATCCAACGCCGAGCTGTTCTCGCTGGAGTACTTCGACGACCAGACCGCCTACCTGGCGCAGAGCCCGCAGTTCTTCAAGCAGATGGCCCAGGTCGCGGGATTCGGCAAGATCTTCGAGATCGCCCCCGCCTTCCGCGCCGACCCGTCGTTCACGAGCCGGCACGCCACCGAGTTCACCTCGATCGACGCCGAGATCAGCTGGATCGACTCCCACGAGGACGTCGCCTCGATGCAGGAGGAACTGCTCGCGACGGCGATCCAGGCGGTCAAGGACAAGCACGGCGCCGAGATCGAGGAGCTGTTCGGCTTCGAGGTCGTCGTTCCCGCCGTGCCGTTCCCGCGCATCCCCCTGGCCGAGGCCCGCGAGATCGTCGCGGCCCGCGGCTACGACATCCCCCGCACCGACGGCGACCTCGATCCCGAGGGCGAGCGGCAGATCGCGGCCCACGTGGAGGAGACCTACGGGCACCAGTTCGTCTTCATCACCGACTATCACCCGGAGATCCGCGCGTTCTACCACATGCGCGACGAGCAGACCGGGCTCACCAAGAGCTACGACCTGCTGTTCAAGGGCGTCGAGATCACCACGGGCGCGCAGCGCGAGCACCGGGTGGATGTGCTCATCGAGCAGGCGAAGGAGAAGGGCCTGGAGCCGGAGCACCTCGACTTCTACTTCGACTTCTTCCGCTACGGCGCCCCGCCCCACGGCGGCTTCGGCATGGGCCTCGCCCGGGTGCTGATGCTGCTGCTCGGCGAGTCGTCGATCCGCGAGGTCACCTACCTCTTCCGCGGGCCCACGCGCCTGGCGCCCTGACGGGTCAGCGCGCGGCCTGCAGGGCTTCGCGCAGGCGGTCGGCCGACACGCGCCAGTGCGCGTGCAGGTCGCCGTCGATGAGGACCACCGGGATCTTCTCCCACCACCGCGCGTAGAGCTCGGGATCGTCGAGGATCGACCGCTCCTGCACGTCGACGGCGTCCTCGGGAAGATCGGCGACCACGGTCTCGACGATCTCGCGTGCGACGTCGCAGAGGTGGCAGCCGTCCTTGCCGATGAGGGTGATCGTGGTGCTCACCCCTGAATCCTAGATCGGGGTGCGCCGGGGCGGATCCGCCCCGGAAACACGAAGCGCCCCCGTCGACCGTTATCGGGTCGGGGGCGCTAGGTGTCGTTCGCCGCTTACTTCTTGTTGCGGCGCTGGTGGCGAGTCTTGCGAAGCAGCTTGCGGTGCTTCTTCTTCGCCATGCGCTTGCGGCGCTTCTTGATGACTGAACCCACGGAAAACCTCACTACTGTCAGGGGTCTGGACGCGTCTCGTGCGCGACCGGGATCGGGCAGATGCGAAAAATGCCTCGGGACAGTCTAGCCGACGTCGGCGATGGGCCGTTGCAGGGCCTCGGTGACGGCGGATTCGGGCACACGGTAGCTCCGTCCGAAACGGACGGCGGGCAGCTCGCCGGAGTGCACCAGTCGATAGACCGTCATCTTCGACACGCGCATCAGCTCCGCGACTTCGGCGACGGTCAGGAAGCGCACGTCAGGCAGCTCCGCCATGTGAATCCCTTCCCCAGAGGTAGTGAGCACACTCTAAGGGTTCCGGGCGACGCGTGTAAACCCGTGTGACAGGTGTGACGAATGGGGTAGATCCCGTGCGCGACGATTCAGCGACCGGGAAGCTTCTTCAGCGCGCTCTCGAGGGCGTGCTTCGCGGATGCCGCGGCCCGGCCGACCACGTCGGCGGCGTGCGCCGCCGACTCCGGAAGCGTGACCGCCGCCGGGTCGAACTCGTCCGCACCCTCACCCAGGAACGGCACCAGCCAGTCGTCCACCTCGTCCAGAGGTCCGGCGGACAGGCTGTAATAGCGGTGCTGCCCTTCTTCGCGCACCGAGACGAGGTGCGCCTCGCGCAGCACCTTGAGATGCTTCGAGACCGTCGGCTGGCTCGTGCCCAGCTCGTGGACGATCTGCGAGACGCTCGTGCCTCTCTCTCCGGCGGATGCGCGGTCGAGCAGCAGTCGAAGGATGTCGCGCCGCGTGCCGTCCGCAATCACGTCGAAGATGTCCGCCATGTGCTCAGAGTAGTCGGGCTCCCGCCGGAGTACCATGATGGCCGGAGTCCGGCGACAAGGGAGCGGTGAATGGCGACGAGCAGATCGTCGACGAGTCCGCGCCATTGGCGAACAGTCGTCCGATCGACCGGAGAGTTCTTCCGGGACTTCGCCACCTCCTCCCCCGCGCGCTTCGCGATCCTGATCTTCTCGACGCTGATCCTGATCTTCACCGCGCTGCTGTCGCTGCCGGCGGCTGCCGCCAGCGGACGACAGACACCCCTCGCCGACGCCCTGTTCACCGCCGTCTCGACGATCTGCGTCACCGGCCTCGTCACCGTCGACACCGCCACCCACTGGTCGCCCGTCGGCAAGACGATCATCTACATCGGCGTGAACATCGGCGGCATGGGCGTGCTGACGCTCGCCTCGATCCTCGGTCTGGTGATCTCCAAGCGCCTCGGGCTGCGGGCCAAGCTCATCGCGGCCGGCGACTCCAACCCGCTGCGCGTCCACGGCGGGCCCGTCAACGAGGGGCAGACTGTCCGGCTCGGCGAGGTCGGCCAGCTGCTGCGGACGGTGGCCCTGTCGACCCTCGTCATCGAAGCGGTCATCGCGCTGCTGCTCTACCCATCGCTGGTGTGGGCGGGGATCTCGCCGCTGGAGGCCCTGTGGGAGGCGCCCTTCTACTCGGCGATGGCGTTCACCAACACGGGCTTCACCCCGAACCCGGGCGGGCTCGAGCCGTTCGCCGACGACTACTTCCTCCTGACCGTGCTGATGGCGGGCGTGTTCCTCGGCAGCATCGGCTTCCCCGTCATCTACTCGCTGTCACGTCACGTGTGGCACGTCGGCCGGTGGTCGCTGCACACCAAGCTCACCCTCATCGCCACGGTCATCCTGTTCTTCGCGGGCGCGGGCGCCTTCCTCGGACTGGAGTACAACAACCCCGGCACCTTCGGCTCGATGGATGCGTGGGACACCACGTTCCAGGCCTTCTTCCTCTCGGCGATGACCCGGTCGGGAGGCTTCTCGGTCGTCGACATCGGCGAGCTCTACGGCTCGTCGCTCGTCGTGGGCTCGATGCTCATGTTCGTGGGAGGCGGCTCGGCGTCCACCGCCGGCGGCATCAAGGTCACGACGCTCGCCGTCCTCGCCCTGGCCGTCTGGTCCGAGGCGAAGGGCCGCACGTCGGTCGAGGCGTTCGGCCGCCGCATCCCGAGCGACGTCCAGCGCGTCGCCCTCTCGGTCGTCGCGTGGGGCGCCACCATCGTCGCCCTGTCGACGATCACGATCGCGCAGCTGACGAAGGCTCCGATCGCCGACGTGCTCTTCGACGTCATCTCGGCCTTCGGGACCGTGGGACTGTCGACCGGCCTCACCGAGGCGCTACCGGACCACGCCGTCTACGTCATGGCCGCGACGATCTTCATGGGCCGCATTGGTACAGTGACACTCGCCGCGGCCGTGGCCGCGACGTCCCGTTCGCAGCACTACTCGCTGCCCGTCGAGAGGCCCATCGTTGGTTGAGCGGATCCGCAGCGACGCACCCGTCCTGGTCATCGGGCTGGGGCGCTTCGGCGCCGCCTGCGCCGGCGAGCTCGACCGACTCGATCGCGAGGTCCTCGCGATCGACGAGAGCCTGGACCTGGTGCAGAAGTGGTCGGAGCGGGTCACGCACACCGTGCAGGCCGATGCGAAGAACATCGAGGCACTCAAGCAGGTCGGGGCCCAGGACTTCCAGGTCGCCGTGGTCGCCGTCGGCTCGTCGATCGAGGCGTCGGTGCTCATCACCGCCAACCTCGTCGACCTCAAGGTCCCGCAGATCTGGGCGAAGGCGGTCTCGCAGTCGCACGGCAAGATCCTGGCGCGGGTGGGCGCCAACCACGTCATCTACCCCGAGCGCGAGGCCGGCGAACGCGTCGCCCACCTCGTGAGCGGGCGCATGCTGGACTTCATCCGCTTCGACGACGATTTCGTCCTGGCCAAGATGTATCCGCCGAAGTTCATCCGCGGCGTGGGTCTGAACGAGTCGGGCGTGCGGTCGAAGTACAACGTCACCGTGGTGGGCGTGAAGAGCCCCGGCAAGCCGTTCCGCTATGCCGAGGCGGCGACCGTCGTCACCAACCACGACCTCATCATCGTGTCGGGTACGAACTCCGACATCGAGCGCTTCGCCGCCCTCGACCGCTGAGGCTCAGCGCAGCTGCGCGAACGCCTCGACACTCGCGGTCGGGCCGACGATGAGGATCCTGTCGCCTTCCGAGAGGACGGTGCTGTTGTCGGCGTTGTGCCAGCCGGCCCGCCCGGAGGCGACCGCCGCGACCGTGATCCCGTGCTTCTGGCGGATGGCGGTCTGACCGAGCGGGATGCCGCGCACCGAGCTCGGCGCCGTGATCTTGGCCAGTGAGTACCCCCGCTCGATCTCGAGGTAGTCCAGCGCGGCACCGCGGACGAGGTGGGCGACCCTGCGGCCCATCGTGCGCTCGGGATAGATGACGTGGTGGACCCCCAGCTGCTCGAGGATGCGCCCGTGCTGCTCGTTCTCGGCCTTGGCCCAGATGATCGGCACCTTCAGCTGCAGCAGGAGGGACGCGGTGAGGATCGAGGCCTGGACGTCGTGTCCGATGGCCACGACCACCCGATCGAACTGGTCCACCGCCAGTTGGCGCAGGACCTCCTCCTTCGTCGAGTCGCCGCGGACCACCTGGGTCAGCACACCGTTGAAGGACTGGACCAGGTCCTCGTCGCGATCGATGCCGAGGACCTCGGTCCCCGAGGACATGAGCTCCTCCGCCAGCGCGCTTCCGAAGCGCCCGAGGCCGATGACCGCCACCGAGTCCGCCTCGGCGATGCGGCGGGACGTGTCGGAGAAGAGCGAGAACTTAGCCAATGACGGGCCTTTCTTTCGGGAGCATGAGCGCCACGGCCGCGACCATCACGGCCGCGATGGCCATCAGCACCACGGCGATCGCCTGGCGGTGCACCGCACGCGAGAGCCGCTTGTCGAAGACGTTGACGGCTCCCTCGCCGCGCAGCTCGGTCACGAGGATGAAGTACAGCACGGCGAAGGTGGTGACCTTGAAGGACGACACCGAGTGGAACAGCGCGGCCGGTGACGACCGCTTGGGCGGGGTGGAGCCGCAGCACGCGGCGCCGCCGCGTGCGCGCGAAGAGCGGGTGCCGTCGGGTGCCGTCAGCCGGCTGCGAGCTCCCTCGCGCGCGCCAGCGCGGCATCCGTCGCGCGACCGAACACCTCATCCAGGTGCGCGTCCTGCAGCACGGCGATCGCCCGCTCGGTGGTGCCCTTGGGGCTCGTCACGCGGCGGCGCAGTTCGGCCGGGTCCTCTCCGGATGCCGCCAGCAGCGCTGCGGCACCGATGAAGGTCTGCTCCGCCATGAGACGGGCGTCGTCCGGGGCGAATCCCTTCGCGCTCGCCGCGCGCGTCAGCTCCTCGATCAGCAGGAACACATAGGCCGGACCGGATCCCGAGATGGTCGACAGCGCGTCGATCTGCGATTCGGGAACCTCGATGACGGCGCCCACGGTCTCGAACAGCTGCCGCACGAGCGCCATCGCGGCCGTGTCTGCGCGGCTGCCGGCGGCGATGCCGGTGACCGCCTGACGCACGACGGCGGGGGTGTTCGGCATCGAGCGGACGACGACGGCATCCGGGCCGAGGATCCGCTCGAACGTGGCGATGGTCACCCCGGCGGCCAGACTCACCACGACTGCTCCCGGCCGCAGCGCCGGAGTGATCTCGCGAAGAAGATCCGGAACCATGGCGGGCTTCACGCCGATGAGCACGATGCCGGCGTCGGCCACGGCGTCGGCGTTCCCCGACGGATGCCGCTCGAGCGCGACGCTCGTCACCCCGTCCAGGGCGGCGAGCTCGTCGGCCTTCGCCGCCGTGCGGTTGGTGACCGTGACGCCTGCCGGCGCCGCCCCCGAGGCGACGAGTCCCTGCAGGATCGCGCCTCCCATCGAGCCGGCGCCGAGGATCGCGATGCGGGGAAGAGAGGTGTCGTCGACCATGGCCACCATCCTACGAAGCAGACCCCTGAGCCTCGGTTCGGCGCCATTGCCCGGGTCTATAGTCGAGTCATCACCGGCGCCGTTGCCCTGGCGCGGAACCTGGAGGATGTGGCCATGACCTTGTTCGACGGCATCACGCAGCGAGTGATCGACACGCCCCGTCTCGGCGTGAACGTCCTCGAGCGCGAGGGCGACGACACCGCCACGCCGCCCGAGCGGACGGTCGTCTTCATCCACGGCAACGTCTCGTCGTCGCTGTTCTGGCAGGAGATCATGCAGGATCTCCCCTCGGACCTCCGCGTCCTGGCGATCGACCTGCGGGGCTTCGGCGGCACCGAGCACGCTCCCATCGACGCCACCCGGGGCGTGCGCGACTTCAGCGACGACGTCTTCGCCGCCCTCGAGGCGCTCGGCATCCCCGCCGCCCACCTGGTCGGCTGGTCGATGGGTGGCGGCGTCGTGATGCAGTACGCCCTCGACCACCCCGTGCTGAGCATGACGCTGCAGGCTCCGGTCTCGCCCTACGGTTTCGGCGGGACGCGCCGGGACGGCACGCGCCTCACCGACGACGACGCCGGGTGCGGGGGCGGCGGCGCCAACCCCGACTTCGTCGAGCGGCTCAACGCCGGCGACACCACCGACGAGGCGCCGACCTCCCCCCGGAGCGTCTTCCGCTCGGGATACGTCTCATCCAGCTACACGACCGAGCACGAGGACGTCTGGGTCGCTTCGATGCTCTCCACCTCGACCGCCACCGGCAACTACCCCGGAGACGCGGTGCCATCGAAGAACTGGCCGGGCTTCGGCGCGGGCGGCATCGGCGTCCTCAACACGATGGCGCCCCGCTACTTCGACGTGTCGGGGATCGTCGACCTCGATGACAAGCCCCCGGTGCTGTGGATCCACGGCACCGCCGACGCGATCGTCTCGGACGCGTCGTTCTTCGACCTCAACCACCTCGGGGCCTTGCAGATCGTGCCCGGCTGGCCCGGCGCCGACATCGCGCCCGCTCAGGAGATGGTGTCTCAGACCCGCGACGTGCTCGAGGCGTACCGGGCAGCGGGCGGGAGTGTCACCGAGGTGGCGCTGGAAGGCGTCGGGCACTCGCCGCACCTCGAGCGTCCCGCCGAGTTCCGGCACGCCCTGCTCGAGCTCATCGGCTACATCGGTCACGCTCAGAACCCCGCGCCCCCGACCGAGGCCATCATTCTGCGCTCCGCCGACTGACCGTCAAGCCCCGCGTGCGCGGGAGGCGGCATCCCTAGACTCGACCGCATGAGTGCAACGGGCGGCGGCAAGGCGATCATCGCGGCGTTCCTGGCGAACCTGGGCATCGCTCTGGCGAAGTTCGTCGCGTGGTTCCTTTCGGGATCGGCGTCGATGCTGGCCGAGGCGATCCACTCCGTCGCCGACGCGGGCAACCAGCTGCTTCTGCTGCTGGGCGGTCGTCGCGCGAAGCAGAAGGCCGACCGCGATCACCCGTTCGGCTACGGCCGGGAGCGCTATGTGTACGCGTTCGTCGTCGCGATCATCCTCTTCTCGGTGGGCGGACTGTTCTCGATCTACGAGGGCATCGACAAGCTCACCCACCCGCACGAGATCACGAACGCGTGGGTTCCGATCGGGGTGCTGGTCGTGGCCATCGTCTTGGAGTCGTTCTCGCTGCGGACGGCGGTGCGCGAGAGCAATCTCGTGCGCGAGAAGGGCCAGTCCTGGGTGTCGTTCGTGCGCCGCGCCAAGGCGCCGGAGCTGCCGGTCGTCCTCCTCGAGGACATCGCCGCCCTCACCGGCCTCGTCTTCGCGCTCCTCGGCGTCGGACTCGCCGTCCTCACCGGCGATCCGCTCTTCGACGCGATCGGCACGCTGATGATCGGCACCCTGCTGATCCTCGTCGCCATCGCCCTGGGCATCGAGACGAAGAGCCTCCTCGTCGGCGAGGGCGCCACCGAGGGCGATCATCGACGCATCGTGGCCGCCATCGAGGACGGCCCGGAGGTGAGCCGCATCATCCACATCAAGACGCTGTACCTCGGTCCGGACGAGCTGATGGTCGCCGCGAAGGTCGCCTTGCCCCCGGACGCGGCGTTCGCCGAGGTCGCCGCCTGGATCGACGCCGTCGAGCGCCGCGTCCGCTCCGCCGTCCCCGCGGCCCGGGTCATCTACCTCGAGCCGGACGTGCACCGCGTCGGCGACGACCCCCGCCCCTCCACCGAGCAGTTCGTCATCCGGTCGGCGGACTGAGCGGCGAGCACGGGCCACGACGGAAGACGAGCGCAATGGAATACTGCATCTTCACCGAGCCTCAGCAGGGCGCGAGCTACGACGACCAGCTGGAGTTCGCCCGCACGGCCGAGCGCACCGGCTTCACCGGCTTCTTCCGCTCCGACCACTACCTGCGCATGGGCGACGGGGATCCGCTGCCCGGGCCCACCGACGCGTGGACCACCCTCGCCGGGCTGGCACGCGAGACCTCCCGCATCCGTCTCGGGACGCTCGTGTCGTCGGTGACGTACCGCGTGCCCGGGATCCTCGCCATCCAGGTCGCGCAGGTCGACGCCATGTCGGACGGGCGCGTCGAGCTCGGGCTGGGCACCGGCTGGTTCGAGCGCGAGCACCTCGCGTACGGCATCCCCTTCCCCTCCCGCCGTTTCGACCTGCTCGAGGAGCAGCTTCAGCTCATCACGGGACTGTGGTCGACGTCGCCGGATGACACGTACAGCTTCGAGGGCGCCCATTACCGATTGGATGCCGCGCCGGCGCTCCCGCAGCCCGTGCAGTCCCGCATCCCGGTCATCGTGGGCGGCGCCGGTCCACGACGCACCCCCGAGCTGGCCGCCCGGTTCGCCACCGAGTTCAACATCGGCTTCCAGCCCGAGCACGTCATCGCCGAGAAGTTCGCCGGCGTGCGGCGGGCGTGCGAGGAGGCGGGCCGCGATCCCTCGACGCTCAAGCTGTCGGTCGCCCTGCCCACGCTCGCCGGCGCGACCGCGGCCGAGCTCGACCGGCGTGCGGCCGCGATCAGACGCGAGGTCAGCGATCTCCGCAACGAGGTGAACATCGTCGGCGGCGCCGACGAGATCCGCGACAAGGTGGAGCGCCTGCGCGCTCTCGGCGCCGACCGCGTCTACCTGCAGCTCATGGATCTGCGGGATCCCGGTCAGGTGGCCTTCCTCGGCGAGGACGTTCTGGGCCTGACCGCCCGGTGACCTCGGTCAGCGGCGGTCGGCGAAGAAGTCCTTCAGCAGCTGGGTCGCCTCCTCGGCGCGCACCCCGCCGACCACCTCGGCGCGAACCGGCAGCCGGCGGTCGCGGACCACGTCGTACATCGACCCGACCGCTCCTGCCTTGTCGTCCCAGGCACCGAAGACCACGCGCGAGATGCGGGCCTGCAGCAGCGCTCCCGCGCACATGAGGCACGGCTCCAGGGTCACCACGAGGGTGCACCCCTCGAGGTTCCACGAGCCCGTCGCGGCGGCGGCCGCCCGGAGCGCGATGACCTCGGCGTGCGCCGTCGGGTCGTGGTGCGCCTCACGGAGGTTCCGTCCCTCGCCGATCGGCCGGCCCGCGGCATCCGCGACCACGGCCCCCACGGGCACGTCGCCCTCGGCACCTGCTTCGGCGGCGAGCTGCAGAGCGCGCTCCATCGCGCGCGCGTCCGCCGGGTCGATGCTCACCTCACGAGCGTAGGACGCCAGCGACTACTCTGGGACCTATGCGCCTGCACGTCGCCGACCACCCCCTCATCACCCACAAGCTCACGGTGCTGCGCGACCAGCGCACAACCTCGCCGGTCTTCCGCCAGCTCACCGAGGAGCTCGTCACCCTCCTCGCCTACGAGGCCACGCGTTCGGTGCGGGTATCGCCGATCCGGATCCAGACCCCGGTGACCGAGACCACGGGGGTCAAGATCAGCGAGCCGCGGCCCCTCGTCGTCCCCATCCTGCGGGCGGGGCTCGGCATGCTCGAGGGAATGGTGAAGCTGATCCCCACCGCCGAGGTCGGATTCCTCGGGATGGTGCGCAACGAAGAGACGCTCGAGCCGTCGACCTACGCCGAGCGTCTTCCCGACGACCTGAGCGACCGGCAGTGCTTCGTGCTCGACCCGATGCTCGCCACCGGCGGATCGCTCGGGGCGGCGATCGACTTCCTGTTCGCCCGCGGCGCGCAGGACGTCACCGCCATCTGCCTGCTCGGCGCCCCCGAGGGCGTCGCCGCCATCGAGAAGCAGATCGGCGACCGCGACGTCACCCTCGTCCTCGGCGCGATGGACGAGCGCCTGAACGAAAAGGGCTACATCGTGCCCGGTCTCGGCGACGCCGGAGACCGGCTCTACGGCACCGTCTGAGGCTGCGGCCCGCCGACGCCGGACGTCGCCGCGGGGATCGCGACCTCGCCGGTGGCGGGCGCCTGCGACAGTACGGCGATCGATGTCAACGGGCGTCCGTTGAAACGGGTCGACGTGACGGCGGTGTACGCCCCCATCGCCGGGCTCGCCAGCGGATCGCCGACGCGCAGGTCCGGCAGCAGCATCTCGCGGGCGATGACGTCGGCCGAATCGCACGTGGGCCCCGCCAGCGTCGCCCATCGGTGGGTGGCCTGCTCGGCGTCGCCGTCGAGCTCCGTCACGGCGAAGACCAGCGGGTGCACGTCCTCGGCGACCACGTTCGAGTATGCGCCGTACACGCCGTCGTCGAGGTAGTACCAGCGCCCATCGGCCCGTTCGGCGATGCCCATCACGCTGGTCACGAGCGTCGCGGCCTCGGCGACGAGGATGCGTCCGGGCTCGGCCAGGATCGTGTAGCGCCCGCGCACACGTTCGAGCGAGGGGCGGATGCCGGAAGCGATGTCTTCGATGCCGGCGACGTCGCGGTCGTATCCGACGGGAAACCCGCCGCCGATGTCGAGGGTGTCGAAGCGGACGCTGAGCTGGCGCTCGAGGCGGGACATGAACGCGATCGTCTCGTCGACCGCGTGGACGAAGCGGTCCGGATCGTCGAGCTGACTGCCCACATGGAAGCTGAATCCGCCGACGCGGATGCCGCGACGACGCGCCTCGCGGACGAGCCGTTCGGCCTCGTGGAAACCCACGCCGAACTTGCTGGACAGGTCGCTCTTCGCGTGCGGATTGCGGTAGGCCAGGCGCACCAGAAGCCGGACGTCACGGGGCGCGCGAGAGAACTTCGCCAGTTCCGCGTCGTTGTCGACGACGAATGTGCGCACCCCGACGGCGAGCGCGTGCTCGATCTCAGCGGGCTTCTTGATCGGATGGGTGTGGATGATGCGCGCGGTGTCGACCGACCCGTCGACCAGCAGCGCGAGCTCCTCGCTCGTCGCGACGTCGAATCCGCACCCCGCCCGGTCGAGGACGGCGAGGGCGGCGGGATGATCGAGCGCCTTGACGGCGTAGTGGAAGCGGACGAAGGGAAGCGCGTCACGCAGCCGACGGAACTGCTGCTCGACCCGCGCGGTGTCCAGCAGCAGCAGCGGCGTCCCGTGGATGGCGAGAGCGGCCTGTGCGGCATCCGTCGCCAGCAGCGCGGCGACCTCGGCGCGGCGCCGTGCGATCAGGTCGGACGGGCGCGGCAGCGGCGACGTGCTCATGATGCGTCCTCCTGCAGCGTGACGGGGACGGCGGCGCTGAGAGCGCGCAGTCCGGTGCGTTCCGTGAGGGTGAAGGCACCCGCGGCGGTGGCGTAGAAGACGGCGTCGGCGACGACTTTGCCCGCCAGCAGCCCCCAGACCGGGTCGGGGAGCAGCCAGACGCCGAGGGCCAGGGCGACGGGACGCACGACGAGGGTGTCGAGGACCTCGGCCACTCCGCATTCCGCCGCCAGCAGCAGCCCGGTGCGGGCGACCGCGGCGCGCACCGAGGGCGCTGTCCGTGCCTGCTCCGCGTAGACGGTGACGGCGAGCACCAGATAGAACCCGAGGATCTCGCCGACGAGTGCCGCGAGGGCGATGATCGGGGCCGAGGCGGTGAGGCCGGTCACCGCGACGCCGGCGATGATCATGCCGACGGTCCCGGCGATCTCTGCCGGCAGGTAGCGGCGGACCCAGAAGCCGATCCCGCGGCGGGGCCGGGACGGATCAGCGACACCGCCGGCGTCCTCGAGGTGGTCGATGCTGCTCATCGCGCACTCTCCCTTCCCTGGGAGAGAGGCGGGAAGGCGGGCGCAGATACACGGGAGACGGTGCGGCGCCCGCCCCTCGCCGAACGAGCACCGCACCCGCGTCGGTACGACGCTCGGCAAGATTACGTGCGGCCGTTCACACCGCACACGGGGTTGACACAGCCTGAGGAGGGGACTACTCCTCGTCGAGCGGCGTGCGGGGAGGAGTGCGGCGACCCGTCTCGCGCTCCCAGAACTCCAGCTGCTGGGTGAGGGCCTTCGCGAGCTCGAACACCTGCTCGGGCGGGATGCGGATCCGGCTGACCACGCGTGCGGGGACGAGCGTGCGGTGCTCACCCGTCTCGGGATCGATGTGCTCGGATGGCGGCTTCGCGAGGGTGAGGAAGTCCATCACGAACACGGTCGGGGTGTGCCACACGTTCGCGAAGTCGGCGTACGCCCCGCCGATGAGCTCCGGCGGCAGGTCGATCTCGAATTGGCGTGGCGCCTCGTCGGCCATTGTTCCTCCTCGGTTGTGCGGGAGTCTACGCACCGACCAGGCGTGCGAAGGCGCTGAGCCTGGCGACACCCTCGGGGGTGCGGGGCAGATCGTCGAGCAGCCCCGGCGAGTAGACCAGGTAGGCGGTGTGCTCGGCCCGCGAGATCGCGACGTTGAGCCGGTTGCGCAGCAGCAGGAACTCAAGCCCGCGTGGTGCGTCCCTGCCGGACGATGCGGCGAGGGACACGATCGCCACCGCCGCCTCCTGTCCCTGGAACCGGTCGACGGTGCCGACGCGCACGTCGCCGTATCCGGCCTCGGTGAGCGCGGCTTCCACCTCCATCTGCTGCGCGTTGTACGGCGTGACGACGATGAGGTCTTCCTGGGCGAGGGGGCGGGGTGCGACGGGGACCGGTGAGCCGGATTCGTCGACCTCGACGTCATGCCACGGACGCCCGAGAAGGTCCCGGACGAGCGAGACCACCGCGGCGGCCTCCTCCGGCGCGTGCGTCGAACGCCCGCGGTGACGGATCGGGACCGGGTGCAATCCCGCGGTCGCGCCCTCGATCCGGCGCAGGGCCGTGCCGGGGTGCGCACGCAGCTCTCCGCCGTACGACAGCCTCGACACCGGACGAGCGACGTCGGGGTGCATTCGCCACGTGCGCGCGAGGAAGTGGCCGCGCTCGGGCGGGATGACGTCCTCGCCGTCCATCACCCACGCCAGAGCCGAGGTGTCCACGGGTTCGGGATGGGTTCCCTGACTGACCTGCGGCAGCTGCTGGGGATCGCCCAGCAGCAGCAGGCGCGTCGCGGACAGCGACACCGCCACCGTCGAGGCGAGCGAGAACTGCCCGGCCTCGTCGATGACGAGCAGGTCCAGGCTTCCGCGCGGGATGCGCGCTTCGTGGCTGAAGTCCCACGCCGTGCCTCCCACGACGAAGCCCTCGGGGTGCTCGGCGGTGAAAGCGGCCACCCCGTTCTTGGGGATGGCCGTGAACGCCACCGCGGCGGCGGTCGCGGCATCCTTGGGCGCCTTGGCGACCTGCTGCGGGGCGACGCCGGCGGCGACGATGCGGTCGAGCATGTGCTCCACGACCGCGTGCGACTGCGCGACCACGCCCACTTTGAAACCGTGCTCGTTGACCAGGCGGGCGACCACGTGCGAGCCGACGTACGTCTTGCCGGTGCCGGGCGGGCCCTGCACCGCCAGGTAGCTGCGATCGAGGTCGCGCACCGCCTCGACGATCGCCGCGACGTCGTCACCTGCGGCGGCGACCACGGGACCGCCCGGGGCCAGACCGGTCCGTCGCGGCGTGCGACGGCACAGGATGTCGGTCGCGGGGTCTTCGGGGAGGGTGTCGCCGCCCGCGATCACGGCGTCCGCCCATGCGTCGATGGCGGCCTGCTGATTGCCCGCGCGCGGGGGTGCAGCCGGGGTGAGGGCGAGGGGGAGATCGGTCCACGTCATGCCGTCGACAGCCGTCTCCTCGATCACCGCGCCGTCGTCGAGAACCTCGCGGACGGCCACCGACCGGTAGGCGTGGATCCACCGCGGATCGGCCTCGAACGGGAACGGAGCGGGGAGCTCGTACAGCGCGAACGGCGATGCACCCTCGCTCAGACGGGTGCCGGGCGCGAGCTCGCCGCGGATCTCGACGATGCGCCGCATCCCCCCGCGCCCGCTCTCGGGCAGGTGCCAGTCCTCGACGACACGCGATCGCGCGGCTTCGACCGTCACGACGTCGCGGGTCTCCTCCCACAGCGACAGGGGCTCGCGCAGCCGCAGGAAATGCGTCGCCCAGAACGACTTGGCCTCGCGCGGGTAGTAGTCGATCGCCGCCGCACCCAGGCGCAGGCAGCGCGCCTCGGGCGCGTCGTCGGGATGCCCGGTCGCGAGCGCCGCGAGCTGAAGTGCTCGGGGCGACGGCTCGTACGACGCATCGTCGGGAACGGGGTTCGGCGAGGGCCGCAGCCCCGCCTCGCGAGCGCGGTCGACCAGCCAATCCCGCAGTCGCCGCGTCGAGACGCAGTCGTAGCGGTTGTAGTCGGCCAGGTCGTCGAGGATGCGCTGCGCGTCGTCGGCGCGGCCGTCTTCGGCCAGCGCACGGGCCTCGACGTACCGCACGATGGAGTCGTCGCCCTTCTGCACGTCGCTCGTACGCACCTCGGCGCCCATGTAGAGGGGCTCGAGCTTCTTGATCGAGTAGGACCGCGAGCCGACCCGCAGCGCGCGACGCACGATCGGATACAGGTCGACGAAGACGCCGTCGCGCAACAGGCGGTCCACATCGGCTTCGCGGACGCCGTAACGGGCAGCCATCGCCAGCAGGTGCGTCGGCTCGTACGGCGCGTAGTGGTAGATGTGCATTCCCGGATGCTGCTCCCGACGCAGCGCGACGATGTCGAGGAAGGCCTCGAGGGCCGCCTTCTCATCGGTGAAGGAATGAGCCCACAGGGCGCTGTACTGCTCACGGGTGTCGACCCAGCCGAACAGATAGTCGATCCCCCACCGGGTCTCGGCACCGGCGGCCGGCGGCTCGGTGTACAGCGGATCGCCCTCGAAGTCGAAGAAGAGGTCGCCGTGATCCGGCCGGGGAAGAGCGCCCAGCGCGGTCGGAGCGACGACGTCGAACGTCGGCACCGGGGGCTCGGCCGCGTCGTCGGCGCCGGGATCGGGAGGCACGGGGATGCCCGCCGGACTCTCGAGCTGCAGCCGGGCCTGGGTGCGCAGCATCGTGAACGTGTCGTGGTTCATGCCCGCGGGGCCCGTCGTCGCGGCTGCCAGGTCGTCGATGGTCTCGACTCCGGCGCGGCGTAGCCGCTCGCGCTGCGTGGGCCGGATGCCGGCGACCAGCAGCAGGTCGCGGTGCGCGGTGACCTCGAGGTCGCACGTGGCGCAGCGACCGCAGGCGACGACGGCGAGATCGCCGCGATCGTCTCCCCACGCGATCGCCGGGCCGCCGGAGCGCAGGTCCAGCCGCCGATCCGCGATGAGCGCGTGCAGGCGGGCTCGGCGCAGCGCGAATACGGGCATGAGGTCGTCGACGCGATGGGTGCTCAGACTGCCGTCCCCGAGGAGGAGCTCGACGCGATCCGAGCGGGGGACGCCGGACAGGTCGAGCTGATCGACGTATGCCGCGAGCTGCATGAGGGCGGTCACGCGGGCGTGCCGGGCGAGCTTGGTGTCCTGCACGATCCAGCGACCGGACTCGTCACGCACGAGGAAATCGGCGAAGCCGACGAACCCTTCGGTCGCGAACGCCGCCTGGTACACGACGTCGGCGTCCGAGTCGAGCGCCTCGCGCGTGAGCTCCACGGCGCGGGTCATGCCCGCGGCATCCGATGAACGCGTCTCGGGCACCTCGACGACGCCGGCGCCGTAGCGCCGCACATAGTCGGCCAGCACGCGGCGTTCGTGGACCAGGCCGAGACGACCGGCGCGCTCCAGCGTGGCGTCCTCGGGCTCCTCCACGGCCGCGACCCGGTCGAGCTTGGCGTCGATCGCGCGCAGCCACGCGAACTCGCATTCCGCGGCGGCCTTGAGGTCGCTGGCGCTCCAGACGAGCCGGCCCTCTTCAGGTATGTAGCGCATGCCTCCCCTTCCTCAACGACAGTAGCCGCCGCATCCGACACCGCCCGGCCGGCACCTGACAGACTGGGCGCATGAGGACGACCCCGGAGTTCGACAACGTCTACCGGCACGGATTCGCGCGGATCGCCGCGTGCACTCTGCCCGTGACCATCGCCGACCCGGCCGCGAACGCGGACGCCGTGCTCGCCGCCGCGCGGGTGTGCCACGACGACGCGGTCGCCGTCGCGGTCTTCCCGGAACTGTGCCTGACCGGGTACGCGATCGAGGACCTCGTGCTGCAGGATCCGGTGCTCGACGCGGTCGAGTCGGCCATCGAGAGACTGGTCGCGGCGTCCGAGGACCTGCTGCCGATGCTCGTGGTGGGAGCCCCCCTCCGCCATCGCAACCGCCTCTACAACTGCGCCGTCGTCATCCATCGCGGCGAACTGCTGGGCGTCGCCCCGAAGTCCTATCTCCCCACCTATCGGGAGTTCTACGAGCGCCGCTGGTACGCACCGGGCGATGACCGGTCCGGTGAGGACATCCGCGTCGGCGATCTCGAGGCGCCGTTCGGGCCCGACCTGCTCTTCGAAGCGCTCGACGTGCCGGGCCTGGTCGTCCACGCCGAGGTGTGCGAGGACATGTGGGTCCCCATCCCCCCGTCCTCCCGCGCGGCTCTGGCAGGAGCCACCGTGCTGCTGAATCTCAGCGGGAGCCCCATCACCATCGCGCGGGCGGACGACCGGACGCACCTGTGCCATGCGCAGTCGCTGCGCTGCCTCGCCGCCTACGCGTACGCGGCCGCCGGCGCGGGCGAGTCCACCAACGACGTGTCGTGGGACGGCCAGACGATGATCTACGAGGCGGGCAACCTGCTGGCCTCGACCGAGCGCTTCCCCGAGCACCCGCTGATGTCGGTCGCCGATGTCGACCTGGATCGCCTGCGTCAGGACCGGCTGCGGCAGGGGACCTTCGACGACAACCGGCGCACCGACCCGAGCGCCTTCCGCACCGTGCACTTCGCGGTGGAGCCGCCCACGTCGGATGTCGGACTGCGCCGCAGCCTCGACCGCTTCCCTTTCGTGCCGGACGATCCGGCGCGGCTGGCGCAGGACTGCTACGAGGCGTTCAACATTCAGGTGTCGGGGCTCGTGCAGCGACTGCGCGCCATCGGCGGCCCGAAGCCCGTGATCGGAGTGAGCGGGGGCCTCGATTCGACCCACGCCCTGCTCGTCATCGCCCGTGCGATGGACCGGCTGGGGCGTCCGCGCAGCGACATCCTCGCGTACACGATGCCGGGGTTCGCCACCAGCGACCACACGAAGTCCAACGCGATCGCGATCGCGGAGGCGGTCGGGGCGACGATCGAGACGATCGACATCCGCCCCGCCGCCACCGAGATCCTCCGCGGCATCGACCATCCGTTCTCGGACGGCGAGCCGGTGCACGACATCACCTTCGAGAACGTGCAGGCCGGGATCCGCACCGATTTCCTGTTCCGTCTCGCCAATCACAACGGCGGCCTGGTGATCGGCACCTCCGACATGTCCGAGCTCGCCCTCGGCTGGGCGACGTACGGCGTGGGCGACCACATGAGCCACTACGCCGTCAACACCGGCGTGCCCAAGACGCTCATACAGCACCTGATCCGGTGGGTCATCAGCCATCGCGAGGGCGGCGAGGGTTCGACCCAGCTGTCCGAGCGCGCGCGCGAGGTGCTGCAGTCGGTGCTCGACACCGAGATCTCGCCCGAACTGGTGCCCGTCGGCGAGGACGGCGAGATCCAGTCCACCGAGGACCGCCTCGGTCCGTACGCCCTGCACGACTTCACGCTCTTCCACGTGCTGCGCTACGGGATGCGGCCGTCGAAGATCGCCTTCCTCGCCGCCCATGCGTGGCGTGACCAGGATGCCGGCGCGTGGCCGCCCGGATTCCCCGCCGACGACCGCTACGCGTACGACCTGCCGACCGTCGTCCGCTGGCTGCAGGTCTTCCTGAAACGCTATTTCGCCTTCGCCCAGTTCAAGCGCTCCGCGATCCCGAACGGCCCGAAGGTGACCGCCGCGGGTTCGTTGTCGCCGCGCGGTGATTGGCGCGCACCGTCGGACGGCAACGCCAACGCGTGGCTGGCCGAGCTGAAGGCCGCTTTCCCCGAGCTCGTCGAGGACTGAGCCTCAGCTCGTCGAAGCGGCTCCGCGCGGTCGCGCAGCGGTGTCGCGCACGCCTACGCGGTCGGGGATCTCGAACGCCAGGCCCGGCAGCCACGTCCCCGGATCGGGCCAGGGCCGCGACGAGGGCAGGCTGGTCAGCAGCCGCCGGATCGCCGTCGCGGTGCCGCTCGCGGGCGCGTCGACGGGCAGCACCCGACGCGGAGCGCGGTAGCCGAGGGCTCCGCACCACCAGTGGCGCCACGTCTCGTCGGCCGAGGACGCGTCCAGCACGACGTAGTAGTCGGGCATGATCGCCTCACCTGCGCCGAAGCGCGACAGCGCCGTCTCGATCTCGACATCGAGGGCGCCGAGCGTCGAGCGCTCCTCGTACAGCTCCACCCACGCCGCAGCGACGTGGATCAGGGGATCCGCGTCGTGCACGACCCACGGCGAGAGCGATGCCGCGATGCGACGGGCGCCGAGTGCCGGCTCGTCGTCGTGCAGGGCGAGGGTCTCGACGCCTGGTGTGCCCGAGAGTGCGTCGAGGGCGTCCGCGGCCCCGTCGCCGACGATCGCGACGACGGTTCCCGCGGGAGTGAACGGTGCTGCGGCTGCGGTGTACTCCATGCTCCAGCGTACGACCGCAGCCGTTTCGGGCGCATGACGTCCGACGGGGTGTCAGGCCGGGATCGCGCCGTACGCGAGGGTGATGATCCAGCCGTCCCGAGACAGGTCGGCCAGTCGGTACGAGACGCGACGATCGGGCACCCAGCCCTTCTTCAGCGGCGAGTCCAGGCGCACGTGGTCGGGCTTCACGCGGGCGCCGCGCCCGTCCGCCTCGAGCACCGCCTGCACCCGCGTCCAGTGCGCCAGCAGGGTCGGCACATCGGCTTCGTCCAGCAGGTGCGAGTGCCGCCGCATCTCGCGCAGCTGCCCGTCGTCCGGCGACGCGTCCCGCAGGTCGATCCCCAGTGGGACGGCCGGATCGGCGATCGCGACGACCGTGGCGCCGCGGAAGCTGGTGTTCTTGATCCGCACCGGCACCTCGGCCCCGTCGACCTCGGCGAACAGCTCGGTGTGGAATCCGAACTGCGCCGGCGACTCGCGCTCCACACGCACGGCTGCAGGCTCGACCCCGAGGTGGGAGGCCACGAGCTGCTTCGCCAGCATCCGCTTGCGATCGTGCTCGCTCATGCGGGGGTCCCAGCCCAGCCGCGCAGCGATTCCCGCCGGGGTGTCCAGCAGCACGGATTCCATGACGACCTCTTCCTGAACGCGGTTCCCGGATGCGGGGCGGTGCCCTCTCATCATGGCGAACCGCGCAGGTGCCCGGAACCACCCCGCGCCCGCGTCCCCGGGCGAACGCGCGAACGCGGGGCTCCGGGTGGGGGGGGGAATCCGGAGCCCCGCGCAAAGGTGCGTCAGTCCGAGCCGGCCGACGCGACCGAGCCGGCCGAGGCCGCCGAGGCCGCCGAAGCCGCGGACTGCGCCGACGGCGCGGACGCCGGCGAGTCCGCGGGCGCGGGAGCCGGGGCGGGGGCGGGAGCCGGCGCGGGCACCGGGGTGGCGGCGCTGACCGCCGAGACCGGCGACGGCCCGGAGGGCGCCGACGGCGGGGTGGCCGGGCTCGCGGGCGACGGGGCCGACGGCGTCGGGGTCGGCGAGGCCGACGAGACGACGGATGCCGAGGTGTCGGTCGTCGTCATCGTGACGCCCGCGCGGTCGAGCACGTTGCCCGATGGGCCGGTCACCGCGCCGCCGGGGACCACCTGGCCGTCCGTTGAGCGCAGGTTCATGTTGGCCGCCGCGGCGGCGGCGCCTCCGCCGATCACCACGAGGCCCACCGCGCCGGCGACTCCGTAGGCGACCCACTTCCGCTTCGTACCGTTCATGAGCTTCTCCTTCCGACTCCGCCGGGGCTCCGGGGGGATGATCGGCCCCGGCGGGATGCTTCCACTGTGCCGACGGCCGGTAAGACGCATCCAAGCCGGACGTGAGAGCCCTCTTAGCCGAACACTGCGGAGCGCCCGAGCCCGTGTGCCTCTGCCGCCGCGACGGTGTGCGCAGCGGCGAGGATGCGGGCGGCGCGCACGGGCGCCCCCGTCTCCCACGCCCCGAGGGCATGACCGAGGAGGTGGGCCACGGCGCGGGTGCGCGTGCCCGGTGCGGATGCCGCATCCCACCGCCGCGCGGCGGCGCGGGCCAGCTCCCACACGCGCTCGTCGCGGGGCGGCGGCGTCAGGATCGCGCTGGCGATCGCGTGCGCGAGGAACGCCCCCGTGTCGTCGGATGCCGCCCCGACGCCGGCGGTGTCGACGTCGATGACGGCGGCGATGGCCGCCGCGTCGTCCAGGAAGAGCTGTCCGAAGTGCAGATCGCCGTGGATCACGACCGGATCCCCCGACTCCCAGTCCCCGTCGACCGCCGCGACGGTGCGGGCCACCCCGGCGGCCAGCTCCCCCGGGAGCACGACCGACAGCCGGTCGGCGTACCACGCGAGTCGCCGGGTCATGTCGGTCCGGGCGGGCGACCGCAGCGCGGCACCCGCGATGCGTCGCCGCAGCCCGTCCACCTCGTCGAGCAGAGCATCCGGATCGATCGACCCGCCGGCGGCGCCGAGGGCGTCGGCCGCCGGAACGCCCCCGGCCTGATCGATGACGACGAGTCCGTCGTCCGACCACCCCCGCAGCGCGGGCTGCGGCACACCGGCCGCGGCGAGCGCACGATGGGCCTCGACGATCCGTTCCACGCGATCGGGCCGCACCACCTTCACCCACTGCCGTCCGCCCTCGGCGTCCACGCTGAGCACGGCGCGCCGGCCCGCACGGTAGGCGACGAGGCGCGGGGCACCGGTGGCGGTCACGCCCAGTCGCGCGAGGAGTGTGGCCGCGGCATCCGAGAACGCCACCGGCGCGAGCGCGGGCAGGTGGGGGTCGGCCGGGTGCAGCCACACGCGCGCTTCGGGGGCGGTGAGCTCGCCCAGCACGAGGCCGGTCTCTCTGTCCACCGCGCGCCCGGACGTGTCGACGAAGTACGTCAGCTCCTCGCCCGACTCGGCCAGCGTGAAGCCGGCGACCGACCCTTCGCCGGACGGCTCCCGCGAGAGCATGGTGACCGGAGCCTCGTCGCCGAGCTCCAGCACCTCGCGCAGCAGGAGTTCTTCACGAGAGCGGGTATCGGCAGGCATCCTCCGATCACACCACGACCCGGAGCCGGGACTGATGAGACCTCTCTTAGGGTCGCGTCGCGGAACCCGCCGCCGCGGACATACTGAGAACGTGACCGACCCGACTCCACGCCGCCTGCGGCCGCGCCCGCTGTCGGTGCGCACGCGGCTGATCGCGGTGATCACGGTGGTCTCGGCGATCGGGATGCTGGCGGTCGGGTTCGTGGTCTACCTGGAGGAGCGCGGGCGCATCCTGCGCCAGGTCGACTCCCTGCTCGAGGCGAATCTCGATTCGGCTCGCTTCCTCGTGGAGCAGGGTTCGCCCGACACCGGGAGGTGGGAGGACCCCGAGCAGGCGCTCGCGGCGGTCGTGCAGCGCGCCGCCCCCGACGACAACACCGGCGTCATCGGCCTCGTCGACGGGGACGCCGCCCTCGTGCCCGGAGTGCCGCTGGACGTCGACCTGCAGTCCGCCCCCGGCTTCGTCGCCCACGTCGTGGAGCAGGCCAACTCCGACGCGCCGATCATCGCCACCTACGCCGAGGACGACGTGACGTGGCGGTACCTCGCGACGCCGATCTCAGTGGCCGCAGCGCCCGACAGTCGTGCCGTCTTCGTGATCGCGTACGACATCGAGGCCGAGCTCGCCGAGATCAACACCGCCGCCCGTGTGTTCGCCATCGCCTCGGCGGTGACCATCCTGGTGACCGCGGCCGCGGCGGCGCTGGTGACCACCCGCCTGCTGCGGCCCCTGCGAGAGATGCGCGAGACCGCGGAGCGGGTCTCGGCGCAGTCGCTGTCGGACCGCCTCCCGGTGCACGGCCGCGACGACGTGTCGGAGCTCGCACAGACCATGAACGACATGCTCGACCGCCTCGACGGCGCGCTCGACTCCCAGCGACGGCTGCTCAGCGACGTCGGCCACGAGCTGAAGACGCCCCTGACGATCGTGCGCGGCTACCTCGAGGTCGTCGACCCCGACGACCCCGCCGACGTGCGCGAGACCCGCGAGCTGGCCGTCGACGAGCTCGAGCGCATGGCGGTGCTGGTGCAGGAGCTCGCCGGCGCCGCCGCCCTCCACGGCCCTTCCCCGGTGAAGCCCGAGCTGATCGACGTCGCCGACCTCGTGCGCCAGATCGTGCGCAAGGCGCAGGGCATCGATGGGGCGGATGCCGCGACCGGCGACCTGGTCGAGCGCGTCGTCGCGGTCGACCCGGCTCGCATCACCCAGGCGATGCTGCAGCTCGCGCAGAATGCGGTCACCCACGGCGACGGCCGCATGGTCATCTCGAGCGCCGTGCGCGACGGGGCCCTCGAACTGTCGGTGCGGGATTTCGGCCCCGGTGTTCCGGACGAGCTGAAGCCGTCGGTCTTCGACCGGTTCACGCGTGGACCGCGCAGCGAGGAGCAGGGCGGAACCGGTCTCGGGCTGAACATCGTGCAGCTCATCGCCCGCGCCCACGGCGGTCAGGCTCGTGTGGTGGACGCCCCCGGCGGTGGCGCGGACTTCGTGATCGCCGTTCCCCTCGTCACCGGACAAGGAGACCAGCCATGGCATCGATCCTGATCGCCGACGACGAGGCGCGCATCTCGGGCTTCATCGACAAGGGGCTGCGCGCGGCGGGTTCGCCACGCGCGTGACCACCACGGGTCCCGAGGCCCTCGAACTGGCGCTGAGCGACGAGTTCGACCTGCTCGTGCTGGATGTGAATCTTCCCGGCATGGACGGCTTCGCCGTGCTCGAGAACCTGCGAGGGTCGGGGTCGCGGATGCCGGTCATCATGCTGACCGCGCGTGTGGAGCTGCACGACACCGTCGCCGGGCTGGAAGGCGGAGCCGACGACTATCTCGGCAAGCCGTTCCGCTTCGACGAACTGGTCGCGCGCATCCGCCTGCGCATGCGCCGCGACGAGACCGCCGCCGGCACCGAGCTGCGCCACCGCGACCTGGTGCTCGACGTCCGCACCCGGCGCGCCCAGATCGGCGACGACGCCGTCGAGCTCTCGGCGCGGGAGTTCGCGCTCGCCGAGGAGCTCGTTCGTCATGCCGGACAGGTGCTCAGCCGCGAGCAGCTGCTGAGCCGCGTCTGGGGGTACGACTTCGACCCGGGATCGAACGTCGCCGATGTGTACATCGGCTATCTGCGGCAGAAGCTGGGATCCGGTCGGATCGAGACGGTCCGCGGCGTGGGGTACCGCCTGACCTGACGGCGGCGTCCCGGGGCAGCGCCGGCGGCACCCGGGACACAGGCGCGCGGCAGTGGCAGGATGAGTGCCATGGTTCGGCGCGCGACCATCGTCGGCAGCGGCCCCAACGGGCTTGCCGCGGCCGTGTCCCTGGCGCGCGCGGGCTACCGCGTCGAGGTGCTCGAGGCAGCCGAGAGCATCGGCGGCGGGGTCCGCACCGGCGAGCTCACCGTTCCCGGCTACCACCACGACGTCGGCTCGGCGGTTCACCCCGCCGCGCTCAGCTCGCCCTTCTTCCGCGCTTTCGGCCTGCGCGAGCGCATCGAGTGGATCGTGCCCGACATCGCCTACGCGCACCCGCTCGACGGGGGTCGTGCAGCGGTCGCGTGGCGGGACCTCGACCGCACCGCGGCGGGGCTCGGGCGCGACGGCGGCGCGTGGCGACGACTGGTGGGGCATCCGAGCCGCCACCTCGACGCCGTGGTGGAGTTCACCGGCAGTCAGCTGCTGCGTGTGCCGCGGCATCCGGTCGTCGCCGCCCGATTCGGACTCCGTGTGCTGCGCAGCGGCACGTCGCTGGGTCGACGCACGTTCCACGGGGAGGGGGCCGCCGCGCTGCTGACCGGCGTCCTGGCGCACGCGAACACGGCGCTGCCGTCGCTGGCCGCGGCGGGATCCGGGCTTTTCCTGGCCGCTCACGCCCATTCCGGCGACGGCTGGGCCTACCCCCGCGGCGGGGCGCAGCGGATCGCCGACGCGCTCGTGGCCGACCTGCACGCCCACGGCGGACGCATCGAGACCGGACGTCGGGTGCGGCGGCTCGGCGACCTCGACTGGGGCGACCCCGACGCCGGCGACCTGCTGATGCTCGACACCACCCCCCGGCTGCTGCTGACCCATCCCGACCTGCCGGGCTCATACGCGCGCGCGATCGGGCGCTACCGGTACGGGGCCGCGGCCGCGAAGGTGGACTTCGCCCTCGACGGCCCGGTGCCCTGGGCCCACGCGGACCTCGCGCGCTCGCCCACCGTGCACATCGGCGGCACCAGGGCCGAGATCGAGGCCGCCGAGAACGCCGTCGCAGCCGGGCGCCTGGCCGAGCGCCCGTACGCGCTCGTCGTGCAGCCCGGTGTGCTCGACGACTCGCGGGCGCCGGGCGACGGACAGACGCTGTGGGCGTACATCCACGTGCCGTCGGGCTCGACGCTGGACCCGACCGATGTCGTCACGCGCCAGCTCGAGCGTTTCGCCCCCGGGTTCCGCGACCGCATCGTCGCGTCGTCGGCGATGACCGCGGCCGAGCGACCGCAGTTCAACCCGGCGGACATCGGCGGTGACATCCTGGGCGGGGCGTTCACGATCCGCCAGGCGGTCGTGCGGCCGGTGCTCTCGCGCACGCCATGGCGCACTCCTCTGCGCGGGGTCTACCTGGCTTCGGCATCCACGCCGCCGGGGCCGGGCGTGACCGGGATGCCCGGGTGGTACGCGGCGCGCCAGGCCCTCGCCGACCTCTCGGGCGTGCACGTCGAACTCGAGGACCTCTTCCCCGGGTGAGCCATGGACGGCTTCGCAGCGGTCGACTTCGCGTTCGCGCGACAGGTGCTCCAGCGCGGCGTCGCGGCGCTGTTCCTGGTGGCGTTCGTCTCATCTCTGAATCAGTTCCGTCCCCTCCTGGGCGAGCGCGGCCTGCTGCCGGCGACCGAACTCCTGGCGTGGGCGCGATCCTCCCCACGGGCGGGGCGGATGCTGCGACCGACCCTCTTCCGCCGGGTGCGCTACACCGATCGCCGACTCACGGCCCTGTGCGCGGGCGGCATCGTCGTGTCGGCGAGTCTGGTGTGCGGCATCCCCCAGCTCGGACCGCCCTGGGTGCCGATGGTCGCCTTCCTGCTCGTGTGGTTCGGCTACATGTCGATCGTGTCGATCGGTCAGACGTTCTACGGCTTCGGGTGGGAGATGCTGCTCCTGGAGGCCGGGTTCCTGGCGGCCTTCCTCGGGTCGGACGATCAGCCACCGGCGACCGCCGTCATCGTGCTGTTCTGGTGGCTGCTGTTCCGCCTCGAGTTCGGAGCCGGGATGATCAAGATCCGCGGCGGCCGGGAATGGCGCGACCTGACCGCGCTGATGTATCACCACGAGACCCAGCCGATGCCCGGTCCGCTCAGCCGCCAGGCGCATCTGCTCCCGGCATGGTTCCACCGGGGCGAGGTGATCGGCAATCACCTCGCCCAGCTGGCGGTGCCCTGGCTGCTGTTCGCGCCGTTGCTGGGGTTGTGGGTGCCGGGGCCTGTTCCCGCGATCATCGGAGCGGGCGCGGCGGCGGCGGTCATCGCGACGCAGACGTGGCTGGTCATCACCGGCAACTTCGCCTGGCTGAACTGGGCGACGATCGTGATCGCCTTCGCGGCCGTGGGGCTTCCCGGCATCGGCGCTCCGGCGGGGCCGGCCCCCTCCGACCCGCCGTGGCTGGTCGACGGGATGCCGCTGTGGTGGGTCGTGGTGACGTCGGGCGTCGCGCTGCTCTACGTGTGGATCAGCATCCCGTCCATGCGGAACCTGTTCGCCCACCGGCAGCTGATGAACGCGAGCTTCAACCGCTGGCAGCTGGCCAACGCGTACGGCGCGTTCGGCACGGTCACGCGCCAGCGGGTCGAGATCGTCGTGGAGGGCACCCGGGATCCCGACCCCGACACCGCCGTGTGGCACGAGTACGGATTCAAGGGCAAGCCCGGCGACGTGAGGCGTATCCCGCGGCAGTTCGCCCCGTACCACCTGCGCCTGGACTGGCTGATGTGGTTCCTTCCGCTCGGACGCACCTACGAGGACTGGTTCGCCGCGTTCCTCGGCCGACTGCTCGACGCCGACCCGGCCGTGCTCCGGCTGCTCGCCCACGACCCGTTCGCCGGAGAGAAGCCCGCTTTCGTGCGGGCGCTGTCGTACCGGTACCGCTTCGCCACCCGGGACGAGCACCGTCGGGACGGCGTCCGGTGGGTCCGTGACCGGCGGCGGACCGTGGTGCCGGCGCTGCGCGGCACCGGTGCGGCGAGAATGGAACGATGAGACTCCTCGTCGCCGCCCTCGAATCCGAACTCGTCGCCTTTCCCGCTGATCTTCCCGGATTCGACCGTCTGGTCACCGGGCCCGGCAAGCTGCAGGCCACGTACGCGCTGACGCGGGCGCTGGACGCCGGAGAGTACGAAGAGATCGTCGTGGTGGGAACGGCCGGGGCGATCGACCCGCGGCTGACCCACGACGTGTACGAGGTGGGAACGGCGATCCAGCACGATGTGACGGACATCGACGGCATCGTGGGCCAGCACGTCTCACTGCCGCAGCGGGTGGCGATCGGCGACGGGGAGGTCGCCATCGCCACCGGCGACCATTTCGTCGACGACGCCGAAGCGGTGCAGGTCATCCGGCCGCTGGGCGCGGGCCTGGTGGACATGGAGGCCTACGCCTACGCGTGGGTGGCGGGCAGGTTCGGCGTGCCCATCCGCATCCTCAAGTCGGTGTCGGACCGCGCCCAGGACGACGCGCACTTGAGCTGGCAGGAGACCGTGGCGGCGTGCAGTGCTCAGCTTCGCGACAGGATCCGTCGCGACTACGGCGTCTGACCACTCCGCCGGTCTTCAGACGGTTCAGCGTCCGGAGCGGGCGAACGCGCCTCGGATCAGCAGGAACACCACGCCGGCGACGGCGAGGACGATGAGGAGCTTGACGACGAACCACAGCACCGAGAACACCACCTCGACCAGTACCCAGGCGATCACGATCGCCAGCACGACGGCCAGGATGGTCCAGAAGGTGCCCTTGTTCATCCCCTCAGCATACGAGCCCGCTCACGCCACGATGGCGGCACCCTGACGGATCACGCTCGGCCCGTGCGGCGTCGCCTCGACCCGCAGCTGCGCGGGGATCTGCTCCTTCATGGCGGCGACGTGGCTGATGAGCCCGACGGTGCGCCCCCCCGAACGCAGCTCGTCGAGGGTGCGCATGGCGAGGTCGAGCGTGTCGTCGTCGAGCGAGCCGAATCCCTCGTCGATGAACAGCGTGTCCAGGCGCACACCGCCCGCGCGAGCGGTGACCACCTCGGCGAGTCCCAGTGCCAGCGCGAGCGAGGCCAGGAACGTCTCGCCGCCCGAGAGCGACTGCGCGGGGCGTGCCGCCCCGGTGTGGGCGTCCATGATCTCGAGTCCGAGCCCCGACGCGGCACCGCGAGCGGCGAGCGCGTCGGTGTGCTGGATGCGGTATCGACCCGCCGACATGTCCGCCAGGCGCACGTTCGCGGCCTCGACGATCTCCTCCAGCTCAGCCGCGAGGACGAACGACTCGAGCGTCATCCGATGCGTGTTGGGCGCGCGTCCGGCCACCGTGTTGGCCAGGCGGGCGATGATCTCGTGATCCTCGGCGAGCCCGGCGAGCCCCTCCTGTTCGCGGTGGGCGCGGTCCACGAGGTCGCTCACCGTGCGCGCCGTCTGCGCGGCCTCGGCAGCCGCGTCGACAGCGCGGCTCCACTCGTCCCGCGCCGCTGCGAGAGCAGCGCGCGGCACCGCGAGGTCGATCGGCTCGTCCGGCTCGCCGGCGAGGGCGAGTTCGAGATCGCGCAGGCGGTCGCGCTCCGCGCGCAGCGATGCGTCGTGATCCCGGATGCCGGCGTCCAGCGCCGCGCGCGTGTCGGCGTCGCGCAGAGCCGCCGTCGCTGCGGCGACGTCGTCGAAGTCGCTCGCGTCGACCAGTTCGTCGCGCTCTTCGCGGGCGCGGATCGCGGCGGCCACGGTCGTCCGCTGTGCCGCCAGCGACTCGGCTGCCGTGCGGGCGGCATCGCGCACGCGCGTGGCCGCGGCGATCCGGTCGGCGACGCCGGCGTGAGCGCCGCGCGCCTCGTCCACGATGCGGCGGTCCTGCTCGGCTCGGGCACGGGCGCCGGCCAGCTGTTCGCGGACCTGCGCCTGCTCGTCGGCCAGGCGGTCTCGTTCCGCCCGGGCGGCCTCATCGAGGGCGAGCAGCTGGGCGCGCTCCTCCGTCAGCCGCGTCACCGTCTCGGCCGCGCGTATGGCGCGCTCCGCGTCCGCCGCGGCGGCATCGCGCCGCTCGACGAGGCGGGCGACGTCCTCGCCACCGGCCCGGGCACGGACATCGGCGAGCGCCTGTCGGGCATCGCGCGCGGCGGCCGCGGCATCCGTCTCGGCTGCGGCCGCGGCATCGCGTGCGGCCTCCGCGGCGGCGATCTGCTCATCGGTGACGGGATCGTCCGCCGGGTCGGCGGGCGCGGGGTGCTCGACCGATCCGCAGACCGCGCACGGCTCACCCGGTTGCAGCCGGTGCGCGAGCTCTCCGGCGAAGCCCGCGAGACGGCGCTGCAGCAGCCCGGTCACCGCCGCACGGGCGGCGTCGTGGGTCGCGCTCGCCGTGAGGTAGGCCTCGTCCGCCGTGCGGGCGGCGTCGGCGTGCACGACCGCCTGCCGAGCCGCGGCCAGCATCGACTCCAGCTCGGACAGCCGCCCCCGCCGCTCATCGACGGCGTCTGCCGGACCCTGCGCCCGCGCCAGGTCAGCGTCCAGGGCCTCGAGACGCGCGGGCACGTCGGCGACGGCACCCGCGATCTCGGCCACGCTCGCGTCGAGCTCGGCGAGCGTGCTCGTGCGCTCAGCGATGACACGAAGCGTCGCCTCGAGCATCCGCTCGCTCTCGAGCGCCGCCGTCCACACCGCGATACGTCCGGTCAGGTCCGACACCACATCCTGCAGAGCGCGGTCGTCGTCCGAGACGGAGAGGTCCAGCTCGTCGAAGCCGTCGACCGCGGCCGCCAGTCGACGCTGCGCATCGTCGGCGGCCCGCGCAGCGGCGAGGGTCGCCGCCTCGGCCCGCTCGGCCGTCTCGATGGGTGCGCGCAGCACCTCGGCGACCTGAGCGTGCGCGAGCGTCTGCCGGTCACGGGCGATCTGCTCGTCGCGGGCCTCCAACGCGGCGAGGGCCGCGCGCGAGTGCAGGCGCTGCTGCTGCCGCTCGTGGAGCGTCGTCGCGCGCGCGTGCTCGGCCTCGGCGCGGCGGTGCGCATCGTCAGCGGCGTCCCTCTCGCGCCCCAGGCTCTCGGCGCGATACCGTGCGCGCTGCACGCCGCGCTCCGCCGCCTCGAGACGCGAGCCCGGTGAGGCCACCGGGCTGCCGTCACCGACGGCTTCCTCGCTGTCAACTCCGCTGTCGTTCCCGGCGTCGGCCGCCAGTCCCGCGGCGGCGAGCACGCGGTCCGCCTCGGCGAGCAGAAGCGCGACCCCGTCGCCCGCGGTGGCCAGCGCGCGCTCCGACTCCCGACGCCGGTCCTCGAGGGCGACCTGGTAATCCTCGTAGGTCCGGGTGCCGAAGAGCCGGCGCAGCAGCTTCTGCCGCTCATCGTTCTTGGCCAGCAGGAACTGCGCGAAACGGTTCTGCGCCAGCAGGATGACCTGCAGGAACTGCTGCTGGCTGAGCCCCAGCACGTCGTCGAGTTCGAGTGCCACCGAGCGCGCGCCCGACGCCCGGCCGATCCAGGCTCCTCCGACGTACTCGTCGAGCTGGGCCTCGGCCGCCACCGTGGTGGTGCCGCTCCCCCGCTTCTTCGCCCGCTCGTACTCGGGCGACCTCGTCACCCGCCACCGCCGGCCTCCCGTCGTGAACTCGATCGAGACGGACGTCGGGTCGTCGGGCGCGCAGTGGTCGCTGCGGATGCGCTTCTCGCTGCCGTCGTACCGCGGTACGCCGCCGTAGAGGCCGAAGCACACGCCGTCGAGCACGCTGGACTTGCCCGCACCGGTGCGCCCGGCGATCAGGAAGATGCCGTCGTCGGCGAACGCGTCGAAGTCGACCTCCTGCCGATCGCGGAAGGGCCCGAACCCCTCGAGACGAAGCCGGTGGAGTCTCACGCCCGCGCCTCGGCGACGATCCGCTCGCCGATGACGTCGCGGATGATCTCGGCCTCGCGTGCGCCGGCGCCCTCGCCCTCGCGCACATGTGTCAGGAAGGCGTCGATGAGTTCGGCGTCCGAACGCGCCGCTCGCACCCGATGGGAGTAGCTGAGGCCGTCATCCGCTCGGGCCGAGTCGGGAAGGTGCATCACCGTCGCGCAGTGCGGGAAGCGCGCCAGGAGACGCCGCATCGGGTCGCTCTGCGGTGTGGGGTCGGTGTACTGCACGCACACCCAGTCCTCGACGGCGTCCGCGTACCGGTCGTGGGTGAGGAGCTCCTCGAGCGTCCCCCGAAGGGTCCGCAGGCGGCGCGGAACCGGCAGGTCGAGCCACACGGCCGTCGCCAGGCCGGCCCCGTCGAGGTCGACCAGCCACGAACCGCGCGGCTTGTCGGCCTCGCCGAAGCTGTAGTGCAAGGGCGCTCCGGCGTACCGCACGCGGTCGGACAGCCGCTGCCGCCCGTGGATGTGGCCGAGCGCGACGTAGTCGGGGCCGTCGAAGACCGACAGCGGCACGACGTCGAGCGTGCCCTGGCGGATCTCGCGCTCCACTCCCGGCGTCGCCTCGACACCCGCTGCGAAGCAGTGCGACACCACGACGGATCGACCGCCGCGGCCGGCCAGGTCCGCGCGCACCAGCCCCATGGCATGCGACATGGTCTGCTGCTGCGTGCGAAGCTCGACGTCGTCCCACAGGTGGCGCACGAGCGCGGGCTCGAGGAACGGCAGCGCGTAGATGTGGACCGGGCCGTGTGAGTCATCGATGGTGACGGGAGTGCCGACGGATGCCGGGTCGGTCACCACATGGATGCCGTCGCGCAGCAGTCCGGACTGGAAGCCCAGGCGGGCGGCCGAGTCGTGGTTGCCGCTGGTCACGATGACGCGCGCACCCGTGTCGGCGAGGTCGCGCAGGGTCGAGGTGAGCAGCGGATAGCAGGCGGCCGAGGGTGCGGCGGAGTCGAAGACGTCGCCGGCGACGATCACGAGATCGACGTCGTGCTCGCGCACCTGCGCGACCAGAGCACGAAGCACGCCGGCGAGCGCATCGAGCGTGGAATGGCCGTGGAACGACCGCCCGATGTGCCAGTCCGAGGTGTGCAGGATGCGCATGCTCACACGGTAAGCCGAGCGTCCGACATCGCCGGTGAAGCCGGTCGCGGTTCGCCGGATAACCTGGGGACATGCCCGACGACGAACTCGGCGCCGACGGACCTGGCGCGACCGCGCCTTACGAGTTCACCCACGCCGGCGCGACCATGATCGTCGAGGAGGAGCGATCCTCGGGACCGCACACGTTCGTCCTGCTGCACGGTCTCGGAATGGGACGCTCCGTGTTCATCAGGCTGACCGCGCGGCTGGCATCGGCAGGCCACGTGCTCGCGGTCGACCTGCCCGGATACGGCGAGGCGCCCGAACCGCCCAAGACGCTGTCGATGGAGCGCGCGGCCGACCACATCGCCGCGCTCCTGCGCGCCCGGGGCACGTCGCCCGCGGTGATCGTCGGCCACTCGATGGGCAGTCAGATCGCGGCGGAGGTCGCCGTGCGGCATCCCGAGCTCGTGCGCAGCATCGTCCTCATCGCCCCGACGGTCGATGCCCGGGCGCGGACGTGGCACCAGCAGGCGCTCCGTCTGGGTCGCGATCTGATCCGGGAGAACCCCCGCGTGCTGTTCATCGGCGCCCGGGAGTACCTGCGGTCGTGGCCGAACTTCCGGCGCGAGCTGAAGGCGGTCCTGGCCCATCGACCCGAGGACACGTATCCACGGGTGACGGTGCCCGCGCTGGTGATGCGCGGCCAGAAGGACCCGGTGGCCCCGCGCGAGTGGTGCGTGGACGTCGCGCGCATGATCCCGAACGCCGAACTGACCGAGATCCCGGGGCATCGGCACGAGACGATGATCAAGGATGCCGGCCCCGCCGCCCACCGGATCCTGGGCTTCCTCGACCGCACCTGATCGACTGCCACGCGCGGTCGCTTTTCTGCCAACCCGGCGAATCCGCGAAATCACGTCCGCTCCCCCTGCGTTCGAGTCATCGAGCCCAGGAGGAGAAATGCTCTACATCGTCACCGCCGCCGAACACCAGCACCGCCACGAGTCCGCCCTACGCGACCGGGAGATCCTGGTGAACGCAGCGATCGCCGCGCGACCGCCGGCACCGCGGTCGTCGTCGCGTCGCGCCCGCCTCGCCGATCTCGTCGGTCGCGGCATCCGGCTTGCGCGGACGGGCGCAGCCTCGGCACAGCCGACCGCGAACTGCTCGACCGCGTGCGCGACCGCGTAAGAGAGCGCCGCCCGCCCCGGGAGGGCGGACGGCGCTTTCGATGACCGCATCGAGGGTCAGCGCGCGGATTCGTCTCCGTCGTCTCCCGTCGAGACCTGGCGGGCCAGTTCCCGCATCTCATCGTCGGGCAGCTCGACGCCGGCCTGCACGAGCCTCTGACGCAGCACGTCGGCGATGCGGTCGAGCGACTGGTCCCCGACATCCGAACGGGTCTGGGCGACGATCCCCGCCACCTTGTCGACATCGGAGGCGTCATTCTGCGACATGGCGGGGAGCCTCTGCTCCTGCTCGGTGCCGAGACCGCCCTCGGTGCGCTGCGCCTCGCTCACCGTCAGGGTGTCGCGACCGCCGTCCTGCCCGTGATGGTCGGGGCTCGGCACGACGCCGATCCCGACAGCCTCGTGCGTGGGCTCGGGCGCCGCGGGGGTGGCGGGCTCCTCGTCGCGGCGCGCGTCGTCGTCGCGCTGAGCAGTCTCTTTCCCGCTGTCGGGGTAGTTCCCACCGGGATTCTCGAATTCGTTCTCGGTCGTGCCGCTCATGATCGGTCGCCTTCCTCGTCGTCGGTCGAGAGATCGGGATCGGCGCCCTGCCGCACCGCCTCGCCGGCGGCCGGGTCGTCGGGCGGCGAGTGCTCTGCCGCCAGCTGCTCCGAGCCGGTCGCGGCGTCGTTCCGCTCCGCCGTCTCGCCGTCGCCGACCGGGTCGAAACCGCCGGGCGGGGCCGCGTCGATCACACCTTCGGGGAGTTCTCGCTCCATGCTGGGCTCCTCTCGTCCAGCCTCCACCTTCGCCCCTGAACGCGGACGACAGGAGGGTCTTGACAAGAGGGGCCCGCCCACGCAGGGCGGAGTTCAGGCGCTGCGCGCAAGCACTCCGCGCCGGTCGGGGTGGTCGGCGAACCAGTCGGCGACGTACCAGCAGACGGGGATGACGGCGCGGTCGCCCGCGCGCTCGAGCTCCGTGACAGCGCGGTCGACGAGCTCGGCGGCGTAGCCGTGGCCGCGGAACGAGGGGATCGTGTAGGCGCGGGTCATCGCCACCGTGCGTCCGTCGTCGCGGTAGTCCAGCACGCTGACCAGGTCGTCACCGCGCAGCAGCGTGTACCGCGAGGCGTCCGGCTCGTGAGAGAAGGTCAGGTCGTTCATCCCGACAGGGTAACTCCGTCCGCGGGGGTGCGGTTCGCGCTCGATCCTTCGTCAGATCACGGTGTCCAGGGCCCTGCCTCCCAGGTGACCGAGGCCAGCTTGGCCTGGCCGGACCGCGACGGGTGGAACGAATCCGAGGCCAGGTCCGCGCGGGTGAAGTCCGTGTTCGCGACAGCGCCGCCGTCCCACATGCACCGTGCCGTCGCGGAGCACGCGGCGGCGAGTTCGGCGTTGTACGCATCGACCTGCGCCTGGACCGCCGCCTGATCCTGCGCGAGCGCGGGGCATCTGCTCGCGATCGACGACAGCGACGAGGGGTGACCGACGTTGATGTCCCACAGACGCTGCAGGTTGGGGATGCTGGCGACGAAGATGACGGGCGAGGACGAGCTGCGGGCGAGCGACGACAGAGACGCGTCGATGCTCGACCGGAACGACGCCACGGGCGTCATCGAGCCGACGGAGTCGGCACAGGCGTCGTTGGCGCCGATGAGCACGGTGACGTACTTCGCGCCCTGCGACACCGCGCGCGACGCCTGGCCCGGCAGGTCGGCCGACTCGGCGCCGGGGACGGCGTAGTTGCCGGTGGAGCGGATCTTCGCACCCAGCGCCTTGAGCCGCGTGACGTGCGACTGCACGAGAGAATCCGAGCCCGTCGACCAGCTGTTCACCGGACACGTGTACAGGGTGAAACAGGTCATCGAGGCCTGCGTGATCGAATCGCCGAGCGCTGCGACGCTGTTGGGGAGGCTCGTTCCCCCGCCTCCCCCTCCCCCGCCGCCGCCCTTTCCCGGCGGCGGCGCAGCAGCCGCCGCGCTTGCACCGGCGATCGATCCCGCGGCCAGCGCGGCTCCTGCCAGCAGCGCGACGAGCGCGCGGCCGACCTTCTTCCCTGCATGCATGACGTCCTCCGATTCACGGCGTGGTGAGGCGAGGCTCGGCAGAGG
This sequence comes from Microbacterium sp. ARD31, assembly GCF_031844425.1. NCBI lineage: Bacteria > Bacillati > Actinomycetota > Actinomycetes > Micrococcales > Microbacteriaceae > Microbacterium > Microbacterium sp. ARD31. The sequence continues at coordinate 716,188 of NZ_JAUZVE010000002.1, forward strand.
ACGACGTCGCGAAGTGGCGGCGTGGCGGCGGGTGTCGGGTGCCCCGGTGCGCGAAAAATACACCCTCCGCATCGCCGCCACAAGACGTGAGGATGCCGGAACTGCGGCGCAGGGGGTGTGAGACGGGGTCGCAGAGCGGGACGTTGAGCATAATGGAACATTCCCCGGACCGGGGGCAGCGGCATCCTAGCGATTTGACGCATTGCGACGCACTCCGTCATAATCGCGTCATGACTGACAACGCGCGTTCTCTGTCCGCCTGGGAGGCGAACGGGACTGCCGGCATGATGATGGCCGGCCGCGTTGCTCTGTGTTGTCGAATGTGCCACTAGCACGGTGACCTCTGCCGGACTTGCACCCACGGGCTGAATGCCGCCCCGTCGCGTGAACAGCGAGTCCCCCGAAGCGCCGGAGTCCTGCGTCGATCACGCACGACCGGATGCTTCGCTCCCGCCCTCTCGCCGGGGCAGACCGCAACACCTCTCGAACCCTCTCCGGGCCCGACGCGTGGCCGGGGTTCACTTCCTCCAAGGACCATCATCATGTCGAACACCGCACTGCTCGAGCGCCCCACCCACCTCCGCGCCGTGACCCCTCCCGCTCCCGCCCTCCGCGCCGTCTCCGAGACCGCGCCCGCCCCGGCGACTCACGAACGGCCCGCCCCTGCCCAGCCGGCACCGGCCCCGGCCGCCAACAGCCTTCCCCCGGGGACCGCGCCGCGCGGCTTCGCCCTGTACGTCGGCCTCGACGAGGCCAAGGCCGCCGCGGCAGGCGTCTCGCTCGGCGTCCTGGTCGACGCCCTGCGTCGCACCCTCGCCGAACTGGCCCCCGAGGCCGAGACGTACGCCACCGTCGCACTCGCCCCCGCAGGCGCCGGTGGCCGGGATGTCGACGTCGTGCGACGGGCGCTGCACGAGCCGTCGGCCATCGCCCGCAGCAAGCAGGACGAGCCGACCGAAGAGGAGCGCGCCGCGCGCGGCGTCATCGTCGACATCTCGCGCAAGCGGGTGCTCATCGACAGCGAGTCGGCGGCGCTGACCTTCAAGGAGTTCGAGCTGCTGCAGTACCTCGTGCTGCGCGAGGGGCGAACGATCGAGCGCACCGAGCTGGTGTCGTCGCTGTGGCAGGGATCCACCGACGACGAGACGCCCGGCGAGCGGACCATCGATGTGCACGTGCGACGACTGCGGTCCAAGCTCGGCCGCTACGAAGACATCGTGCGCACCGTTCGCGGGGTGGGCTACCGCTTCGATCGGCACGCCGACGTCGTCATCCGCTACGGCCACGGCACCCCTTCGCCCGACCGCTTCTGATCGCGAGCACCTGCGACGCACCGGCGACACCGAGCGTCGGACGCGCGACGTAGGGTGTGCGTATGACTCCGCCGCGCACCGCGTCTGCACGTCCGCGGCGCATGCCCGTGGAGCGCGTCGGCCGGATGGTGGAGCAGGCGAGGCCGCTCGAGACGGAGTACCGTCCGCGCCTGCCGCTCGACCTCAGGCGCACGGTGCTCTTCCAGCGCCGCGGCGCCGGCGACCCCACCCTCGCCGTCGACGGAGCCGTCATCTGGCGGGCCAGCCGCACCCCTGCGGGAGTGGCCACCCTCGCCCTTCGCGAGACGGCCCCCGGCGTCGTCAGGGCAGCGGCGTGGGGACCAGGGGCGGAGTGGGCGCTCGATCAGCTGCCCGCACTATGCGGAGCCCGTGACGACCCCAGCGGGTTCGATGCATCCCTTCACCCCCTCGTCGCCGACGCCCATCACCGCAATCCCGGGCTGCGGCTCAGCCGCACCGACCTGGTGTTCGATGCGCTCGCCGGGGCGATCTTCGAGCAGAAGGTCACCGGGATGCAGGCCTTCGGCGCATGGCGTCGCATCGTCACGTGGCACGGCGAACCCGCGCCGGGCCCGACACCGCGCCCCATGTTCGCACCGCCCTCGGTCGACGGGTGGCGCCGGGTGCCGTCGTGGGCCTGGCACCGCGCCGGTCTGGAGCCCCCGCAGTCGCGCGCGGTGGTCGAGGCGGCCCGTCGCGGCGATACCGTGGCGCGCGCCGTCGAGACCGCCACGGACGCCGAGCAGCGCGACCGCGTGCTGCTGAGCATGCGCGGTGTCGGTCCGTGGACCGTCGCCGAGACCGTCATCAAGGCCCTCGGCGACCCCGACGCCGTCAGCGTCGGGGACTACCACGTCGCGCACGAGGTCGGCTATGCGCTGACGGGCCATCGCACCGATGACGACGGGATGCTGGAACTGCTCGCACCCTGGTCCGGCCACCGTCAGCGGGTGATCCGACTCATCGGGGCCAGCGGCGTCCACGAGCCCCGGCGGGGCCCCCGGCTCCACCCGGAGGACCACCGCGCGAGGTGAGGGTCAGACGCGCCACGACGGCGGGGCGGGGCGCGTCACCGCGCTCAGACGTATTCGCTGTCGTCGATCGTCGACGGCGCCGGTCCGAGCGCGTCGATCGCAGCCCACAGCTCCGCAGGCACCTGAACGGCGACCCGCCGGTCGAGTTCGGCGAGCCGCCCGGCCGACGAGACGCCCACCACGGTGGAATCCACGAGCGGCGATCGCAGCGAGAAGCGCAGCGCGGCGTCGCCGAGCGAGACGCCGTGCTCCTGACACAGCGCCTCGGCTGCCGCGGTCCACTCGAGGAGCGCGTCGCTGGCCGGACGATAGCCGTAGGAGGCACCGGGCTTCGGGCCGGAAGCCAGCAGGCCGGCGCCGTACGGGGCGGCGTTGAAGACGGTCATGCCGCGCGCCCGGGCGCTCTCGAAGAGCGACTGCGCCGAGCGGTCGACGAGGGTGAGGCGGTTGTGGCACAGCACGGCGTCGAAGACTCCGGTGTCGACGTAGCGCTGCATGAGCGGCACGGGTCCGGCGGCCACGCCGATCGCATCCACGGCGCCGGACTCCTTGAGCTCCCGCATCTCTTCGATCGCTCCCCCGGGAGCCGCCGCCTCGTCGAACGAGATCGTGAACGGGTCATGCAGGTGCAGGAGTGCGACCCGGTCGACGCCCAGTCGCGACAGGCTCTCCTCATACGAGCGCAGCACGCGGTCGCGGTCGAACACTCCGGTCTCGCCGTCGCTGTCGACCTTCGTGATGACCCGGTCCGCCGAATCTCCGCCGCGCTCGGCGATCGCCCGGCTGATCACGGCTTCGGAGCGTCCGCCGGCGTAGTTGTTGGACGTGTCGAGGAAGGCGTGCCCGCTGTCGAAGAGGGCGATGGCCGTGGCGACCGCGGCGGCCTCCTCGCGCGACCCGGGCGCGGTGCCGCGGCCCAGACCGGATGTGCCGAGGGTGAGGGCGCTGAGGGCGATCGACATGGTTTCCTCTCGAGCAGGACCGGAAGACGTTTACCCACCCTATCGACGGTGCGCAACCGTAGGGTGGGGCCATGAGCGAGAGAGCGAAGGGCTGGACGCGAGGACACTCCGGATGGGCGGGCGGCACCGTGCTGCTGTTCGCGGCGGGCATCCTGTTCGGACTGATCTGGGGGAACGTGTGGCTCGGGATCATTCTGGCCGCGGCGATCTCGATCGGGTGGCTCATCGCGTACGAATCGTCCCGCGGACGCAACGTCGGCATCTACGACCGCGACGACGACGGCGCACAGCTCTGATGACGACCTCACCCGCCTTCACCTTCGAACGTCAGGGCATCGAGATGCGGTTCCGCAGAGCGGCGCTCGCCGAGCGCGTCTGGCTGACCCCCTCGTACGTGCGCGTCCGCCTGCGCGGCGACGAGCTTCGCGGCTTCACCTCGCTCGGCGAAGACGACCACATCCGCATCTTCTTCCCCGACGGCGACCCCGAGTCGGTGGAGGAGCTCCGTGCCGCGCCGAACCGCGAGTACACGCCGTTCGCGTGGGGCGACGACTGGCTCGAGCTGGAGTTCGCGGTGCACGGCGACGACGGCGTCGCGGCCCCGTGGGCGGCCACGGCTCCGCTGGGGTCCGTCGCCGGAGTCGGGGGTCCCCGAGGGTCGAAGGTCCTGGTGGGGCGACCCGACGCATGGTTCCTCGCCGGGGATGAGACCGCCCTGCCGGCGATACGACGCTACGTCCGCGCGATGGACGACGCAGCGGTCGGGCGCATCGTCATCGAAGTCGCCGACGCCGACCATGAACCGGCGATCGACGCACCGGCGGGGGTGGCCGTCGAGCACGTGCATCGCGGCGGGGGCGCGCCGGCGTCGGCGCTGACCGCGCGGCTCGAGTCCCTCGGGACCCCGGATCGCCCGGCGGGCGACGTGTTGGGCTTCATCGCCGCCGAGCAGGCGATCGTGCGACCGGGGCGCGCGCTGCTCCTGGATCGCTGGAACCTCGACGCCGCCGGGGTCACCGTGAAGGGCTACTGGAAGCGCGGTGAGACGGAGTACCACGCACCGCACTGACCGGGCGCGGAGCCCCGATGATCGCGCAGGCGCAGCGGCCCGTCACATCTCCTCGTGGGTATCGGGGTCGCCGTCCCACAGCCGACCGCGCTCGAGCCGTGACAGCGCCTCGACATGGTCGTCAGCGAGGGTGAAGCCGAACACGTCGGCGTTCTCGCGCTGCCGGTCCGCGTCGGCGGACTTGGGGATGGGAGTGCTGCCCAGCTGCACGTGCCACCGGACGACGATCTGGGTGGGGGTGACGGCGTAGACCACGGCGAGCTCGGCGATGAGCTTCTCGAGCATGAGCTCGCGTCGCGCGAGCGGACTCCAGCTCTCGGTGCGGATGCCGTGCTCGGCGTGGAAGGCGCGCAGCGCCGACTGCGGGTAGTACGGGTGCAGCTCGACCTGATTGACCGCAGGGGTGACGCCGGTCTCGTCGATCAGGCGGGTGAGCATCGCCTCGGTGAAGTTCGACACCCCGATGGAGCGGACCAGACCCTCCTCGCGGGCGTCGATCATTCCGCGCCAGGTGTCGAGGTAGCGGTCGACGCTCGGGTTGGGCCAGTGGATGAGGTGCAGATCGATGCGGTCCAGCCGCATGCGATCGAGCGATCCGCGGATGCTGTCCACGGCCTCCTTGCGTCCGTGCTGGCGCCCGGGGATCTTCGACGTGATGACCAGTTCGTCGCGGTCGACGCCGCTGCGACGGATCGCCTCGCCGACCTCGGTCTCGTTCTCGTAGTTGACCGCCGTGTCGAGCAGGCGATAGCCGGACTGCACCGCCGCGACCATCGCCTCCACACCGGCTTCGCCGCGCAGGTTGTAGGTGCCGAGTCCCACTTCGGGGAACGCGGCACCGTCGTTCAGAGTGACCGTGGGAATGTTCAGCATGAGCCCATCCTCGTGCAAGAACGGGATGCCGCCCCCCGCGGCATCCCGTTCGGTCCTGTCAGACGTTCTCGACGTCGCCGTCCATCGTGCCCTCAGCGGCCGCCTGCTCGTCAGCGGCTGCGCTGTCGAGACGGTCGTCGTCGAGGTCGGGGTCGAGCGGCCGCTCGACGTCGTCGGCTCCGACCCGCTCGGGTTCGCGGCCGTCTTCGCCGTCAGGCACGGGGAGAAGGGGAGGATTCATGGACATGGTGCGCTCCTTTCGCCGGTGTTGAGACGCTACGTCCGGTCCCGAGCGGTTTCGTAGGGGGTTGCGCCGAGCCCGCCGTTTCGTTAGCGAGGCGGATCGGACAGGATGAGAACACCCGACGAAGGAGCGAGGATGACCTGGACGATGCCGGCCGAGTGGGCTCCGCACGAGCGACTGTGGATGGCCTTCCCCCGGGTCGGCAACACTCTCGGCGACGACGCCTCGTCGGCCGACGAGGCGCGCGACACGTGGGCCGCCGTGGCCAACGCCGCCGTGTCGTTCGAGCCGGTCACGATGGTGGTCGACCCGTCCGCCGTCGGCGACGCGCGACGGCGGTTGTCGAGCGAGGTCGAGATCGTCGAGGCGCCGCTCGACGACTTCTGGATGCGCGACATCGGGCCGACCTTCGTCGTGGACGAGTCGGGTCGGCTCGGCGCGGTGGACTGGATCTTCAACGGGTGGGGCGCGAACGCCTGGGCCACGTGGGAGCGCGACGACCGTATCGCCCGCTTCGTCGCCGCCCGGGCGGGCGCCGTCCATCTGCCGTCGATGCTCGTCAACGAGGGCGGCGGCATCCATGTCGACGGAGAAGGCACCGTGCTGGTCACCGAGACCGTCCAGCTCGACCCGCGCCGCAACCCGTACGCGACGAAGGAGCGCGTCGAGGGGGAACTGGCCCGCACGCTCGGCACCTCCCACCCCATCTGGCTGCCGCGGGGCCTCACGCGCGACTACTCCGGCTGGGGCACCCGCGGCCACGTCGACATGGTCGCGACGTTCGCCCGGCCCGGCACGGTCCTCCTCCACTGGCAGGACGACCCCGCCCACCCCGACTACGCGGTCTCGCGCGAACTGCGGGCGGTGCTGCAGGAGGCGACGGATGCCGCGGGCCGCAGCCTCGAGGTGATCGAACTGCCCGCCCCCGAGACGCTGCGCGACGAGGACGGCTTCGTCGACTACAGCTACGTCAACCACGTGGTCGTCAACGGCGGGGTCATCGCGTGCGGCTACGGCGAGCCCGCAGCGGACGCACGGGCTGCGGACATCCTGCGCGAGGCGTACGGCCGAGACGTCGTGACGATCGACGCCCGCCCGATCCTCGCGCGCGGCGGGGGCATCCACTGCATCACCCAGCAGCAGCCCCGCACCTCCGCCTCGCGCGCCGGCATCCCCCCGGTCGCCGAACGCGCAGGCATCCCCCCGGTCGCCGAACGCGCCGGCATCCCCCCGGTCGCCGAACGCGCAGGCATCCCCCCGGTCGCTGAGCGAGCGCAGCGAGACGAAGCGCGATGACCATCCGCGTCGTCGAGGCGTCCATCGCCGACCTGCGCGCCGCGCTCGAGGACGGGCGCACCACCGCGGTCGAACTGGTCGACTCCTACCTCGCCCGTCTGACCGCCTACGACGAGCCGGGCAGCCCGACCGCGTTGAACTCGGTGGTCGTCCGCAACGCCGACGCCCGTTCCGAGGCGGCGGCCTCGGACGCGCGACGGGCCGCGGGCCTCGCACTCGGACCTCTGGACGGCATCCCGTACACCGCCAAGGACAGCTTCATGGTCCGCGGTCTCACGGTCGCGGCGGGCTCCCCCGCGTTCGCCGACCTGGTCGCGCAGCGTGACGCGTTCTCGATCGAGCGGCTGCGGGCGGCCGGCTGCATCCTGCTCGGACTCACCAACATGCCGCCGATGGCCAACGGCGGCATGCAGCGGGGACTCTACGGACGCGCCGAGAGCCCGTACAACGCCGACTACCTCACGTCCGCCTTCGCCTCGGGATCGTCCAACGGGTCGGGTACCGCGACAGCCGCATCGTTCGCCGCCTTCGGTCTCGGCGAAGAGACGTGGTCGAGCGGGCGCGCCCCGGCCTCGTGCAACGCTCTCTGCGCCTACACGCCCTCCCGCGGTGTGATCTCGGTCCGCGGAAACTGGCCCCTCGTGCCCACCATGGACGTCGTCGTCCCCCACACCCGCACGATGGCCGACATGCTCGAGATTCTCGACGTGCTCGTGGCGGACGATCCCGAGACCCGCGGCGACTTCTGGCGGGCACAGCCGTGGCTGCCGCTGCCCGCGGCGTCGACCCTGCGAGCGGAGGACTTCGCCGAACTTGGCGCCGCGGCATCCGCGTCGGTGGCGGGAAGGAGATTCGGGGTACCGCGCATGTTCCTCGGCAGCGACCCCGACGCGGGCACCGGTACCGGGATGGGGGGTCCGCTGGGGGAGCGCATCGCGCCCCGCCCTGCCGTCCTGGCGTTGTGGGAGGCCGCGCGCCGCGACCTCGAAGCGGCTGGCGCGGAGGTGATCGAGGTCGACTTCCCCGTGGTGTCCAACTACGAAGGCGACCGCGCGGGAGCCCCGACCCTCGCGACGCGCGGGCTGGTTCGTCCCGAGTTCCTGCGGTACGAGATCGAGGACCTGTCCGCGTGGGCCTGGGACGACTTCCTGCGGGCCAACGGCGACCCCGCGTTGAACCGCCTCGAGCAGGTGGACGGCCAGCGGATCTTCCCGGCGCCACCCGGGGCGCTGCCCGACCGATACACCGGCTTCGACGACGACATCGCCTCCTATCCCGCCCACGTGCAGAAGCATCCGTACGGCTCGCTCGCCGAGATCCCCGAGCTCGCCGAAGGGCTCCGTGGCCTCGAGGCCACGAGGCGCCTCGACCTCGAAGAGTGGATGCTCGCCCTCGGCCTCGATGCCGTCGTCTTCCCCGCCATGGCCGACGTCGGCCCGGCCGACGCCGACGTGAATCCTCACTCGGCCGACCTCGCCTGGCGCAACGGCGTCTGGGTCGCGAACGGGAACCTGGCCATCCGGCACCTGGGGATCCCGACGGTCACCGTGCCGATGGGCACGATGGACGACATCGGCATGCCGGTGGGGCTGACCTTCGCAGGCGCGGCGTACTCCGACCGCGACCTGTTGCGCTGGGCGACGGGTTTCGAGTCCCTTCGCCCGCGACGCACGTCTCCGCCGCGGACGCCGGAACTGAGCCGCCCCTGGGAATAGATACCCCATAGGGGTATGTTGGTGCACATCATGGACAGTCACCACGACCACGGGACCCCCGCACCGGCACGTCGCCCGAACGCCGTGGGGGACGGCCCACCCGCTCACCCGGAGCAGAGTCCGCACGGCGAGCACGCCGGACACGGCGATCCGGCACAGCACGCGGGTCACGGTGGCCACGCCGGGCACGGCGACCATGTCGCCCGGTTCCGGCGCCTGTTCTGGATCATGCTCATCCTCGCGGTGCCGGTGGTGGCGTTCTCGCCCATGTTCGGGATGCTGCTGGGGTACACCCTTCCCGCTCCGACCGCGTGGATCCCTCCCCTGCTCGGCACGGTCATGTACGTGTGGGGCGGCAGCCCCTTCCTCACCGGCGCCGTCGCCGAGCTGAAGGCTCGCGCACCGGGGATGATGCTCCTGATCGGACTGGCCATCACCGTGGCGTTCATCGCCTCGTGGGGCGCCAGTCTCGGCATCCTCGATCACGCCCTCGAGTTCTGGTGGGAGCTCGCACTCCTCATCGTGATCATGCTGCTGGGCCACTGGCTCGAGATGCGCTCGCTCGCGCAGACCACCTCGGCGCTCGACTCCCTCGCCGCGCTCCTGCCCGACGAGGCCGAGCGTCTCGACGGCGAGACAGTGGTCACCGTCGCACCGTCCGAGCTCGTCGTCGGCGACCTCGTGGTGGTCCGTCCCGGCGGGCGGGTGCCCGCGGACGGCGAGGTGACCCAGGGCTCGGCGAGCGTCGACGAGTCCATGATCACGGGCGAGTCCCGCCCCGTCCGGCGAGGCGAGGGCGACCCTGTCGTGGCCGGCACGATCGCGACGGATTCCGGACTTCGGGTGCGCGTGACCGCCATCGGCGATGACACGGCGCTGGCCGGCATCCGACGCCTGGTCAGCGATGCGCAGGCGTCGTCGTCACGCGCGCAGCGCCTCGCCGACAGAGCCGCGGCGTGGCTGTTCTGGTTCGCCCTCGGTGCCGCCGCCGTGACGGCCGTCGTCTGGACGGCGCTCGGGATGCCGGATGAGGCGGTGGTGCGCACCATCACCGTGCTGGTCATCGCCTGCCCCCACGCGCTGGGTCTGGCGATCCCGCTGGTGGTGTCGATCGCGACCGAGCGCGCGGCTCGCGCGGGCGTACTCGTGAAGGATCGTCTCGCGCTCGAGAGCATGCGCCACGTCGACACCGTGCTGTTCGACAAGACCGGCACGCTGACCAAGGGCGCCCCCGCCGTCACCGCGATCGAGCCGGCGGACGCCTTCACCGCCGACGACGTCCTCGCGGCCGCCGCGGCCGCCGAGGCGGACTCGGAGCACCCGCTGGCGCGCGCGATCGTCGCAGCCGCACGCGATCGCGGCGTCGAGGTGTCGCCCGCGAGCGAGTTCTCGTCGTCGCCGGCCGTCGGCGTGCGCGCCGTCGTCGGCGGCCGCGTCGTCCGGGTGGGCGGACCCGCGATGCTCGAGGATGAGGGCCGCAGCGAGCTCGCCGCCGTGGGCACGTGGCGCGACGAGGGTGCGATCATCCTGCACGTGGTCATCGACGGGCATGTCGCCGGCGCCCTGCGCCTGGCGGACGAGATCCGCACGGAGTCACGGCAGGCGGTGGACGCGCTCCACGCACGCGGCGTGCAGGTCGTGATGATCACGGGCGACGCCGACGCCGTGGCCGCCTCGGTCGCGGCGGAACTCGGGATCGACCGCTACTTCGCGGGCGTCCGCCCCGAGGACAAGGCGGCCAACGTCGCGCAGCTGCAGTCGGAGGGTCGCAAGGTCGCCATGGTCGGCGACGGCGTGAACGACGCCCCAGCGCTCGCGCAGGCGGATGTGGGACTCGCGATCGGCGCGGGCACGGACGTGGCGATCGGCTCGGCCGGCGTGATCCTCGCCGGCTCGGACCCGCGCGCGGTGCTGTCGGTGATCGAGCTGTCGCACGCGTCGTACCGCAAGATGCTGCAGAACCTGTGGTGGGCGGCCGGATACAACCTCGTCTCGGTGCCCCTGGCGGCCGGCATCCTCGCGCCGATCGGCTTCGTGATGCCGATGTCGATCGGCGCCCTGCTGATGTCGCTGTCGACGATCGTGGTCGCGCTGAACGCTCAGCTGCTGCGCCGCCTCGATCTGAGGCCCGAGGCCGTCATCGACCGCTGAGCCCGAGACAGCCGGGGGGTCCTGGGCTAGCCCAGGAGCCGCTCGATCGTCGTGATGACGCCGTGCTCGAGGTTCGACGGGGCGCGGTGGCGGGCCCGCGCGAGGACGTCGGGGTGCGCGTTCGCCATCGCGAACGACAGGTCCGCCGCATCGAGCAGCTCGAGGTCGTTGAGATAGTCCCCGAACGCCGCGGTCTGGGCGCGCGTCACGCCGAGGGCCGCCTGCAGCCGCTCGAGCGCCACGCCCTTGTTGACACCCGCGTTCATCACGTCGATCCAGTGGTGTCCCGACACCACCACCTGGTGGGTGGCCCGCAGGTCCTCCAGGGCGGGGGCGGTCCTCGCGGCATCCGTGAAGTCGTAGACGGCGAGCTTCAGGATCTGGTCGTCGACGGCCAGCAGGTCCTCGACGACGTCGAGGCGCGCGTAGTAGCGGTCGGCCTCGGCGCGGAATGCGGCATCCGCTCTCTCGATGTACGCCGACTGCTTGCCGCACACCACCAGGCCGACGTCCGATCCGCCTGCGGCGAGCGCGCGCACGCGTTCGACGACGGATGCCGCGAACTGCGGTTCGAGCGCGTCCGAACTGACGTCGCCGGCACCGCTGACCACGTGTGCGCCGTTCTCGGCGATGAACACCATGTCGTCGAGGTGGTCGGCGAAGGAGCGCTGGAGGGTGGCGAGCTGTCGTCCGCTGGCCGGGGCGAATCGGATGCCGCGCGCGGCGAGTCGGTCGAGGAGCGGCCACAGCGCGGCCGGCACGTTGCCGTCACCGTCGAGGAGCGTGCCGTCCATGTCCACGGCGATGAGCCTCAGGTCGGCGGCGGGAAATGTCATGCGGAACCTCCGCCGTCCAGCCTACGGACCTCGGCGCGCGCGCCCGCCCGCTCGGCATCACACCGGGCCGTAGCGGGTGAGCACCACGTCCTCGGGCAACCGCTCGCTCCCGAGCAGCCGCAGCGAGGGGCGGAAGCCGCGGGCGAAGTACGGGACCCCCTCGCCGAGCACGACCGGCTGCGCATAGAGACGGTACTCGTCGATCAAGCCGGCGTCGCCGAGGGATGCCGCAAGATCGGGCCCGGAGACGTCGATCTCCCCCTCGACCTCCGCCTTGAGCGCCCGCACCGCGTCCACCGCGTCGTCGGCGATCAGGCGCACGCCGTTCGGCACCTCCTGCAGGGTGCGCGAGACGACGGCCTTGGGTGTCGCATCCCACAGCTGTGCGAACTCCTCGCCCACGGCATCCCGGCCGGGGTCGGGCTCACCCCAGTACCGCATCATCTCCCACATGCGCCGCCCGTAGACGCTCATGGCGGTGCGGCGCTGCACCTCGTTGAAGTGGCGGTGCAGCTCGGGCCCGGGGACGGGAAGGGTGATCACGCCGTCGAGGTCGGCGACGTACCCGTCGAGCGAGACGAGCATGCCGCAGACGATGTGCGCCACGGCTCAGTCCCGATGACCCGAGCCGGCCCCGTAGGCTGCGGCGATGTCTTCCGACGACGTCCACCGCTCATACGTGGGCTGCTGCGGCCACCCCTCGGGCGAGTCTTGCCACGCCTCCTGCCGGCCCCAGGGCAGCAGGTCGATGAGCGCGAACGTGTGGGTGAGCTGCTCGGTGCCCCGGCCGCTGGTGTGCCACGTGCGGAACACCCGGTCGCCGTCTCGCAGGAAGACGTTGACGGCGAACCCCTCGCCCGGGGCGGCATCCATGTCGGGGCCGAAGGTCGACCCGGCCGCGGAATACCAGTCCATGCGGTTGCCGACCTTCTCGCGGTAGGCCATCGCCTCGTCGAGCGGCGCGTTGGCCACGATCACGAATCGCGCGTCGTAGGGCTCGAGGAACTCGGTGCGGTGAACTGCAGCGCGTCCAGCTCGCGCCGCCACTCATCCGCGCTCACGACCGGGGGCAGAGCAGTGGTCTCGGCAGTCATGGGCGTCCTCCTGGCGTCGCGGGGCGTCGGCCGCACCGCTCGGCGTGAGAGGCGGCATCCGTGTGGAACCGTACCCACCCTCGCCGACACGGGCAATGCCCCTCGGCTGCCGTCCCGCGCGCGCTCAGGCCTCGAGCAGGCGGTCGCGGACCGTCTTGCGCAGCACCTTGCCGATCTGCGAGCGGGGCAGCTCGTCGAGCTCGACGATGCGCTTGGGCACCTTGTACGCGGTGACGTGCGCACGGGCGAACTCGCGAAGGGCGCCGCCGTCGAAGCGCGCACCCTCACGCATCACGACGGCCGCGACGACGTCCTCGCCGCCGGATGACCGGGGAAGGCCCACCACGGCGGCGGCCTCGACGTCCGGATGCTGCATCAGCACCAGCTCGACCTCGGTCGGACTCACGTTGAAACCACCCGTGATGATGATCTCCTTCACGCGGTCGATGACGGTGACGAAGCCGTCCTCCGACACGGTGACGATGTCGCCGGTGCGCAGCCACCCGTCAGCGAGCAGGACGGCGGCGGTCTCGTCCGGCCGGCGCCAGTACCCCTGGAAGACCTGCGGTCCGCGGATGAGCAGCTCGCCGGGCTCGCCCACCGGCACATCGCGGGTCGGCTCGTCGGGGTCGACGACGCGGATCTCGGTGCTCGGGAAGGGCACACCCACAGTGCCCGGACGGCGCGACGGACCGATCGGGTTGCCGAGGGCGACCGGAGAGGTCTCGGTCATGCCGTACCCCTCGACGAGCAGGCCGCCGGTGACCTCCTCCCACCGGGCCACGGTGGCCACGGGAAGGCTCATCGCCCCCGAGATGGCGAAGCGGATGCTGGTGAGGTCGACTCCCTTGCGGGTCGTGGCGGCACGGGCGAGGGCGTCGTAGATCGGCGGGACGCCCGGCAGGAACGTGGGTGGCGAGGTGCGGGCGGCCGTGAGCACCATGTCGACGTCGAACTTGGGGAACAGCACGACCCGCGCCCCGATCGAGACCGCGAACGTCAGGCACAGCGTGAGCCCGTACGCGTGGAACATCGGCAGCACCGCGTAGAAGACCTCGTCGCCTAAAGAATCACAAAAAGATAACGGCAAACCCTTGTCGTCGTTACCTCGCCGTTATACAGTTCTAGAGCGGTAGTTGTTTTGCTGTGGCAGCTGCCGACATGTGATTGCAGGACACTCTTGGTGCAAGGGAAAAGGGCCGGCCGGAAGCCTCTCCGACCGGCCCTTACTCTGTCCGCTGTCCGCTGTCTGCGTCTCGCTCCGACGCTCAGACGGTCGTCACCGGATCGGCACGCGCACGTCCGACCCGCCCTCATGGGTGAGCCGCTCGCCCATCTGGACGATCTCGGCTGCGTCGACGAAGCCCCCGGCGAACAGCGCCTGACCCTGCCGGAAAGACGGCGATCGGTCGACGAGCGCGTCGGGGGCATAGCCGAAGACCGACGCGAGCTCGGCGAGGTCGCGTCGCGAGCTCATCTTCATGAGGGCGAGGTTGTCGCACTGCGACAGCGCGTTGGGGTGCACCTTCGACGGTCGCTACGTCGACAGCAGCAGCCACAGCCCGTATTTCCTCCCCTCGGCGGCGATCTGCACGATGCGCTCGGTGAGCAGTCGGTCCACCGGGGTCAGGGGGTCGGGCGAGCACAGATTGTGCGCCTCGTCGATGACGATGAGTCGGCCCAGCCGCTCCTCGCGCCGCTCCCACAGGTGGTCGAGCACGGCGAGGGCCGCCGCCCTCGATTCCCCGGGCTCGGCGAACCCCCCGAGATCGGCGACGACGGCGTCCGGCCGATCGTCGATGTCGTCGGTGATGCTCCGGTCGCCCCACGCCCACAGGTCCCAGTCCGCGACCCCGAGATTCTCCAGTCGCTGCGCCATCCGCATCGCGGCGGGGTTCGGCTGCTCCCGCAGCCAATCCACCAGGTGCCCCCGCAGTCCCGCCTGCAGGAGGGGCTCCAAGCGCAGCAGGGCGTTGAACTCCTCTGCGTCGATCACGGGGTCCATCTGCAAGATCGCGGCGCGTGATCGCACCGGCATCCGGACGAAGCGCGCTTTGAGCGGCTCTGCACTGCCCGGGCCCGAGCGGCGCACCCGGATGTCGCGGGCGGCGAGCGCGGTCGCGGCCTCCGCAGCAGCCCCGGGGCGGGTCTCCCCGAGGCGGACGAAGTCGGAGTTGGGATCGAGGATGACCATCGGCAGTCGCGTGTGCAGCAGCAGCTGCTCGAGCACGACGCCGAGCGCGTAGGTCTTGCCCGACCCGCTCTGCCCTCACCAGAAGGTGTGGCGGTTGAACTTGGGCGCCAGCAGGTGGGCCTCGCCCGCTCCGTCGGCCAGAGTGCCGATCGCAAAGGTCTCTGCCATGCCTGCATCGTAGGGGGTGCGGGTGTCGCGGCGGGAGGGCGCTTCGTCTCGCTGCGCTCGCTCAGCGGCCGGGGTCTCAGCGACGAGACGGCCCGGACCCTGAGCGAGGAGTGCAGCGACGAGACGAAGGGCACTCAGCCCCGGGCGGCGATCACCTCGCCGGTGAGCATCGCGCGCAGCTGCGGATCGTCCGACGCGGCGAGCGCAGCCGCACGCCGCGGGTCGTCCGGCGAAGCGTGCGGCGGCAGCACCGCGGCGAGCGCGCGCACCGCACCCTCGGACGTTTCGGCCGGCTGCCCGAGCGCGAGGAGCGCCAGCGTCCGGGTCGCATCGTCGTCACTGCGGCTCAGCACGGCCAGGCCCTCGGATGCCGCCCCCAGCGTCCCGGCCGACAGCAGGCTCTGCAGCACGTCACGGTGCCCCAGAGCACGGGAGGCCGCAGCATCCCCCGGCGCGCAGGTCACGGCGACGGGGGCGCCGGTGAGCACGCCCGACGGACCTGAGTGGTACTGCGCGATCAGCCGGTAGCGCCCGGGTACGGGCAGGGCCGGCGCACTCGAATCGGTCGCGAAGAGCGGGAGGGCGGCGACCAGGCGCTCGCCCGGTGCGAGCGTCACTCGCCGGGCGCCGGAGTCCACCGGCCACGGCCATCCGATGCGCGCCCGTCCGGCCGGGCCCTCGACGTCGATCCACAGGTCGCATTCGACGAGGTTCAGCCGGGCGTTCGCCTCGGCGGGACCGTCGACCGCCTCGAGCTCGATCACGCCGATCAGGCAGTGCCCGAGCGCGGGCGCAGCCCCGCCGGGCAGCGTCAGCCGAAGCGTCAGCTGCCCGGCGGGGCCTCGTGTCGCGTCGCTCATCGCGCCTGCGGATCGATGAAGTCGGCCACGATGCGCTCCGCCTCGGCGGCGGCCCGGCCGGAAGCCGATCGCGCTCCCCCCTTGGCGTCCTTCCGGATGCGCTCGGCCACGTCGGCGACCACGGGCGCGTCCTTCTCCGTCGGGCTGGCGACCGTGACGGCGAGTTCGGCGGCGCGCTTGGCCGACCGGCCCTGCAGGGCGAGATCGAGGAAGTGCTGCGCCTCGTCCGTGGCCACCGCGCGGACCGTGTCGCCGGCGATGTCGGCGAACTCCCGCGACAGCGCATTGGCCATCACGAGCGCGCCGGCTGCGCCGGTGTCGGTGTCGGCGTGCTCCTCGGCGAGGGCCGTGAGCACCTTCCTGGCGTGCACGTCGGCGCCGAAGTCGCCGAGCGCCATGGCGCGTCCGACGCCGTGGTCGAGCGTCTGGGCGCTGATGGCGACCTCCGTGTCGCTCGCGGGCGTGCGCACATCGATCGTCGCCGGGTCCGATGTCAGCGTCGTCAGCGCGTCGGCGGCCAGGATCGCGGCGATGGTGTGCCGCCCCGGCTCGGTGAAGGTCACACCCTGGTTCGTGAAGAACACCTGCACATGGTTGCTCACCGACTCCCCGGGCTGCAAGGTCACCATCGGACGAGGACCGCAGCCGATGACGATGTCGAGCACGTGGTCGACCGACCCGTCCGGCCGCGTGCGCTCGAACACCAGGTCGCCCTCGGCGAGGGTGAGCAGGCTCGTGACCTGCCGTGGTGCGTCGCCGGTGTTGGTGACGATGACCTCGGCCGTGACGTACTCCCCCACGAACGCCTGCGGGGCGACGACGAGCTGCAGCCGCAGTCCGGTGTCGAGGCTGTCGCCGCTGAATCCCGAGACGTCGACGGGCGTCGGGAGCCCCGACGACAGACTGCCGTGGCCCCAGCCGAAGTTCTTCCAGCCCGGCCGCACCTGCGGGTCCGGCGAGTGGATGAGCGAGAGCCGGTCGTGCTCCGAGAACGCGAAGGTCGCGTTGCCAGGGTACGTGTTGGACGACGAGGCGAATCCCATGACGTCGCCGGTCTGGTTCATGATCTCGGTTCCGATGCCCGGCAGATGCACGTCGTGCTTCGGGTGGAAGAGGTTGAACGCGTGACCGGCTTCGTGGATGAGGGTGCGCAGGAACGCCGCCGGCACGTTGTTCAGCGGCTGGTTCCGCGCGCCCGCCTCGATGAACGTCTGGTTGCCCAGCGTCGCGTCGGCGAAGCCCACGGCACCCTCGCGCGGGACGGTGTCGTCGTCGAACATGATCCCGAACAGCCCGCCCTGCGCCGACCCGACCAGCAGCCACAATCGCCACTGCTCGCCGCTGACCGCCTGCCGGTGGCTGGAGAGGAGGGTCTGCAGCTCGGCGTTGGTGAGCGAGGCGTCGCTCGGGACGTTGACCTGGTCCTGCACGACCGAGACGTCCCACCCCGCGGTGGCGTAGACCGACCGCAGCGTCACCGTCGCCCCCGAGCCCGCGACAGCGGATGCCGGGAAGTTGCGGTTGACCATCGCATCGACCTCGATGCGGCACCCCCGGTACATCGACGAGGTCTTGGTCGCCTTCACCTGCGAGGTCGTGCCGCCGATGCGCAGCGTCCCCGTCATCACCTGCGGCGCATGCCGCGCGGTGATGAGACTGCGCCGGCACGTCAAGGTGAGCGTGCCGGTGTCGGTCGTGGTGAACTCCTGCGTGGACCTGTTCCAGAGGTGCCGGACGATCTGCACCGTCAGCACCCCGTCGGCGTACGTCGCCCCGTTCGAGCGGAAGTACCAGGAGTACTGGCCCTGGGGGAAGCTCGGGTACCACGGCAGCGGTATCGGGGACAGCACGCCGAAGTCCTCATCGGCCTCATTCGCGGCATCCGCGCCTTCGCCCTCGTCGCCCAGGCCCGGAATGCGCGGCTGCAGCGGCGGGAGGGGCGGGAACGGCTCGAACGGCGGCCGCACGAGCTCGGGCTCGATGGGCCCGAAGATGCGCTGACTGTAGATGTCGCCCGAGACCCGCAGCGACGATGCACCGACCTCGATGCGCATCGGCCCGCGCACGAGCGGCTGGATGATCGTGCGCCGCTCGACCTCGATCAGCCACGACCCGTCGAGCGCGCTCAGCGCGCACGGCCGGGTGAGCGAGGTGAACCGGCCCGGCCGATAAGGCTCGAACGGGATGAGGACTTCGCCGTCCTGATCGAATTCGAGCACGTCGCCGGCGTCGCCGGCGTCCTGGTTGCAACCCATGGTGATTTCCCCTTCGTCGGACTCCCCCATAGGGAGGAGCACGAAGGTCGATCACAGATACACGACCGGATGCCGGATCTCGAGCGCCCGCCCGCTCACCGCGCGGCGGGTCAGACGCCGCCGCCGCCCCCGCCGCCCCCGCCGCCCCCGGCGGACCCGCCGCCGCTGGAGCCGCCCGATGTGGACGAACTCGACGACGTGCTCGCCGAGAGGTTCGAGATGCCCGCCGAGAACGCCGCGGCGTTGAACCCGTGGCTGCCGGAGTACCAGCCGGGAGAGTTGCCCTCGCCGTAGAGCACCGCGAGCTGCTTGGCCCACTCGCGCTCCTGTCCGAACACCACGGCGTACGGCAGCAGTGTCTCGTACAGCTTCAGCATCTGGCGAGGGTCCCCCGGGTTCACCGTGACGCGTTCGGCTCCGGTCGGGGACTGCAGCATGCGGATGCGGTCCGCCTCGGCCCATTCGATGAAGACCTTGAGCCCGGCGAGGTGGTCGCGCACCTCGCTGCCCTGGGCGGTGAGCGGCTTGCGCGCCAGCATCGTGGCGACGACGAACACCGCCACACCCGCGCCGATGAACAGCAGGAAGGGCACCGGACCCGACACGCCCTGGTCCATGGCGACGAAGCCGAACACCGTCACCAGAGCCGCCGCGCCGGCGGCCGCGAGGATCGGCCACACCCGAGGCCCGGCGGGCACCTCCCGGCGCAGGCCCGAGATCTTCAGCTGCCGGTTGGCGGCCTTGAGGATCTTCTGCGCGGCGGTCGAGAACCGGGTGTCGCTGCGGCCGAACTCGAACTCCTCACCCGGGACGCCCAGGGGGAACAGTCCGTTCAGCAGCATCCGCCCGTCGCCGTCGGCCCGGGAGGGGTCGACGAGCACGGCCGTGAGCTTCGCGCTTCCGAACCAGCGGGGTGCGCCCTCGACGATCCGGATGCTGCCCACCACCGCCTGCTCGAGCACCTCGGCCGGAATCGCCTTCGTGGTCTTGCCCAGCAGCACGGCGCTCTCGAGCGCGTCGATGCCCGGCGGCGGGGTGTACTCCGCGATGATCGTCGGGCGCCCCGGCGCGTCGCGCAGCCACCGCCGCCGCACCGCGACGGCCACCCCGACCACCCCTGCGAGCACCACCGCCAGCGCCGCCTGCAGCCAGCCCCATACCGAGGCGAAGTACGACGAGTCGAACGGCGTGAACGTGCCCTCCTCGAAGCCGACGGCGATCGTGACCGTCTCGAACGGCTGCAGGTCTGCCGCCCCGGCCGTGAGGACGACCCCGCCGTCGGGTGCGGCATCCGCCTGGATCTCGCATGTGTCGGTCGAACCGGTGGACCCGGCGTAGCAGGCCTGAGCCCCGGTGAGGGATGCCGCGAGATCGGCCGGCACCA
This sequence comes from Microbacterium sp. ARD31, assembly GCF_031844425.1. NCBI lineage: Bacteria > Bacillati > Actinomycetota > Actinomycetes > Micrococcales > Microbacteriaceae > Microbacterium > Microbacterium sp. ARD31. The sequence continues at coordinate 735,657 of NZ_JAUZVE010000002.1, forward strand.
CGAGCCGGGCCGTCACGCGCCCGAACGGCTGCCGCCACTGGTCGCCGTTGACATCCCAGTAGAACTCGTCCACACCGGTGTCGGCGAAGAAGCGCGTGACGTTGCGGAGCGTGTAGGTGAAGACGTACGTCTGCGCGCCGCGCACGAAGTCGTCGGCGCGCGAGGTCATCGAGTAGTAGCCGTCCTCACTGTCGGTCTCCGCGGGGCGCGGATCGCCGTCACCGTCGGTGATCGACACGAGGTCCGGGTGCAGCGGCGCCCCGAGGTAGGAGTCGGGGATGCTCCGGCGCATGCCCCGGTTCTGATCGATGTCGGGGAAGACCGCCACGAACGTCTCGACGACGGTGAGCGTGCTCGTGCCGTCGTCATCGCGGCCGAGGGTGTACTCGACGTCCATGCTCTCGAACGTGAAGTCGTCGACGTCCGCGTGCGCCGGCGCGCCGAACCCGACGAGGGTCAGGATCGCCGCGACCATCAGGACGATCAGAGCCGCCGGGCGCGGCATCCGCTGGCCCGACGCCCGTGCGCGGGCGGGTCGGGACGTCGAGAATCGCTCCCCCATGGCCACAGCATAGGGGTGCGCCGAGGCTTACTCTTATGCGTATGACCGACCGCCGCCTCGCCGTGGACGCCTGGGAGAGCCTCTTCCGCGCGCAATACGAGGTGTTCGCCGAGATCAGCTGCGATTTCAACGACTCCGTGCTCTCGCAGGCCGAGTACGACGTGCTGCTGACCGTCACCCGGGGTGACGACATGTCCGCGCGCCTGCGCGACGTGACGGCCAACATGCTCATCAGCCAGCCCAGCGTCTCGCGCCTGGTCGACCGCATGGTCGCGCGCGGACTGCTGTCGAAGTGCCCGGACCCGCAGGACGGCCGCGGCTCGATCGTGCGCGCCACGGATGCCGGTGCCACGGCCTTCCGCCGGATCGCGTCGCAGCACGGACGCTCGATCGCCGAGCGGATGTCGACCCTCAGCGACGACGAACTGCAGCAGCTGCGCGACCTCACGGCCAAGCTGCGGCGCCCGGCGACCGGCTGCTGAACCGGTCCATGACCTTCGGGATGACCCGGGACGTCCTGCGCCCGACCGACTCCAGCCGGGCCGACCGGGTCACCTATGTCGAGCTGTTCTTCGACCTGGTCTTCGTGTTCGCACTCACGCAGCTGTCGGCCTACCTCTACGACAACCAGACCCTCCTCGGCGCCGTCGAGGGCGCGATCATGGTCTGCGCGCTGTGGTGGGCGTGGGTGTCGACGACGTGGGTGACGAACTGGCTCGACCCGGTGAAGCTCCCCGTCCGCGCCGCCGTCGTCGCCCTCGCTTTCGTGTCGTTCGTCATGAGCGTCGCGATCGCCGAGGCGTTCGGCGAGCGGGCGTGGACGTTCGCGATCGCCTACATCGTGCTGCAAGTCGGACGCACGGCCTTCATCGTGTGGGCCACCGCCCGGCACGACAGGCGCATCTCGCGCGACTTCGCCTGCGTGCTGGCCTGGACTCTCGTCGCCGCGGCCTTGTGGCTCACCGGCGCGCTGCTGCCGATCCAGTGGCAGCTGCCGCTGTGGGCGGCCGCGCTGACGGTTGAGCTGCTCGGGACGATCCTCGGCTATCCCGTCCCGCGGTTCGGGCGGGTGCTCATCGAAGCGTGGGACGTTTCGGGGCCCCACATCGCCGAACGCACGTCCCTGTTCGTGCTCATCGCGCTCGGCGAAGGTCTGCTGGTCACCGGCTTCGCCTTCGTGGGGACCGAGTCCTCGCCGGCGTCCATCCTCGCCATGGCGACCGCGTTCGTCGCCGCGGCGGCGACGTGGTGGATCTACTTCGACCATGGGGAGCGGATAGGCGCCGAGGCGATGGAGTCCTCGCAGCAACCCGGGCGGCTCGCTCGCACGGCCTACACGTGGGTGCACCTGGCGATCATCGGCGGCATCGTCCTGCTGAGCGTCGGCGACAAGGAGTCGCTCGGTCACCCCGACGCGCGCGGGATGGCTGCGACTCTCATCATCCTGGGCGGTCCGGCGCTGTTCCTCGTCGGCTCGGTGCTGTTCCGCCGCACGATGGAGCGACGCTGGGCGCGTGCTCAGCTGACGGGCATCGTCGTCCTCGCGCTCGTCGCGGGGACGACGATGGCGGCGTGGCCGCTGGACGCGCTCACACTCTCGGTCATCGCCGCCGTCGTGCTCCTCGGCGTCGCTGGGGGCGAGACCGCCGGTCGAGCCCGCCGCGGGCGGCGCAGCGGCGGCTGAACCAGAAAGCGGATGCCGCGCCCCGGCGTGGGGGCGCGGCATCCGCTGACGGGCGTCGGTCTTACTGCTCGACCGGCTGGGGGCCGTCGGCGTGCGACTCGTGCGCCTGCAGGACCGGCGAGCTGTCGTCGGTCGAGACCGCGATCTTGCGCGGCTTGGCCTTCTCGCTCACCGGGATGGTGACGCTCAGGACGCCGTTGGCGTACTGGGCCGAGATGCGCTCGGTGTCGATGCCCTGGCCGAGGTTGAGCTGACGCAGGAAGCTCGCGCCTTCGCGCTCGCGGGTGATCCACTTCACTCCCTCACCCGAGGGCAGGGTGCGCTCGGCGCGGATGGTCAGCAGCTGACCGTCGACGTCGATGTCGACCGAACCCGGGTCGATGCCCGGCAGATCGGCGGTGAGGACGTAGTGGTCGCCGTCCCGGTAGAGGTCCATCGGCATGCGGCGGGGGCCGCGGCGCACGTCGAAGAAGCTCGAAGCCAGGCGGTCGAGGTCGCGGAACGGGTCATAGGTTGCCATGACGTCTCCTTCAGTGTGGTGGTCTCGAAGTTGAGTCACCTCGACTCAACTGTGAAAATATTAGCACTCACGGGGGTGGAGTGCTAAGGGTCTTCGGCCGATTCGCCGAGGGCGAACGGGGCGCGTGCGCACGTCGCACCCTGCGCCGGCGACCTGGCGCTGTCTGCGCCCTCGGCCCACGGAAACCGCACATGTCGCCACATGCGGGCGGGGGCGCGTGCGCACGTCGCACCCAGCGCCGGCGCGAGCGGGGGCGCGTGCGCACGTCTCACCCTGCGACGCCGACCTGGCGCTGTCTGCGCCTTCGGCCCCGCGAAACCGCCGATGTCGCCACATGCGGGCGGGGGCGCGTGCGCACGTCTCACCCCGGGACGTCGACTTGGCGCTGTCTGCGACTCCGGCCGCGCGAAACCGCACATCTCGCCACATGCGGGCGACGCTCGTCGGCCGAGTTGGCGAGGAATGTGGCGACGGACGGACCGAGCAGCAGATGGCGACCAATCCCCTGCCGTGCCACCAACGCTGCACCCTTTCCCTACCGCCTTGCCCACCCCGCCGCCTTGCCCTCCAACACCGCCCTGCCCTCCAACACCGCCCTGCCCTCCAACACCGCCTTGCCCACCCCGCCTCGCCCTCCACACCGCCGGGCTCTCCACAGGGGGGGCTTTCGAACGGGTTTCCTCCCCCTGCGCCGACTTCGCGAAACCCGCCCGCGCCCGCCGGGGACGATGGACCGCATGCCCCGTCGCCCCAGCCCACTACCGGCCGGCCTGGGCGACGTCTTCACGGTGAGCGAGGCTCTTGCCGCGGGCGTGACCCTGGCACGTCTGCGCAGCCCCGATCTGCTCGCGCCTTTTCCGGGCGTGCGCGTTCGGAGCTCGGCTGCCCAGACGCCGGACGACCCTGACGACGACCGGTCTCCGCTCGCACGCGAAGCGCGCACTCGTCGGTTCGACCTGCTCCTGCGAGCACGCGCCTACGCAAAGGTCATGCCGGGGCCCGCCGTGTTCTCCAACGTCACCGCGGCAGCGATCTGGGGTCTGCCCCTTCCGATATCCGCGCTGCGAGGCTGGTGGAACCACGACCAGCGCGTGCACGAGCCGCGCCCGGTCGAGCTGGTCGTCCCCCCACCCCATCGCGCACCACGGACCGCCGGAGTGGCGGCGCGACAGCGCCGCGAAGACGTCGCGCGGCGGCGCGAGCGCGACGGGTTCGTCGTCTCCAGCCCGGCATCCACGTGGGCTCAGCTCGGCGGCATCCTCACGATGGATGACCTGATCGCCGCGGGCGATGCGCTCGTCCACGTGCCGCGCACGTCCGACGGGCGGAGGGGAGACCCTGCGTCGTCGCTCGCAAGCCTCGATGATCTTCGCGCCGCCCTTCGCGCCCCGCGGATATCGGGACTCGACCCTCTCATCACCGCGCTGCCCCTCGTCAGGGTCGGCTGCGCGTCCAGTGCGGAGACCCGCCTGCGGCTGGCGGTGGCGCGTGCCGGCCTCCCCGACCCTACGCTCGACTTCGAGGTGCGCGCGCCGACTCGCGAGCTGGTCGGCGTCACAGAACTCGCCTTCGAACAGTGGCGATTGCTGGTGGAGTACGAGGGAGACCACCATCGGATCGACCGGGCACAGTGGCATCGCGACATCGAGAAGCACCGGGCGTACGCGGAGCTGGGCTGGACGGTGCTGCGCCTCGCGGCGCGAGATCTCTATCCGGATGCCGGCCTGGCCGTCGGCCTCATCCGCGACGCACTCCGCCGGACAGGATGGCGCGGGTGAGATGCCTCGCAGACGCCAGCCCGCGCCGGTCGATGTGCCGCCGGTCGATGTGGCGCCGCATGCTGCATTACGCGCGCGGAGTCGCACATGTCGCCAAGCTCAGCGAGCGACGCCGCGGGGATCTGGCGCAATCGGCGACGATCGCGGGCGATGGCCGCAGATAGCGTCACGTCGATCGCGCCGACCCCCGACGCGACCACCCCGCAAGCCATGCCGCGCGGTCAGCACTCGTCACCCGCCCCGCCGCAACCCAAGCTGCGCCGTCAGCACTCGATGACGTTCACCGCGAGGCCGCCCTCGCTGGTCTCCTTGTACTTGGTCGACATGTCGATCCCGGTCTGGCGCATCGTCTCGACGACGGCGTCGAGTGAGACGTAGTGCGAGCCGTCGCCGCGGAGCGCGAGCCGGGCCGCGGTGACGGCGGTCGAGGCGGCGATCGCGTTGCGCTCGATGCACGGGATCTGCACGAGCCCGCCCACGGGATCGCACGTCAGGCCCAGGTGGTGCTCCATCGCGATCTCGGCGGCGTTCTCGATCTGCCGGTTGGTCCCGCCCATCACCGCCGTCAGCCCGCCCGCGGCCATCGCGCACGCGGATCCGACCTCGGCCTGGCAGCCGCCCTCGGCTCCCGAGATCGACGCATTCGCTTTGAACAGCGAACCCAGCGCGGTCGCGGTGAGCAGAAAACGACGGATGCCGCGACGGCGGTTCGCCTCGGCGACCGCTTCGTCGGAGATCGACTCGGGCGCTTCGTCTCGCCCTCCGGGCTCGCTCAGCGACCGGGGCGCAGGACCAGGCTCACCCAGCGACCGGGGTACAGAACTAGGCTCACCCAGCGACCCGGGCGCCGAACCGCGCTCGCCCGGCGACCGGGGCGCAGGACCAGGCGCACCCAGCGACCCGGGTACAGAACCACGCTCACCCAGCGACCCGGGCGCAGAACCGGGCTCGCCCAGCGACCCGGGTGCAGTACCAGGCTCGCTCAGCGACTCGGGCGCAGAACCAGGCTCACCCAGCGACCCCGGCGCCGAACCAGGCTCACCCAGCGAACCGCGCTCGCCCCCCGGCCCGCCCGCCGGCCCGCCGGGCGACGGACCCGCGCCGCCGAAGCCGAGCAGCGCACTGCCGACGAGCTCGCCGTAGGGGGTGACGGCGTTGCCGGCACCCAGACCGGAGTCGGCCAGGAAGCGCCACCAGTACATCGCCACGGCCGGCACGATCCCCGCGGCGCCGTTGGTGGGGGCGGTGACGACCCGTCCACCGGCGGCGTTCTCCTCGTTGACGGCCAGGGCGAACGCGCCGAGCCACTCGCCGGGAAGCTCGCGGTGCCCCGACGCCTCGGCGGCTTCGAGCTGCTCCCGTATCGCCGACGCGCGGCGCTTCACCCGCAGCATCCCGGGCAGCTCGCCGCCGGTGCGAAGCCCCGCGTTCACGCACGCGGCCATGGCATCCCAGATCGCGTCGAGCCCCGCGGCGACCTCGGCCTCGGTCCGCAGCGCCTCCTCGTTGAGCCGCGCAGCCTCCGCGAAGGTGATGCCGCGCTCGTCGCACTCGGCGAGGAGCTCCTCGGCCGAGGCGAACGTCAGCGGGAAGCGATGAGGCGCCACCTGCGCCGCCGCGCCGTCGCGCCGGATGAAACCCCCGCCCACCGAGTAGTAGGTCTCCTCCGCGACCACGACGCCGTCCGCATCGCGGGCGATCAGGGTCAGGGCATTCGGGTGCCCCGGCAGCCGGGTACGCGGCGCGAAGGCGATGTCGTCCTTCGCGAACGGCACGGCCTGCTCCCCCGCGAGCATCAGGTCGGCCCCCGCGGGCCAGTCGCTCCACGCCGCGCGCACCTCGGCGGGGTCCACCGTCTCGGGCTCGAGCCCCCGCAGACCTGCCACGACGGCATCAGGGGTGCCGTGGCCGAGACCGGTCGCGCCGAGCGAACCGAACAGTGTGCATTCCACCCGCGCCACGCGCGACAGCTGACCGCCTTCGCGCAGGCGCACGGCGAAGTCCCGTGCCGCCCGCATCGGGCCGACGGTGTGGGAGCTCGAGGGTCCTACTCCGATGGAGAACAGCTCGAACGCCGAAACGTATGCGCTCACCGCTCCAGGCTACGCCCCCGCGTCAATCTGCACAGCCATCACGTCCAACCGAGGGCAGGATGCCGCATCCCACGCCGCCTCCACCCTCACACTGCGGGACTGCGGACGTGCCCGCCCGCACGTGCGATCACCGCGCTAGCATCGCAACCGGAGGCGATCGATGACGATGCTCGACACGGATGCCGCGGCCGAAGCCGCGCGCATCCTGAACCGGATCGAGACCGAACACGGGGTCGACGAGGAGTTCGCTCGCCGCGTCGAGAAGCACTTCCCCCGCCTGCATGCACTGTTCGGCAGGCTCTACGGCGACCGCCCCGACGCCGCCGAGCAGCTGGCCGCGGTGATCGCCGAGGCGGCGGCGTCCTGGCGCGCCCGGTCCCTCGAGCTGCGCGCACGCGACCGCCTGCGGGACGAGGACCCGGGGTGGTTCCTGTCGGAGCGGATGCTGGGCGGCGTCTGCTACGTCGACCGCTACGCCGGCACCCTGCAGGGGGTGCGGGAGCAGATCCCCTACTTCCAGGAGCTCGGCCTCACCTACCTGCACCTCATGCCGCTGTTCGACAGCCCCGAGGGCAACAACGACGGCGGCTACGCGGTCTCGAGCTACCGCAAGGTCGACGAGCGACTGGGCACGATGGCCGACCTCGCCGCCCTCGCCGCCGACCTGCGGCTGGCGGGGATCTCACTCGTGGTCGACTTCATCTTCAACCACACCAGCGACGAGCACGAGTGGGCACCCAGGGCGGTGGCGGGCGAGCCGGGTTACGAGGACTTCTACCTCATCTTCCCCGACCGTGAGATGCCCGACGCGTACGAGCAGACCACGCGCGAGATCTTCCCCGACGACCACGCCGGCTCGTTCATCCAGCTGCCGGACGGCCGCTGGATCTGGTCGACGTTCTACCACTTCCAATGGGACCTGAACTATGCCAATCCCGCGGTGTTCCGGGGCATGGCGGGCGAGATGCTCTTCCTGGCGAACCAGGGCGTCGAGGTGCTGCGCATGGACGCGGTGGCGTTCATCTGGAAGCGCCTGGGCACCACGTGCGAGTCGCTCCCCGAGGCGCATCTGCTGCTGCAGGCGTTCAACGCGGTCCTTCGCATGGCCGCGCCGTCGCTGCTGTTCAAGTCCGAGGCGATCGTCCACCCCGACGAGGTGATCCAGTACATCTCTCCCGAGGAGTGCCAGCTGTCGTACAACCCGCTGCAGATGGCGCTCACGTGGGAGGCCCTCGCCACCCGTGACGCGACGCTGCTGCAGCAGGCTCTCGACACCCGCCACGCGCTGCCCGACGGCACCTCGTGGGTCAACTACGTGCGCAGCCACGACGACATCGGGTGGACATTCGCCGATGAGGATGCCGCCCAGCACGGTGTCGACGGCTTCGCGCACCGCCGCTTCCTGAACGACTTCTTCGTCAAGGGCGCCGCGGGCTCGTTCGCGCGCGGCGTGCCCTTCCAGGAGAACCCGAAGACCGGCGACGCCCGCGTCACCGGCACCACCGCGTCGCTCGCCGGGATCGAATCCGGCGACGCCGGGGGCGAGGATCGAGTCGTCCTCGCCCACGCCATCGCGATGTCGACGGGCGGGATGCCGCTGCTCTACCTCGGCGACGAGGTCGGTCAGCTCAACGACTACACCTACCGCCAGAACGAGTCCGAGGCGGGTGACAGCCGCTGGGTCCATCGGCCTCATCGACCAGATGGGCTGTACGCGCAGCGCAACGATCCGTCGACACCGGCCGGACGACTCTACGCGCGGCTGACGAAGCTCATCGCCACACGGAAGGCGACCCCGGAATTCGGCGGCAACGCGCTCATCCCCTTCCACTGCCCTCACACGGGGGTCCTGGGTTATCAGCGTCCGGGCGCCGAGCCGTGGGAGGAGCGCGTTCTCGTGCTCGCCAACGTCGGAGACGACCCGGTGTTCATCGACCCGCTGACGCTCTCGGGATTCGAGCGTCACGCGGTCGACATCCTCAGCGGGGCCGCGGTGGACCTCGACGACGGCGTCTTCCTCGGCGCTCACCGGTTCACCTGGCTGCGCGTCGACCCGCTCTGGTGAGAGCGGCAGTGGGACACGCCGCCGAACAGCAGAACGGCCCGCCGAAGCGGGCCGTTCTTCACTGTCTCAACACAGTGTGCGCCTCGAGGGACTCGAACCCCCAACCTTCTGATCCGTAGTCAGATGCTCTATCCATTGAGCTAGAGGCGCGCGGTGTTCGCTCTCGCGCACACCAGCGTCCAGAATAGCCGACGTCCGGCATCCGCGCGAATCGGGCCCGAATCCCGGGCGTGCCCTCTCAGGCGTCCAGCTCGGTGAGGTCGACGCCCCCCGCGCGCGGCGCGGGCGAGGAGTCGAGGGCGATCTCATCTGCGCCGGCGCGCGGCTCTCCGTCTGCTCCCGAGCGCGCGCCGCGCCGGTGCGCGGCGAGGCGCGGAAGATCGACCAGGCGCAGCGATTGCATACGCGCCGCGCGCATGCGGTCGTAGTCCGGGTCGAGGTCGGGACGCATCCCCTCGACCGACAGTCGCCTCTGCAGGTTGGCCTCGACATCACCCCATGCGGACTCGCGCGAGGACTCGATCAGCTGCCGGATCGCCTCGGGGTCGTCGGCCTGGCGCCGCAGTTCTTTGGCCACGCCGCGGTACAGCCGATGGCGCTTGCGGAGGTTGCGCATGTCGCGGTCGCGATAATCGTGCGTGCCGTCGGGGTCGCTGAACTTCCCCCACGCCTTCTTGCGCTGGCGGCGCGCGAGATCCGCCGCCGCAGCCTGCTCGTCGGCCAGCGCGATGAGGATCTCGCGGGCGAGTGTCGCGAACGCTTCGGCGTCGAAGTGCGCGTCGCGGGCGATGGTCTCGACGAGGATGCGGTTGCGAACCGCCAGCCGTGCCGCGGCCGATGCGATCGAGACGCCCTCGGCGATGGCATCCGCGGTCTTGCCCATCCGCCTCCACCTCCTGGGAAGAGGCTACCGGGTGCCCCGGCTTCCGACGCCCGCCCACCGACTCGCGAGCCGGCCGGCGCGGCGCATACCAGCCCGGCCGATTCGCACGCAAGCCCTCTTCGCCCAGCTCGCCGGGCCGTAGCGTCAAGGCACGAGGTCGCCACCGGAGCGACGGGAGCGCGGAAGGAAGAAGACCATGGGATTCCTGGACGACGCGAAGAAGACGGCCGAGGCCGTCGGCGAGAAGATCAAGGACACGTGGGACGACGCGACCGACCGCATCAGCGACAAGAGCGACGAGGTCCAGGCCGAGGCCGAGGTGAAGAAGGCCGAGGCCGACGTCAAGCGCGCCGAAGCCGAGCGCGACTCGGTGCACCGGCGCAACGACTTCCGCGAGGACCTGCGCGACTGAAGACCCGCCGCGGACGCGGCGCATAACGGAGGGCCTCGGAGAGTACTCGGGGGCCCTCTGTCACACCCAGGTCACGGCAGGTGCGGATGCCGGGCACGACCAAACCGATACGCACAGCAGTACGAACACATCGATAGACGCGGCACCAGCCGCCACAACCACCAGGAGGATCCCCATGGGCTCGTCACCGAATCGCCTCGTCGCCACCATCTTCGGCGCCGTCTACCTGCTCGTCGGCCTGCTCGGCTTCACCGTCACCAGCGGTGTGGGCTTCATCGCCACCGACGGCGGCCTGCTCCTCGGCATCTTCGAGGTCAACCCGCTCCACAACATCGCCCACCTGCTGATCGGTGCCGCGCTGCTCATCGCCGGGCTCAAGAGCGTCCCCGCGGCCAAGTCGGTCAACACCGCCGTCGGCGCGGTCTACCTGCTGCTCGGCATCGTCGGGTTCTTCCTCGTCGGCACCGCGCTGAACATCCTCGCGCTGAACACGTTCGACCACTTCCTGCACCTGGCGAGCGCCATCGTGCTGCTGGGCGTCGGACTCGGTGCCGAGCGCAACGTCCGCAACAACGCACGGACCGTCTGAGGTCTGCTGCCATGACCACCGCACGTGAAGGATCGGCCGGGACGCTGAGGGAGCCTGCCGGCCGCTCCTCCACCACCCACGCGGCGACCCCGGCCTGGTCCGCGGTCGCCGCGTGGGGTGCGGGTCTGCTCGAGATCGCGCTCGGCGCGGGAGCTGTGACCGGTTCTGAGGGAGGACTCGCCGTTCGGGGGATCGGCGTCCTGCTGGTCGCACTCGGTGCCGCGGCGCTCGGGTGGGGAGCGGCGACGCTCGCCCGCGGACGCGTCGTCGTCCCGCGGGCGGGTGTCGTCGGAACCGTCGTCGGCATCGCCGTGTCGGCGGCAGCCCTCTTGGTGGATCCAGGCCGCGTCAGCGTGATCGCCGTGGCCGCGGCATCCGTCCTTCTGCTCGCCGTCGCCGCCGCCTGCGGTCGCACGATGCGTACCGATGCCGGATCGGATGCCGCCGAGCCGACCACGCCGCGCGTGTCGGTGCTGCTGGTGGCGGCCTTCGTCGTCGCCGGCATCGTGACGCCCGCGCTGGGGGCCACGGAGGCGGGTCTGATGGCGCCCGACCACAGCGATCACGCCGTGCTGGTCGACCCCGGCCACCACTGAGCCGTCGCGGTGAGCCCCGCCGCGGTGAGCTGTCGCCGCGCTCAGCGGCGCTGGATCAGATCGCGGTGATCCGCCATGACGCGTCGGCGGACCCGCCCGGCTCGATGACGATGAGACCGGCGTCGTAGTCGTATGCGTCGGCGTTGAACGCATCCGGCGCGCACGTCATCGGCTCGACAGCCAGACCCAGTCGGCTGACAGCCGGGTCCGGCTTGTCGGCGGTGTGCACCTGCACCCAGGGGCACGCCGCGCCCCACGACATGGCGACACCGGTGCCCGAGGCATCCGTCACACGCACCACGGCCTGGCCCGCGGCATCCCGCGCCAGGCCTGTGTACGCGTGGTCGATCTCCGCCGAGCCGATCGTGCGCGGTTCCCGGAAGTCGAACCGCTCCGCATCGTCGGCGTCGACCGGCCGCAGGCCCGTGGGGATCAGGCGATCCTCGGTGACGGCGAGGACCTCGGATGCCGGGAGCTCGAGCGTCCATCCATCCACGCGGCCGTCTCCCGCCACGAGGTACGGGTGCGGGCCGGTGCCCCACGGCGCAGGCGAGTCGCTGTCGTTGGTGGCGGTGACGGTCTGCGTCAGGCCGTCGGGGCCGAGCGAGAACGTGGTCCGCACGACGATGCGCCACGGGTACGCCGTCTGCGCGGGGATCGTGGCCTCGAGGGTGACGTGGCCGGGTCCTTTGTCCACGGCGTCGTAGTCCAGCCACACGGCGAGGCCGTGCAGGGCGTGGCCACGTGCGGGCTCGCTGAGCGCGAGCTGGCGCTGCGCTCCCCCGAACGAATAGCGGCCGTCGACCACGCGGTTCGGCCAGGGAGCGAGCGTGACACCGCGGTGCGCCGGGCGCACCTCGTCGGCCTCGAACGGAACGACGAGATCGCGCCCGCCGTAGGTGAGTGTGCGCAGCGTCGCCCCGACGCTGGCGATGACGGCTTCGTAGTCGCCGGCGCGCAGGCAGTGCTGCGTGCCGGAGATCGGAGTGCGGGCCATGATCAGATCCCCTGTGCGAGTCGGTAGTACGCCTGGTTCCACCTCAGTTCGCGCTGGAAGTCGCGAACGGTGGTGTCTTCGTCGATGACGACGAGTTCGGTCCCGGCGATGTCCGCGAAGTCGCGGAACACCTCGATGCCGACGGCGGTCGTCATCACAGTATGGTGTGCGGCGCCGGCTGCGAGCCAGCACGCGGCGCTGGTGGCGAAGTCCGGAGCCGGCTTCCACACCGCCCGGCCCACGGGCAGCTTCGGCAGATCCGGTGCGTCGACGTTCTCGACGACGTTCGCCACGAGCCGGAACCGGTCGCGCATGTCGCTCATCGCGACCACGACCGCCGGCCCCGGGTCGGCGGTGAACACCAGTCGCACGGGGTCGTCCTTGCCGCCGATGCCGAGCGCGTGGACCTCCAGACGCGGCTTCGCGGTGGTCAGCGACGGCGACACCTCGAGCATGTGGGCTCCGAGGATGCGCTCGTTCCCGGGCACCAGGTCGTAGGTGTAGTCCTCCATCAGGCTCGCGCCGCCCGGAAGGCCGGCGCCCATCACGTTGGCCACCCGCACGAGGATCGCCGTCTTCCAGTCGCCCTCGGCGCCGAACCCGTAGCCCTCGGCCATGAGCCGCTGCACCGCCAGACCCGGCAGCTGCCTCAGCCCGCCCAGGTCTTCGAAGCTCGTGGTGAACGCGCCGAAGCCGCCCTCTTCGAGGAACGACCGCAGGCCCACCTCGATCGCCGCGCCGTCACGCAGCGACTGGTGGCGCTCCCCACCCGGACGCAGCTCCGCCGCGACGTCGTAGGAGTCCAGGTACACCTGCACCAGCGCGTCCACGTCGGCGTCGGTGGCGGCTTCCACCGCCTCGACGAGCTCGTTCACGCCCCACGTGTTCACCTGCACGCCGAACCGCAGCTCGGCTTCGGTCTTGTCACCTTCGGTCACCGCGACGTATCGCATGTTGTCGCCGAACCGCGCCAGCTTGAGCGTGCGGGCTGCCGCCCACCCCGCCGCCGCGCGCTGCCACTGCTCGACCTGATCGCGCACGGCCGGGTTCGACACGTGACCGACCACCGTCTTGCGCGCCACCCCGAGCCTGGTCTGGATGTAGCCGAACTCGCGGTCGCCGTGGGCGGCCTGGTTCAGGTTCATGAAGTCGAAGTCGATCTCGGCCCACGGCAGTTCGACGTTCGCCTGCGTGTGCAGATGCAGCAGCGGCTTGCGGAGAGCGTCCAGCCCCGCGATCCACATCTTCGCCGGGCTGAACGTGTGCATCCACGCGATCACCCCGATGACGTCGTCGCGCGCGTTGACCTCGAGGGCCAGGCGGCGGATGCTGTCGGAGTCCTTCAGCACGGGCTTCCAGACCACCCGCACCGGAAGTCCCGACAGCCCCTCGGCCACGGCGCCCGACTGCTCGGCCACCTGGCGGAGCGTCTCTTCGCCGTACAGGTTCTGGCTGCCGGTGACGAACCAGACCTCGTACTCGTCGAGAGAAGTGTTCAGGGGCGTGCGGGTCATGTCGGATTCCTCGGTTTCGGGGTCGGTCGAAAGAAGCGCGATGGGCGGGTCAGAGGGCGGCGACGGCGGCGGCCTCGACGACCAGGCCCGCGCGGTAGCGGTCGAGGTAGTCGGCGAATCCGGCGACGTCGGCCGGGTCGGGGTCGACCACACCGATCCGGGCGCCGGCGAAGACGTGGTCGTCCAGGTAGGCCGACAGGTCGGTGTCGTCTGCGCGGGAGAGGAAGGCGGCGAGCACCGCGATTCCCCACGCTCCCCCCTCGGATGCCGTCTCGCCGACGGCGACGGGCGCATCGAGCGCGCCTGCCAGGAAGCGCTGGGCGACCCCGACGGTGCGGAACATCCCCCCGTGGGCGAACATGCGGTCCAGCGCCACGCCTTCGTCGTCGAGCACGCGCATCCCCAGCGCGAGTGTGCCGAACACCCCGTACAGCTGAGCGCGCATCGCATTCGCCAGGGTGAACCGGCTGTCGGGCGTGCGGACGAAGAGGGGGCGGCCCTCCGCGAGCCCCGCGATCGGCTCGCCGGCGAGATGGTTGTACGCGAGCAGACCGCCGGCATCCGCGTCGCCGTCGAGCGCCTCTCGGAAGAGGACCTCGAAGACGGCGTCGTCGTCGACCGGGGTGCCCGAGGCCTGGGCGAACCGGCCGAACATGCCGGCCCACGCGGCCAGTTCGCTGGCGCCGTTGTTGCAGTGCACCATCGCCACCGGGTCACCGGCGGGAGTGGTGACGAGGTCGAGTTCGTGGTGCACCCGCGACAGCGGCCGCTCCAGCACCACCATCGCGAAGATGCTCGTGCCCGCGCTGACGTTGCCCGTCCGGGGCGCGACCGCGGCGGTGGCCACCATGCCGGTCCCCGCGTCCCCCTCCGGCGGGCAGAACGGGATGCCGGGACGCAGCGCCCCGGTGGGGTCGAGCAGCGCGGCACCCGAAACGGTCAACTCGCCCGCGGGCTCACCGGCGGCGAGGACCTCCGGCAGCAGCATCCGCAGATCCAGCGCCGGCATCCGGTCGGCCACCAGCGCGTGATAGCGGTCGACGAGGGCGGCGTCGTAGTCGCCGGTCGCGGAGTCGATCGGGAACATCCCCGACGCGTCGCCGACGCCCAGCACCTTGCGCCCCGTCAACGCCGCGTGGACGTAGCCGGCGAGCGTCGTGAGGGAGCGCACCTCGGGTACGTGCGGCTCCTCATCGAGGATCGCCTGGTGCAGGTGCGCGATGGACCACCGCAGCGGGATGTTGACGCCGAATGCCTCGGTGAGGGCGGCGGAGGCGCGGCCGGTCGTGGTGTTGCGCCACGTGCGGAACGGCACGAGCAGCCGGTCGTCCTCGTCGAAGGCGAGGTAGCCGTGCATCATGGCCGACACCCCGATCGAGCCGAACGTGTCCGGACGCGCGCCGTACCGGGCCTCGGCGTCCGCGACGAGAGCGGCGAACGCGGACTGCAGACCGGTCCACACCTCGTCGAGCGGGTAGGTCCACGTGCGGTCCGCGAAGCTGTTCTCCCACGCATGGCCGCCGACGGCGAGCACCGTCGCCGGGTCATCGGCGTCCACGAGGCACGCCTTGATGCGCGTCGAGCCGAACTCGATGCCGAGCGCCGTGCGCCCGTCGCGGATGGCGTCGGCGCTCACCGGGACTCCTCGCCGTCGCGGCGCTCATCCCCGGCCTGGCCGTAGACGTTCTGATAGCGGTTGTACAGCGCGTCGATGCGGTCCTGGGGGATCGGGATGAGCGGGCCGGCCTCGCGGGCGAGGTGCACGGTGCGGGCGGCGTCCTCGCACATGACGGCCGCCTTGACGGCATCCTTCGCGTTGACGCCGATGGTGAAGGGGCCGTGGTTCTGCATCAGCACGGCTCGCGAACGGTGACCGCGCAGGGTCTCGACGATGCCGCGGCCGATCGAGTCGTCGCCGATGATCGCGAACGGGCCGATGGGGATGGGCCCGCCGAACTCGTCGGCCATACCCGTGATCACGCACGGGATCTCTTCGCCGCGAGCGGCCCATGCGACGGCGTAGGTGGAGTGGGTGTGCACGACCCCGCCGACGTCGGGCATGTTGCGGTAGACGTACGCGTGGGCCGCCGTGTCGCTGGAGGGGCTGCGATCGCTGCCCGCGGTGCCCGGGATGACGGCGCCATCGAGGTCGCACAGGATCATGTTGTCCGGCGCGAGGTCGTCGTACGACACCCCCGACGGCTTGATGACGAACAGGTCGGCGCCCGGCACGCGCCCCGAGACGTTGCCGCCGGTCCACACCACCAGGCCGTAGCGGACGAGCTCGCCGTGCAGACGGGCGACGTCGGCACGCGTCTCGGCGATCGCCGCCTCGATGTCGGGGCTGAAAGTCGTCACGCGGTCCTCCGTCGGGTCGTGTGTGGTGGTGCTCGGCCTGATGTTACCGGTAACAAGGGTGTTTGGCGAGCCCGTCCGGCGAGCCCGAATGGCGAGCGCCGGTCGGCGACGTCAGCCGCGCGGCGGCGCCGTCGAGGCGCGCACCACCAGCTCCGGCGGCGCCGACGACGGCGGCGGCGCCTGACCCAGCACGGCGCTGACCGCGCGCCGGGCCTCCCCCACCAGATCGAGCCGGACCGTCGTGAGGGCGGGCCGGTAGAACGCCGCGTCCGGGTTGTCGTCGAACCCCGTCACGCTCACCTGCCCGGGAACGTCCACTCCGAGCCCCCGCAGACCCGAGATCAGTCCGAGCGCCATCTGGTCGTTCGCGACGACGACCGCGGTCACGCCCTCGGCCAGCGTCTCCGCGACGGCGGGCGCGAGAGCGGCCGCGGAGGCCGCGCTCCAGTCGCCCTCCCACCGCAGCTCGGCCGAGAGAGCCGCCGCGTCGAGGGCATCTCGCACCCCCACGTCGCGCTCGGCGGCTTCGCGCCAGTCGGCCGGCCCGGCGATGCGCGCGATCCGCCGGTGGCCGAGCTCCACGAGATGGTGCACGGCCAGCGCAGCTCCGTCCCGCTGCGCCGAGGCCGCGTCATCGGCGTGCAGGGCGACGAGGCGCACGCCCGGCTTCGAGGCGGCGAGCGCCTCGAAGGTGCGCACGTGCGGCGCCAAGACCACGAGGCCGTCGACCCCCTGGGCCAGCAGGCGGCGCGCCGCGCCGATGACGGATGCCGCGTCGGCCGCATCCGCGTACGCCGTGGCGATCCAGCGTCCGGCCTCCTGCGCGGCGGTCTCGAGGGCCGCGATGCCGACCGCCGGCCCGTAGAGCGTGGCGTCCGACGCGATGACGCCCAGAGTGCGCGTGGTGCGGGTTCCGAGCGCGCGGGCGGCGTTGTTCACGCGGTAGTCGAGCTCCACCATCGCCTCGACGACGCGCCGGCGCGTCTCGGGGCGGATGTGCGGGTGGTCGTTGATGACGCGCGAGACGGTCTGCGTCGACACACCGGCCAGGCGTGCGACGTCGCGCACCCCGAATCGGCGCGCCCCGGCATCCGCTGTCATACGTTCACCCCCGCTCATGGGCCCCACAGTATCGGCGGTGGACGCGATACCCAGGCGCCGGCCAGCCGCCGGCGGCTAGAATGGGCCGCTGACCTGAACAGAAAGTGCATCTACCTCGTCCGCTCGGCGGAAGAAGGCGGCACACGCGCCGCAGCGTGCGGCCGACGCATAGAGGAATCGATGCACACCGCTCTCACCACCACGTCCCGTCCGAGTCTTCTCCGCGAGGCCGGACTGGCCTACTTCCCCGTGGCTCTGATGGCGCGGCTGCCGTTCGCCATGATGGTCGTCGGAATCCTCACCCTCGTGGTCTCGGCGCGCGGATCGCTCGCCCTCGGCGGACTCACTTCGGCGATGACGGGCCTCGGCACGGCGCTGTTCGGCCCGGCACTCGGCGCGCTGGCCGACCGGTACGGGCAGCGTCGCGTGCTGCTGTGGGCGGGCGTGTCGAACAGCCTGCTGCTGATCGCGATCGCGTGGCTGGCCTTCTCTCCGACGAGGGATGCCGTCATCCTGGCCATCGCGTTCGGCATCGGCGCGACGATGCCGCAGGTCGCTCCCCTCTCCCGCAGCCGCTTGGTCGGCATCATCGGGCGCTCGTTCCGCGGCGAGCGCCGCAGCCGCGTGCTCAACGGCACGATGGCCTACGAGTCCGCCGCCGACGAGGTCGTCTTCGTGTTCGGGCCCGTCGTGGTGGGGCTGCTCGCCACCACCCAGGGGCCGGTCGCGCCGGTGATCGGCGCGGCGGTGCTCGCACTGGTGTTCGTCACCGCGTTCGCCCTGCATCCCACCGCGCGCGTCGAGGCGGGTGACGGCGAGACGATCGAGCAGGCGCCGGCGATCGAGCTTCTGCGCGCGCGGGTGCTCATCCCGGTCGTCGGGGCCCTCGGCATGGGGCTCTTCTTCGGCGCCATGCTGACCTCGCTGACCGCCTTCATGGCAGACCGCGGGGTGCCCGAGCAGGCGGGTCTGGTGTACGGCGCCATGGGCATCGGGTCGGCGGCCCTCGCCCTGAGCGTCGCCGCGTTCCCCGCCCGGTTCTCGCTGACGGCGCGCTGGCTGGTCTTCGGCGGCGTCCTCGTCGCGGGAGCAGCCGCAGTTCCGCTCGCCCAGGACGTGGCCGGTATGGCGGCGTGCCTGCTCATCGTCGGGATGGGCATCGGTCCGACCCTGGTGACGCAGTACAGCCTGGCCGCCGAGGCGAGCCCGGTCGGCCGCTCGTCGACCGTCATGACGATGCTCGGCTCGGGCGTCGTGGTCGGCCAGTCCGCGGCATCCGCTCTCGTGGGTCTCGTGGCCGAGGAGGCCGGCACGACCGTCGCGATGTTCGCGCCCCTGGTGGCCGGATCCGTCGTCCTCGGCGCGGCCGTCGCGCACACTGTGGTCTCCCGTCGCGGCTGAGGAGCCCTCCCCCCGCCCGCCCACACCGCGCCGGATCCGCCGCCCCACGCGGGGCCACCCCGTGGCAGGGTAGGTCCATGCGCATCGCCCTCACCGGTTCCACCGGAAAGCTCGGCACCGTGGTGCTTCGCGAGCTCCGCGACCACGGCCACGACGTCGTGGCCTTCGACGTCGTCGGGCCGCGCGAGCCCGGCTTCGTCCAGATCGACCTGACCGACTACGGACAGGTCGCCGACGCCCTCGCAGGCGTGGACCGCGCCGCCGGGTTCGACGCGGTCGTCCACTTGGCCGCGATCCCCGCGTCCGGCCTCCGCACCGACGTGGCGACCTTCCACAACAACATGGCCGCGACCTTCAACGTCTTCTGGGCGGCGGTCCGGCTCGGCATCCGCCGTATCGTGTACGCCTCGAGCGAGACGGTGCTGGGGCTGCCCTTCGACGTCCCCCCGCCCTACATCCCCGTCGACGAGGAGTACGCCGCGCGCCCCGAATCGGTGTACTCGATCGTGAAGACGCTCGAAGAGCAGCTCGCCCGCGAGCTGGTGCGCTGGCACCCCGACCTGTCGATCACCGGCCTGCGCTTCTCGAACGTCATGAACCCCGAGGACTACGCGGCGTTCCCGTCGTACGACGCCGACGCGCGCGCCCGCAAGTGGAACCTGTGGGGCTACATCGACGCCCGCGACGGCGCCCAGGCGATCGAGCGGGCCCTCGAGGTCGCCCCCATCGGGTTCGAGCCGTACATCATCGCCGCCGCCGACACCGTCATGTCGCGACCGAACGCCGAGCTCATCGCCGAGGTGTTCCCCGACACTCCCGTGACCCGCGAGGTCGGCGACCACGAGACGCTGCTCGGCATCGACAAGGCGCGTCGCGTGCTCGGCTTCGACCCCCGCCACAGCTGGCGAGACCACGTGGAGTGATCCGCCCCGCATGACCGAAGACCCGCGCCTGGCCGCCGCGAGATACCGCATGGAGCGCCTTGCGGAGGAGGAAGGCGCGGCCGGGGAGGGGTCGGCCGCGCCGACCGAGCACGCGACACGAGCGGATGCCGGATCCCGCGGTCGACCCGCGTCCGACGCTTCGGACGATCCCGCTCGCCGTCCGACCTCGGCCGAGCGTGCGGCCTACGTCGAGACGGCAATCCAGCAGGCGATCCGCCGCGGCGACTTCGATGATCTGCCGGGCGCGGGCAAGCCGATCCCGGGCCTCGGCAGGGGGCACGACCCGGACTGGTGGATCCGGCGCAAGATCGAGAGCGAGAAGCTCACCGGGCTCGGGCCTCCGGCCCTGACGCTGCGGGTCGAGGATGCCGAGCTGGATGCCCGTCTCGACGCGCTTGCGGGCGAGGACGACGTGCGCGAGGCGGTGGCCGACTTCAACCGCCGTGTGAAGCTCGCACGGATGCAGCTGCTCGGCGGACCGCCGGTGGTCACGCCGCTGCGCGATGTCGAGGCCGAGGTGCAGGGATGGGCGGAGCGCCGGGCGGAGCGCGCCCGGGCCGCCGCCTCGGCAGCGGCGCCTGCCGAGCCGCGTAGACGGTGGTGGCGTCGCCGCTGATGCACCGCCGCGCGGGGTCGCCGCGCACTTGTACCACCGCGGCGTCACCCGATCAACCCCGCGCCTGAAGCGATGTCCTGATCTAGCGTCGTCAGCACCCACCGATCGCCGGGCGATACATCCCGGCCCAACGGAAGGACCGATATGACCTCGATCACCGAGAGCATCGACGTCGACGTTCCCGTCACCGTCGCCTACAACCAGTGGACCCAGTTCGAGAGCTTCCCGCACTTCCTCGATGAGGTCGAGTCGATCACGCAGCTGGACGACACTCACACGCACTGGAAGGTCAACGTGGGCGGTGCGGACCGCGAGTTCGACGCCGAGATCACCGAGCAGCACCCGGACGAGCGCGTGGCCTGGAAGAGCACGGGCGGCGAGACCCAGCACGCCGGCGTGGTCACATTCCACAAGCTGAGCGACACCTCCTCGCGCGTCACCGTCCAGCTGGACTGGGAGCCCGAGGGCCTGCTCGAGAAGGTCGGCGCTCTCGTCGGTGCCGGATCGCACGCGGTGAAGAAGGACCTGAAGAACTTCAAGGAGTACATCGAATCGCGCGGCGGCGAGTCCGGCGCGTGGCGCGGAGACGTACCCCGCTGACGTACCCCCGATGCGAGGCGGTCGCACCCCCAGGCGCCGCCCCGCCCCCCTGGCGCCCCGCGAGTTCTTCGCGGGGCGCCGTCCTGTCTCCGGCGGTCTCAGCCGCGGAAGTCGTCGGGGTCGACGTCCTCGAGGAACTCCTTGAACTCCGCCAGCCGCTGCTCCTCGTCCTCCTCGACGAGGGTGTCGGGGACCCCGGCCTCCTCGAGGACGGCATCGTCGACGAAGATCGGCGCGGCCGTGCGAGAGGCCAGAGCGACGGCATCCGAGGGCCGCGCGTCCAACCGGTGGACGGCGGACCCCGCGGCGAGCGACACCTCGGCGTAGAACGTACCGTCCTCGATGCGCGTGATCTCGACGGCGGTGACCTGTGCGCCCAGCGAGACGACCATCGACCTCATCAGGTCGTGCGCGAGCGGCCGCGGCGTCGGCGCGTTCTCGACGGCGACCAGGATCGACGTCGCCTCCTGCGCGCCTATCCAGATGGGCAGGATGCTGCCCGAGCCCGGCAGCTCGGTGATGGGTTTCAACAGGATGACGTGCTGACCCGTGGAATCGAGGGCGACGCCCGCGACGCGCACCTGGACCATGGGGTTCCCTTCGCGAGGTGGGCGATCCTGCCATCGTATGCCGCGGCGTCCCGCGGCGGCATGGGGTGCGCGGACGCCCGCTTCCGGGATGATCGACGCATGACGCGTCATTGGAGTCCGCTCGCCCTCGTCTACCTCGGTCTCGCCATCGCGGGCCTCGTCGGCACCTGGTGGTTCAACGCGCTCGCGATCATCCAGCTGCGCGACTTCATCGGCGACCTGACCGCCAGCGGTCCGGCCGTGTCGTCGATCACGGTGGACCTCCTGGTCGTGGCGGTCGCCGGCAGCGTGTTCCTCATCGTCGAGGCCCGCCGCTTGGGCATGCGCTTCGGATGGCTCTACGTGGCGGCATCCGGGATCACGGCGTTCGCGTTCACCTTTCCGCTGTTCCTGGCGATGCGCCAGCGTCGGATGAATCAGCTGGCGGCCGCCTCGGAGTGAGTGCCGGCGGGCACGATCGCCGGGTCGGGGTCGGCCACGGGGAACAGTGCCTGCACGAGCAGCCACGCGAGCACGGCGCCGACGAGCTGCGCGCCGATGAACGGCAGCACCGACGCCGGCGCGATGCCCGCGAAGGTGTCGCTGACGGCGCGACCGACGGTGATCGCCGGATTCGCGAAACTCGTCGACGAGGTGAAGAAGTACGCCGCGCCGATGTAGGCGCCGACCGCCGGCGCGGCCAGGTGGGCCCGCTCGGTGCGGACGAGGGCGAAGATCACCAGAACGAGGCCCGCCGTCGCGACGACCTCGGCCAGCAGATGGGGCCACGTGGCGCGGTCGGTCGTGCTGAGCGCGGTGGGCACGCCGAACATGGCGTTCGCCAGCACGGCCCCGCTCACGCACCCGGCCACCTGCACGGGGACGTACAGCGCGAGCGTGCGCCACGGCCGCCCGCCGCTGAGCGCATCCACCAGCGTCACGACCGGGTTGAAATGCGCCCCCGACACGGGGGCGAAGACGAGGATCAGCACCGTCAGTCCCAGAGCGGTGGCGAAGGCGTTCTCCAAGAGCGCGAGGCCGACGTCGCCGGGCGACAGGGTCTGCGCCGCGATCCCCGATCCCACGACCACGGCGGCCAGGCCCGCACTGCCGAGGAACTCCGCGACGCCCGCACGGGCGCTCATGACGCGGCCAGCAGCTGCGCGACGCGGTCGAGGGCACCCGGCACGAGCCGGAAGTACGCCCACGTGCCCCGTTTGCTGCGGGTGAGGAAACCCGCTTCGGTGAGCACCTTGAGGTGGTGCGACACCGTCGGCTGGCTCAGTCCGACCGGCTCGGTCAGGTCGCACACGCAGGCCTCGGCATCCGCAGACGCCGCGACGATCGACAGCAGCCGCAGGCGGGTGGGATCGGCGAGCGCCTTGATGATGTGCGCGAGCTGCTCCGCCTCGAGGGCGTCGAGCGGCTCGCGTACGAGCGGGCTGCAGCAGGCCGCACCGCCGGTTGCGGTGCCGTTCGGTGCGGTGACATCGGTCAGGTCCAGGGAGATCACGCATCGATGCTAATCGATATTGACACTCATCGATAGACAGGTGCATACTCAGGCATCGACAGTCATCGATATATGAAAGGCCCGCTCGTGACACTCCTCGATCTCACCGCCCCGCCCTCCCGCAGCGATCGCCTCACCGCGCTCCCCGTCGCGATCGTCGGCGCTGGACCGGTCGGCCTCGCGGCCGCGGCCCACCTCGTCGAACGCGGCATCGACGTCGTCATCCTCGAAGCCGGGCCGGATGCCGCATCCAGCGTGCGAGCGTGGGGACACACGCGCCTCTTCTCACCCTGGCGCCACGTCGTGGACCCGGCGGCGGTCCGCCTGCTCGAGACCACGGGATGGACGCTCCCCGATGCCGACCGCGCGCCGACCGGCGCCGAGCTCGTGGAGTCCTACCTGCTGCCGCTGGCGCGACTCGAGGCGATCGCATCGCGCCTGCGCACCGGCATCCGGGTGACGGACATCTCGCGAGAGGGAATGGACCGCACCCGCACGCGTGGCCGTGCGGCGGCCCCGTTCGTCCTTCGCACGCAGACCGCCGACGGCGCGATCGGCGAGGTCACCGCCCGCGCGGTCATCGACGCCTCGGGCACGTGGCATTCGCCCAACCCGCTGACCTCCAGCGGACTGGAGCTCCTCGGCCTGACGGACGTCGCGGACCTCGTCACGGCCCCCCTGCCGGACGTGCTCGGCCGTGATCGCGCCCGTTTCGCGGGCCGCCACACCACGGTCGTGGGCGCCGGACACTCCGCCGCCAACACGCTCCTCGCGCTGGTCGAGCTCTCCCGCAGCGCGCCGGGCACCCGGGTGACGTGGATGATCCGCAACGCCAGCGCCATCCGGCTGTCGTCCTCGACCGAGGACGAGCTGAGCGACCGCGCGAAGCTCGGCGGTCGCGTCGAGCAGGCCGTCGCCGCCGGAGAGGTGGACCTCGTCGACGGCTTCGAGATCATCCGCGCGCGGCGGGACGGCGACCGCGTGGTCGTCGTGGGCAGCCGGCGCGGCGAGGTGGTGGAACACCCCACCGATCTCGTCGTGAACGCCACCGGGTTCCGTCCCGACCTCTCGATGCTGCGCGAGATCCGCCTGGACCTGGACGAGATCGTCGAGGCCCCGCGGCGCCTCGCCCCGCTCATCGACCCGAACGTCCACACGTGCGGGACCGTGGAACCGCACGGGTTCCGCGAGCTCACCCACCCGGAGCCCGGGTTCTTCGTCGTCGGTATGAAGTCCTACGGTCGCGCTCCCACCTTCCTCCTCGCCACGGGCTACGAGCAGGTGCGGTCGGTGACGGCCTGGCTCTCAGGGGACCTCGCCTCGGCGTCGACCGTCGCCTTGACCCTCCCCGCCACGGGCGTGTGCTCGACCGACATCGGCGGGGCCGGATGCTGCTGAGCGCCGTCCGGCCCATGACCGCCGCGGACTGGCCCGAGGTCGCCGAGATCTATCGGCACGGCATCGAGGAGGGCGAGGCGACCTTCGAGACGACCGTGCCCGAATGGAGCGCGTTCGACACGGGCAAGCTCGCCGCCCCGAGACTGGTCGCCGTGGCCGGATCCGGCGCAGTGCTCGGCTGGGCCGCGGCCTCGCCGGTGTCGTCGCGGGCGGTCTACCGGGGCGTCGTGGAGCACTCGGTGTACATCCACCGCGACGCACGCGGCAGCGGTGCGGGGCGGGCGCTGCTGACCGCGTTCATCGAAGCCGCCGAGGAGGCCGGCATCTGGACGATCCAGGCGAGCGTCTTCCCCGAGAACGGCGCAAGCATGCGCCTTCACGAGCGCGCAGGATTCCGCGTCATCGGGCGCCGCGAGCGCATCGCCCGATCGGGACTCGGTGCGCATGCCGGGCAGTGGCGCGACACGATCCTCATCGAGCGCCGGTCGGAGCGCAACGGGCGCGACGGCCGTCTCCAATAGACTGCGGTCTATGGATACGGGTGGGCGGGCGACGGGGGCGCGCGGACCAGCGGTGCTCGCCGACCCCACGCGAGTCCGGATTCTGCAGGAGATCCGTCGCGCACCGGACGGACGGGCCATGGTGAGCCGGCTCGCCGACACGCTGGGCCTGCGACAGCCGACCGTGAGCCACCACATGAAAGCGCTCCTCGGCGAGGGCGTCGTCACGCGCGAGCAGGACGGCCGCCGCGCGTGGTACCGCATCGCGGGCGCCCACGAGGGCCGCATCATCGCCCTGCTCGGCGACGCCGAGCAGGGCGGCGACCCCGACCTGGAGCGCATCAGCGCCGACCTCGCGCTCCGCTTCCGCGGCACGCTCTCGCCCGAGACGGTGGCGCGCTGCGTGGAGGAGAGCAGGGATCTCCTCGCTCTCTCGCCCGGCCCCCTCCTGGCCTCGCGCACGGGCGCGTTCGCGGCAGCCCGCCTCGAGGCGCTCGTGCGGGGCGACGCCGCACGGACGGGTGCCGAGCGACCCGAGGTGCTGTTCGTCTGCGTGCAGAACGCCGGCCGCTCGCAGATCGCCGCGGCGATCCTGCGCCACCTCGCCGGCGGCCGCGTGAGCGTGCGCACCGCCGGATCGGCGCCGGCTCCGCAGGTCAAGGCGAGCGTGGTGGCGGCGCTGGACGAGATCGGGGTCCCGGTCGGCGGCGAGTTCCCGAAGCCCTTGACCGACGAGGCGGTCCGCGCCGCGGACGTCGTGGTCACCATGGGCTGCGGCGATGCGTGCCCGGTCTACCCCGGCCGACGCTATCTCGACTGGGAGCTCCCGGATCCGGCCGATCTGCCCCTGGACGCCGTGCGCGGCATCCGAGACGACATCGAGACGCGTGTTCGGACCCTGCTGGACGAGCTTCTTCCCGCCGCCTGAACGGGTTCACGCAACGTTCACCCGGCAGCGTCAAATAATGCATAGATATAGATCTATGCTTTAGTCGTCTAGAGAAAGCGAGTCCTCCATGGCCGACACTCCCACCGTCCTGTTCGTCTGCGTCCACAACGCGGGGCGCTCCCAGATGGCCGCCGGCTACCTGCGCGCCCTGGCGGGCGACCGGATCGAGGTGCTGTCCGCGGGGTCGGCCCCGAAGGACCAGATCAACCCCGTGGCGGTCGAGGCGATGGCCGAGGAAGGCATCGACATCGCCGGCAACACCCCGAAGGTGCTGACCGTCGAGGCGGTCAAGGAGTCGGACGTCGTGATCACGATGGGCTGCGGCGACGCCTGCCCGATCTTCCCCGGCAAGCGCTACGAGGACTGGGAGCTCGAAGACCCGGCAGGACAGGGCATCGAGTCCGTCCGCCCCATTCGCGACGAGATCCGCGGTCGAGTCGAGACGCTCATCTCGGAGTTGCTGCCCGCCGGAACGGGCGCATGAGCTCCGGCGCGGTGGCCGGGTCGCGCGGCCAGGACGCCCTGCTGTCGCCGGATTCGATCCTGCACCGCGCCGCCCGAGCGGCTCGCGCACCAGTTCCGCGGCATGATCGGTGAAGAGACCGCCGAACGGGTCGTCTTCGAGTCGTACACGGCGCTGGGCCGCACCGCCCGCGTGCAGACGCACCTGCCCAGCCTGGCCGAGAAGTTCGCGCGAGACCGCCTCACCGCGCTCGCGCAGTCGAAGGGACTGCTGGCCAAGCCGGTGCCCGAGGTCCTGTTCGTGTGCGTGCAGAACTCGGGCAGGTCGCAGAAGGCCGCAGCTTTGACGCGGCACCTCGCCGGCGACCGGGTGCACGTGCGCTCGGCCGGATCGCAGCCCGGGACCGAGATCCTGCCCGCGGTCGTCGCCGTTCTGGGCGAGCTCGGGATCGACGTCGCCGAGGAGTTCCCCAAGCCCCTGACCGACGACGTCGTGCGCGCCGCCGACGCGGTCGTGACGATGGGCTGCGGCGACGCCTGCCCGCTGTATCCCGGCAAGCGCTACCTCGACTGGCACCTGGACGACCCGGGGCGGCTCGACCTGGCCGGCGTGCGCCGCGTCCGCGACGAGATCCGACTCCACGTCGAGCAGCTCCTGTCGGAGCTCGCGCCCCGCGTCTGACCTGGGAAGCCGCCGCTTTCGGTCCGCGTGGTCAGACGAGGGTGTCGAGGATGCCGGTCAGCAGCTCGAAGGTCGTCAGCGGGCTGATGATCGCGAACCGCAGCACGGGCTCCCCGCGGTGGGAGCTCGGCACGACGAAGCCCTGCTGGTCCTCGAGCAGGCGGTCGGACCACGCGGCGTAGTCCGCGAGCGTCCAGCCGTCGCGGCGGAACACGACAACCGACAGCTGCGGGTCGCGCACCAGCGAGAGCCCCGGCCGGGCCTCGATCTCGTCCGCGATCTCGCGCGCGAGATCGATGCCGTACGCGATGGCGGAGCGGTACATCTCGGTGCCGTGGGTGGCGAGCGAGAACCACAGCGGCAGGCCGCGGGCGCGGCGGGTGAGCTGGATGCCGAGATCGGACGGGTTCCAGTCGGCGCTGCCGGTGAGGGTGTCGAGGTACTCGGCGTGCTGGGTGTGCGCCAGCAGCGCCTTGTCGGGTTCCCGGTACAGCAGCGCGCACGCGTCGAACGGCGCGAACAGCCACTTGTGCGGGTCGACGATGAGGGAGTCGGCGCGCTCGACCCCCGCGAAGGCGGGGCGCATGCGCTCGACCAGCATCGCCGCCAGCCCGTAGGCGCCGTCGACGTGCAGCCACACTCCGCGCTCGCTCGTGACGTCGGCGATGGATGCGATGTCGTCGACGATCCCGAAGTTCGTCGTCCCGCCCGTCGCGACCACGGCGAACACGGCATCGCCGTGCGCGTCGAGCACCGGGACGAGGGCGTCACCGTGCAGCCTCCCGTCGTCGCCGGTCGGCACCTTCGCGACGTCGACGTCCATCACGGCCGCCGCCGACGCGATCGACGAGTGCGCCTCGGCACTGCCGACCACGACCCAGCGTGCGGGATCCGGACGCCCGAGCTCGCGGTTCCGGCGGCGGGCGGCATCCCTGGCGGTGACGAGAGCGGAGAGGTTGCCGATCGTGCCGCCCTGCATGAACACGCCGCCGGCGCCGGCGGGCAGGCCGAACTCGGCGGCGAGCCAGTGCAGCACCTCGTTCTCGGCGAAGACGGCGCCCGACCCCTCCATCCACGACCCGCCGTACACCGACGAGGCCGACACGACCAGGTCGAACGCGATGGCCGCCTTCGTGGGCGCGGAAGGGATGAACGACAGGTACGCCGGGTGGTCGGTCGTCACGCACGCCGGCGCGAGGACGTTCTCGAAGAGGGCGGTGGCGCGGCGCGCGCCGATCCCGTCCGCCGTGATCGACCCCGACGCCAGTCGCGACAGGTCCCGCGGCGTGAGCGGCTTGTCGAGCGGGACGTCCTCGTAGACCGCACGGCGGCGGGCGTAGTCGAGAACCTCGTCGACGGTGGCGCGGGTCTCGGCGGAGATGGCGTGCATGCGGTCGGGCGTCGCGGCGGCGGCGCGCGCCGGGGCGCCGTTCAGGGGGTCGGTCACGGGGCACTCCTCGGGGTCACTCCACGGTAGAGAGCCGCCGGTGGAAGAATCAACAGCACGCCGCCGAAAGGACCCCATGTCGCGCTTCCCCCGTTCCGTGTTCGATCAGGGCGCCGACCCCGACGCCCGGTTCACGCTCGCGAACGAGCGCACCTTCCTGGCGTGGATCCGGACCGCGCTCGCGCTGCTGGCCGGCGGCGTGGCCCTCGAACTTCTGGGCCTCGATCTCGAGCCCCGCCTGCGACTGGTGGCCTCGCTGGTCCTCATCGTCTCGGGAGGGGTCACCCCGGGGCTCGCATGGGTGAACTGGATGCGGACCGAGCGCGCACTGCGCCGCGGCGAGCCCTTGCCCCCGTCTCTGCTCGGACCCGTGCTCGCGATCGCCGTGACCGTCTCGGGAGCGCTGGTCGTGCTGGCCGTCCTGCTCGCATGAGCGGACTCTTCGACCCGGGTCTGCAGCCCGAACGCACCGAGCTCGCCTGGCGGCGCACCGCACTGGCCCTGGCGGTCGGATCGCTCGTCGCCCTGCGGCTGCTGCCGGCCGTCCTCGGACACGTGGCGTGGATCGCCCCCGGCATCGCAGGGCTGGTCGCGTCGGGCGTGCTGTGGCTCGCCGCCCGTCGCCGCTACGCCGGGGTGTCCGCGGCGACGAGCGCGGGCGGCGACCGCGTCCCCCTTCCCGACGGGCGCCTGCCGCTCGCACTGGCCGTGGTGGCCACCGGCGCGGCAGCGGTCGGGGTGGTCGTGGTCGCAGCGGTCGCGCTGGGCTGACCCCGCGGACCGCGCCGAGCGGATGCCGGCGGGTGCGGCATCCGCTCGTCGGTCACTCGTCGGTCACTCGTCGCTGTGGCCCAGCTCCGGTCCCGCCACGAACGAGACGCGGTCGACCGACGCCTCGTCCAGTTCGACGATGACGAGGGAGTTGCCGCCATCGCCCCGCAGCACCGGGCCGGGCACGTAGAGCGTCCGCTGGGGTCCGGTGCGGCGGTAGCGTCCGAGCAGGAAGCCGTTGACGTAAGCGAAACCGCGCCCGAGCCCGTCGGTGGAGAGGAAGAGGTCGGTGCCCGTCGGGGCGTCGAAGGCGCCGCGCAGGACGACGGGACCGGCGACCCCCGAGAGCACCGGCGACGCGCCGTCCACGGCGGCTGCCGCCGCCGCGAGAGACGCAAGGTCGACGGGCGTGGCGGTCCAGCCGGTCACGGCCAGACCACCGAGTGAGACCGGGCCGATGAGCCCCTTGGGCTCGCCGAGGCGCTGGTCGTAGTTCACGCGACCCTCCTCCTCGACGACGAGTCTCAGCCGTGCGCCCGGCGGGACGCTCGCCGTGCGCGCTCCCTCGGCGCGCGAGATGGCGGCGACGCGGGTGCCGTCGATGAACACCCACGCGTGGTCACGCACCTCGCCGGCCACCAGCACACGGGCCTCGGGGGTGGGGAACGTGTTTGCAGGGACGGCGGCCTCGTAGACGACGAGCCCGCTGTCGACGCCGAGTTCGTCGAAGCTGGGCGGGTGGGCGAAGGAGGGCCGCGCCTCGGATGCCGGGGCTGCCGCGTCGATTTCGGAAGCGGACACCGCGGGCCACACATCCGTGACCTCGAGCGCCACGTGGAAGGCGGGCGACGGCTCGGGTGCGGCGGGTGCGTCGGCGGGGACGGGGGCGTAGCGCGCGATCACCTCGCGGAAGGCGTGGTACTTCTCGGTGGGGTTGCCGGCCTCGTCCAAGGGCGCGTCGTAGTCGTAGGACGTCGCGATCGGCAGGTACCGGCCCTTGTGGTTGGCGCCGTTCGTGAGTCCGAAGTTCGTCCCGCCGTGGAACATGTACAGGTTCACCGACGCGCCCGCGCTCAGCAGAGCCTCCAGTTCGGCCGCGGAATCCGCCGGCGATGTGATGTGGTGGGGCCGGCCCCACGAGTCGAACCACCCGTCCCAGAACTCGGAGCACATCAGCGGTCCGGTCGGCTGATGCTCCCGCAGGGTCGCGAGCCGCTCCGCCGCCCGCGAGCCGAAGGACGCGGTCAGATGCAGGCCCGGAAGGCTGCCGGCCCGCAGCATGTCGGGATGCGGCTGGTCGACCGTGGTGAGCGGCACGCTGATGCCGGCGTCGCGTGTGATCCTCACGAGTTCCGCGAGATACTCCTTGTCGTCGCCGTACGCTCCGTACTCGTTCTCGATCTGCACCAGGATCACCGAGCCACCCGCATCGATCTGACGCGGCGCGACGACGTCGTACACGCGACGCAGATAGGTGTCGACCTCGGCGAGGTACTGCGGCTCGCTGCGGCGCAGTCCGATCCCCGGCATCCCGGTCAGCCACACCGGCAGTCCGCCGTTGTGCCACTCCGCACAGATGTAGGGCCCGGGCCGCACGATCGCGTGCATCCCCTCGGCGGCGACCAGGTCGAGGAACCGGCCGAGGTCGTTGGCTCCGGTGGCGTCCCACTCGCCGCGCCGCGGCTCGTGCGCGTTCCAGGCGACGTAGGTCTCGATGGCGTTCAGCCCGAGCAGGCGCGCCTTGCGGATGCGGTCGGCCCAGTGCCCGGGGTGCACGCGGAAGTAGTGGAGCGCCCCGGCGATGATGCGGTGCGGCTCGCCGTCCAGCAGGAAGGCGGTCTCGTCGATCTCGAAACGCGGCGTGTCCGTGCTCGGTGTGTCGGTGCTCGGTGTGTCGGTGCTCGGCGGGCCGGTCTGGGCGTCGGTCACGCGCGATTCCCCTCATCGGGGTAGTCCCCGGTGGTGGTCAGTGTCAGCGCCGCGCGCGCGTGACCGGCGGCGAGCGCGGCGGCGACATCGGCGCCGCGCAGGTGCGCCGCGAGGAAGCCGCCGGCGAAGGCGTCGCCGGCTCCGACCGGCTCCACGACGTCGACGCGGTGGGCGGGGACGAAGGTGCTGCCCGCGGCGTCGTAGGCGGTGGCGCCGACGTCGCCGTCCTTGACCACCAGCAGCCCCGGTTCGGGCAGGTGCGCGCGCACCTCGTCCGCCGTTTCCGTGGCCCACAGCGTCTCGGCCTCGTCGCGCCCCACGAAGACGAGGTCGGCTCGTGCCGCGAGAGCTGCCAACGGACGGGCGGCGGTTGCGGCATCCCATAGCGCAGCGCGGTGGTTCACATCGAAGCTGACGGGGACGCCAGCGTCTCGTGCCCGTTCGATCAGCGCCTCGAGGAACGCCGGCGCGCTTCCCGTCAGCGCCGCGGTGATCCCCGACACGTGGAGGAGCGCGACGTCGTCGAGGACGACGGCTTGGGCGTCGGCGACATCGAGGTGAGAGGCGGCGGATCCGCGTCGGTAGTAGTGCACGCCCGAGCCCGGGTCCTTCACATACAGTCCGGTCGGGTGCCGCGGATCCCGCACGACGGCCGAGACCTCCACGCCGCGGGCGATCAGTCGGTCGATGATCCGGTCGCCGAGCGGATCAGCGCCGAGCCGGCTGAACCAGCGCGCAGTGACCCCGCCTGCGGCGGCGTGTGCGGCGACGTTCGACTCGGCTCCCCCGGCGTCCATGCGGAACAGTTCCGCGGTCCGCAGCGGCTCGGCGACCGCCGGGCCCACCATGGCCATCGTCTCGCCGACGGCCAGCAGAACCGGCACCCGGCGGGGGCCGCGCGTCGTCGCCGTCCGGTCACCGGCGCCGGGCCCACGTCGCCGGATGCCCGTTCCTCGCCCGCCATCGCCCATACGAACGAGTATGCCGAAGCGCCGCCGCCCCACAGAATCGCCACCGGTCCGGACCGGACCGGACCGCGAAAGTACATCTGGTGGACGACGGCGCGGGTGCGCCCCCGGCCCTCGTCCGTGAGATGTACTCTCGCGGACTCCAGCGGTCCCGGAGGGGAGACGGGATGGTCTGTGGGGCGCGAGCGCTTGGGTAGCCTTGAGCGAGTGACCGAAGAGCGCGGATACGTCGTCGCCACCGATGGCGCCTGCAAGGGCAACCCGGGACCGGCGGGATGGGCGTGGGTAGCAGAGGACGGCCACTGGGCGGCGGGTTCGATCCCCCAGGGGACGAACAACATCGGCGAACTCCTCGGGCTCCTCAGGGCCATCGAGGATCATCGAGACGTCGCCCACCTCGTCGTCCAAGCCGACTCCAAGTACGCGATCGACACGTACTCCTCGTGGATGGACGGACACCGCCGCCGCGGGTGGAAGACCTCCACCGGCTCGCCGACGAAGAATCGTGAGATCCTCGAGCAGCTGATCGCCGCGCGTGACGCGCGCCGATCAGCCGGCCTTCCCGACGTCGTGCTCGAGCATGTCCGCGGTCACTCCGGGCACGTCCTGAACGAGTGGGCGGACGAGCGTGCGGTGCGCGCGTCCACGCATGCAGCGAAGGGTCTGGCGTCGAGCTGGTCATCGCTCGCCGGGCAGGATCGGCTCGACGTGTCGTCGGCGCCGTAGACCTCAACGCCTGCACTCCCCCGCGACCGACCCCCGCCCGCCGACGGCGTGATGGACTTGTGTCATGACGACCTCCTCCTCCCGATCGTCCCGTCCGGTGGCGCTCATCACCGGCGCCTCATCCGGAATCGGCCTCGCGACCGCGCTCGCCCTCCTCAAGAAGGACTGGGTCGTCTACGGCGCAGCACGTCGAACCGACCGGATGACCGAGATCGAAGCAGCAGGCGGACGCACGCTCGAGATGGACGTCACCGACGACGCGTCGATGCGGTCCGGCGTCGACGGCATCACCGGCGCGCACGGGCGGATCGATGTGCTCGTCAACAACGCAGGGTACGGCTCGTACGGCTCCCTCGAAGAGGTGCCGCTGGACGAGGCGCGGCGTCAGTTCGAGGTGAACGTGTTCGGCCTGGCACGCCTCACGCAGCTCGTCCTTCCCGGGATGCGCGCAGCGGGACGCGGACGGATCATCAACATCTCGTCCATCGGAGGGCGGATCTACGAGCCGCTGGGCAGCTGGTACCACGCGACGAAGTTCGCCGTCGAAGGGTTGAGCGACTCACTGCGGATCGAGCTGGCCCCGCACAACATCGACGTCGTCATCGTCCAGCCCGGTCCCATTCGCACCGAGTGGAACGCCATCGCACGGGACAGCGCTCTCGAGATCTCGGGTGACGGCCCGTACGCCGCCCAGGCACGCGCCCTGCACGGCAATTACCACCGGGTCGACCACTCGCCGATGTCGGCGCCTCCGGAGAGGGTCGCTGCCACGATCGTGCACGCCGCAACGGTTCGGCGACCGCGGACGCGCTACGCGACGCCCGTCGGCGCGAAGCTCATCGTGGGCGCACGCCGTGCCCTGCCTGATCGCCTCATGGACCTCGTCCTGGCGCGGCTGGCCCAGTGAAGGGGCTCCTCGGATGGATCTGACGCCCCTGCGTCAACGGCTGCTCACCGCTCTCGCCGGCGATCCGGAAGGGGCGCCACCCTGGGTGCTGCGCCTGAGCGAGGGCGACGACGCGGGTTACTTCCCCGAGAACGGCGCGGCCTGGACGGTGCACGCCGGCACTGCCACGCTCATCGCCGGCATCCGGGCCCTCCTCGTCCAGGCACTGCACCCCGGAGCACTCGCGGGCGTGCACGACTTCTCGCGCTACCGCGAGGATCCCCTGGGGCGTCTCGCGGGCACCGTGCGGTGGGTCATCTGCGTCACCTATGGATCAACCGAGCAAGCGGATGCCGAGACCGCACGCGTCGGACGCTTCCACCAGCAGGTGAAAGGCACCTACCAGAGCACGGAAGGACGCGCGGTCGCCTATTCAGCAGCGGACGCCGAGTTGGTGGAATGGGTGCATCTGGCATTCGCCGACGCCTTCCTCACCAGCCACCGAACCTACGGCGGACCGATTCCGGGCGGGCCGGACGCCTACGTGGCCGAGTGGGCCACCGCAGGACGTCTTATGCGTGTAAAGGAACCTCCCCGCACCGCGGATGAGTTGGCGCGAGCGCTCGAGTCCTACCGCGTTCGGGGCATCCTGCAGGGCGGGCCCCGCGTCGACGACGTCGTGCGCTTCCTGCGTCGCCCCCCGGTCGGGGGCGGAATGGCGCTCGGCTACCGGCTCTTCTTCGCCGCGGCGGTCGCCACGATTCCGAAGGAGCTGCGGCGCCTGCTCGGCGTCCGACGGTCGGTGCTGCCTGTCGTCACGCTCACGCGCGCGGTGCTGCCGATCGTGACCCGCGTGCTCGAGTCCGGCGGCCCCCGTGCGCACGATCGCGCACATGAGCGCATCCGCCGCGTCCGGTCGAACGCATCGGGTTAACGTGGCTCATCCCAATCGGGGGTGTAGGAGTTGGGGTCTGAAGCCGCTCGCTGCCGCACCGTCGGCACCACTGATCTGGTTCCACCACGCGGCACGCGAGGACCGCACGATCCGGTTCAAGTCGTTGTCCGGTCACGCTCAGACCGAGGCCGTCGAGTCGAGCGAAGGCGGTCAGGTCAGGGCGGCGAAGCCGGCCGGCGGGGTAGCGTCGGACACGTCGAGGTCTTTCGGATGGATGGCGTAGGAACCTCCGTCGTCGGGAGACCTCGACGTCTATCTGCGGACCGACGCGCCCGGCCGACCTACACCGTCATCTGAGAAGACCCCTGAAACGTCTTCGACGACGACGGGACCGGCGAGGAGGAGGGCGCGGTGAGCTGAAGGAATGGAGCTTGCTCGGCTTCGACGCCGCCGCAAGCTCCGGTGAAACGGTCGGTACTGGTCGGTCGTCGTCGGTCACCACCGGATGGCGGCGTCCCCCACGCTCGGCGTTTGCGCAGGTCAGCGGCTCGTTCGCCCAGTGGGCGCATCAAGCGATAGACGCAAAGCCGACGTGATTAGGTCGTCGGTTCGGTTCTGGTGGTCGCGCGATGCGCTGGCCTCACGGCTCTGCCCGACACCGACGTCGCTCTCCTCTGCGACGGACCCCTCGCCGGCTGAGCGCTCGCGGCCGGCATCCTGTCCGTGTGCCGATGGGCCTCGCACCGCTCGGCAACGCAGCATGGCGTTGCGTCGCGACCTGGCGATGGCTCGGCGGGGCGCGATCGTCTCGTGCGTTGGCGGACTACGGGAGCTTGGACGCGAGGACGTCGGCCGCGAGGATCTCGGGTGCTGCGCCGAGGAGGTGCTGGTTGGCCATCAGGGCTGCGACGATGGCGCCGTTGGCGTGGGTGTCGCGAGCGGCCTCGTCGGGGAATGCATCGAAGATCCAGAAGGTGTCGGCGTGGGTCCTGACCGCGAACCAGACAATCGTTCCTACTTCTTCGTTGGCGAGTGCGACAGCGCCGGCGAGCAGATCGGCGAGCGCGTCGTGCTGTCCATCGGCCGCGACGATCTTGGCGACGAAGGCATACGGAAGTGATGCGGGTGTGGACATGAGGGACTCTCCTAGGTGTCGAGGTTTCTTGGTGAAGCGAGTTCAGCGTATGACGAGCGAGGGCCGGCGGGGAGTGGCGTATACGGCAGTATTGCTATTGTTTACGTCATGCGTATCGGACTGATCGCGATCGACGGCTGCTTCGGTTCGGCTATCGCGTCGATCATCGACATCGTGCGGGTGGCCGACGGTGCC